>JANQEO010000365.1 GCA_028278325.1 Candidatus Binatia bacterium
CATTCGCAACAACCACGTCCGCGACAACGAGGGCAGCGGCATCACCCTCGACAGCGTCGTCCCCGACGACGAGACCGAGTCGCTGTACTTCGTCGCCTACAACACCGTCGAGCGCAACGCCAACATGGGCATCAACATCCAGGGCTCCGGCGACGGCGACGTCTGGTCCAACACCGTGACCGACAACGAGCGGTTCGGCATTCGCGGGTTGTTCACCGCGATCGGTTCCGCGCGGATTCGCGTGTTCGACAACTTCATCACCGGCACCACGCTCACCACCGACGGCAACGACGGCGACGGCATCGCCATGATCAACTCCCACGTGGGCATCGGCGACACGATGTTGGGAAACAACATCCAGGCCGCCGCGCGCGCCGGCATCCTGTTCACCGGGGACAGCAGCGGGTTCTGCAACGAGAACCAGGTGGGCGACATCAACTCCAACGGCCAGTACGACGTGCTGATTCAGGGTGACGCGGCCACCGGTATGAGCACCTCCGGAAACAGCACCGGCATCTTCGGCGAGGACTTCAGCCCCGCCGAAATCGAGACCGTGGACTCGACGCAAACCTCGATCCAAAACGTGCCCAAGCCCCTCGAGCCCTAGAGCGCCGATCATGTTGACGATTGAGTGAAATCGATCGGTTGCGCGATCAGCCGCCGCCGCCGGCCAGCGAAAGATCGACAAGTGGATCTGCGTCGTGATCTTCTCGGAGCATGTCGATCAAGCGATGGAACCCGCGCGTGGAACCCACGAAGGCCGAGCTACGGATTCTCAAGCGGCTGACGCGGGTCCGGAAGCTCTTTGCATTTCTGCGGCTTCACCGCCACGAGATCGTGGACGCCGCTTTTCAGGATGAGCTTGCCGAGATGTATCGGAACACAGGAGCAGGCGAAGATCCTCTACCGCCAGGCATGATGTGCATCGCGACCATCCTGCAGGGGTATGTGCAGGCATCGGATGCCGAAGCTGTCGAACTGACGATCATGGATGCGCGTTGGCAGCTCGTACTCGATTGCCTTGGTGCGACGGAAGCGGCGTTCTCGCAGGGGACACTGAAGAACTTCCGTGACCGACTCATCGCGCACGACATGGACCGGCGGCTGTTGGAGAAGACGCGTGAGGTCGCGAAGAAAACCCGCGCGTTCGACTGGAAGAAGCTGCCCAAAGATCTGCGCGTGGGAATGGACTCGCGCCCTCTCGTAGGGGCCGGGCGGGTAGAGGACACATTCAACCTGCTCGGCCATGCCGCTAAGAAGCTGCTGAAGGGTGCCGCTGAACTGACCGGGCGAAGCCAAGAGAGCCTCTGCCGCGCTGCGGGGATTCGTCTGCTACTGGCCCCGAGTATCAAGGCGGGCTTGGACATCAACTGGAGCGACCGGGAGCACAAAGCCGACGCCATCAACCGACTCGCGCAGGAGGTGGATGCGCTCGTCGAGTGGATCGAAACCAAGCAGCCGGAGTTGGCCACGGAAGCCGCGATTGAGCCGTACATCGAAGCGATC
>JANQEO010000403.1 GCA_028278325.1 Candidatus Binatia bacterium
CGGTGTGCAGTAGATGGGTCCGGTGAACCCGTCGCGAACCAGGACGGGCAGATAGCCGCTGTGATCGATGTGAGCATGGGTCAGCACTACGGCATCGAGAGATTTCGGTTCGATGCCCAGGGGCTCCCAGTTGCGCAGACGCAGAACCTTGAGGCCCTGGAAGAGTCCGCAGTCCACGAGGATCCGCGTTGATCCTTCGGTTACGAGGTATTTCGACCCGGTAACAGTTCCCGTGCCGCCGAGAAAGGTAATGTCCATCGTGATCAGTGTAGCGGCCGACCGCGAGGGTCGCCACGCTAGCCTGATCGATCTTGCATCGCAGGGAACCGGGTGAGACACTCGCGCTGCCGCCAGCAACATCGCGGTTCGATAGTGAGCTTACCCACCACCACGAGTTTTGACGGCCCGGGCGGCATCTTCGTCGATCCTGCGGCATACACCAACCTCCGAGCCTGGCACGAGAAAGCCGATAGGCTGCGCTCCGAGGACCCGATTCACAGGATCGAGATCGACGGTTACATCCCGTTCTACGCGCTCACGCGCCACGCCGATGTCTTCGAGATCGAGCGGCAGCCCGAGAAGTTCCTCAACACTCTGCAGTCCGTGTTGTTCCGAACGGCCTTCTACGACCAGCAGATGGCGACAGGGCTCATCATCAAGTCGCTGGTGCACATGGACGGGCACGAGCACCACGAATACCGGAAGCTCACCAACGATTGGTTCAAACCCGCGAACCTACGCAAGGTCATCGAGCAGCGTGTGAACCAGTTGGCGCGCGAGTTCGTCGACCGCATGATGGAGCGAGGCCCCGAGTGTGATTTCGCACGTGAGATAGGTCTGATGTTCCCGCTGCACGTCATAATGTCGATTCTGGGTGTCCCCGAGCCCGACGAGCCCATGATGCTACGCCTGACCCAGGAGCTGTTCGCGAGTGAAGATCCTGAATTCGGCGAGGGCGACGGCCTCGAGGTGATCATCAACGCCAGCCGGACCTTCTTCGAGTACTTCAACAATCTGACCGATGATCGAAGGAAGAGCCCGGCCGAAGACATCGCTACGGTTTTGTCCAATGCTACGATCGACGGGGCTCCGATCGGGGAGATAGAACGGCTCGGCTACTACATGATCGTTGCCACCGCCGGCCACGACACGACTTCCAACTCGATCAACGGCGGGCTGGAAGCGCTGATCCGCCATCCCGAGCAGCTAAAGGCCCTGCAGAAGGATCCGAACCGGATACCCGGAGCAGTCGACGAAATCATCCGCTGGGCAACGCCGGTGAGGCATTTCCTTCGCCACGCAACCGGGGACTACGAGCTAGGCGGAGTAACGATCCGGGAAGGCGAGGCGGTGTTGCTTTCCTATCTCTCTGCCAACCGCGACGAACGTGTATTCAAGGACCCGCATGCTTTCGACATAGACCGCGAGAACGCCGCTGAGCATCTAGCATTCGGGACGGGCATTCACTTCTGCTTGGGAGCCCACCTGGCACGTCTGGAGCTACGCGCGTTCTTCCGTGAGCTGCTTTCCAGGCTCGACTCGATCGAGCTTGCGGGTGAGCCCGTGCACTGCGTCTCTCACTTCGTGGGGGGCATCAAGAATCTGCCGGTGAGTTATTCGTTGCGGCCGGCCGAGTGACGCGTATGCCGGATCAGTTTCCGAGAGCCGCGGCCGCCAGTCCGTCGAAAGAGCCCTCGATATAAGAAGCGAGGATACTGATGTCGGGAATCGACTCTCGGCTGGCTACCATGCCGAAGTCGAGGCGGTTGGCCTGCCGCAATAGCGTGACGTTCAGGGCGCACCCCGGCATCAGGGTAGACATGGGGTAGGCCGCTCTCAGTTTGGCACCGCGGAGGAAGAGCTGGTGCTCGGAGCCGGGAACGTTGGAGACCAATACGTTGCCGACGGGCCGCGGTCCGACGCCGAGAGGTAGGCGACCGACAAGCTCGGCCAAGCCGATGATCAGCATCGAATGATCGGCCAGGGCGACGGGAGAATACTCCCGAGCCTCCTCCTTCGCCTTCGCGCTCGCGCGATGGACTTGCGAAAGGCGCGCTAGAGGCGACGCATGCTCGGATCCCATCTCGATGTAGAGAAGGCAGGCCTGGGTGTTGGCGTCGGTGTCACCGTCTTGGCGCAGCGACATTGGAACCATCGCGACTAGCCGATCACCGTGCTCGGTGCCGTGCTCACGAAGATAGTGATGCAAAGCATCGTCTATCACGCTCAGCACCACCTCGTTGAGCGTAGCGTTACAATGGTGTGCTACATCCTGGACGCGGTCCACGGGAAGGCTGGCTACGCCGATGGACCGGGATCGGTGGACGGCGTTGTTGAGGGCCGTGCGTGGGGCGGAGAAAGGCAGGTAGTGGCGGCCGTGCACCAGGCCCGTGAGCTCCAACGTTCGTTGGATTGCGGCCATCGACAGCTGGCTGCCTGCGGTGAAATGGTCACGCAGAGCGGCGGTGGCCTTGGTGAGCTGCGCCAAGCGGCCCTCGGAGTGATGGCGAGAACGCTTGTGCTTTCTTTCAGGTTCGTCCCAGGGGGCGCGGACGCTACGGTCGGTCGCGTCGTGGTGGAGGCTCGCCTGCATGCGCAAGACTCCGCTGATGCCGTCGACACAGGCGTGATGAATCTTGGCGTAGACGGCGAAGCCGCCTCCCTCCAAACCTTCGATGATGTGGAACTCCCACAGCGGCATGTCGCGATCCAACAGCGGCTCGTGGGCCCGTGCTACATGGTCCAGCAGGGCATGATCGTCGGCGGGATAGGGCAGGATGACGTGGCGGATGTGATACTCCATGTCGCAGTCCTGCACGGTCTCCCAGGTCGGCATGCTGAGGGTGTGGAATTGGGCGCGTCGGTTGAAGGGCGCGGCAACCTCCATCGCGCGAAAGCGTTCGACTATGTCGCGTACGAAGCCCGGATCGTTTTCTTCGGGCGGGTCGAAGACCAGCAGGGCGCCGACGTGCTTGGGGTTCTCGGCGGTCTCCAAGAACAAGAAGATCGCGTCTAGTAGAGCAAGCGTTTCCATGCGCAACTTCAGACCACGTATGTCGTCCAGCCGGTTCTCGCAAGCCTGGATCCCAAAGGCCGCCCTCGCCACGCACCGGTTCCTGGACTCTGTCCTCAGGTCCGCATAGCAACACATCAAATCTCGATAGTTGCGGTGGTTGCCCGGCGGCGGCATGCCGGCGCGTGAGAAACCCGAAACCGAAGGAGACACAGCCAATGGCTTACGAAACTATTCTGTACGACCACGAAGACCACATCGTCACAATAACGCTCAACCGGCCGGAGCGTCGTAACTGCATCAGCCAGAAGATGAACGAGGAGTTGCAGGACGCCTTCAAACGTTTCCGCGATGACAAGGACGCGTTGGTTGGGATCATTACCGGAGCCGGCGATAAAGCGTTTTGCGCCGGCTGGGATCTCGAAGACGCAGCGGCGCTGACCGAGATGATGGACTACGAAGATTTCCGCCAGGCTTACTACAATGCCGACGGGTTTTGCGGCTACACGAAGCGCGCCGACATATTCAAGCCGATCATCGCTGCCGTCAACGGCTACGCGGTCGCCGCCGGGATGGAAACTGCAATGTTGGCCGACATGCGTATCTGCGCCGAGAACGCCGTCTTCGGCGCCCTCGAGCGCCGTTGGAACATCGTTTCGGGGGACGGTCTTGCGGTGCGCCTGCCACTCATCGTCGGCCTCGGCCATGCAATGGAACTTCTCATCACCGGGCGTCCCATCGATGCGCAGGATGCCTACCGCATGGGGCTTGCCAACGAGGTAGTCCCCGAGGGCAAGGCCTACGAGCGCGCTTTGGAGTTGGCGCGGTCGATAGCCAAACTTCCTCAGGGGGCCCTGAGAGCCGACAAGGAAACCGTGGTCAGGGGCATCGGCCGCACTCTGGAGGAAAGGCTGCGCATCGAAACCGACATGATGATGTCGATGTGGATGCGTAAGGATAAGCATAGCGCCGGAGCGCAAGCTTTCCTCGACAAGGACTTCGAGCCCGACTGGCCCAACCACGGGCTATGATCATTGCCGGCCGACAATGAGCGTCGTCGGCCGGCAGGATGTAGCAATGACGGCGTGAACGCATGACGCGTCTCAGCGCCTGAATGCTGTCGGCTCAGAGTCCGTCGTTTCTCAACCCCTGCTGCTCGAGCAGATCGCGCATCTCGCGGAAGGCGGGTCCGGTCTTGAACAGTGGAATGGCCGGGTAGAGGTGGTGGATGACGTGATACTCCATTCCCATTGACGCGATGGTGCCGATCGGCGAGCGCCAGGCACGGGTGTCACTGTAGCGGCCCTGCTCTTCCATAGGGTAGTGAGGAGCCCAGCTCAGGAACAGTTGTATGTAGCTTGAGGCGATCTGGCGGGGGAGCCACCAGATGAAGAAGGCCTCGAGCGCGTAGCCCGACCAGGCCATCACGGTAAGTACGGCGTAGTAGGAGATCGTCAGGATCGCCGCCTCGGTCAGAGCCCGGTGGATCTTGGGGTCATCGCTGGTCTTGCCTAGCGTCTTGTAGGCGCTTTGCGCTCCCGGCTGGCGGCCTTGGATTCCCGCCCACACCGCCTTCCACCAAGTATCACCTTTGTTGAAGTGGTCCGGATCGAGTTCGGGGTCGTTGGCGTGGGCATGGTGCATGCGGTGGGTGATCCAAGCGATCTTGTAGGGCAGGACCAGTGGAATGACCGATACGTGTCCTACCAGGTCGTTGAGCCAGCGTAGATTCTTGCCGCCCGCCGCGATGATCGAGTGTTGGGCTTCGTGCGACGGCAGGTAGCTGACCGTGATGCATATCGTCGATACGATGAAGGCCGCCCATAGCGGCAAGATGCCGGTCAAGGCCAGCGGCCACAACGACAGCCACAGGCAGAAGTTGCCGAGCCCCCATATGACCATCTCCCAGGGCACCGTTCCCATGTACTTGCGTGCGATCACCGCTTCCTGGCGTTGAAGCGCGGTATCGATGCTCTGACTGTTGTCGATTGCCAAGGCTGCCGAGGAGTTCATATCCACCTCCCGCGAAGCTTGGCGACCGTTCCCAGTACGATGCCAACGACCAAACCGGTTTGTATGGCGGTAAAGCCGAGGGGCGGTGCGGTGGCCGTGGCCTCCAGAGTCTGGGCGACAAGGGGTGCAACGAACCCGATGCCGAAGAACACCGGGCCCCAAGCGAATGCTTTTCTCAACATTTGTCTTACGTTCATGAGGCTTTCCTCGCTCGTTTGGTTTTCGGCTGCTTGCGAGCCGCGTTGGCGGTACGCGCCGTCGCGCGGCTGCGGTGAACCGTAAGATCGAGAACCGAATCGGCTAAAGCGTCGAGGTCGCCGTCAGTGAACAGCGAGCGCCAGCCGCTATCCGACAAGAACGCGGCTGTACCCATGGCGGCAGCGCAACTGAAAGCGACGAGAGCGTCCAGATCGGCGTCGGGATGCCAGCCCGCCTTCCTTGCGGCCTCGGCACCTTCACGAAGCTTTGCGAACCACGCGCGCTTGGCATCGGCCAGCTCATCGCTGCCGTGGGCGAGGACCTCCGGGTGATTGATGGCACGGAAGTACGACGGATTCTCTGTGGCGAACTTCACGTATGAGCGCCCGAAAGCCCGATAGCGAGCGATCGGATCGTCACCGGCCTTTCGCCCTCCCTCGTCCATTGCCTCGATGCTGCGTCGCATGCCTTCACGGGCAAGCTCGACCAACAGCGCGCTGCGATCTTCGAAGTGTCGCCGGGGAGCAGCATGCGAAACTCCCAAGTCGCGCGCCAGCGCTCTCAGGCTGAGTGCTTCAACGCCCTCGTTAGCGATGACCTCTGCAGCTCTCTCGAGCAGCGCTTCTCTCAGATTTCCGTGGTGATAGGGCATGGTGGGCTCGACGATGTTGTCGGTGGCAACATACAGCGCGGGCCACGATGTTGTCAATGCCTACATTATCGAATCACGCAGATTTTTCCGGTGGGACAGCAAAAGCTCAGTAGAAATAGGGACTTAGGCCCCCCTAGGCGACCAGCTTTTCGATCAGTTCCTCGGCCTGAGCCTGGTCCATGTAGCGGGGTGCCGGGTAGGTGGCCCAGGCCTCAGCCAGAGCTCGCTCGGCGATGGACGGAATGTCTCGGCGTTGCAGGTCATCGAGGGTCGGCGGTATGCCGACGCTCTCTTTCAACTCGCGCACGGCATCGATGAAACGGCGCGCCTTGTCGCGCTCACCGTTGCCTTCGAGGCCGATCACATCTGCGAGTTCGGCAAGGCGTTTTCTCGACGCGTCGGCGGAGAATTCCAGGATGTGCGGCAGTACGAGAGCGTTGGCCCAGCCGTGAGGTGTTCCGTAGGTTGCTCCGAGGGTATGGGCGATTGCATGAACGTAGGCTACGCCCGTACGCGAAAACGCCATGCCCGCATAGAAGCTCGCAAGCGCCATCGCGCTTCGTGCCGAGACGTCGTTGCCGTCCTTGTAGGCCTTGGGAAGGTTCTCGAAGATCAGGCGCACGGCGGTGGTTGCGAAACGCTCGGTCTTGGCCGTGGAAGTAAGGGCCGTGTAGGACTCGACGGCGTGCGTAAGCGCGTCCATTCCGGTTGCGGCCGTTATGTGAGGCGGCAGGCCGGTCATGAGTGAGGCGTCGAGCGCAGCCATCGTCGGCATGAGCTTGGGGTCGATGAAGAAGTTCTTGGCATGCGTGATCGGTTCCGAGACGACCGCTGCGATCGTCGCTTCGGAGCCGGTGCCCGCTGTAGTCGGTATGGCGTAGAGCGGCATGGGTTGTTTGCGGATGCGGAACCAGCCCCGCAGCTTGAGAAGCGGCCTGTTGTTGGTGGCCATGGCCGCCATGACCTTGGCTGCGTCCATGGGCGATCCGCCGCCGACGGCGATCAAAGCCTGGGCGTCGACTTCACGAAGCTTACTCAACCCTTCTTCGACGTGTCGGAACGTGGGATCCGGTTCCACGCCGCTGTACACCGTGAATATGACGCCGGCGGATTCGAGATCGGCGGTGATACCCGCGACCAGACCCAGGTCGACCAGCGCTTGATCGGTAACGATCAAGGCCCGTTTGACACCCGCCTGGCCGATCGACTCGCAAAGGTTCTTTGCCGATCCCGGGCCGACCAAAGTTACGGGCGAACGGTCGGGCATCAAAGGCGAGAACAGCCGCAGCAGCGCGATGGCGATGTGATGAGTTAGCCTCTTGAGAATCTCCACGGGGATCTCTTAGCGAGATTCACCGGCTCTTTCACATGGTCGGTGGGCTCAGGCCGAGTCGCGACCCGCCCAGACGGCCGCCTCTCCCCAAGAGTCGGCGAACACGAACGCATCCAGGGGATTGCGCGGCCGGGGGCTTAGGTCGCGCTCGCGAAACTCCTCAGGGGCCTCCTCGGCGGGCGCGGCGTATCCTATGGCCAGGGCGGTCAGCGGCTCGTAGCCCTCAGGCACCGAATAGACACGTCGCACTTCGTCGGGCTCGATCCCGGCCATCTGATGAACGGATAGCCCGTGGGCGCCGGCTTCCACGGTCAGGTTGGCACTGGCAAGACCGAGATCGTGGTAGGCAACCTTGTTGGGTTTGTCATTGCGGGAAAAGCGTAGCGAGGCGACACCGATAGCCAGCACGGGTGCGGATTTGGCCCAGGTCTGGTTCGCCTCGACGAGGCAAGACAGCATTTTCGCGTATCCGTCGGTGTCTTCCTTGGTGGCGACAAGATAGCGCCAAGGCTGTTCGTTGAAGGAGGAGGCGGCCCAACGGGCGGCTTCGAACAAGGAACAGAGCACCGTCGTCTCCACCGGCCGCCCGCTGAACGCATAAGGGCTCCAGCGCGTGGACAAAAGATCATGGATCGGGTGGGCGGGATTCGCGTCTTTGGGGTGCATTGGGGGTCTCCTTGCGGCGATCGTTATGTCAGGATAAAAACTGACATAAGTTGACAAACATTGCAATAGGCAGTAAACGACGACACTGACGTACCCGGAGGCCTCCGAGCCGACGCCCTGGCAGGGCGCGAGCGAGGCCGAAGGTGTAGGAGGCCTTTTATGAGAACGACACTTTATCTCCTGCTGGCCGTGCTATTCGCAACCGGCTGCTCTACCGTCCAGGCGCCCCCTATTAATACTGCCTCTGGTGTCGACCTAGAGCGTTTCATGGGCGACTGGTACGTGATCGCGAGTATCCCCACTTGGCTGGAGCGTGGAGCTCACAACGGAGTGGAGAGTTACTCCCTCGCGGAAGACGGGACCATCGATACGACTTTCTCGTTCAGGAAGGGTGGCTTCGAGGGAGAGCCCAAGACGTATCGGCCTCGCGGTTTCGTCGTCGACGATACTTCCAACGCTGTCTGGAAGATGCAGTTTGTTTGGCCTTTCAAGGCGGACTACCGCATCGTGTACGTCGACGCTGACTACATGCGTACGATAATCGGTAGACAAAAGCGTGACTACGTATGGATCATGGCGCGAACGCCGAGCATCGACACCGTCCACTATGAGCGGCTCACCGGCATCGTCGAGCAAGCCGGCTATGACATCACGAAGCTGGAACCCGTGCCCCAGAATTGGGACAAGCCGCGGGCAGTGAGCCGCTAGCAGGGGCCGAGAACCGCAATGGCCAAGACGGGCAACACCAACAAAGCTTCCCGCGTCCCTTCGGGCCGCGTAGAGCGAATCGCGCGCTTCGGTGTCATGGCCGGAGGTCTGGCGGCCGGAGCCTTGGCCGAAGGTGCCAGGCGCTGGTGGGATTCCTCCGGAGGCAGCTACCGCGACATCGTTCTCAACCCCGTCAATGCCCGACAGCTTGCGGTCACGCTCAGCCGCATGCGGGGAGCGGCCATGAAGCTCGGACAGCTTCTTTCCCTGGAAGGGGATGTTGCCGTGCCGGCGGCTTTTGCCGAAGCGCTGTCGATGCTGCGTGCATCGGGCGACACCATGACGGCGTCTCAGCTGCACCATGTCCTCGGGCGTGAGTACGGGCATGGCTGGCAGGATCGGTTCCGGCAATTCGAGGAAGAGCCCGTAGCGGCGGCTTCGATCGGACAGGTTCATCGCGCGATCGCTCGAGACGGTCGCGAAGTCGCATTGAAGGTGCAATTCCCGGGCGTCGCCAAGAGTATCGGGAGCGACGTGAAGAATCTTGCCTGGCTCTTGAGGGCGACGCGCCTGGTTCCGGTCGAGTATGACCTCGACCCGTTACTGGCCGAGGTCAAGCGCCAGCTGGCCCAGGAAACCGACTATGTCGTTGAATCGAAAAGTCTGCGACGCTTCCGTGGTTTGATCGAGGACGAGCCCGGCGTGGAGATGCCCGAGGTTTACGAAGACCTGACGACTAAGAGAATTCTGGCCATGGAGTATGTCTACGCCGATCCGATCCAAGACTTGTGGACCGGCCGTAGCAGCCGCCGCTTGCGCGACGACATAGGGAGGCGTTTACAGCGCCTCGTCTTCCGCGAGCTCTTCGAATTCCGCTTCATGCAGTCGGATCCCAACTTTGCCAACTACATGGTCGACCCCGACAGCGAAGACCTCGTACTTCTCGACTTCGGTTCCACCATCGAGATCTCGGCCGACCTCAGCGAGCGTTACCGGCAGTTGTTGGCCGCCGGTGTGCGCGGCGACATCGATGCGCTGAGCGGGCTCATACTCGAGTTCGGATGGATCGATCCTCATGAACCTCGAGAGTGGGTCTCCGGCATTGCCGAACTCATAAAGATGAGCTGCGAGCCCATGAGGGCGCGCGGTCGCTATGACTACGGTAAGACGGATCTGGCAGTGCGGGCTCACGATCTCGGCGTGGAGCTGAGCTTCGAACGGGGGCTGATGAGACCGCCGCCACCGGAGATGATCTTCATACAGAGAAAGCTCGGCGGCACCTACCATCTCTGTTCCAAGCTCGGGGCGCGCGTCAGCTCCGCCGACATGGCCGAGGAGTTTCTCGGCGTCTAGCGCCCTATCCAGTTGCCGTGGAAGCCGAACGGCACCCGTTGGGGCAGAGCGACGCGCGCCACCGGTCGAGCCGTTATGTCGGTGGCATCCAACAATACGGCTTCGCTGGCGTGGTCGGCAGCGTCGTAGACCACGGTCAGTAGCCACCCTTCGTCTTCCGCGGCCTTCTCTGACGCACTAACGAATACGGCTTCGCTGGGAGAGCGGCCGGGGCCGAAGTCATGGACCTGTGATGCACCTGACTCGAGGTCGTATTTCACGATAGCCGTGCTGACCCCGCTGACGTTGTCTGGATTCCATGTCGCATAGCCATAGCGATGCTTGCTGCCGGTCAAGTGTTCGTTGATGCGCGGGAATTCGATCTCACGATCGTCGAGTGCCTGTTCGCTTACGACGGCACGGCTGCGGTCGATCCTCCAGCGGTGCAAGGATGCCGAGTCGAAGCTCCCGGAGCCGTTGCGCCATAGTTCCGGATAGCGCACGACATCGATGACGACGTCGTCACCATCGTCATATGCGTTCAACGGGTGGAATACGTAACAAGGCTCGATTTCGTACCACCGGACGTCGGAGTTGGTTCCGCCACGAGGCATAACGCCCAGGCGCGCTCCGTAGTCGTCGCTCCATCTGTAGGGCATTGCCCCGCGCATGGCCTGCTCGAGGTCGAAGACGACCGGAAGGTCCATGAACACGATGTTGGATTCGGTCATGGCGAAGTCGTGAATCATTGTCGGGCCAGGCACGGTGATCTCTTCGGACTTGATCAGCCGGCCTTGCGCATCGGCGCAGTGGTATACGAGGTAAGGGGCCATGAAGCCGTATCCGAAGAAGTGCATCTCGCCGCTGTCGGGACAGATCTTCGGATGGGCCGTCATCGCCGTGTTTAGCTTGCCCTCGAAGTCATAGATCCCGACGGTCTCCAACTCGCATGTAACCTCGGTGGGAAAGCTCGACTCCACGAGAGCCAACACCCTGCCGGCATGTCCGACCACGTGGGTATTGGCGACGGCTACCGTGCGATCGGCCACGCCCGTGCTCATGTCGATGAGGTCCACATCTTTCTCGAGAAACGGACGCGTTCGGATCCACCGATTTCGATAGGAGAGGGCGCGGCCGCCACCGAACTCGACCGCATGCAGCATACCGTCTCCGAAGAACCAGTGTTCAGGCGTCCCGTTGCGGGGGTTGGGTCCGTTGCGCAGCAGGTGCCCGTTCAATTCGGGCGGGATCGCGCCATGCACGGGAAGATCGAAAGCCTCGACCTCCTCGGCAACGGGTGCGTAGTTTCCCCGTAGGTAGAACGGTTTGTTCGTCTCGTCGGTTGCTGCAGATGCGGTCGACATCTTATTGAGCTCCCATGGCGGTGCGGCCTTCGAAGTCTTCGAAGATCAATCCTGCGGTGTTGTGGCCGGATATCATCGTTCCGGTGAAACCTGCTCCGGGGAAAGTCCACGCTCCGGCCAGATAAAGACCGGGCACCGAGGTGCGAGGTTGGGGACGCAGGACGCTGTGGCTCGTCGGTGTAAAGGCATAGCCGTAGATCGAGCCGAGAGGGTTCCAGGAGTAGCGGTTCATCGTGTGCGGGGTTCCGGTTTCGCACACCTCGATGCGTTCGCGCACATCCGGAATGAGTTCGGAAAGTCTTTCGATGAAGTAGTTTTCCAGCTCGGCCTTCCTCTCTCTGTAGGTCTGCTCGTCCAAGTCCTGCCAGAGCCTTCCGTCGGCCATCGTCGCCACATGCAAGACCGAGCGTCCGGGGGGCTCGTGGCCGGGATCTGCAATGTTGTGATTCCCCGCCAGCCAGCCCTGAGAACGATAGTCTCCACGCTCGAGGGCCTCCCATTCGGCATCGAGATCGTATGTCGGATTGAAAAAGGCGCCCCGGTCGGCGAGTCCCAACTTGGCGGCATCCCCGCGGATGCCCAGGTAGGCCTGGTGGATGGAGCAGGCCAGCGGCAAGGCGTCACCGACCGCACGATCGGCTGCTGCGAGTTCGGGCTGATCCAACAGGCAGTCGAAGGTCAGCGGAGCCGCAGCATTGCTGATCACCGCTTGGGCGCGGAAGGTTCCACGCTTGGCAGTCTCGACGCCCACCGCGCGTCCGCCTTCGGTGATGATCTTGGACACCTCGGTGTTGAGCAGGACTTTGCCGTGATTATCTTCGATCACGCTGACGAACGCGTCCGAGAGCGCTTGCCCTCCACCTTGGATGTAGAAGCAGCCGCCGTGGTGGTAACTGTTCCACATCATCGCGTACATGAAGGCGGAAACCTGGGAGGGCACCAATCCGATGTAGCCCCATAGCGTGGAGAAGATGCTGGTTATGCGTTCATCTTTTACGTGCTGCTCGATTAACTCTTGCAACGTCAGACCCATCGTCGCCATGGCCTCGGGTGTCAACCCGCCCGAGTCGCCGCCGTCGATCTTCCTCATCGTTTCGAACAGATCGCGTATGCCGCCGGCATGCTCAGGAAACTCCCGGCACATCAGATCCGCGTATGCATCCGCATCGGCGGGAATCTGCAGATCGTGAGCCGGCCCCTTGGTGCGGTAGGCGATGTCGAACTCGTTGAGCTTGATGCGCTCGAGCACTCCGAGCTCGGAAAGAATCCCGTGCATCGACCGTCCCGGTCTAAGGTTGCCCGTCTGGTGCAAAGCGACGTCGAAGTCATAGACGATGTCGGTGCCCTTGACCTTGCGCAGGAAGTGATGAGCGTAGCCGCCGGCGAAGACGTGTTGTTCGAGCACGAGCACCCTCAGGCCCGCGCGCGCCAGGCGAGTCGCCGACGACAGGCCGCCGAGGCCGGACCCGACTACGATTACGTCCCAATTGCTGTCGATGTTCTTCATTGCCGGGTCTCCTGTCAGTCCGAGAGCAGTTTGTCGCCGTAGGCTTCCATGTAGGCGGCGAACTGCTCGCCGGCGCCTTCCGGAAACTCGTCTTCCAGGTAGCTTATGCGGTCGCCCTCGAAGCGCGCGATTTCCTCACCGGCCATGACGAAATCGGGCGCGCCGGCAAGCTTGTAGGTGCCCTTCCAGCTTATCCAGACCGCGCCGTCGCGTACTTCGGGCCCGTCGACGAGCTCTAGGACGCGGTCGTCGAAGAGGCGGTCGAAGGTATCGAGAGCCTGCTTGAGGCCGCTAAAGATCGCATCGCGGCCTTCCTGGCGGCCTCCCAGCGGAGGATCGGCTTTGACTTCGTATACCGCATCTTCGGTGAAGTAGGGCTCGAGTATGGACCAGTCGTCGTTCTTGAATACTTCTTCGAACGCGGCCGCGTACTGACCGAAACGTGCAATGTTACTCATTTGATTCTTCCTCCTTTTGCCCGCGCTTCGATTCGAGTGTCGGCAGGCGGTTCGGATGCTGTTTCGGGAATGCTGTCGAGCAGCGCGATAGCCTCGTCGCACCAGGCAATCAGCGCTTCACGATCTCGTTGCCCATAGCGCAATGTCATCAACCAGTAGGGGAGGTTGGGATCGCTGCCGTGTTCGGCACGCAGTTTCTTTTCGATGGTGCGGTAGCGTTCCAGGTCCATCGTCATCCGGCGCCTGTAGGCATCGATCTGGCCACGGCTGGTCGCCTTTTCGACCTCACCGCCGAAGAACAGCTTCAGCAGCAGTTCGTTTCGCAAAGCCGGCGGCTCCGTTGGTTCGTGCAGCCACTCGATCAGCGCGTCGCGGCCCTTGTCGGTGATCGCATAGACGTGACGTGGTCTCTTGCCGGATCCACCGGCAGTAGTCTTGGTTACGAGCCCTTCGGCGTTGAGATGACGCAGAATCGGATAGATCTGACCGAAGCTCTCGTTCCAGAAGTTGTCGACACTCTGCTCGACGTACTTCTTGATGTCGTACCCGGACATCGGGGCGTGGGTGAGGAAACCGAGGATGGCGAACATGGTCCTATTCGGTGCCGACATTTTTCCCTTCGCCCCTATAGGTCTGACTGATATATCGGCTAGATATACGTTGTCAAGCCCTTTCTTTATGGGCCTGTCAGAGCGGGCGGCACCGCCATTTGCTTGGCAGGACCCTGCCATGGTGCTTGATTGGCGCGTCATGGGGGGCTCCTGGTTGATGCGTGCGGCGGCGGTACTCACTGCCCTTGTGATTCCCGGCGTGCTGAGCACGCCCTGCCGTGCCGAGCTCGCCCCGGAAGAGCAGTTTCAGGTAAGGACGTTGGCCGGCCTTCCTACCAGCCACTGGGTCTGGGTGGCCGACGTGGCCATGCAACGCAGCACCTTGTTCGACGGTGACACCGCCGAGATGCTCGGGATGCTTAACGGCGGTTACAATGTGCGCGGCGTGCGTCCCCACATTTCCCACACGCGCGGCGAGATCTACGTCGCCGAAACTGTCTACGATCGTGGACACCGGGGCCGGCGAATCGACATGGTCACCATCTACGACACGACGACTTTGAATGTGGCCGGCGAAGTCGAGATACCGCCCAAGAGTGCGGATGCGGGACACGGGGTGGCGCTGGCTGCGCTGCTCGACGACGAGCGGTTCTTCCTCGTGTTCAATCAGACACCGGCGTCATCGGTATCGGTGGTCGACCTCGAGACCCGTAGCTTTGTTACCGAGATCGACACGCCGGGATGTGCGCTGGTTTACTCGGCCGGGCCTCGCCGCTTCTTCATGCTCTGCGGCAACGGCAAGGCCATGCTCATCGAACTCGACGCCGCTGGGAGGGAAACCAGCCGGGCGGAAGGCGAAGCCTTCTTCGATTCCGTCACCGATCCGATCAGCGAGAAGGGTGCACGTGCCGGCGGTTCGTGGTTCTTCGTTTCCTTCGACGGCAACCTTTTCGAACTGGATGTCTCCGGCCCGACACCCGTACCCTCAGAACCTTGGCCTCTGATCAGTCCGTCCGAGCGTGAAGAAGGGTGGCGTGTCGGTGGAACCCAACATTTGGCCGTACACAAGGCGACCCGCCGTCTCTACTCCCTCGTTCACAAGGGCGGACCGGGAAGCCACAAGGATCCCGGTGAGGAGATCTGGGTCTACGACCTCGATGACAAGAGGCGTCTCTCGCGGATACCGGTAGGCAATGTCCTGATTCCTTTCCTACGCACGCAACTTCTCGGCACAGTCACCAAGGCAGATGACGAAGAAACAGAAGGCTCCTTGCTCGACGGTTTGATCGAAACCCTGGCGAACTGGGTATTGCCCAATCCCGGCGCCCACAGCATAGCCGTAACCCAGGACGATGAGCCCTTGCTCTTCATGTCCAACGGCGAGATCGGCGCGGTTACGGTGCATGACGCCCTAAGCGGAGGACAGCTGCGCGCGTTGGCGCCCACCGGGGTTACCGCCGGGCGTCTGGTGGTGCCCTGATGGATCCCGCGATTCATCTTGCACTGAGGGCGTCGCTTGCCCTGCTCTTCTTGAGCGCGGCCTGGCACAAAGCGCGCGATCTTTCCGACTCCCGCCGCGTCTTGGCCGCCTATCGTTTGTTGCCGGAGAACGTTGTGTTCATGGCGGCGCCGGCATTGGCGGTTGTTGAAATCACGGTGGCCGCAGCGTTGGCGTGGCCGGGTTTTTATCGACTGAGTTCTTGGGCGGCCGTCTTGCTTCTGGTTACGTACAGCGTTGCGATCGGGGTGAACATCGTGCGTGGGCGGGTGCATATCGATTGCGGCTGCGGCGGCCCCATGCATCGTCAGTCCATCGGTCCCTGGCTGCTGGTGCGCAACAGCATTCTTATGGTGATTGCGGGGCTCGTTGCAGCCGAACCCGGACTACGCACTCTCGGCATAGTAGACGCTCTGACCATAGCCGCCTCGATCATCAGCCTGGCTGCGCTTTATGCGGCTGCCGACGGGCTCATGGCTACCTGGCCTCAGCATCGCCGCCTCAGGGGGATTGCGTGACGGAGGCACTGCTAGTTTCGACCATCGCATTGTGGGCGACCGTGGTCGCGCTTGCGCTGGTTGTCTTCGCATTGGTTCGTCAGGTGGGCGTTCTGCACGAGCGCGTGGCGCCCGTTGGCGCGTTGTCCACTGCCGCCGGTCCCAAGGTGGGCGAGGCGGCCCCGGAACTGACGGTGCGTGCGCTGGACGGTGGCGCTATCCCGCTCGGTGGCCGACGCGACGATGGTGCGAGCACGTTTCTATTCTTCGTTTCGCCGACATGCCCGGTCTGTAAATCGCTTCTACCGACGGTCAAGAAGATGGTTCTCGAAGAAGGCCCTCACGTCAGTCTGGTCTTTGCCAGCGACGGTCCGGGCAATGAGCACGAAGCCTTCGTCCGTGAGCACGACTTGGAGGGGTATCCTTACGTCTTGTCGACCGAACTCGGACTTGCCTATCAGGTGGCGAAACTTCCTTACGCGGTGCTCATCGACGGGGAAGGGCTGCTGAGGGCCAAGGGTCTGGTGAACACGCGCGAACACGTGGAGAGCTTGTTCACGGCTACCGAACACGGCGTCGCCTCGATACAGGAGTACGTTGCGAAACGGGGTTCGGGCAACGGAGGCGCCGTCGCGCCGGGAGAAGAAGGGTCGTGAGCAGACTCGACGCATGGTTCGAACTGACGGCACGTGGAGTCGCCAGGTCTTCATCGCGAAGAAGTTTCTTGGCCCGGCTCGGTGCGATCCTGGTCGGGACCTCGGTCTTGCCCTTGCTGCCCGTGGCACGCGGAGTGGCCCAGGAACCGTCGTCTCGTGCGCCGGCCCCTCCCGAAGGCGTAGAGGGGCCGCAGGGTGATCCGACCAGCTGCGACTACTGGCGCCACTGTGCCATCGACGGTTTCTTGTGCAGTTGTTGCGGGGGCAGCCAAACTCAATGCCCGCCGGGTACAGAGATGTCGCCTGTCACGTGGATAGGCACGTGCCGAAACCCGGCCGACGGCAAGGACTACATCATCTCGTACAACGATTGTTGCGGAAGAAGCTTCTGCGGGCGTTGCTTCTGCAACCGCAACGAAGGGGAAAGGCCGCTCTACTATCCTTTCCGCAACAACGACATCAACTGGTGTATGGGGTCGCCTTCGCAGGTCTACAACTGTTCCACGGCCATCGTGCTGGGTGTGGCAACAGAGGCTCAAGCCGAGAAGTAGGGGCTGTCGTGCTAGCGAACGTGCTGGCCGTCGCGATGCTCGTGTTGCTCGTCGGCGATACGGCCCACGCTCAACAAGTGAAAGCTGAGTCATCACGGGCCGAGCAGGACTACCTTCTCTATTGCATGGGTTGTCACCAGCGAGACGGCACGGGGTCGGGTGCGGAAGTGCCGCCTCTTGTCGGGGTGGATAGGTTTACGCGTCTCCCTGAGGGCCGTGAGTATCTCGTCCGCGTTCCGGGTGTCGCCAACGCGGGCCTTTCCGATCAGCGGCTGGCCGCATTGCTCAACTGGACCTTGCGCAGCTTCGGTAGTGGGGGATTCGTCGCCTACACGGCTGACGAGGTCGGTCCGTTGAGGGACTCGCCTTTCATCAACGCAGTGAAGTCCCGCGAGGCAGTGGTAGCCGCACTGTCAGAGTTGGACGAGCCCGCGGCTACGCCCACGGACGCCGCCGGGCCTTAGGGCACTCATCCGGTTCGGCGGTGAGGCGATCTTACCCCCGCCGCTGTATTGTGGGGCTCTCCCCACCGAAAAGACGAGGTCTGCGGTTTGCCGGAGCCGCCCTGGGGTGTGAAAAGGCTTTAGATACAACTAGTTACCCGCGTGTACGGTTTTCGCTTGCCGGATCCGGATCTGGGCACTATAAGTGAGCGACACTTACTAGAAGGCGTTGGGATGGCGACGGAAACCGTAAAGGCAGGGCCCAGGGTGCGCTTGAAGGCCGAGGATCGAAAGCGTGAGATCCTGACCGCGGCTAGTGAGGTGTTCTCATCCAAGGGCTACGACCGTACTTCGATCGCCGAGATCGCCGCCAAGGTCGGCATAGTCGAGGGCGCCGTCTACAAGCACTTCGCCACCAAGCGAGAGCTGCTGTTCGAGACCATGCGGATGTTCTACGGCCCCATCATCGAGCAGACCCGCGAGCATCTGGCCAACGTCCGCGGCACTCGCAACAGGCTTCGCTTCGTGATCGGGTCACAGTTGAGGGCTTTCGCCGAAGAGCCGGGGGTGTGCCGGCTGATCATCCAGGACGTCAGGCCTTACCAAGACTACCGTGACTCGGTTGTCCACGAGCTCAACCGCGCATCGACATCGATTGCACTCGGGATCATCGAAGAGGCGATGGAGAGTGGAGAGTTCCGCAACGACCTCCCTGCGACCATGGTGCGCGACGTCATCTACGGTGGAATCGAACACGTCATGTGGAAGGCTCTGAGCGGACGCAGTGCGCCCGACGTGGAAAGGCTGGCGGATCAGCTCACCGATTTGATCGTGAGCGGGGTTCAGGCCGAAGCGCCGCAGGCAGCTGAGCAGGTCGGCATCGGCGAGCGGATGGACAGCATGGAAAAAAAGCTCGACAGGCTTCTCGAACAAGGAAGTTAGCTGGAGCTGAATGGGTAACGGGGCATGAGAATAGAGACCGGTATTCCGCTCAACGACTGGCGATCCGTCGGCGAAGTCGCACACAAGGCTGAGGCTGCGGGTTTCGACGGCCTCCTAAGCTACGAGATCGCCAACGACCCGTTCACGCCCCTGGCGTTCGCGGCCGTCGCCACCGAGCGTGTGCGGCTGGGCACGGCCATCGCCGTGTGTTTCCCGCGAAGCCCCATGATCACAGCTAACGTTTCCTGGGACCTCAATACCCAATCCAACGGAAGGTTTACCCTCGGCCTCGGAACCCAGGTGAAAGGGCACAACGAGAGACGCTTCAGCGTGCCCTGGACTCCGCCCTTGCCGCGATTGCGTGAATATGTCGAGGCTCTTCGTGCGATCTGGCGTGCATGGGAGCATCGCGAGAAACTCCAGTACGAAGGAGAGCACTACCGCTTCACGTTGATGACGCCGGAGTTCTCGCCGCCGCCATCCGGGTTGCCGCCGATACCGGTGACCGTTGCCGCCGTTCGGCCGGCCATGATGAGGATGGCCGGGCGGGTATGCGACGGTGTACGGCTTCACGGTTTTGCGACGCGCAAGTATCTGGAAGAGGTGGCGCTCCCCGCGATCGACGAAGGCTTGAGAAAGTCCGGACGCGACCGGTCTCAGTTCGAAATCTGGGGAGGCGGTTTCATAGCCACCGGCAAGGACGAGAAGGAAGTCCGTGAACAGCTCGAATGGGTGCGCTACCGGGTGGCGTTCTACGGTTCTACCCGGAGCTATCACGGTGTGTTCGAGTCTCACGGCTGGGAAGACCTCGGGATGAAGCTTCACGAGATGTCCAAGACGGGCCGTTGGAAGGAGATGGCGGCAGAGATTCCCGACGAAGTGCTCGATGCGTTCACGGCCGTGGCGACCTACGACGACCTGTCGGCCAAGGTCGAGGAGCGTTTCGGGGGTTTGAGCGACAGCATCACGCTAGAACTCCCCGGCAACCCACCTGACGGGGAAGTTCGTGAGTTGTTGCAGGACTTAAAGAAGATTCCGGTGAAGTTCGAAGGCTTTGCCGCGGCTTGGTAGGCAGCCAAGGAGAAACAAACGGTGTCAGACAATCTCTACTCAACGCCGGAGCATGAGGCCTTCCGGCAGACCGTCCGCAAGTTCGCCGAGAACGAGCTCGCCCCGCGCGCTCGCGAATTCGACGAGATGGGCCGTATCGACAAGAGCCTGTTCAAACGCATGGGTGAGTTGGGGATGCTCGGCCTACGCTACGATCCCAAGTGGGGCGGCGCGGGACTCGATTGGTCTTTCTCGGCCGTCATGTTCGAAGAGATGGTGCGCGCCGACAATGCGGGCGTCGTAATGGGGGTCAGCGTGCAGACCGACATGGCCACCCCGTCCTTGCATGAGTTCGGCAGTGACGAGTTGCGCGAGAAGTATCTCGTCCCCGCCATAAAGGGCGACATGGTGGCGGCGATCGCCGTGACCGAGCCCGATGCGGGGTCCGATGTGTCTTCGATCAAGACAAGGGCCGTGCGCGACGGCGACGACTGGGTAATCAACGGGTCGAAGATCTACATTACCAATGCCGCCACTGCCGATTGGTTGTGCCTGTTGGCGGTTACCGATCCGGATGCCGGCTACGGCGGTTTCTCCCAGATCGTCGTGCCCACGGACTCGCCGGGATTTCACTACGATCTCCTCGACAAGATCGGCAACTGGGGGTCCGACACCGGTCAGTTGTTCTTCGAAGACGTGCGCGTGCCTGTGTCCAACACCATCGGCGACGTAGGCCGCGGTTTCCAGCAGCAGATGATCCAGTTCCAGGACGAGCGCCTCGTCGGTTGCGTCAGCACCATAGCCGGCTCACGCCGTCTTTGGGAGGCGACACGAGAATGGGCCGAGCAAAGGGTGCTATTCGGCAAGCCATTGTCGAAGATGCAGGTGACCCAGTTCAAGTTCGTCGAGATGCTCACGCAGATCACCGCCGCCAGGGAACTGACCAACGCCTGCGTCGAGAAGCGTGTAGCGGGCGAGGATGCGACGCAGGAAATCTCGATGGCCAAGTTGTTCTGCGGGCGAGTGGCGCGTTACGTCGCCGACGAATGCATACAACTCCACGGCGGTCTCGGCTACATGAAGGAATGTGTTGCGGGCAGGGCTTTCGTGGACACCCGGCTGATCAGCATAGGCGGCGGGTCGGATGAAACCATGATTCACTATCTGGCCAAGATCCTCGGATTCTAGGGCTGTCGAAGTAGACGCGATGGAGATCCTTCGCACACACGTAGACCGAGGCTCGGAAACCTACAAGGCCAACCGCGAAGCGTTTCTGGAGCAGATCGGCTACCTCCAGGAGCAGTTGGCCAAGGTCAACGAAGGCGGCGGCGAGAAGTACGTCAAGCGTCACCTCGGCCGCGGCAAGCTGATGGCAAGGGAAAGGATCGAGCTGTTGCTCGATCGAGACTCTCCGTTTCTCGAGATCGCCCCGCTGTGCGGATGGGGAACCGACTTTCCTCTCGGGGGCAGCATCGTTTCGGGTATCGGCGTGGTGTCCGGGGTGGAATGCGTGATCACGGCCAACGAGCCTACGATCCGCGGCGGCACCATCAATCCTTACGGGGCCAAGAAGAGTTCGCGCACGATGGAGATATGCGCGCAAAACCGCATGCCCATCATCAATCTGACCGAATCCGGCGGCGCCGACCTGCCCCACCAATCCGAGATATTCGTTCCCGGCGGACGCGGCTTCAGGGAGCTGACACGACGTTCGGCGGAGCGCATTCCGACCATCTGTCTGGTGTTCGGCTCGTCGACCGCCGGTGGCGCCTATGTGCCCGGTATGTCGGACTACGTCGTGATGGTGAAGGAGAGGGCCAAGGTTTTCCTCGGAGGCCCCCCGCTGGTCAAGATGGCCATCCACGAAGACAGCACCGACGAGGAACTCGGTGGTGCCGAGATGCACAGCCGTATCTCCGGTGTTTCCGACTACCTGGCAGTCGACGAGCTCGACGCAATACGTATCGGACGCGACATCGTCGCTCAGCTCAACTGGCGCAAGATGGGCGAGTCCCGGCGCGTGTCGGTCGAAGAGCCTCTCTACGATCCCGAGGAGCTTCTCGGCTTGACCAGCTACGACGTCCGCCAGCCCTTCGACGTCAAAGAGATCATCGCCCGCATAGTCGACGGTTCCAGGTTCCACGAGTTCAAGCCGACCTACGGTACGACACTGGTGACCGGCTACGCTCACATTCACGGGTACCCGGTAGGGATACTGGCCAACAACGGCATACTATTCTCGGAGTCGTCGGAAAAAGGGGCTCAGTTCATCCAGCTGTGCAACCAGACCGACACGCCGATACTGTTCCTGCAGAACATCACCGGCTTCATGGTCGGGCGCCGCTACGAGGAAGGCGGCATCATCAAGGACGGAGCCAAGCTCATCAACGCCGTCTCCAACAGCGCGGTGCCGCACATCACGGTGATGGTGGGAGCGTCTTACGGTGCGGGAAACTACGGCATGGCCGGTCGCGCCTACGATCCGCGCTTCGTCTTTACATGGCCGAACCATCGAATAGCCGTAATGGGTCCGGAGCAACTCGCCGGTGTACTTTCCATCGTGCGCCGTCAGGCCGCGGAGCGGGCCGGCGAGGAGTTCGATGAAGCCGCCGACCAAGCACTGCGCCAGATGGTCGAAGAGCAGATAACGAAGGAGTCCTATTCTTTCTTCGCGACCGCCCGGGTCTGGGACGACGGGATAATCGATCCACGTGACACGCGCACCGTCCTGGGCATCTCGCTTTCGGCCGTACACAACGGCCCGGTCGAGGGCAGCATGAACTGGGGCGTCTTCAGGATGTAGGTGGGGTCGGGAAGTGGCGACTACGATTAGAAAGGTATTGATCGCCAACCGTGGCGAGATAGCCCGCCGCATCATGCGAACTCTGCGTGATATGGGCATCGTCGGGGTGGCCGTTTACTCCGACGCTGACGCCGCGGCCCCTCATGTCAGCGAAGCGGATGAAGCGGTTCGTATCGGTGCTGCTCCCAGTACCGAGTCCTATCTCGATGCGCGCCGTATCGTCGATGCCGCTTTGAAGGTGGGGGCGGATGCGGTTCATCCGGGTTACGGCTTCCTGGCCGAGAACGCCGACTTCGCCGAGCTCTGCGTAAGCAACGGTCTCGAATTCATCGGCCCTCCCGTGGATGCGATTCGCCGCATGGGGAGCAAGATCGAAGCCAAGCGCATCATGGAAGAGGCCGGCGTGCCCGTCATCCCGGGCTTTGCCGCCGAAGGCATGAGCGATGACGAGATTGCGGCCGGATCGAAAAGCTTGGGCTTCCCCGTGCTTCTCAAGGCTTCGGCGGGCGGCGGCGGCAAAGGCATGCGCGTCGTTGGCGGCGAAGCCGAACTGCCGGCCGCGATCGAGGGGGCCAGGCGTGAGGCGAGCGCATCCTTTGGCGACGACACGTTGTTGGTCGAGCGTTATTTCCAAGGTCCGCGTCATGTAGAGATCCAGATCTTCGGAGACAAGCAGGGCAACATCATCCACTGTTTCGAAAGGGAGTGTTCGATTCAGAGACGCCATCAGAAGGTCATCGAGGAAGCACCTTCACCGGCTCTCGACGAAGCGCTCAGGGCCAAGATGGGTGAGGCTGCGGTTTCCGCCGGCAAGGTGATTGGGTACACGGGTGCCGGCACCGTCGAATTCATCCTGGACCCCGACGGCAATTTCTACTTCCTCGAAGTGAATACCCGGTTGCAGGTCGAGCATCCCGTCACCGAGGAGATCACAGCGCTGGATCTCGTGCGCATGCAGATAGATGTCGCCAGGGGCCTGCCTTTGGGGATGTCCCAGGCGGACCTGGAGATTTCCGGCCACGCAATGGAGGCGCGGTTGTACGCCGAAGATCCGGCGAACGATTTCCTGCCTTCCACGGGAAAGTTGGCTTTGTGGAATGTTCCCAATCTCCCCGGCTTTCGTTGTGACAGCGGAGTGGAGTGCGGCTCGGAGGTGAGCGTCCACTACGATCCGATGCTCGCGAAACTCATCGCTTTCGGACCGACCAGGGAGGACGCACGCCTGCGTTTGATCCGCGGGCTCGAGGCGCTGGGCGCCGCCGGAGTAGTCACCAACCGGGACTTCTTGGTTGGTGTCTTGCAACACGACGCGTTCGTCGCCGGTGATCTCGACACGCACTTCATAGAGCGGCATGTTCCTGCGAGTTCGCGTGAGATCTCGGCCGATGCCGGGTGGTTGCGTTCAGCGGCCATCGCCGCAACGGTCGCGGATCATCGACAGCGCCGTCTTGTTACGGGTGCCACCGGCCCGTTACCTGCAAGCATCCCATCGGGATGGCGCAACAACCGCTGGCGGCCCCAGGACAACGTCCTGCGCGCGGGAGACACCGAGGTCAGGGTTGACTACCTGGTCCGCGCCGACGGCGGTTTCGAAGTGCAGACCACCATCGGCGAAGACGTAGCCTCTCATTCGGCCTCGATCTGTTCGGAAAGTGACTCGGGCCTGGCGCTGGAAGTCGACGATGTCCGGCGCAGCTTCAGCGTTGCACGCGAAGGTGAGGCGGTCTTCGTGCATGGCTACGGAGGAGTGGTCGATTTCGAGCGTGTCCCGCGCTTCCCTTCGGTCGGTCACGAAGACGTAGCGGGTGGTTGTGTAGCGCCGATGACGGGCGTGATCCGCAAAGTCTGCGTGGCCGAGGGAGATCACGTGGAAGAAGGTCAACTCCTGCTGGTCCTCGAGGCCATGAAGATGGAGCATCAACTCGTCGCACATATGACGGGTGTAGTAGCCAAAGTAGGGGCCGTAGAAGGTCAGATGGTCGACCCGGACGAAGTCTTGGTCGTCGTCGACGCAGAGGAATAGCGATGGCCGAGGATCAGGCAACCAAGTTCGAGTTGAGAGGGCCGGCAGCCTGGATCACCCTTTCTTCGCCGGCGACGCGAAACGCACTATCGACGGCCATGGTGGCCGAGCTGGCTGCGCATCTTGAGAGTTCCCAAGAAAATCCGGCCGTACGCGCCATCGTCATAACGGGCGAGGGGCCGGCTTTTTGCGCCGGCGCCGATCTCAAGAACCGTGGAGACATGGGGGATTCGGATCGCAAGGCGGGCAACCCTTTCGTGGATATCCTCAAGCTGATGCGCGAAGGGGCCAAGCCGGTGATCGGCGCGATAAACGGTCACGCCTTTGGCGGAGGTCTCGGTCTGGTGGCGGCTTGTGACATCGCCATCGCCAGCGAGGAAGCCAAGTTCAGTTTCAGCGAAGTGCGCGTAGGCGTGGTTCCCGCGATGATCTCCGTCGTCGTCATACCGAAGCTGGGCGTGCATCAGACCATGCGGCTCTTTCTTACGGGCGATCGGTTCAGCGCCGCGGATGCCGTGGGCTACGGTTTGCTGCACCGTTGTGTGTCGGCGGCGGAGCTCGAGGCGGCGGTGAACTCCGAGATCGATATGATCTCCAAAGGCGGGCCGAATGCCGTGCGCGAGGCCAAGCGTTTGGTGCGCACAGTATCGGCGCTGCCCGAGGACGAAGCTTTCGCATATGCGGAGGCGAAGATAGCGGAGCTGTTTGCTTCGGAAGAGGCGGCCGAGGGAATGTCCGCGTTCGTCGAGAAGCGTCCCGCACGCTGGATCCCTGAGAAGTAGGTTCCGATGAGTAATTCCTTACGCATAGCGAACTGCAGCGGTTTCTACGGCGACAGACTCAGCGCCGCACGCGAGATGGTCGAGGGCGGTCCCATCGATGTCCTGACCGGCGACTATCTGGCCGAGCTGACCCTGATGATCCTTCTCAAGGACAAGCTACGTGACCCTCAGCTCGGTTTCGCGCGCACTTTCCTCCGCCAACTCGAAGAGATCGCGTCGAGCTGTCACGAGAAAGGGATACGGATCGTCGTCAACGCCGGCGGGTTGAACCCTGAAGGTTGCGCCGAGGCGGTTTCGGCCGTGTACAAACGCTTGGGGATACCCGCCAAGGTTGCCCATATCGAGGGTGACGATCTTTTGCCTGCACTCGATAACCTGCAGGCGGCCGGGGAAGAGCTTGCCCATCTCGACAAAGGCGCACCGTTGAGCTCCTTGGATGCGCAGGTCGTCAGTGCCAACGCCTACCTGGGCGGTTGGGGAATCGCGGAAGCGTTGAAGCGGGACGCCGACGTGGTGATCTGTCCCAGGGTTACCGACGCCGCATTGGTGGTCGGCCCGACGGCTTGGAGGTTCGGCTGGGCCAGGGACGACTGGGACAAGCTCGCGGCCGCCGTGGTCGCCGGCCACATCATCGAATGCGGAGCCCAATGTACCGGTGGCAACTACGCTTTCTTCCAAGACATCCCCGGCCTCGACTATCCGGGATTCCCCATAGCCGAGATGTACGAGGACGGCAGCTTTGTCATCACGAAACACGATGACACCGGCGGTGCCGTTTCCGTCGGTACGGTAACGGCCCAGTTGCTATACGAGATCGCAGGTCCCGAGTATCCGAATCCGGACGTCACGGCCCGCTTCGATACGATCAGTCTCGAGCAGGAAGCTCCCGACCGCGTGCGGGTCAGCGGTATACGCGGAGAGCCCGCACCCCCGACTACGAAGGTGTGCATCAACTATCTGGGCGGCTTCAGAAACTCCATGACATTCGTGCTGGCCGGACTCGATGTGGAAGAGAAGGCCAAGCTTGCCGAAGAGACGCTGTGGAAACTCTTGGGCGGCCGTGAACGCTTCGCGGAGACCCATGTATCGTTGCGCCTGTCCAACCGGCCCGACCCGGAAAGCAACGAAGACGCCTTCGCCTACCTGACCGTAGCCGTCAAGGACCCCGACGCAAAGAAGGTCGGTAGGGCGTTCTCAGGCAAGGTCGTCGAGATGGTGCTGGCGAGCTATCCGGGGTTCACGATGACCAGCCCTCCCACCAACGAGCAGCAGTTCGGCGTTTATTGGCCGGCGCTGGTAGACGCGCATGCAGTCGACCACAAAGTGGTCATCGACGGCGAGACGATATCCATAGAGCCGACCGCCGTTCCGTCATCCTTCGATGCCGTGGCGGCGCCTGTTGACGATGCGTCGTTCACCGATGGTAGGCAGTCAAGAGAAGCCCCACTGGGCTCGGTATGCGGGGCGCGTTCCGGCGACAAAGGCGGCAATGCCAACGTGGGAGTATGGGTCGAGAGCGGAGAAGGCTACGCGTGGCTGCGAGACTTCCTGACGATCGAGAAGTTCAAGGAACTCATCTCCGAGGCGCGCGATCTGGAAGTCGACAGGTTCGAGCTTCCCAACCTCCTGTCGCTCAACTTCGTCGTCAAGGGGCTACTGGGTGACGGCGTCGCCGCGTCGTTGCGGAGCGACCCCCAGGCCAAGAGCCTCGGCGAGTATCTGCGCGCCAAGCATGTGCCCGTGCCGGAGACGCTGCTCGACCGCTGAGGCACAGCGCGGATCTCAACAAAGGAGGCAAACGATGCCGCAGGACCGTAACTTTTTCGAAGACTACGAGGTCGGCGACAAGATGGTGTCGCCTGCGCGCACCATAACGGAAGCAGACATCATCAACTTCTGCGGCATTACCGGCGACTGGCACCCACTGCATACGAATGTGGAGTACGCCGCGGCTACACCGTTCAAGGAAAGGATCGCCCACGGCATGCTGGTCCTCTCGATAGGCTCTGCTCTGGGGTTTCGGCTGGGAGAGTATCGAGTCCTGCCGAAGTCCTTCATCGCCTTCTATGGGATGGAAGAGGTTCGCTTTACCGGGCCCGTGAAGATCGGCGACACCATCCACAGCGAGTCGGAGGTGGTTGCCGTCGAGCCCAAGGACGACAAGCGCGGCGTCATCACCACTCGCAACCAGATCCTCAATCAGCGTGGAAAGCCCTGCTGCATCTACACGACCAAGATCTTGTGCGGCAGGAGCGGACAGTAGGTGACGCCGTGAGCCGCTTTCTTTTCGAGACCGAAGAACACGAAGCCCTTCGCGATCAGATCCGGCGTTTCGCTGCCGAGGAGATCGCGCCCCACGCCCACGAGTGGGAAGAAGCCGAAGAGTTCCCGAGAGAGCTCTACGCCAAGGCCGCCGCCGTCGGACTGACCGGTATCGGATACCCGGAAGAGTTCGGCGGAGCCGGAGGCGACATCGGACACGCCATGGTGGCGGCCGAAGAGATGGTACTGGCCGGCAAGTCGGTCGGTACAGCAGTAGGGTTGGGCAGTCATAGTATCGCCCTCCCTCCCATCGTGAAGCTCGGCACGCCCGAGCAGAAGGAGCGCTTCGTAAGACCGGTGCTGGAAGGGCGTTGGGTTTCTGCGCTGGGCATCACCGAGCCGGGCGGCGGAAGCGATGTCGCGTCTCTGCGTACGCGGGCAGTAAGGGACGGCGATGATTTCATCGTCAACGGATCCAAGACTTTCATTACTTCGGGGTGCCGGGCGGACTTCGTGACGACGGCGGTGCGCACCGGCGGTGAGAAGCACGGCGGCATCTCGTTGTTGGTGATCGAGCGCGACACCCCCGGCTTCAGCGTCTCGCGCAAGCTGCACAAGACCGGGTGGTGGGCCAGCGACACGGCTGAGCTATCCTTTGAAGACTGCCGGGTGCCCGCGTCGAACCTGATAGGCGACGAGAACGCCGGCTTCCTGGCCATCATGATGAACTTCGTATCCGAACGCGTAGGGCTGGCCGCCCAATGTGTGGCGATCGCCGAGCTCGCACACCAAGAAACCATCGCCTATGCCCGCCAGCGCGAAGCGTTCGGCCGGTCGCTGACGGGGTTCCAGGTGACCCGCCACAAACTCGCCGACATGGCCACACGCATCGCTGCGGCGCGCGCTCTCACCGGCGAATGCATCATGCGGTATCTGGATGGCCAAGACGCCAATGTCTTGGCGGCCAAAGCCAAGAACGCCGCCACCGATATGTGCTCTTGGGTATGCGATCAGGCCGTGCAGATCCACGGAGGCTTCGGATACATGCGCGAGTACGTCGTCGAGAGGTTGTACCGTGACGCTCGTCTCTATCCGATCGGCGGCGGTACGCGCGAGATCATGAACGAGATCATCGCCAAGGCCGAAGCCTACTGACAACAAGGCCCGACGAGAGTCACTCGCCGGGCCTCTTCGAGTCAGGGTGTCCGTTCCGGTTTAAAGCTCGTCTGACCCGTCACCCTCGGGTCCCGGTTCTTCTTCATGCTCGCTTTCGCTGTCATCGTCTTCCACCTCGACGTTGACGGCCACGAGTTGATCTCCGTCCAAACGCACGTAGACCTCGACCAGGACGTCGCGGAATTCGATCAGTTCCGCCAGGGCGCCACACCCCTCGACGTGTTCGTAAGCCGTTTCGCTGGTGAGGCGGATCTCGGCATCACCGACTACCAGCCAACCGTTGCCGCCATCACCCGGGCAGTCGACGAGTTCCACATAGCCGCGTAACTCATCGTCGTAAATCCCGTCATCGTCATCGTCTTCATCGACTTCGTCGGGGATGCCGTCGTCATCATCGTCTTCGTCGACGTCTTCGGGTACGCCGTCATTGTCGACGTCTTCGAGCTCGACTTTAACTGCAACGAGAGCGCCGCCGTCCTTGACGACCTTGACCTCGACGTGAGCTGTGCCTTCCTCGGCGAGAAAGGCGGCCAGATCCTCACAGCTGCCGATGTGGTCGTAGTATGTCTCGGACGTAAGGATCATCTCGATCCCGAGGACTACGATGACGCCCTCGGAAACGTCCGTCGGACATACGATTTCGTCCAGGGATCCTTCGATCTCGTCCTCGAGGTCGTCATTGGGATCCGGATCTTCGCCGTCGGATGTGCCGTCGCCGTCCGTGTCGTCGTCCCTCGGATCGGTGCAGAAGTCCTTTTCCTCGCCGTCCTCGTAGCCGTCGTCGTCGGTGTCCGGATCCAACGGATCTGTGCCACCTTCGACCTCGTCACCGTCGGCAACACCGTCGCTATCGCTGTCGTAGTTGCGTGGCTTCGTCCCCAGTATCTTTTTCTCGCGACAGTTGCTCAGCCGGTCCTTGTCGTAGTCGCCCTTCCCCGTACGGTTCAGTACGCGGTCGGCCCGGCGGCACGCCGCGTCCGCATCGGACACGTCGAGCGCAAGCCCATAGGCCCCGGCCATGAGGAAAAAGCACATCCCCGCCAGGGCACCTCCTAGTGATCGTTGTAACTGCATTTGTCGTCCTCCTGGTCAGCCCCCAAACCTGAGCAAGGACTCTCGCGAGGTAGTCACGCACACCGCAAGGAGGCCGATTTCAAGCCTGGGCAAAATTTGGGAGAGTTTGCCCAAATATTATTTGGGAGATTACTCCCAAATCCTTGCAGCTGTCAAGCAGAACGTGATAATTTAATAGGTAGGCTCGTAAGGGCGCGTTTTTGAAAGAGACCTGACCATGAGCGAAGCCAGCTCGAACAGCGTGATACGTGTACTGACGGGGGCCGCCGCGAGGCTGATGCGGCCCCTCGCTCGCGTGTTCCTGCGCTACGGGCTGACCTACGCCGCCTTCGCCGACGTAGCCAAGCGCGTTTACGTCGACGTAGCGAGACGCGAGTTCACGATACCCGGCCGCAAGCAGTCGATGTCGCGGATCTCGGCACTGACCGGCCTGTCACGGAAGGAAGTAGCGAGGGTCTGGCAGTCTCTCGATGAAGAGCCCGACGAGGGACGTGAGCATTACAACCGCGCCGCCCAGGTCATGTCCGGCTGGCGACGTGACGACGACTTCATAGATTCGCGTGGCCGTCCCGCCGCGCTTTCCGTCGATGGCCCGGAGCCGTCCTTCGCGACGCTGGTCAGGCGTTACGGTAGCGACGTGCCGGCGCGTGCGATCTACGACGAGCTGGAGCGAGTAGGCGCAATCAAGGTGTTGAAGGACGGCAGGGTTCGTCTCGAAGCACGTGCGTTGATCCTTTCCGATCGAGAAGTCGACACGCTCGAGGGACTCGGCGTAGACGTGGCGGATCTGGTGTCGTCGGTCGATCACAACCTGCAGTCGGATCCGGCGGAGCGCGTGTTTCAGCGCAAAGTCGCCTACGACAACCTTCCGGCGGAAGCACGGCGGCGACTCAGGGAGGTGGCTTGGCGGCACGGGCAAACCCTGTTGGAACGGTTGGATCGGGAGATGGCGAAATACGACCGTGATGTAGCCCCCAAGGCGAAGGGAGGTGGTCGGCATCGAGCAGTTCTCGGCGTCTACTACTTCGATGAAGATCTGGACGAGAGGCACGATGACCGGAAGAACCATGATGATGAAAAAAACTGATGGGAACTACAGGCGCCGAAGGCGGGTCCTGGCCTGCGCCCTTCTGGCTTTGACGCTTTCCTCTTCTTGTGGGGGCGGCGTCATCGCTATCGGAGGCGGCATCACGGGTAGCGGATTCACCTCCGGAGTGATCGCCGGATTCGGAAGCATCGTCGTCAGCGATATCAGCTACGAACTCGGCGAGGCGACGATTACCAATGAAGGCGTTCCCATCGCCGAGGCCGATCTGCGCCTCGGGATGGTCGTTACGATCTTCGCCAACTTCAATGCGGACGGCCTGACCGCCACAGCGTTGACAGTAGACGCCGCCAACGTTCTGCAGGGGATGGTCGAGAGTGTCGACGTAGGCGGGGGCAGTTTCGAGGCGCTTTCGCAGACCATACTGGTAGATGCCGATACCGTCTTTGACGGTGTGACGTTGGCGACGCTTATGGTCGGGGACTCCGTCGAGATCAGCGGCTTCATAGACGCGGACGGAAACGTGCGTGCAAGCAGAGTCGAAGACGAAGGCGGTAGCGGTGAATCGGAGCTGTCAGGGATCATAGAGAACTTCGACGCCATGGCCGAGACCTTCACGCTCGGACCGCTGACAGTGGATTTCAGTTCGGCAGACATCGAAGGCGAACCTCCCGGAGGGTTGATGGACGGTCTGTTAGTAGAGGTCGAGACGACGCTCCCAGTGCTCGGAGATGTGTTCGAGGCCGAAGAGGTCGAGGTTGGAAGCGGACTCGAGGCCATGGAAGGCGACGAGGCGGAGTTCGAGGGCGTCGTTACCGAAGTGGTTTCCGGTACCGAGTTCGTTCTGAATCAAGTACAAACCGTCGTAACCGACGGCGGTACGGTATTTGAGGGTGGCGTCCAGGCCGACATCGAGGTCAATGTCGAGCTTTCAGCCAAGGGGATCTTCGGGCCGGAAGGCGAGATATTGGCCGACGAAGTGGAGTTCCACGACTAGGTCAGGCTCTCAGCAGTTTGCCGGCTCTCGCCTGGGGGTCGTATCGATCGCCGTCGAGCACGTGGCGGCCGTTGATGAACACGTGCTCGATTCCGTCCGGGGTCGCGGTGGGTTCTTCGAACGAAGCCCTGTCCTTCAAAGTTGACGTCTCCAGGACGACGAGGTCGGCCGCGCAGCCTTCCCTGACGTATCCACGATCGTCCCAGCCGAGGCGCTGTGCTGCCGCACCGGTCATCTTGTGTACGGCCTCTTCGAAGCTGAACAGGCCTTCGTCGACGTAGGTACTTAAAACCCTGGGGAAGGTCCCATAGCTCGCGGGGTTCTGATGGCCACGCCTGGTCACGAAGGTGTCGGTTTCGATGGTGCACAGCTTGTGGCCGAGGATGGCGCGTAGGGCCTCCTCGTCGTCTGCATCTCCACTGTACTTATGGATGAGCACGCGGGCCTGACGCTTGCTGTCGAGCACCATGCGCGCGTAGAAATCCCAAACGTCCATGCCCGCGCGCCGCGCTGCATCTCCCACGAACATGCCGTTGTATTCGTCGAAGGCCGGGGTATTGGCGTTCATTATCTGTATGTCTTCCAGATCGAAGCCGATCTTGGAGAACGCGAGGTCACCGAAAGCGCGTAAGGCCCCCATGGCGTCGGGATCCTGAAGCGTCTGCTCGAGATGCGGCAGCAGCTCGGCAGGAAACAGGACACTCGCCGTGGTGTTCCCGGCGGTGTAGGGGAAAGCATCGAAGGCGACATCGAGGCCGTCACTGCGGGCGGTTTCTATCTTGGCGATGGCGTCGCCGTGGGTGGGCCAGGTGTTGCGCCCGACGAAAATGAGGTGGCTGATCTGCAGCCGCGCCCCCGAGTTCTTGCCCACCCTCAGTATTTCGTCGATGGCCTCGAGGTTGTGCGGGGTTACATCCGGATCGCTCTTATAGACGCCGCTCGAGACGCTGTAGGCTTTCAGGTGAGAGGTGAATATCTTGTCGTGGCGGGCGGCCCATGATGCGAAAGCGGAAAGTTCCTTCTCTCTTGCGAAGATACCCGGCGGATAGCCGAGGCCCGAGCTTACGCCGACACATCCCGCGTCCAGGGCTTCGCCGACCAGCTCTTCCATCGCGGCGAGCTCTTCCTCGCTGGGCTCGGCCGGGTTCAGGGAGCCGCTCACCGCCGCCCGCACACTGCCATGGCCGACCAACATGGCAACGTTCAAGGAAACGCCGCCCGTGTCGAGCGCTGCGAGGAACTCCGACATCGACTCCCAGCGCAGATCGATGGTGTCGTCTACGATGAGCCGGCTGGCTTCCTCCGCCGCGTGCTTGTTTCGCGGCGAGATGGGAGCCGGGCTGAACCCGCAATTCCCACCGACCAAGGTCGTCATGCCTTGACGCACGAAAGGCTCGATGACTTCGCCGTGGTCGACACCCGGCACGAGCCAATCCGAGTGGCTGTGGATGTCGATGAACCCCGGGGCAATGGTCTTGCCGGTACAGTCTAGGGTCGACGCGGCTTCCAGGCTGTCGAGGTCACCGACGTGAGTGATCCTGTCACCGGTAATCCCGACATCGGCGGTCGTCTTCGCCGAGCCGCTGCCGTCGACTACTTGCGCCCCGGTTAGCTTGAGATCGCAGGCAGGCATCTAAGACGCTTGGTTGGTGAAGGTCGCCATGTCGAAATAATCACGCCAGGCGGAAATCTTTCCGGCGGTCATCTCGAACACCCCGGCCACGGGCAGCTCGACCTTCTTACCGCCCATCACGAAACGATCGACGCGCTCGGTGAACACGACGTCGCCAACAGATGAAATGTTGACTATCTCCCAGTCGATTTCTTCGGCGGGAGAGACGAACTGCTTGAAGACCTGAGCGATCGCATCGCGCCCCTTGACCGCGGCCAGCGGCATGTTGTGGTAGACGGCGTCTTCCATGAAGAACTCGAGCAACTCGTGAAGGTCGCGTCTGCTCATCGCGGCACAAAAGTTCCTTACAATCTGTTCGTTGCTGTCGGCCATCTTCTCGGTCTCCCGTTTCCGGTTCCAACTCGCGCGCAACGAGTAGTAGCCGCCGATATTGCCCCGCGCAACAGCTTCGCGCGGTTCCCGTCTGCCGCCGGGTTGACTTCATGTGTACTTTCGCTTTATGTTCGCCTTATGGGGAGGGCCACGGAAGAAGCCGGTTCGGACGCTGGGGCGCACACTATCCGGGGAAGGGGTGCAGCCCGCAATCCCGCCAACCGTTTCGAGCAGATAGAAGTCGAGGTGTGCGAGCTTGCCGACGAGGAGACGGCCGATGGGGTTGCGCGCGCCAGCCCGACGCGGTTCTTGGACGATACTTCCCGCTCCATCCTCTCGAGGAACGATAGCCCCGACGTGCCCTTCGAGGTGAGCGCCAACCCTTACCGCGGATGCGAGCACGGTTGCGTTTATTGTTACGCGCGACCCAGCCACGAGTATTTGGGGTATTCCGCGGGCCTCGACTTCGAGATCACGATCCTCGTGAAGCGCGACGCCCCGGCGTTGCTGAGGAAGGCTCTGGGCTCCTCCAAGTGGAATCCGCAGACCATCGCGCTTTCGGGTGTGACCGATTGCTACCAGCCGGTTGAACGTCACCTGAAGCTGACCCGTGGATGCTTAAAGGTGCTTGCAGAGTTTCGTAACCCGGTAGGCGTGGTCACCAAGAATCATATGGTCGTAAGAGATGCAGACATCCTCGGGAGTCTGGCCCGGGTGGACGCATCCTCGGTAACGCTCTCCGTGACCACTCTCGATACGGATTTAGCCTCGAGGATGGAACCGCGTGCTTCGACGCCCGAAAGACGATTGGATGCCATCGAAAACTTGAGCGACGCAGGCATACCCGTAGGTGTTCTCGTCGCGCCTGTCATCCCCGGCCTCAACGATCATGAAGTTCCGCAGATACTTGAAGCGGCTGCCGCTGCCGGTGCGAGCCATGCGTCTTATCTGGTGCTACGGCTGCCCTTCGGTTTGGGTCCGCAGTTCGAGGAGTGGCTGGAGCGCTGGTACCCGGACCGTTGGGCGAAGGTCATGAACAGGATCCGTCATCTGCGCGACGGCAAGCTCAACGATCCTCGCTTCGGGTCGCGCATGAGAGGGACGGGGGTGTTCGCCGATCAAGTTCGCGATCTCTTCGAAATCTCCTGTCGGCGGGCAGGGCTCGCGAGGAAAGGTCCGGAATTGTCGACTCGTGCTTTCCGGCGCGCGACAGAAGGGCAGGGAGAACTCTTCTAGTAGTCTACCCGAGCTTCGAGCCGTCCGGCCTCGCCTTCGATTACAATCAGGCGCGACATGCAGGGCATACAGTAGACGCGGTCACCGGGGCGAAGTTCGCGGCTGGAGCGGATGACGACCTTGCACACCGGGCACAGAACTTCGTTCGGCGCCAGGTCGTCGCCTTCACCCTGCCACTTACGGTAGAACTTACGATACTTCTTTGGGACCTCGTCGAAGCCGGTCTCTTCGAGGATGTAGCGACGCCGCTCGTCTTTGCCTGCTGGAGCGCCGATGGCCGGGTCGGCTGCGTCGGTCATCCGGAGATACCCAACCGGTCCACCGACTCGAGGTAGAGGCGTCCCAACGTGTCCTCGTCGCTGCGCGGCAGGCCCAGGTGTCCGATGGTCTGGTGGAGGGTGTCGAAGACGAGGTGGTCGAGTTCCTTTCGGATACTGGCGATCCGCGTCTTGTTGTGGGGGGCGCCGCTTAGGCACCTGCCCAGCTCGTTCTCGCCGAAGCCGATGTGGCGGCGCTCGTCCTTGATGATGCCCTTCAACACTTCCGCGGTAACCGGGTCGGCATCACGGCTGTGATTGTGGAACACCGCGAATTCGAGTGATTCCAGAATTACGTTCTGAGCGAGAATCGCGGCCTCCCAATCCTTGCTTTCCACCAGTTCGAGCAGGCGCTTCTTGAACAGCTTGAGACTGTTGCTGGCCCGCTTCTCCACCTCGGCCTCGGGGTCGGTAACGCCGAGTTCGCGCAGCCGGTGAAGGAAGACTTCCAGATGACGGCCTTCGTCCGCTACCTGCGTCGACAAGAACACCTTGGACAGACGGTTGGGGGCGATGGCGATCAAGCCGCTCGACGCTTCGAGAGCGGCAGTCTCGCCTACGCAGTAGTTGCAGAGCACCGAGATCAGTTGATCCCGGTCACCCTCGCTCAGCTCTTCTTCTTTGGTCGCGGGGTTGTGTCCCCAGGTCGTCCCCGACAGATATCCCTCCACGGCCTGGAACCAGAACTCGAAGGAGTGAACCTCTTCGAGAAAGTCCTGAGGATCCAGGTCGTGGATGTCTCCTGGTCGCTGCGGCACCGGAATGTCAGCGGCCTCAGGGCCGTGCCGGCGTCTGGTACTCGATCCCTATGCGCCCCAGCCGCGTCTTGAATTCCTTGAGTACCGTATCGGCCAGCACTCCCTCCATCTCTTCCGGCTCCATGGTGGAAAGATCGACTCCGTGGAATTCCGCTTCGCTTCGCTCTTCGCCAAGGCGGTCGAGTTCCGCCGCCGATGCGTTATTCCGGAAGCCGTCGGCGAAGGTCGCGAGCATGAAGTAGGAGAGATCCTTCTGCATCTGCTCGATCTCCGGCTTCTTTTCGGGGAATTCCTTGATCAAGGACCCGATCCGGTTCTCGCCGAAACCGACGTGACGCCTTTCGTCGGCGATGGTGCCGGAGAGGGTGTGAGCGAATTTCGGATTCATGTCCTTGTTCATCGTATGCATCATCTCGAAGACGCTGAAGGCCATGCCTTCGAGGACGATGTTTTGTCCCACCACGCCGGCGACGAAGTCTTTCTTGTCGACTTTTTCCAGGAGGATCTCGGCGAACTTTACGAGGTTGGGATTGGCGTACTTGTCGATAGTGGTTTCCAGGTCGCTCTTCTTTACGCCCAGATCGTAGAGGCGTTGGGTGAAGATCTCGACGTGCCGTGCTTCGTCGAGCGTCTGCGTGGCGAGGAAACGCTTGCTGGCCTCATCCGGCGCCGACCCTATCAGGCCTGAAGACGCGAGAAGGGCACACCGTTCACCGACGACCAGTTGGACCGTGGTCTGGATAGCGTCCTCATGGAGAACGTCGTTGTCGGTTATCAGCCCTGGCTCGTGTTCGGACTCTCCGTGTCCGTAGACCGTATCTTCGAGGTAGCCCTGGGGGCAGGATTCGAGCCAATTCTGAATTGAGTACGCGGAAAGAAAGTCAGCCATCGATTCCTCCTGGCAGAATGCGTCGCGACTCTCTGGGGGCGGGATCATCGACGACGGCGTGAGCGATGATTGTGTTTGCTGTTCAAAAAATTACTAGGCGGGTCGGGCTGGCGCAACGATTCATGGGGACGGAATGCATCTGGAGATTCCCGACGCCGGGAATGATCTCCCGTCCGCGGCGGGGCACAGCCCGAACGCCCTGAGATTAGGCGCCTTGCGCCGTTTTCAAAGTTGAGAACCGACTGAGCGGAAAAATTCCGGCTCAGTCGGGACCGACGATTTCGTCGCGTAGTTCGCGCTTCAGTATCTTGCCGGCAGGGTTGCGCGGCAGCGGCTCGGTGCGCATGTCGATGCGCACCGGCACCTTGAAGCCGGCCAGACGCGAGGCCACATGAGCCTTGAGGTCGTCCTCGGTTACCTCGCTACCGGCCACGACTTGGACGACGGCGCCGACCTCCTCGCCGAGGACGCGATGCGGAAGTCCGATCACCGCCGCGTCCATTACGGCCGGGTGATCGTAGAGAACAGATTCCACCTCTACGCAGTACACGTTCTCGCCTCCGCGAATGAGCATGTCCTTAGCGCGGTCGACGATGGTCACGAATCCCTCGCTATCCATACGCGCAAGATCCCCCGTATGGAGCCACCCGTCGGTGAACGTTTCCGCGGTAGCCTCGGGCTTGTTCCAGTAGCCCTTCACTACGTTGGGCCCCTTGATCCAGAGTTCCCCGACGGTGTCATCGGGGAGAGTCTGGCCGGATCCGTCGACGACCTTGAGCTCGCAGACGGGTACCGGCGGACCCACGCTATCCGGTTTCGCCTTATAGTCCTCGCCGATGTTGAATGTCGTTACCGACGAGGTCTCAGTGAGGCCGTAGCCGTTGCCGGGCGCGACCTGTGGGAACGCTTCCTGAATCCGTCGCACCAACTCGGGTGCAGCCGGCGCGCCTCCGTAGCTCACGTTCTGCACGCAGGAGAGATCCCGCTTGGCGAAACTCGGCGATTCCAGCACCTGCCAGACCATCGCCGGCACGCCGCCGAAGGAATTTATGCGCTCTCTTTCGATGAGTTCCAGTGCTCTCTCGGGATCCCACTTGTGCATCATCACCAGCTTGCCGCCGAAGGCGGTGTTGGCGGCGAGGATGGAGTGACAGCCGGTTGCATGGAACAGAGGCACTGAAAGCAACTGCGCGTTCTGGGGCCGGTCCGCGAGAGAGGCCAAGTCTTGGCCGCTGCGCATGGCGTTGCGCGCCTGTACGAACGCCAGGCTCATGATGTTTCCGCAGATGTTGCGCTGGGTCCCTAGAGCTCCTTTGGGTCTGCCGGTAGTCCCCGAAGTATAGAAGATGGTCGCGTCGTCTTCGGGGTCAATGTCGGTGTCGGGTAGTTCCGTGCCGTCACCGGCCGTTGTCACGACGCCGTCGAAGTCGAGCTGACCTTCGCCAAGGTCCGATTCCGGTCTCGCGACGACCACTTGCTTGAGATTCAGACCGCTCAAATGGGAGGCCAGACGCTCCCCCCTTTCCGAGTCACAGAACAGTACGGAAGTGCCGGAGTCCGATATTCCGTACTCCAACTCTTCGCCTTTCCACCAGGCGTTGAGGGGAACGACGATCGTGCCAAGGGCGGCAGCAGCCCAGAATGCGACCGACCACTCAGGAAAGTTGCGCATGGCGATGGCGACGCGGTCTCCCTTGCCGACGCCCCATTGCTCGCTCATGACTCGGGCAAGGGCGGCCGCCGCTCGGAAGTGCTCCTCGAACGTCATCGTCTCGTCTTCGTAGACGAGGAACTTCTTGTCGGCGTGGACCCGGCTCTGTTCCAAGACGGTTCTTAGAGCCGGCGGGGCGTTCTTCCAGGTACGGGTGGTTACGCCCCGAATCGAGCGCTCCTCGATCTCGAACATGGCGCCGGGAGCCGTAAGGGCCGCTGTTAGCTCGGAAAGTGAAGTTGCCATTGACGAACCTCCGATATCGACTGTGTCTCGCCCATGGACCGGCCAGAAGCAAGGGCCGAGCGCCGGCGGGGCGATCCTACAAGGCCCGGCGACTTTAAGACGAGTGCGGCTGGAGGCTGTTGCCGTCGAGATGCTAACCTGGGCGACTCGATCAAGGGGAGACTGCCGCGATGGATTGGATTTGGGACCCGCAGATATGGATCGCGTTGACGTCGCTGACCGTGCTCGAGCTCGTGCTCGGCATAGACAACGTCGTCTTCATCTCGATACTTGCGTCCAAGCTGGAAAAGGAACGTCAGGACCAGGCCCGCAAGATCGGGCTGATGCTCGCGATGCTCATGCGGATCGTCCTTCTGTTGTCGCTGGCGTGGATCATGAGGCTCTCGACGCCGTTGGTCACGATCTTGGGGACCGAGTTGTCGGGACGCGACCTGATCCTGATTGTCGGCGGGCTGTTCTTGTTGGCCAAGAGCACCCACGAAATCCATCAGAAGTTGGAAGGTACCCAGGCGCATCTGTCACGTGAGGCGGCTCCCTCTTTCCGCGCCGTTCTGGTTCAGATCGTTCTCCTCGACGCAGTGTTCTCCCTGGATTCGGTGATCACCGCAGTGGGCATGGTCGAGCAGGTTCCCATAATGGTCGCCGCTATCGTCATCGCCATCGTCGTAATGATGGTTTTCGCAAAGCCCGTGAGCGAGTTCGTTGACCGTCATCCCACGGTAAAGATGTTGGCGTTGAGCTTCCTGTTGATGATCGGATTGGCACTGATAACCGACGGGCTCGGCCATCACATCCCGAGGGGCTACATCTACTTCGCTTTCGGCTTCTCGGTGTTCGTCGAGTTCCTGAACCTGCGGCTGGCGTCTCGTGCCAAGACTCCCGTGCGCTTACACGAGCAGTACGTCTGGGAGGGGCCGGCGTCTGACTGAGCAACACGCCGACGGCCATTGACGGCCGCCGCCTCCGCTGGCATGTCGACGGCGACCACGCGAGAATGATTAATGGTGGCCTCCGGCGCTTTTTCCGAAGCCGTCGTCTCTGCGCTCTCCAGCGCCGGCGCCTATCCGCACGATGCCAGTGCACGCCGCGGTGTCGAGCTGGAACAGACCCACATCTCTTTTGTGTTTCTTACCGGCGAGCGTGTTTACAAGTTTCGCAAGCCCGTCGAGCTGCCTTTCCTGGATTTCAGTAGCGTCGAGTTGCGCAACGCCGATTGCGTTCGAGAAGTGACTCTGAACAGACGGCTGGCGCCGGACGTGTATCTAGGTGTGGCGCCACTGCTGGTGGACGGCGATCGTTTCGAGATCGGTGCGGTAGTCGAGGCGCCGGCCCGGGAGCACGACTCACTCGAACACTGCGTCGTGATGCGTAGGCTCCCCTCCGGACGCGATGCGCTGAGCTTGTTGGAGAGCGGGGCTCTGAGCGAGGATATGATCGTTGCGGTCGCGCGCCACGTCTCGCGATTCCATCAGGCTCACAGCCTTGGGGTACCGGCGCCGTTCGAGCCCGCTGAGTGGTCGCAGCGGGTGAGCGCTCCGGTCGAGGCCAACTATGAGTCACTCCGAGCGTCGGCCGACGGGGTCGTGCCCTCCGATTTACTCGAAAGGGCGCACCGCGACGCGGGTGACTGGATGAGGACGAATGGAACTCTGATCGAGCAAAGGCGGTTAGATGGACGCGCGGTCGACGGTCACGGCGATCTTCATCTGGAGCACGTGTGGTTCGAGGCCGACGACGCAGGGCCGTTGATAGTGGATTGCGTGGAGTTCAACGAGAGGTTGCGCCGAATCGACGCAGCCTCGGACGCGGCATTTCTGGCGATGGATCTGAGTTACCGTGGCCGGCGCGACCTGGCCGAGCTTTTCTTGCGTGCTTACTCCGAAGCAAGCGGCGACTACGGACTTTACGGTGTTGTCGACTATTTCATTTCCTACCGGGCATTGGTGCGCGCCAAGGTTGCGGCGTTGGCGGCAAACGATGCGGCTATAGATCCGCGACAGCGGGAAGAGGCTGGCGCCAGCGCCCTGCGCCACCTGCGGCTCGGTGCCGAGGTGCTCGGCGATAAGGGTGTGGGTTGGATGATCGCGACCTGCGGAACGGTCGGTACGGGCAAGACCACGGTCGCAAGATCTCTGGCTGCGCGGCTCGACGCCGCGCTGATCTCGAGCGACAGGCTCAGAAAATCGATGGCGGGCTTGGCGCCGCAGCAGTCCTTGTCGAGTCGTCGTGGCCATGACGCTTACTCGATGCGGTCGCGAGACCTCGTTTACGAGGAACTCTTGCGTTTGGCTCGCCTCGTCGCGTCGACCGGAAGAAACGTGATCGTCGATGCGACGTTCTCCCGGCGCCGGTGGCGCGACTTGTTGACGAGGTCTGCGACGATGGTCGGCGCCGGCTGTGCGCTCGTCAACTGCCGGGCGGATCCTGCCGTCGTGGAGAAGCGATTACTGGAAAGAGCGCGCTGGGGAAGCGATGCTTCCGATGCGGGAGTGGATGTGATGGCCAAGAGCGCCGGTGAATTCGAGGAGCCCGAGGAGTGGCCGTCGAGCAGCAGTTTCGAGATATCTACGGAGACGCCCGGATGGGATGCCGAACTGGAGCCCCTCGTCCGCCTGGTCGGCGGTCAGCCTAGAAACTAACTCTCGGCGGTTTCGGCTTCGCGCTCGGCCTCGACCTCTTCGGCGAAGCTGCGGTCCAGGGTCAGACGTACGAGGCGGGCGCGGGCGCCCTTGACCTCTATTACCTCCGCGTTGGCTCCGTCGAGGTTCACCGTGTCACCCACCTCCAGGATGTGGCCGAGTTTTTCCACCAGCAGCCCGGACAACGTGTCGGCTTCCCCTTCGAGTTCCAGCGCGAACTTTTCCTTTACTGCCTCGACCGGAGTTCGGCCCTGCACCAAAAACTCGCGTGAACCGGCGGGCACGATGTCGGGTGTCTCCGTATCGAACTCGTCTTCCACCCTTCCTACGATCAGCTCGAGGATGTTCTCCATCGTTACGATGCCGATGATCGTGCCGTATTCATCGACGACGAAGGCGATGTGCTGGTGCACGGCCTGGAAGTAGCGGAGCAGGCGGCTGACCGACATGGTCTCGGGTACGTGGTGGGGCGGCCGCATTATCTTCTTTAGCCCTTCGGTGTCCGCCGCGTCGAGACCGAGCAGGTCCTTTATGTGTACGACTCCAACCACCGCGTCGAGGGATCCCCTGCATACCGGGTACCGGGTGTGTTTGGTGCGGTTGATGATCTCGATGCAGTCCGCGACCGACATGTCGATGTCGAGATACTCGACGTCGCCTCTGGGCACCATTACTCGACGACAGACCAGATCCTCGAACTCGAATACCGCGTCCAGCAGCTGATGTTCAGTGCGGCTCAACTCGCCTTCGACGTGGGCGTGAGAGAGCAGCGCTCTCAATTCCGCCTCGCTATGCTGCTCACCGAGCCCGTCCTTGTCGCTTATGCCCAGCCATCTCACGAGTATGAGCGCTGCCCCGTTGAGCACAGTGAGTACCGGGTAGAAAACGACGTAGAAGGCCTTGAGTGGCGGTGCGCACCAACGCGCCATGAGCTCGGGTTTGCGAATCGCGAACGCCTTGGGAGCCAGTTCGCCTATGACGAGGTGCCCCGCTGTGATCGCGGAGAACGCTACTACGAAGGCGGTTCCGTGGATGATTTGAGGCGATTCGATGCCCACGCCCTCGAGCAGTGGCCCTAGTCGTCGCGCGATAGCCGGCTCGCCCATCCAACCGAGACCGAGCGATGCTATGGTGATGCCGAGTTGGCAGGCACCGAGAGCGGCATCGAGGTGAGTGACCAGCCACTTGGCCGACATCGCGAAGGGCTTGCCTTCTTTGGCCAGCAGGTCGAGCTGGCTCGGGCGCACCTTTACGAGAGCGAACTCCGCCGTGACGAAGAAGCCGTTTATGAGGAGTAGCCCGCCAGCGAGCAGTATGAGGATTAGATCGTAAGCCCAGTTCGGCACGCTTGTTTTACATCGCCAAGGCTTTCTAGGGGCCGGCGCGCCAATAGTGTATTATTCACCGCGCCTAACCAAACGGTGACCCGGGTGCCCCATTGAGCGGTAACAATCTTGCTATAGCGATGAGTGGCGGTGGTGCACGGGCCGCCTATCAGGTCGGGGTATTGTGCGCCTTGTCGCGTCGCTTTCCCGAGTTGGCGCCGACGATTCTGACGGGTGTGTCGGCCGGCGCGATCAACGCCGCCTACATTGCCAACCACACGGGAGCCTTCGGTGCCCGCATCGAGAGCCTGGCCGGGTTGTGGACCTCCCTCGACTACACGAAGGTCTTCGAGACCAGGGCCGCGGCGCTGGTGTGGCGCGTTTTGAGAGTCGGCCTGCGTTTGTCGGTGGGCATGCCTTCGCGGCGTTCCGGTCTGCAAGGCATGGTTGATACCGCTCCGCTGCGTGGCTTCCTCATAGACGCACTCGATAGCCGTGACGGCAACCTCGACGGGATACGCGAGAACCTGCAGTGCGGTCCGCTCAAGGCCGTCGCGTTGATCACCACGCGCTATTCCACGGGCCAGACTGTGACGTTCTTCAGCGGCTCGGGGGTCGAGCCCTGGACACGGCCTCAGAGGGTCAGCCTGAGCACCGACCTGACGGTCGATCATGTGATGGGCTCGGCCGCGCTGCCGCTCTTCTTTCCGGCTGTCCGCATCGGTGATGACTGGTATGGCGACGGCGGTGTTCGCATGGTGGCGCCTCTGGCCCCGGCCGTACATCTCGGCGCCGACAAGATCATCGTGGTCTCGACCAGCCATCCTCAGGCAAGAGCGGATGAATGTGACCCCGTATGCATGGGGCCGCCCACGCCCGCGCTGATAGTCGGGCATCTCTACAATGCCATCTTCCTCGATCAGCTGGAGCACGATGCGATGCAGCTCGAGAGAATCAACAGATTGGTGGAGGATTTGCCGCCCGAGAAGCGCGGAGGGCTCAGGAAGGTTCGTCTCTTCGTCGTAAGGCCGTCGGTCGACCTCGGCCGTCTTGCCAACGAGTTCGAGCCCGAGTTGCCGAAGATGTTCCGGTACTTCACGCGACGATTGGGAACACGAGAGGCCAACACGCAGGACTTTCTGAGTACGGTGATGTTTCAGCCCGACTACGTGACGCGATTGTTGGAAGTAGGGCGAGCCGACGGGCGCGCAAAGGCCGAAGAGCTCGCGGCGTTCTTGGAATCCTGACAGGCGGGAGCGAGGACTGGCGGAACTCCGGCGATAGTCAGTCGGACGTTCCCGTGCGCGTCCCCGGCTTTCGGCCCCGCTCCGCGTCGCTATCTACGACTATGCCCTCAGTCATGGCTTTCAGGTCGTCTTCTTCCAGGGTTTCCCTGTCGAGCAATTCGTCCGAGCAGCGTTCGAGAATATCCCTGTTGGTTGCGAGGATCCCATAGGTGCGGTCGTAGACCGTGTGTATGATGTCGCGGACCTCGTCATCGATGCGCCGGGCGGTTTCCTCACTAAAGTTCTTTTCCCAAAAGGGGCTGCCGTCGGGCCCGCCGAGAAAGCTGCCGTGATCGGCGTCGTAGGTCACGTAACCGAGGTTCTCGTTCATTCCGTAGCGCGTGACCATGCTCCGGGCTATGTCGGTAGCCTTGGCCAGGTCGTCGGCGGCGCCGGTCGATAACTGATCGAAGCAGAGTTGTTCGGCGGCACGCCCGCCCAGCAAGACGGCGATCTTGTTCTCCAACTCGGTCTTGGTCATGAGGTAGCGATCTTCCGTTGGTCGTTGAATCGTGTAGCCGAGAGCGCCTATGCCCCTGGGAATTATCGAAACCTTGTGTACCGGGTCGACTCCCGGCAAGGCCAAGGCGATGAGAGCATGGCCCATCTCGTGATGAGCGACTACGCTGCGCTCGTGCTCGTTCAGAAGCCTGTTCTTTTTCTCGAGCCCGGCGACGATTCTTTCGATGGCACGGGTGAAGTCGTCCATCTCGACGGCAGTGGCCTGGCGCCTCGTCGCGAGCAGCGCGGCCTCGTTTACCAGGTTGGCCAAGTCGGCGCCGCTGAATCCGGTTGTCAACGCGGCGATCTGTTCGGGGTTTACATCGGTGCCGATCTGAGCCTTCTTGAGGTGCACCTCCAGGATGGCTACCCGACCGGTCTTGTCCGGTCGGTCGACGAGGACTTGGCGATCGAAACGTCCGGCTCTCAATAGTGCGGGGTCCAGAATCTCCGGACGGTTGGTGGCGCTGAGAAGCACGAGGCCGTGGCTCGGGTCGAAGCCGTCGAGCTCGGACAAGAGTTGGTTCAGAGTCTGCTCTCTCTCGTCGTGGCCTCCCATTCCGCGGTATGCGCCCCTGACTTGGCCGAGGGCGTCGAGCTCGTCGATGAAGATTATCGCCGGTGCCTTCGTGCGGGCTTCTTCGAAGAGGTCGCGGACGCGGGCAGCCCCGACTCCGACGAACATCTCCACGAACTCCGAACCGTTGATGGAAAAGAAGGGCACGCCCGCTTCCCCGGCTACGGCCCGGGCCAATAGGGTCTTGCCGGTTCCCGGAGGGCCTACCAAGAGAACTCCCTTGGGCATGCGGGCGCCGAGCTTGCCGTAACTCTCCGGATCCTTGAGGAACTCGACGATCTCCTGCAGTTCCTCTTTGGCTTCGTCCACTCCTGCTACGTCCTGAAAGCTCACTCGTGTGTCGGTCTCGACGTAGATCTTGGCCTTGCTCTTGCCGACCGACATCAAGCCGCCGAAGCCCTGTCGGTCCGCGATGCGCCGGAAGATGAACATCCAGATCGCGAAGACCAGCAGGATGGGGATGACCCAGGAGAGTACGTCACGCAGGAAGTTGTCCTCCACCGAGCCGGTGAACTCGATTCCACGGCCTTGGAGTCTCTCGGCCAAGCCCGGTTCGACTCGGGTGGTGACGAATCTCGTCTTGCCGTCCTGCGGTGATGTAAACGTCCCCGTTATATAGGTCGACCCGATTACGACGTCGTCGACGGTGCCGTTCTCTATGTGCTGCTCGAACTCGCTGTAGGGAATCTGTTCGGTCTCACGGGTCTGTTTCCAGTAGTCTTGCGCGATCAAGACCACGAAAACGGCGATGATGAAGTACCAGACGTGAAGCTGAGTCTTACGGTCCATTGCGTCGACGTTCCGTGACTACAGGGCCGGCCTGACCGCGAAGCCGTCTACCAGCCATAGGACTCCTATCTGCACTATCAGGCCGACGACGCACACGAGCACGGCTTTGCCGGTACTGGTGTAATCAAGGGCTTGTCGCACGGCCACTACGAAAGCCGCCAGCATCCAGATCGTAGCGATGGTGAAGACGATAACCGTCAGGAAGGGAATGACGCCGAGGATTCGTATGAGACCGGGCGCGCTGGCGAAACCGATGGTACGCAGCAGTTCGCCTATGCTCGCGTCCGTCTGCGGCTCCGGCAGTAAGGTCGTGCCGAGATAGAAGATGATGATCGCCTGGGTGACCCATGCGACTAGGTTACTGATGGTCCCTACGACCACTCCTCCCGGTCCGAAGGCATGCATGCTCCCGATGCCCGCCGCGAGGCTCGCCAGAGCGACCACCGCGCCCGCCTGCAGGGTGGCGTTTGGATCGGCCTCGACGTCTTCGTAGGTATCCGGGTCCAAGCGTGCGGCCCCGATCAAGCGTTGCAAGAACTCTTCCATTGAATGCCCCCTCAATCTCGCCCGGCGGTTCGCAGGTGAGAGATCAACGCGCCGTTGAGGTCCTCAGGTCGTTCCAGCGCAACCGCGTGGCCGGCGGATTCGATGCGATGGACCTCGGCATCACCAATCGCTGCAGCGACCGTTTCGCCGTCGGGAGTAAGCATGTCACCTTCGGCTACGATGACAAGAGTAGGGACTTTCAGAGCCGCCAGGGCTGAGGAATCCGGAGGCGTGTAGGCTTCGAGCATCGTGCGCGAGTGTTCGAGCGTTTCCGTGGGGATAGCCTTGGACATTTGCGCCAGGGCGCTCACGGCTCGGTTCATTCTCGAAGCATCGCCTAGGTAGTCCGCCGAGAACATCCAGGGTGCCAAGGCAAGCGCGAGAGCCCGATGATTGCCGGTGGCGGCGATCTCGCACCAGAGCCGCGATATCACCGACAGACGCGGGCTCACCTCGGCAAAGGGAGTGATCAGGGTCAGGGATGCTACCTTGCCGCCGTGCTCGAGCGCGGTCCGGAGGGCGACCGCCGCACCCAGGCTTGCGCCGACGAGGTGGGCGCGCCCCTCGATGGTCGCTACGACGTCGGCTGCTGCTCTCGATAGATCGTAAGCGTCGCCTGGTGAATCGGAGAATCCGACACCACGGGGATTGATCGCTGCCACCTGAAAGGTTTCTTCGAGTGCGGGTATCTGGCGTCCGAACGCGGATACGTCGGTGCCGAATCCAGGCACCAGTACGACGCTCGGGCCTTCGCCGCTGCGCCGTACCTCTATATATACACCGTCCTCGACCTCTACTCGGGAGGCCATCCGTTCCTGGAAGGCCTCTACGTCCTCGCGGGTCACTCGGCCTCCGGGACCCGAGCCGGGTATCTGCTCTGGGTCGAGTCCCCACTCCTTGCACAATTTGCGAGCCGCCGGAGTCACTGCTGGGCGGGCTGCGGCTCTCTCGGGGAGGGCGCCGCCGCCTGAGGTCTCTGGAGAGCCGGGCTGACGTTCGGGTGACGCGCCGCCGCCGGCCGGCGCTGCCGGCACGGAGATCTTTTCGTGCTCGAGCCGGAATGCTTCCGCATCGAAAGCCTCGTCGGCGCTGGCTGTCACTGCTGCCAGGAAAGTACCGCAGGGCACGACCTCGCCCGCATCTACGTAGATGTGACGCAAGACCCCCGAATCCGGGGCTTCGATCTCGATCTCCGTCTTCTCCGACTCGATGACGAGGATGATCTGACCCTTGTCGACCGCGTCACCCGGAGCGGACCGCCATTCGATGACGGTGCCTTCCTCCATGGTCATGCCGAGCTTGGGCATTGTTACCGCTGTAGCCATGCTGATCTCCGACGCGGTCACCATTTTCTTAACGCGGTAATCATGTCAACTAGCATTGCCGCGGTGAATAGAGCGAGGTAACGGGGATGAACCTATCAAAGGAAGAGCTGCTGTCGGTGTATCGGAAGATGCGCACGATACGCATATTCGAGGACAAGCTAGCCGAGCTGGTCATGTCGGGGCGCCTGGCCGGATTCCTGCATCTCTATGCGGGTCAGGAGGCGGTAGCCGTCGGCGTGTGTAGTCATCTGGAGGACGGGGATTTCGTTACCTCCAACCACCGGGGACATGGCCATTGTATCGCCAAGGGAGTCGACCTGAATGCGATGATGGCCGAGCTCTTCGGCAAGAGTACGGGTGTGTGCAAGGGCAAGGGCGGCTCTATGCACATCGCGGATCTCGACAAGGGGATGTTGGGCGCCAACGGTATAGTCGGTGCAGGCATTCCGCTGGCTACGGGCGCGGGACTATCGGCGCAGGTCAAGGAGAATGGGGGAGTCGCGGTCGCATTCTTCGGTGACGGTGCCACCAACCAGGGGCAGTTTCACGAAGCTCTCAACATCGCCTCCATATGGAAGTTGCCGGTTGTCTACGTGGTCGAGAACAACCTCTACGGCGAGGCGACGCCATACGAGTTCGTGACGCCGGTGACGGACCTCGCGGACCGGGCCGGATCTTATGCGATGCCGTGTGCGATCGCCGACGGAATGGATTTCTTCGACGTCTACGAGAAAGCCGGTGCAGCCGTCGAGCGGGCCAGAAGCGGAGGTGGCCCGTCCCTGTTGGAGTGCAAAACCTACCGCTACTACGGTCACTACGTCGGTGACCCTCTCACCTACCGTACTCAGGAAGAGACCGACGAGGTCAAGAGCACTCGCGACCCGTTGGACAAGTTCGAGAAGCGAGCCGTCGAGGAAGGCTGGCTCGATGCCGATGTCTTGAGGACGCTTGACGGCGAGGTTGCGGAATGCGTGGCAGCAGCCGTCGGTTGGGCGGAAGAAAGCCCGTTGCCGAGCGACGACGACATAACCGCCGACGTTTACGTGAACGGCTGAGAGGAGACGGTCATGTCAAGAGAACTGCTTTACGCTCAAGCTCTCAACGAGGCTCTCGACATCGCTCTTCAGTCCGATCCCGATGTGATCTTGATGGGTGAGGACATCGCCGGCGGAGGAGGGCGCGAAGATCAAGGGATCGAGGAAGCCTGGGGCGGCATACTGGGCATCACGAAGGGACTTTATACCAAGTACGGAGCGTCGAGGGTTCGCGACACTCCGATCAGCGAGATGGGGTTCCTTGGAACCGCGGTGGGCGCGGCTGTAACCGGACTGCGCCCCGTCGTCGAGCTGATGTTCATGGACTTCATAGGCGTGTCACTCGATCCGCTGCTGAACCAGGCCTCGAAGCTCCGCTACATGTTCGGAGGCAAGGCGCGGGTGCCGCTGACCGTGCGCACTTCCATGGGCGCCGGGTTGCGTGCAGCGGCCCAGCATTCTCAAACCCTCTACGGCATGACTACCGCGATCCCCGGTCTGAAGACCGTTTGCCCCGCCACCCCTGGTGATGCCAAGGGGATGTTGCTGGCGGCAATCCGCGACGATGATCCCGTGGTGTTTTGCGAGCCCAAGTCCTTGATATTCAGTTCGGGGGAAGTTGCCGAGGGCGACTACGAGATACCTCTCGGCAAGGCCAACATCTTGCGAGAAGGAAGCGACGTAACCTTGGTGGGCGTCGGCCGCACGGTTCAAGTTGCGCTCGACGCGGCCGCACAGATGGAAAGCGACGGCACCAGCGCCGAGGTGCTAGATCTGCGCTCGCTTCAGCCTCTGGATGAAGACTCGATCCTGGCATCTCTGTCCAAGACCGGGAGGTTGGTGGTCATCGACGAAGCGCCACCTCGCTGCGGAATCGCGAGCGATGTGGCTTCCTTGTGTGTCGACAGAGGCTTCGACTATCTCAACGCGCCGGTCAAGAAGGTCACGGCTCCGTACACACCTGTGCCTTACAGCCCGACACTCGAAGACGCTTTCATGCCCAACGCAGCGCGGGTCATGGAAGCCGTCAGTTCCTTGGGCTAGGGGAAAGGGAATGGACATACAGGGAAAGACCGTCGTAGTAACCGGTGGGGCACGTGGGATAGGCAAAGCCATCGCCGGTGCTTATGCTCGCGAGGGCGCCCGTGTAGTGGTCGGGGACTTGGGATCGAAAGTTTCGACTGCGTCCGGGGAGTGGGCGTACGGACTTTCGGCGGGCAGTGACCTCGAAGCCACGGTGGCCGAGATCAAGGCGAACGGAGGAGAGGCGACGGCTGTAGAGATGGACGTAACCGACGCCGGCTCCTGTCGGGATCTCGTGAGCGCGGCCAAGGACAGTTACGGAAGCCTCGACGTTCTCGTCAACAACGCCGGTCTGGTCAAGATGGGCCCTTTGGTTGTCTTCGAAGACGAGGATTGGGACCGCATATTCGATGTCAACGTGAAAGGCGTGTTCCTGATGAGCCGGGCGGCGGTGGAGCCGCTGAGTGCTGCCGGCGGCGTGGTGATCAACATCTCGTCGATCGCCGGCAAGAAAGGCTACGCCGGTCTCGGCGCTTACTGTGCGTCGAAGTTTGCAGTCATAGGCCTGACCCAGGCCATGGCCCAGGAACTTGCTGCCGCCAACATCAGGGTCAACGCCGTATGCCCCGGCTTGCTGGCGACGGCCATGTGGATCGACCACCTATCGGTCGGCGTGGGTATGCAGAGCGGCAAGGCTGCAGGGCGCGAGGCATTCGAGGACTTCGTCGAACAGAATACACCGCTCAAGCGTGAGCAGATGCCTTCCGACATCGCGGAAGCCGCAATCTATTTGACCAGGGCGGACAACGTCACCGGTGTTGCGTTGAATGTTGCCGGCGGCACGGAGATGAACTGACATGAGCGAAGCCCCGAAACCGCCGAAGACCTACAACCGTTTCGTCAAGCGCTATCCGAAGCTGGCCGAGGCCTGGGAGAACATGCGCGCCGAGGAGGAGGCCGGCCCCTTCGACGAGCGAACCACGCGTCTGCTCAAGCTGGCGATCGCGGTCGGGTCTCAAAAGGAGGGCCCCGTGCACTCGGGCGTACGCAAAGCGCTGGCGGCCGGCGTCGAGCGCGAGGAGATCGAGCAGATCATAGCGTTGGCGGCCAGCACGATAGGGCTTCCTCCCACCGTATCGGTCTTCTCCTGGATTCTAGACGAGCTCGAGGGGCGCGAGCGCCGCCCTTGAACAGGCAGCTGCAACGGCCTACCCCCCCCTCGACTTCGATAGTCGATCCCACAGGCGCCAACTTTTTTTCGTGCCGTCGGCCTGCGTCCACGACATCCCTTGCCGCCGACATCCGCTTTCGCAGATCTGAGCGCGCGCGCTTCGCCCTCATCGAAAACGGAGCCGCCTTTGTGTCGATGTTCCGCGATCACCACACATCCGCTGCAGCGACTGCGTAGTGCTTTCCTAACCAGCCCCGATCCTGCGTTATCGTTCCCGCCATTGGGGTCCTCGGGAGCGGTTACGATTCCTTCGATCTGACGCGCACTTCCGGGTCTGCCGGCGCCGCGCTCCGGCTGCCCGCCCGCCGTCGGCCGTGTCGGCGGGTTTGCGGCTTGACTGCGGGGCTGTACCCGACGCGGTTGCGGGAAGCTCCGACGAGCCACCGGTGTGCTTGTTCTCAGCCTTGCGAATAGCGGCGGAGCGGGGGTGTCGTCGATGGCGTGACAGGGGGGTTTTCGGGGGGCCAGCGAGGGTGCGTTTTTCCAGTTTACCCCTTATATTGCAGGCCGTCTCGACACAGGTTTGACCCGGTGTTTAAGATTTTGAGTTGAGGGAGCAAACCTCGCCTGAGCGGTCTGCCGCTGGCTCCCGGAGCTAGGGCAGTCCGGCTGCGTCAGAAGCTCGTAGTGAGAGCGCGCCTGTACATGCATATCCTTATAAGAACGGTCGCCAGCTGCTCCCTGGCCGCGGCCTGCCTTTTCGGCCCCGTCGTTTCCCAATCGCAGGCTCAGGGCTCGCCTTCAAACCTGACCCAACTAGGCGATATCATCGCGCTCGTCACTGCTCCGATCGGCGGCGGCAACCACGACCTCGAGGTAATCCGCGACGGCGACAAGCCGCCGCTGGACGACAACAATTCACAGCGTCAATACGACACCTACGACGGAGCGAATACCTCGCCCGAGGACTGGATCGGTTACGAATACAGTGGCTTGTACACCTTCGTTCAGGCTGTGTTCCAAGAAGGCAGGCACTTCGGAACCGGCGGCTGGTTCGAGACCATCACGGTAGAGGCACGCCAGAGCGGTTCCTGGGTCGGGGTGACCGGCCTGGTGGTGACGCCGGTATATCCGGGCATCAACGACGGCGTTGACTTCAACACCTACACACTCGACTTCGACCCGATCGAAGGCGATGCGATCCGTATCATCGGTGACCCCGGAGGCGCCGACGACTTCATGTCGGTGGCCGAGCTCGAGATCTTCGGCAACCCGCACGTATGCGGGGACGGGGACCAGACGACGGGAGAGGAGTGCGACGACGGCAACACGTTGGGGGATGATGGTTGCGGCCCGACGTGCCTATTGGAGTTCTGCGGTGACGGCATCGTCAACAACGGCACGGAAGACT
>JANQEO010000424.1 GCA_028278325.1 Candidatus Binatia bacterium
GAAGCTTCGGAAGCGCGATCGACGTGAATCCAGTGTTTGTAGGGGGTTACGACGACTGCCGCCACGATGGCGCCCCGCCAGGCTCGAACCGCTTCCCGCCGGACCCTACCCGGGCACCGATGATGACGCCATCGAGCTCGGCGTCGGGGTTGGCCGTCCCGCACCACCGGCTGACGGCCGGTACGTCTCGAATGCGAAACCAGGCGACCCTGTCATGGTCGCCCTGCGCTCGCCGCTCGACATCCACCGGGGCGAGCCGTTCATGTTGCTGGCCCAGGTGTTCCCGACCGGCAACCCGCCGACTGCGCCGACACCGTTCCTGCACCTGGACGAGCCTATCGTCTTGCTCAGCGGCGACCGCATGCCGCGAGTCCAGCCGGAGGCGTCGCTCGTCCTGGATGAGCGGATCGCCGCCGGCATGAGCATGCTGTTCCAGGGTGTGGTGCTCTCACCGGCTACAGCGAACGGATGGGTTGCTGTCACGCATGGCCATGAGGTCCGAGTCCGCTAGGCCGTCGGGTAAGCGCCCGACTTCGCTCCCCGGACATCAACGCGAAACTGCTGCCCGAGCCCCGTGCTACCTTGGAATCATGGCGAAGGACGTCTTCGTTGGAATCCCCGAGCCCGGTCCTAGAAAGCAGCCCAGCAGGTGGCCTCTGGTCATCCTCGGGCTGATCGCAATCACTCTCGTCGCTGCGGGCGCGCGGCTTGCGTCGTTCATGGTCACGGACTACATGGACGTCCCGCACAGGTCCGATTCCCAGATGCTGAAGTGGTTCCGCGAACACGAGGAGGAGTTAGAGACCCTTCGCCAGCAGATCGTGTCTGGAGCCATGAGTTGCTCGTTGGACGGGGCGCACACAGATGTATGGCCTGAGCGGTGGACCGAGAACGTGATCGGCCCTTCGGAGGCAATCGCGAAGCTCTGCGAGCTTCCCCTCGAAGGCTTCCACTTCCTCGAAGATGAGGGAGAAATCGCCTTTCCGATGACCTCGAAGGCATGGCTCGGGGGCGAAACCGTCAAGGGAATAACCTGGAAGCCAAGGCCCCCGGCCCACTGCGTCGATGACGTGGATGAAGCTCGACGCGACTACCGTGGCGACCGGCCTTGGTATCGACGGATCAAAGGCAACTGGTACATCTTCTGTTGGGAGGTTCGATAGAGGAACACATGGCCGAGCCTTTCTGGGAGGTACTGGATCGGGGATCAGCGGAGGAGGTTGCACAGGCCATCGGCACGCGTATCGAGCAAGCCGATTGGACGGGCAATCTGCACGCGCTCTCGGAGCCCGAGCGCGTATTCGAACGCGTCTACTCGTTCTACTGGATCTTCGGAAACGGGGGTTTGCCGGCGGTGTTCGAAGTCGGCGGACCCTACGGCCTGGAGCAGACCGCCGACGCACTCACCGTCATCGGTCAACCTGTGATCGCCGATGCAATCCGTGAGGCTCTCGCTCTGCCGGTGGGTGACGCCGATGATCGCACTCAGAGAATCGTAGAGCGCTTACGCGCGGACTACGACAAGCTGCCAGATGAGTTTGACACTCCCGTCTGGCATGCTTGGGACGAGGTCCTACCGAGCCTCGCCGACTACGTACGGCGGAACAGAGTCGCCTTCGCGCATCTTGCAGAGCGGGAGCCGTTCGACCCCGTAGAAGCAGACCGGGACAGGCAGCGGACGTTCGCTGAACGGCAAGAGGGCTTTCTCACGGCTGTCAGAAAGGCCATCGCCGACGCAGAGCCCGAGGGGATCCACGTGCGGCTGATCCGGGGATTCCAGCGAGATGTTCCGATCCCGGGGTTGGTCGTCTGGGCTCTGATTCGAGGAGCAGAGGGTGTCGACGATCAAGCCCTGGAGTTCGATCCGCACGTCGTCATGCTCTGCGCGTTCCACGTGACGGGAGCTGGCTCTCTGCGACGCGAGGAGGACGATCTTGCTCCCTGGAGTGATCTGATGCTGACAGAGTGGGCGTTGCGGAACGAGTTCGGTGAGCCACCAGAGGACACAGTCGAGGTGCGGGTTCGTTTCCATTCGTCCAACGACCGCATGGCGATTGCATCATTTGATGATTGGCCAGCATGAGAGCGTAGGATGGCCACTGTTTACTGCTTGCTCGCGAATGGCTGGCTCCTTGGCACAAACTATGTTCGAACGACGACGTAGAGGACTATCCCTACCACGGCCGATGCCAAGGCAGCCGACGCGACGCCCATCGCGAACACTCGTCGCCCGAGTAGCAGCGAGCCCACCCAAAGTGGTACTTGGTATAGGGCCTGCGAATACCACGCCTGTGATAGAACGTGGAGCGGCAACAGTGCCAGCACGACCCCCGCGAAGCTGCCGTGCTCGTTCAACCCCTCCCAGTCGGTGCGTGCGCAAGCCCAGCACAGAAGCAGGACCTGGCCCGGAACGTGAAGCGCGCAGGCGACGAGGAACCCGCGGCGAAAGGCGCGGAGGGTATACACGGGTTCTTCACCCGCCGTTCTACTCATCTACGCATCCTCCGGGGACCACGAATCGTAGCTATCACGCTGTCGGAAGGAACCAGTCGTTTGCCGTCAGCGTAAGCCACGCGGCGACGTAGACCGTGACGCTACCGAACCACCAGCCGCCACGGACGGGACCTCGCTCGGTGCTGGACGTGAGCCAAGTCAGGAAAACGGCCACTATTGGTGCGCCGAGCATCACGAGGAGCGCACCTCCACGCAGGTTGAACACGAAAACCGCGTCGTGGTACACGGCAACTTGAGCGGGTCCCGAGCTTCCGGCGGGCTCGAACACACCGAGCACAATCACCAACCCGATCGTCCAGCTGCCCGCAGCGAGGAGAACGGTTGTACCGATGGGCAGCCACGGCGGGTCTCCGCGGTGGGTGACCCGGTCAACCAACAGGAAGGCGCCCCGCAGCACGAGATAGAACGCGATTGGAAGTAATAGCCCCATCAGTCGTAGCCTCGGGACACGTCGCCGGCCCATTTCGAGTCTAAGCACAGGTCACATGATTCAGGCGATGGGACCTCTCCCACCGAGGCCCATCCAGGGGGTTTAAAAACCCCTCCCCATACTTCACCGCTACTTCACCGCTGAAACGCCATTCTGCGGTGAAGCTTGAGAGCCGCCGTCGACGTGAATCTAGTGTTTGTAGGGGTTTACGACGACCGCCGCCACGATGAGGCTTTGTCATCGGTGCCGGTTTGCGGTGAAGTATGAAACTCGGCTCTCGCAGGCACCACCAGGCCCAACGCGCGCACACCGAGAAGCAATGTACCGCCCTTGATCCGAGGGCTCTGAACGACGTGGAATGGCATCCATGGTCCGCGTCGCGAGCGTCTGCTGCCTCCTCCTCGTCGCCGGCTGCCAATCGAACTCCGGAACCTCGGCCGCCGGCCTCGATGCCCCCCACGCCGATGCCTGGGAAGCGGCGATCGACCGCGTCACCAGAAGCGCCAAGTACGGCGGCCTCTCGCTCACCCGCCAAGTCGGCCTGGCCCCCCTCGGCCCCGACCCGGAATCGGGGCTCGAGGAGTTCGCGCTTGTGGAGACAGGCAAGTCGCCGAAACGCAGCGCGAGCACGAAGAAGTTCATATTGGGGGACGACACCGGGCTGGTGTTCGTCCTGATACCGGGCGGGACGTTCACGATGGGCGCGCAGTACGAGGATCCGGGCACGCCCAACTTCCACCCACACGCCCGGAGAGAAGAAGGGCCGCCTCACACAGTGACACTGGCCCCGTTCCTTCTCTCCAAGTACGAAATGACCCAGGGGCAGTGGCAGCGAGTCACCGACGCGAACCCCAGCCTGTTCCGCGGGGCGGGCACCGCCTCACCGCTCCGTCACCCGGTCGAGCAGGTTGGCTGGAACGACTGCGAGAAGGTCCTCGGGCGGCTCGACCTGCTGATCCCGACCGAGGCACAGTGGGAGTACGCCTGCCGGGCGACCACGGCCACAACGTGGTGGACGGGCAAGAACAGAGAGACGCTGCGAGGCGCGGCCAACGCGATCGTCGACTACCACGGCCTGGGGGGCCTCGACCCCGTCCTCGCTCCGGTAGGAGTCTATCGCGCGAACCGGTTCGGCCTGCACGATGTCCACGGCAACGTCTGGGAGTGGTGCCGCGACGTCGGCGACTACGACGTTCACGCGGGTGCTCCAGATGGCCTGCGAGCCATCGCTCAAGGTCCGGTTCGGTTTCGCGTTGCTCGTGGCGGCAGCTTCAACGCCGACGCTTACTTCGCGCGATGCGCCTACCGATGCTTCGTCAAGCCGGATGCCCGTGACCCTCGCGTCGGCATCCGTCCATCCAGGCGCATCAAGGCAAAGTGACTGACCCTCGGTATGCTCTGGAGCCAGCGTCCGGTCACGGGAAAGGGTGGTTCCGTTTGCGGACGACGGACGGCGAAGTCGCTGTCGGAGTTTCTGCACGCATAGCGTCCACGATCAACGGGCTCAATCGAACGTAGCCGGATGGCAGTACCAGTACAGGAGTGCTGCCGCCTCCCTGAAGACGAACCAGGGATAGCGTCGCAGGGACCGGGTCTCGTCCGCGGGCACGGTGACGGCGCTGATGCCGCTCCGCTCACTGAAGAGCTTGATGCGGGCGAGATGGTAGTCGTGGCTCACCATCAGAAACGACCGCCACCCGTATTCACGGGCGAGCTCGGCCGTGTTGTGGACGGTGGCCAGCGTGTTGGTGCCTTGGTCGTCGAGGACCAGGACCTCGTCCGGCACACCCAGGCTCAGGGCCAGTGCGCGCATCGCATTCGGTTCACTGACGGGTGCCCCGGCACCATGACCGCCGGAGAGCATGATCCGGGAGGCGAGTCCATCGTGATAGAGACGGCACGCGGTGCGAGTTCGGTCGGCAAGGGAAAGGGACGGGTGGCCATCTGGGTTCACTCTGGCACCGAACACGACAATCGCGTCGGCTGGGCGCCTGTAATCGGTGGCGCCAAACGCGAGCGTGAACGCCACGATGCCGGCCGTGCTCACCACGCCACCGACCGCCAGCAGTCCAAGTCGCGACTTCCAGCCTCGCGATTGAGAAGGGCGCTTCCGACGACTGGACCAGAAGAGAAGGAGGCATGAGAGGGCCAGGCTCGTCGGAATGGGAAGCGCGCTGCTCAGTTCGCCTCGTCCGAGGAGGTCATAGAACCGGACCGCGTCCACAAGGCATATCCCCGCGAAGAAGAGGGCGAGCGCTTGCGCGGCAGCGGACGCGCGCGGCGAGGAAAGAACTGTAACCGCGAAGGAAACAAGGAGCAGGTCCGCCACAACCGGGTGCATCCACCGAAGATCGACCCAGAACCACCCCGCAGGTTGGCCGAGAACAGCCTCGACTGCGAGGTTAACAAGGGTCGCAAGGGCCAAGGCCGCTACGGCGGCGTCACACACGAGACGAAGGGCAGCAGCTGTAAAGCCGCGGCAAGCGGTACGTGCCATTGGTTTCCCCCCCCAGGGAACTTCAATTGGGAAGGCTATCCGATCGCCTGACGTCGTTCCAGCTGCGGGCGACGGGGATGTCGCTGGCGAAGTTTCTGCACTCGGATGAAGACGAGGTTTTCGTTCGACACCCTCAGCGATCCGATAGCCTAACGACGTGAGCTTCGAGGTCTATGTGCAGTGGTTTCGCAACG
>JANQEO010000071.1 GCA_028278325.1 Candidatus Binatia bacterium
GGCGCCGACGGCGGGGATGGGGAGGTCAGCCTCGTGCTGCTGCTCGCCGCCAACGAAGTCGAGGTGAAGCTGCCCGGCCGCTATCGGATCTCTCCTCAGATTGCCGGCGCCATCAAGGCGGTGCCGGGCGTCGTGGCTGTGGAAGCAGTGTGACGGGCAGATCACGGCGGCCACGAATCGGATAGAGCATGATCCCGAGAAGTTGCAGATTTTTCGGACAAGATCATGCGGAAGAGCTAAAGAGTTCGCGGCCGAACAACGACACAGAACGAGGTGATCCGTGATCGATGATCTCAGGCGGGTCAACCGCTTGCTCGTGAAACTGGAGGAGAACCTCCCCGTTCTCGCAAGTCTCACCCCGCAACTGGCGGCGACCCTGAGGGAAGAGACCGCCGGCGCGGATGTTCCGCAGCAGTGCCGGGTGACCGCCGTCCACTATCTCGGCGAGGAGGGCGGGATTATCTGCAGGCTCGATCACGCCACCAAGGCCGGCTGGCGCGAGTTCGTCGCTTCGATCACACACCTGACCTTCGACCGCAACCAGCCCTGCGCGGGCGAAATCGCCGCCTATCAGAAGCACCGCTCGAAGCGTCAAAACAAGCTCCAAAGCGGCAATTAGAGCATTATCCCGAGAAGTTGCAGACTTCTCGGACGAGCGCGCGCTCAGCTTTGCCTCTTCCCAGCGGGGAGACGCCGGCCCGTATCGAGCAGAGCGAGATGCGCGACGGGTGAGGGGAACGGGCCATCCGCCCGATCGGCTTTGCCCGAGAGCGCCCCCTCCCGGTGAGCTTTGCTCGTGACCTCCCCTGCAAACGCCCCGCAAACGGGGGAGGATGAAAATGGTCGTTCCCCTGCGTGAAATGCCCCGGCCAAGCTGGGCAGCGCGAGCTCCCGAGCGGTAAGCCCGGCAGGGCGAGCTCAAGAGGGGTCAGCCCGTCCACCCAGGCAGGGCGAACTCCTGAGGCGTAGATCCGTCCGTCAGGCAGGGCGAACTCCCGAGGGGTAAATTCGTGCTCCCGGGGAAGGGTGAACCCCGGCCGGTTGCGCGCTGTTCGGCTGCGCTTTGGCGGGCTGGGCTGTGCAATTCATTGCACTTTGTGTGCCATTCCCCTATAAGCGCGGCCATCTCACACGCGGATCGAGGCTCAACGCCGTCCGGTGGTTTCGGGGCGACTGCTGAAGCATGATCCCGAAAAGTTGCAGACTTTTCGGACCAGATCATGCGACC
>JANQEO010000296.1 GCA_028278325.1 Candidatus Binatia bacterium
GGAGCATGGAACAAGAGCCGCAGCAGTTTGCAGGCTCGTCGCGGCGAGGCGCCGCTCCCACCAAATCGAGCGGCTGGGGTGCTGTTCCACGGTAACCTACAACCGGTCGATCTCTTGGGTAAATTCTTTCCAGGAAATCGCCTCAGCTCGCATAGTAGTCGCCGTAGCGGCCGTAGTAGGATGCATAATCACCATAGCCGTAGTAGGCGTGTTTCTTGACATCGACCTGCGTCAGAACGGCCCCGCCCAGCGGCGCACCGGCCTTGCGCAACAGATCCAGCGCATTCCGCACGGCCTCACGCGCGGTGGCCTCCCATTTCACGACGAAGACGCTGACGTCGACGAAATGGCTCATGATGATGGCGTCCGAGACCGCTAGAAGGGGTGGGGTATCGATGAGGATGAGGTCGTAGAACTCCGAGGCCTCTTTCAATAGGGTTTGCATCCTTTCCGACTGCAGCAATGTTTGCGGGTTCTCCGTCTTGCCGCTGGCCAGAACGATATCGAGCCCGGTCGCTTCATCGCGTGTCAGACAATCCTCCCAACGACTGGCGGCTCCCGTCAGATACTGGGTCAGCGAGGCGGCTGGGCCTTCCGGGTCCAGCATGGCCTTACCGACGTTCGCCCGCCTCAGGTCGCCTTCGAGATACAGCACCTTGAGGTCTCCTGCCTTCGAAAGCAATCGCGCCAGACTGAGACAGAGTGTGGTCTTGCCTTCGCCGGGCAATGAGGAGGTGACCAGAATCCGTTTCGGCTTGTCGTCACCCGGATGCCCGAACATGAGTGCGGTGTAGACAGAACGGAGTGCCTCGGAATAGGCGGACGTCGGCTTCTTGATGGCGTATTGGAACGGCTTCTGTCCCTTCAGCTTCAGCGCCGTCAGCTTTGGCACCATGCCCAATCCCTTGACCTTGTTCGTTCGCTCGAGATGCTCGAGTGCGCGGTAGCCGTTGTCCAGCGCCTCGAGCAGAAACGCGAGCCCCAGCCCGACCATGCCGGACAACACGAGGGCGACGGCCAGAATCAGCTTTTTCTTGGGGAAAGAGGGCGACGCCGGAACCTCCGCGTGCGAGATGATCCGGGCATCCGCCTGCTGCAGGTTCTCCTGGTTAGAGGTCTCTTTGAAGCGGGAGAGGAAGGTCTCCAGCAAGACACGGCTGGACTCGGCCTCGCGCTCGAGCTCCCGCAGCTCGACCCGGGCCTTCTCGATGGTCGTGTTCTCCGCCTTGAGCGCCTCCAAATTGCGTAAGAGTGTGGTCACCCGCGTCCGGGTGATGCGGACTTCGTTCTCGACGCTACGCATCACCTTGGCGACTTCCTCGGCGATCTTGCCGCGTAGATCGCTGAGCTCCGAGTTGACGTTGATGGTATCCGGGTGACGCGGTCCATACCGCTTGGAGATCTCGGCCTGTTTGCGGCGGACCTCGGCCTCCTGCTCGCCAAGCCGCTGG
>JANQEO010000104.1 GCA_028278325.1 Candidatus Binatia bacterium
CCTTCGGCCCCGGCGGCGAGCGGTTTCTCAGGATCTGCTTCGCGCGCTCGCCCGAGAGCCTCACGCAAGCCATGGCGCGGCTGACGCGCTGGATCGAGGTGAATTAGGCAGGAGGGCGCGGGCGCCGCAGACCTGCGGAGCGTACTGCGGTCACCGCGTCTCGAGGTCTCCTGGCTCACCGATCCAGGCGTCGCGGGCGATGCGCTGAATCTCGCTGAGATCCATCTGCTTGCGCGCGTGCCAGAGGTCGAATTCGGTCTGCAGGTTCAGCCACATTTTGGCGGTCGTCCCCAGCGCCGTGCCGAGCCGCACGGCCATCTCGGGCGTCACGGCGCCGTTCTCCTGCAGCAGATCGTAGAGCGTCTGCCGCCCGATCCCGAGATCGCGGGCGAATTGTGATTTCGAGACGTCCAGTCCCGGCAGGACGATCTCCCGCAGGATGGCACCGGGGTGCGTCGGGGGGACGTCGGAACTTCGCCGCGCTTCGTGGTCCGTATCCATCAGTGATAGTCCTCGTAGTCGACGCGGATTGCATCGTCAGCGTCCCATGCGAACGTGATCCGCCAATTCGCCCGGACCGTTACGCTGTAGGTTCCCCGCTTGTCTCCCTTCAGCTCGTGGAAACGCAAAGTCGGCAGGTCCAGGTCCTGAGGCCGGGCGGCAGCGTTCAGGATCTCCAGGATCATCAGAATTCGGACGCTGTCCCGGTGGTCGATCCCGCGCGGATCCGCATCGTTCCAGAGCCGTTTGAGCGCCTTGCTCCGGAAGGTCCTGATCATGGCCCACTGTACGGTATCTCCGTACAAGGTGCAATGCGATGCCGGCGATCTCGCGGCTCTCCGCTCCTGTTCAGGCGTCAGGACATACTGAATTTGCTTGGAAGATGGAATGGTGCTGCCGGGCCGCCGAGGGCGTGCACGTCGCACGGCCGCGAGATGCTGTAGCTTGCAGACTTGAGCCTGCGGGGGAGGAGCGCCAAACTCGGTGCCGCACTGTCGCTGAGCGCGTGTGATGTTGAGGCAGACTCACGCTCTCCAGCGGTGCCGCGACCAACCGGCCGAGGCACTTGGGCCGTGGAAGCCAATTGCCCGGTTCCCGTCTTGGGGTCACTCCTCGGACCCCACGCAATGCCGAGCTTCCACGGGCACGAGGACCAGTACGCCGAGGCCGCCGGGCGCGCGTTCGAGCGCGTCAACAAGGCCAGCGACGTCCGCTGCAAGCAGCTGCAGCGGCACCGCGAGACGCTCGCCACGCGCGTGGCGGCGGCGGTCGACAACCCGTCCCGGCGCTCCGCCGAGGGCCTGTCGGTCGCGAGCGAGATCCGAGCGCACCTGAAGTCCATGGCGGAGAGCAAGCGCCCGATGTTCCTGGCAAGGGCGACCGACGCCGGCGACAGGACGACGGTCGCGGCGGTGCTCCACGCGCCGCCCTACCTCTCTGGGCTAACGGAGCGGCAGCAGACGGAGCTGCGGCAGCGGGCCGCGCGGACGTTCGCGCCGGTGGACACCGAGCAGCTGGCGGCGACCGAGGCGACCATCGAGCGCGTGGACGCCGCGCGCGGCTGCCTCATTGTCCGGCTCGACGAGTCCCAGCGTTTCAAGAACACGCCGCGCTCGGTTGCCAGCCGCCGCGTCGGTGAGCTGTCGAGGGCGGGGCGATGGCGGCTGGGCGACGACCCCGGCCGCCGGGGCAGCCGAAGCGGCCGCGCCGCTGCCTGCGCTCGGGCAGGAGTTCGAGAGCGAGGGGCCGCACAACAGGCTGTGTGACCCCGGCCAAAGGGCGGACGTGAGTCCCTACGACCCGGGCTGAATGACGCTCACTGCGCTGCCGTCAACGGTCTTGGGTACAGCAGCGCAACGTAGAGCTCGGCGTGGACCTACCGTTGTCCGCGTGGGACGTGGAGCATATGGCCGCGCTGCAGCAGCTCCGCGACGAGCTCGCCGAGTCACCCTAACTGGACCCCAGCGTGCTGTTTATTCGCTGAATGAGCTTCTCAAAATTCGCAAGAGTTGTGTCTGACAAGCTGGACAGTATCGCGACCTTGTCACGCAGGAGTGCGTCGGCGGGCTTGCCATGGTCGAAGCGGTCGATTCCTTCATACCGAGCAATCTTTCTGACAATCGTGTCGGTTCCCTTCAGGTCGGAAACCTTCAGCCGTTTCGAATATGCCGCATTGTAGAGAGACAAGTAGTCGCCTGGCGTGAATAGATCTTCGATGTCCGCCAGTTTGCGCCCTAGGATCTCGCCTACTGTGATGATCCGCGTGGCGGAAAGGTATCCTTGTTGAGCAAGCGCACCAAGCCTCTGGTGACCCTCCTTGCGTGAGTCAACCAGGACCGTCATGTCAAGGTGCATCCCGAGCAGTGCGACGAATGTGGGTATCAAGTCGGCGCCACCGACGGGCTGGACCGACCACAACTTGTCCAGTGTTGTTCGTCCAAGCTCTTCCAGATGATCGGAGAGCGTGTTCAGGTAGACGAAGTCCGAAGTACCCTCGACGACGACGTTGTTTTGGGTGATCAGCAGATGCTGGGCGATGTCGTAGCCCAAGGCCCCTTGCAACGGAAAGAGCGTGTCTGGGTCCGTGGTAAGAATGTCGGAGGTGACAACGGCACCATTCTCGCGCCCCTTGTCTTCGACGACACGTGCTCTCTCGAGATTGCCTGATTGTACCATGAAGGGCGAGTGGGTCGTGTAAATCACCTGACAGCGCTGGGCCAATCGCTCATCAATGAAGCGCAGAAAGTCCTTCTGGGCGCGCGCGTGCAGACCGAGGCCAGGCTCATCCAACAGGATGATCACTGGGCTATCGTCATGCTCGTAGCGCGAGAAGGCGGCCAGGAACGAGAAGAACCACTGGAATCCCGAAGAACGCTCTCCAAACGGCAGCGAGAGAAGGTGTCGGTTATCATACATTCGCACATGCAATTCGTCGACAACAGCGTATTGACCGTTCTGCCTTTGCTCCGTCTTCTGCGTGATATCAATTTGAACCCGAAGTTCCGTGTTTGTTGTCCAATATTTCAGAACATCATCCGTTATCGCATTCGCAACGTTCTCAAGCTCCCGCTTTCTTGTCTCATAATCCGGATTTAGTAAGTACTCGTCCTCGGCAGCCGCTAATTCTAGGAGGGAACGAGCGGTGCGTTCGTCCTCATCCAGTTCTTCATCGTCCTTTGAAAGCAATTCTCGTATTTTAACTATGCCTGGAAGTGTGCTGTATTGACTAAAATAGAAAAATTCCGGAACAAGACTGCTAATCTCGTTTATGGCGGCCCCCGAAAGTGATGTGTGATCTCCTAGGAATTCTGCAATTATCGATTGAAGCGCTTCGCCTGCCTCTGTTTTTTGCTCATCGTCCTCCGAATTCTCGGACAGGTCGTTGGCGAGTTGAACGAGCGCATCAAACTCTGAGATCTTGTTCGCTTGCACCCCGACCTCACTTGGCAGGCCTGCCTCTGAAATCACGTTCTTGACAGCCTGGGCTTCATCAACTTGGTAGCCGTAGTAGCGTGTCCCACCATAAGCGCGAGCAACCGTGATCTCGTCTGACGTCAGAACCCCCTCTCCAAACCGCCCGGCAAATTGCTCCTTGTCTTTCTCCTCGAGTTCAAAGGTAGCCCTGATCGGTCTGACATCATCAAGATCCTTTCCCTCCAAGCGATGACGCTTCTCTAGCCAAGCTGGGTAGTGCCGACCAATGTTGAAGCTCTCGTTTCCTTGAGCAGGATGAAGCCGGCGAAGCGCCTCAAGGAACGCGGTCTTGCCGGACTCATTCTTGCCTACCAAGCAGGTGACATCGGGTTGAATCTCAACTTCAGTGGAGTCGAGCACGTTGCGAAACAGTTTTGTTTGGACGCTCTTGAGTATCATCATGATCTCCTGCAAGTGCGCCAATCTAGAGAGATTCGCAGATTCATTGCTACTGTCTATTTGAGTGGGTGCGTGAGTTTCTAACGCTCGGCAGGAAGGGAGCGTCCGCATGCTCCGCTAGAGCTGCGATCTGGGCTGATGGCGACCGGTACCAAGCCAGGTGAGGGCACGGACGCCTGCTCCTCGCGGGTCAATAGCCGGACATTCTGCTCCCCCGACCGCCGCACCCCTCCCGGCCACCAGCGGCAGCCGTGCCTAACTCATTGTTCTAGCAGGAGAAACTGGTGCCGCCGGAGTGAATTGAACACTCGACCTCGCCCTTACCAAGGGCGCGCTCTACCCCTGAGCTACGGCGGCATCAGCGCCGGACGGCGCGGGCGAGACCCTGCCATAGGGGTCGGGGGCACGCAAGCGGCACTTGCGCG
>JANQEO010000114.1 GCA_028278325.1 Candidatus Binatia bacterium
CAAGCCTCTCTCGAATAGGCTCAGGCCTGTCCTTCGTTCGCCTTGCTTGCACCTGAACGGCCCTCTTCAAACAGAACGGCATAACCTAATCGAGTCCGGACCCTCGTTCCGTCACAACCCCTGCCCCGCCGACCAGATTCCAAAGGAGAGTCCGAACAGGGCTGAATAGGCCGCGGAAGGTTTACGAGAGGTTAAGACGCCGAAATCCGAGGCGACTCGAGGTAGAAATTAACTATTTCCGCCACCGTTTCACTGGTGGTCCAAGATGAATCTAACAGTCGCGTAACGCCGAGAATAAAAGTTAAGGGGCGCGAGAAAGCTATTGTTTCGAATCGTGGTAGGCTGATAAGAGTTAACAGCTGTTAGTTTTGCATAGAGGTGGGACCCTAACGCGAGTCTAGGGGTTATGCTTGGATCATGAAGGATCAACTCTCGCCAGGACCTTTCCCGAGCTGGGACGATTTCCGATTTTTTCTTGCGACCAGCTCGGCGGGCAGCTTCTCGAAAGCCGCGAGCGAGCTCGGCGTCACCCAGCCGACCATTAGCCGCCGCATCGAGAATCTCGAGCACCGCTTGGGCGTCCGGCTGTTCGACCGCTTGCCCAACGGGGTCGCCCTCACCAACGAGGGCGAGAGCATCCTCGATGCCGCCCGTCACATCGAGACCACGGTGCTGGAAATCCAACGCAACGTCCACGGATCGGACAAGCGCATGGAAGGCTCGGTCCGGATCTCGGTCACCGACGGCCTGGCGACCTACTGGCTGACACCGCAGCTCAACAGGCTGCAGGAGCGCCATCCCGGCATCTCCATCGAGTTCCAGTGCTCAGTCGAGCCGGCCGACGCCCTCAAGATGGAGACCGATCTCTCGATCCGCTATCAAAGGCCGGAAGCCGCGGATCTCATCGCCATGAAGCTGGGGACCTTGCATTTCGTGCCCTGGGCTTCGCCGGACTACATCGCGCGCAACGGCGCGCCCACGACCCTCGACGAGCTCTTACGTCACCGCCTGCTAGACCACCAGTCCTATGCCTTCGATGCCAGCGCAGGACAGTGGAACGACTGGTTTAAGCTCGCCCGGGTCGCCAACCTTATCAGTTACGTCACCAATTCCAGCGCTTCGATGCTGAGCGCCATTCAGAGCGGCCTCGGCATCGGCATGCTGCCGACCTATGTCTGTGAATGCGTCGAGGGAATCGTGCCGCTGGTGGCGCTTGACCTGAGAACGAATTCCGAGATCTGGCTGACCTATCACCCGAATATTCAGGGCACGGCCCGAGTGCGAGAGGTCATCAACTGGACCAAGGACGCCTTCAGCCCCAAGACCTGGCCTTGGTTCACCGAGGATTTCCAGCCGCCCAAGGTGCCGCCACCCAAGACGCGGTCGATCGCCCGAGCCAGCTAACCTTTCGGCTAGGCAGCTCCGTCAGGCTGCCGGCATTTCGTTCCCGATATTTCGTTAGTGCAAATGAGTCGCCGGCGCGCCGGCCAGCAAGTATTCGATCTGGGAAACGATCAGGTTCCAGGTCTGGGCTGCGGCCTCGTCGCCCAACTCCTGTCGTTCGCTGCGCCGATGGTCGGCGTACTCCACCGCCTCACGGCCGTAGACGCCTACCAGCAGGGTGGCGGCTTGCCAGATGTCGTCGCGCGACGGCGCCGTGGCGGCGGACTCGGCCATCTTGCCCTGTTGCTCAGCCAAGGTTCTTCACCTGCCGCTTGAGCTCCGTCGACCAGGCCTCATCGTGCTGATCATCGCTCACAGGATTGGTCGCCGGCCGCGTGGCCGATTGTTCGAGCACGCCCGGCTGGTCCCAATCACCCTCCGGGCGAATGGTCACCATGGGATCCTTGCCGACCATGACCGGATCCGGGTGCGGTGCCAGCTGGCATTCGATCTCGACGTATTCGTGATCGGAAAACACGAACTTCTTGTCGTTGATCGGCTCGAAGCCGAACTTCTGCCAAAATGGCACCAGGCGCGCCTGGGCATGGCCATAAACCCTGCGGTAGCCCTTTTGCCGACAGAGATCGAGGGAGTAGTTGATCATCTGCGCGGCGATGCCGGATTTGCGGAACTCGCGGCGCACGGCAACCCGCTCCAACTTCGCGAAGTCGGCAAAGTAGCGCGTGCGGCAGGTGCTGGCAGGCTCATCGCCGACAAAGCCCAGGTATTGGGTCGCGGTGAAATCGTTGCCGTCGAACTCCTCGGCATAGGGACAATTCTGCTCGCTGAGGAAGACAGCCGCGCGGATCGCAAAGGCCTGCATCAGGTCCTCGATACTGCGAGCGACCTTTACGCTGACTTCGGCGACTTGGGCCTCGGGCTGCTGGTCTACGGACGCCGTCGTTTCGGCAGGCTTAGTTTGAGCGGCCGTCGCTTTCATCGCCCGGTCCTCATGTCGTCAGAAATGGAGAGGTAGAGGCGCGCGTGCGCCGAAAGTTTTGTCGCGTTCGAAGCTACGCGCGTTTCGTGAGAAACTTGGTATCCGCCACCAAGCCCACGCCGAAGATCACGGCGCCGAAACTCAGGCTGAGGCCGATATAGATAGGATGAATCCATGTTACCCCTGATACCGCTAGAGCGTTGACGATGGCGCTGATCGAAACGGCCAGGACAACATTCTGATCCGCATCCCCGATCTTCTTGAGCGCCAACCAATTGGCCAGATATTGACCGCCCTGCGAGACGATGGTGATCCAGGCCGCTGTGGCGAAGAACCCGCCGATACCGTCCAGACCACTCAGTTCAATCACCTGACCTTCGACGAACACCCATAGCAAAGCGAGGTTAATCAATAGTTGCGGGATGTACCGAGCAATTCGCCCTCCCGTTTCCAAATTGGTGCGCTCCGTGACAGCAACTTCAATCTTGTTGCTGAGCTTTGAATAAAGAGGAATTGAAAGGAACATGTAGAGGCCCACGGCAACCAGGACCCAGTTGCTCCAAGCCTGGTTGAGCGAACCGTACGCCAAATAGGTGACCACACCGACAAAAGCGCTGAGGCCGTAGGCGGAGTTCAACCGGAACCGCACGCGACGAGGCGCCCCCAGCGTCGCGCCAAAAGGATCGGCTCGACAGCCGACCTGCGCCTCTTCGACCGCGCTCATAATCTCGCCCGTTGGACCCGCGCCCTCGACGACGCCGTTGCGAAGTGGCGCCGCCGGGGTCGGGGCCGGGACCGACCCGGCAGCGCCGGCGCAGGCACCCTGGGAGAGACTGGGAGAGACCTTGGCGGGCGCCTGCGCAGCCGTCTCCGCGAGCGTCGGGTCGCTCATGCGCTCCCTCGCGGACTAACTCGATCCAAAGCTTTGCCTCCGGTTGTAATGTCGCTTTTCGCGCGCAACCCGAGCATCCCACCTGTTCGGTAAATTTTTCGTAAGCCGGACCACGTCCTCTACGCGAAAACGACCCGGAAAACGCCACTCGCCCGAGACGTTAACATTTCGCCTTTTGAATGGCTTAAACG
>JANQEO010000300.1 GCA_028278325.1 Candidatus Binatia bacterium
CCGAAGCCAGTGGGCCAGACGGTTGGCCCGCTCGTTCAACTCGCCATAGCTCAGTCGATCCTCGCCTTGGGCGACCGCCAAAGCCTCGGGACGACGGGCCGCTTGAGCCTCGACGAGAGCCGGCGCCGCCTCCTCTCGGGGATAGGCACAATGCGTCGCGTTCCATTCCTCCAGAACCAAGCGACGCTCGGCCGTATCGATCATCGAAAGCTCGGAAATCGGTCGCTGAGGATCCGCCACCATGCATTCGAGAAGGTGCCGGTAGTGGGAGAGCATCCGCTCCATGGTCTCTGGATCGAAGAGGTCGGTGCTGTAAACGAAGGCGACGACCAATCCTTCCTCGCTGGTGGCGACGTTCACCTCCAGATCCAAGCGCACGGCGACAGCCTCTGCCTCGACCCGAGTTGCATTCAGGCCTTCCAGCAAGAGCGGCTCCTCGCCGAAGTCGTCGAACGCGAAGCCCACCTGGAAAATAGGGTTGCGGCTCGGATCACGCTCCGGTTGGACGACTTCGACCAGCTTTTCGAACGGCAGGTCCTGATGCTCGTATGCCTCGAGCGCGGCCTCGCGCACCCTGTGCAATAGATCGATAACAGTGGGTTGTCCCTCGGTATCGATCCGCAGGACGACCGTATTTGCAAAGAAGCCGATGAGGTCTTCGATCTGCTCGCGGTTCCGATTGGCGGTGGGGGAGCCTACGACGATGTCGTCTTGTCCGCAGTGGCGATGCAGTAGTATGGCAAACGCCGCCAGCATGGTCATGCAAGGCGTGACGCCCTCGTTTCTGCTGAATGCCTTGACCTGTTCGTGAAGCGAGGATGGCAGAACCGTGGTCTCAATGCGGCCCGAATAACTCCAGGTCGGAGGCCGTGGCCGATCCGTCGGCAACATCAAAGTGGCGGCATCGTCCAGATGCCCTTTCCAATATCGGATCAATCGCGCCAGGCGGTCGTCGGACAGCCAGTTTCGCTGCCAGGCCGCGTAGTCGGCATATCGTATCGGGAGATCGCGGAGCGTTGCCATCGAGCCCTTGACCCGGGCTGTATACAATTGGCTTAGTTCGCGCCACAAGATGTCGATCGACCAACCGTCGGATGCGATGTGGTGCAGACAAACGAGCAGCACGTGCTCGGTCTTCGAAAGCCGAATGAGGGTTGCTCGCAGCAGGGGCCCGCGGTCCAGCTCGAAGGGCTTGAATGCCTCGTCACGGTAGAGTTCCCTGACTACTTCCTCCCGATCATCAGGCGACAGACCGGTCAGATCCTCTCGGTCCACGGATATCTCCAGGTCCGGGTCGACAAGCTGAACCGGTTTGCCCTCCCGGACCTCGAACCGCGTGCGCAGCGCCTCGTGCCGCCGCGCGATCTCCTTGATGCTCTCTTCGAGGGCGGCAACCTCGAGTTCACCACTGAGCCGTACGGCGAGCGGCAGGTTGTAGGAGGGGTTCCCGGGTTCGAGTTGGTCCAGGAACCAGAGCCGCTCCTGGGCAAAGCTGAGCGGCCCGCCTTCGTCGCGCGACACGGCGCCGACGGGAATGG
>JANQEO010000175.1 GCA_028278325.1 Candidatus Binatia bacterium
TGAGTCCTATCTCCGCGATCGCGCCGGAGCAGAGTTGACCCACGGGATCTGCCCCGACTGCTTCGGGCGGGTGATACCGCGTTTGAAGTAGGACTAGAAGGAGGGAGCCGAGTATCGCCCTATGGTGTCGAGGGGTGAGACGAGCTGCGCGAAGTCCACGTCCCCCTTGAAGGCTCCAGGGACGGCACGGATGTAGCTCTTGATGCCGTCCGCGGTCACCTGGACCCGAGCTTCTATTCGCGCCGTGGCGTCGCACATGAAGGCATAGGCGTGCTCTCCGTCGCCGGCCGACGACCCAGTTCGCCATGAGCTTGGAATCGGCGTCGATGCAGGTCCACGTCCACACGTCCCCGTATCTCCACTCGCCCCTCGGCGGGGACGTTCTTCTCCTTTGCGTGGCGGAAGGCCCAGATCTCGTCGGTTTGGAGGCGCTCCCTGTAGCGCCGAGGTTCGTTCGGCTGAGACCAGTAACAACGAGGATCTTACCCTCTGGAACGGTGTACGGATCCCCCTCCACGACATGCACCATCTGCTGCGGCGTAGGGAGCCCGTGAACTGCGACCGTGTCAACAACGGCAACGCGCACGAACGCGGGCGCCTGGATTGAGCCGTTAGACGCGAGCAGGAGGGCGCAGAGGACAGCCCCCCCGCCGAGCGACCCGGGATGAAAGCGGAATGTCTTAATGCCGAGCGACACCTTTCGTCGCCAGCCATGGTACGTTGATCAGCGCGTCGCGGTCAGGTGTCGGCGAGGTAGCCGTAGAACCGGAATTGCAGTTGTTCCGCGTTCGGCGACGTGTTCTGAAGCATGACTTGACTGTTGGCTGGGAACGACACGCCGTGCTGCGGAGGACTGTCGGTGAAGTAGGCAACCCTCTCCTCCAGCAGCCCTCCGTGGCCTCTCCAAAGCCACTGCATCCAGGAGGGATTGAGACCGTGCCAATCTGTTACGACGAGGTGCTTGTCGGGCGGAACGGTGTAGATCAAATACGGCTCTTGCGGACCTAGATTGATAACGGGCAGCGGGCTCGTCATCGACCACATCTCCTCCGGCGCCGGTATCCCCTTCACTTTGGCGACGTGCTCGGTGACCTTGGGGATCTGGAGCGTCGAGAGGGAGGTCGGCGTGCTCTGTGGCGACTGAGCTCCGAGGGCCAGTCCGACAAGGGAGACGACAACTCCGCCAGCCATGGCCGACGGCAGGTCGATGACGAGCTTCATGGCGAGTACCTCCGAGGAGAGTATGGCCCATCTCCACGCCTATGAGCGCAGGCGTAATGGGGTGAGCGGGTGCCGCCAATTACGCACAAAGCACGGGCGTCTTTCAAGCAACAGCGACATCACCGGCATCTGGCGGCGACGAACTGGGGTGGCACTCGTGCGGCATTGATACGATTCACGCTTGTCCGACAACCCGGAGGGACGATGGTCAGTGAGAAGGTCAAGCGAATCCTCATCTCAAGAGGGGCCCCCTACACCGAGGCGCAGATGGAGAGCATGACCGAGGCCGAGGCATGGTCATGGGTGTATTCGCATCCCAGGCCGCGAACACCCAAGCGGCACGAGATCTGTTTCACAGGTTTCCGCCCTGACGAGAAGGCCGAACTCACTCGGCTCGCCGAACAGTCAGGTTTCGGCGTTGCGAAGACCGTCACGAAGAACCTGGTGTACCTCTGTGCCGGTCCCAATGCGGGGCCCGCCAAACTCGTCAAGGCGCAGGCCCAAGCGACGCAGGTGGTCAGCGTGGATGCGTTTCGAGCTCTGTGCCAGCAGGACGCAGACGATTGAGACTATCCGTGACAGAGGTGCCGACGCGCGCGGATCCTGGCGGGTCCAGTAGACCAATGCTCTGCGTGATGGGAATCTCTGGGAATCGCCTGCGCGGATCACTACCCTCCGGCTCAATCCCCAGTCCACCCGCCAGCCAGTCCCGAGATCCCATGCCCAAGACCACCCGCATCGAGTCCCGCCTTCTCGCCCGCATCGACAGCTTCGTGGAGGAGATCTCCGCCATCGTTCGCGAGGCTGCGGTGGAAGCTGTGCACGAGGCGCTGATCGAAGATGGCCGAGCTGCTGTTCCGAGGCGCGGGAACGCTGCGGGCCGGAAGAAGGTGAGGCGCAAGACCACCAAGACCGCCGCCCGCAAGAAGGCCGCCTCCGGTCGGCGCGTCCGTCGCTCAGCGGCCGACCTGGAGAAGCTCGGTGCTCGGTTCCTGGCTCACGTCAAGTCGCACCCTGGACAGCGGCTGGAGGAGATCGGCAAGGCGCTACGCATTGACACGGCCGACCTCAAGCGCCCGGTGACGCTGCTGATGGAGGCGAAGAAGTTGCGGACCGAAGGGCAGAAGCGAGGGACGAAGTACTTCGCAGGAGGCGCGGGGAGGAGGAAGGCGGCGAAGAGGAAGGTCGCGAAGCGCAAGGGCGCCAAGAGGAAGGCGGCAAGAAAGCGGGCGACGCGGAAGGTGACGAAGAAGTGGGCGACACCAAAGTGAACTGGCCCTGCGTAGCGACTATTACCTTCAACCAGCCAACGCGACTGAGGCGTCGGCAAGACGGACTGAAGTGGACGAGGCCCAACTAAGAGACCTTATCGCGCGTAGCTCTGAGGTTGCTGGAGTTGAGTTCAAGTCGGCTGGCAACCTCGGAGACAAGGCCTTCCGCGCGAGCATCGTGCGGGCAGCATTGGGCATGGCGAACCGCCGTGGCGGGGGATTCGTTGTGGTTGGAGTGCGCGAAGAGGGCGATGGCTCCCTGCAACTGGATGGACTCGCTAGCGATCAGCTGGCCGATTGGCGCCATGACAAGATCGCTGGCGTCATCAACCGATATGCGGATCAGCCAGTCGACGTCGAGGTTGCATACATGGAGTTGGATGGCGAGCGACTCGTCTCTTTGGGAGTGAGGGAGTTCGACGAAGTGCCCGTGTTGTGCGTCAGGGACTACCCGAACGTCCTGCGCAACGGTGCATGTTACGTGCGGACGCGCGGCAGGATCGAGACTTCGGAGGTTCCAGACCATGCCTCGATGCGAGACCTGCTCGAACTTGCCACTGAGAAGCGAGTGCGCAAAGCTTCTGGGGACCGCGCGCCGCTCTGGGCTCATTCGTGAACCATTGGCTTCCGATCCGTACAACGACCAGCTGAAGGACTTCGAGTGAGTGCGCTCACGGACGCTATCAAGTCTCGCGGCCACTGGAGGATGTCCGTTAGACCCACCGAGTTCGTACGCGAGCGGTGTGAATACGGAGAATTGGAACCGCTAATCAGGCAACTGGTAATCCAGGTCGGGGGTTGGTCGTTTCCTCCGTTGCTCCGGAGCCAAGATGTGGGGAGGGGACGAGACTGGGTCGGCGTATCGAGCGATCGCGATGTCCACAAGGAGGTATGGCGCCTGTTTCAAAGTGGGCAGTTCGCGTATCTCGGTGGCTTCTGGATGGACTGGGACAACGGATTGCGCTCCGAGCGCGCTCCACGGCCTCCAAGGGAGCTGCTGGGAGTGGAGGACGTACTCCGGCAGCTTACTGTCTTCTTTCTCTTCGCCTCGTCCCTCGTGCTCTCCGCCGTTGGGTCAGAGTCGGTTGTCGTCCGCGTTGGGGCACACGGTCTGGCAGGACGTGTCCTTTGGATTGAGTCCCCTGATGTTCACGATTTCGATGATATCCTTGGCCGACCGAAGGCGGACATCGAGGAGTACGTCGACGAGAAGCGCTATTCGAGGTCTGAACTCTCTGCGGACGCAGCAGGGATGGCGCGTCGATGGGCGGCGGCGATCTACGAACGATGCGGGTGGCAGCCCGCTGACGCGTCGCTTGAGGACATGCAGTCCAAGATGCTCCGTTTCATACGCTGATCCCATCGTCCTCGAAGAGCCGGCCGAGGCCGGCGCTCGTCGGCCGGTCTCGATGCGAATACGCCGCAATCGATTCGGGATGTCGCGCCAGACCGTACCGCTCGTCAAGACGTCCCAATCGTCGCATCCGGCACGTTAGTTAACAGTGTCGTGACGCCGTACGACGCGATCCCCTTGAGTCTGAGTTGAGCCTACCCGCGGAACCAGGTCCAGTATGCAGCCGCTCGCCAAGTGCAGCTGGAAGGACGACCTCGCGAATCGCCGCCTCAATGGTCGGGGACAATATACCCGTTGGCAATCCACCGCAAGAGACCGTCACCAGGTGGGTTCGGTGATGAGCCGTAGCCATCATTAGCAATGACCACTCTGCTGCCCGGTCTGAAGGTCAGTCCCAGGGGCCCGTGGTTCCTCGCCTCGTTCGTATCCTGGTGGTTCAAGTCGATCGGCAGTTCTGCCGTCTTGGCGACTTGAACTCCGTCCTTCTCTTCTATTATCGTCACTACTCCGTTCAGCGGATTCGTCGTTACGTCGCTGCCGGGCGCGAACGGTTCGACGAACGTAACCACTAGCCACTTTTTGCTCGGAACCGTGTAGACACCATGCTGCTCGTAGGGAGCGAAGACGTGCTCTCCGGTGAGCGTGACGATGTTCTTTGGTCGAGGCGGCCACTCAATGGGAGCATCGGTCGGAGGGTAGAGATAGCCGACCACAGACCAACTCGGACTTGACAGAGAAGTATGCCACTCCAGTTCCAACAACACTGCCGACCCCTTGGCCACGCTGAGCCCAATAGGGCCGTCTGTGTACCACCGGCTGCGTAGCGGCACCGCCTTCTGATACAGGAGCACCTGCCTGGCCTCGTCCTTCTCCGCAACGATGTTCCACGCCACGCCGTTTCCGTTGTAGCTCGTGATCACCAGATCTCTATCAGACGGAACAACGAACGCTTCGACACTCTCTCCCGATGCGATTGGGCCGGTCACGCCTCCGGGGCTCGTTGCGTTGAAAATGTCTCTCGGGTGCGGCGGCCACGGCGATGAAGATGGCGGCACCTGTTCCAGCGGCATATGAATCGACGGCTGGTCTTGGCCGACTCCAAGCTGCAGACATCCGAAGTACGACAGGCCGCATGTGCCGAGCGCCGTGAGAAGGACCATCATGGACTCTCGGGGTTATGGTCGGGGCGCAACGGAGGAGCTGAGGCCGGCGCCCGTCGGAGTCATCGGCTTACCACAACGGCAGCATAGCCCGGGAGTCTCGGTCGCCACAGCGGCCGTCGCTCACCATCGGCTCTGGCGCCGGGTGGAACTTCCACCTGTTCAGCGCGACTCCCTGATCACCGGTGCATCCACGTGCGATTCGGTGCGACCGCTTGCGACTGGCGTGTGCATTCGTTAGCTTTCCCCAAGTCCTCTGAACCGCCGAGGTTAGCGTCACACCTCCCCAGTGGGAGCAAGCCATTCACAGCGTGGAAGTTACTGGTTCGAGTCCAGTGTGGCCCACCACGCGAACGCTAGAGCGATAGCGCACCGCCGCCGGCTCCAGCGACGACGACATTCCCGTCGCCCTGATCCTCACGCTCGCCGGGATCGTCGCCGGACGAAGAGGATCGCGACAGTCCCGGCAACCACGAGGCCCAGACCCAGCATCGGACCTGGCTCGGTCGACTCGTCCTCTCCGTCCCCGTCGACGACCGGGTAGAGCGGTAGGTGACCGAGGCCGAACAACGTCAGCCCGCCGAGCCGGTAGGGGAGCTCCGGTCCCAGGTCCTCGTGCAGGCGGAGGAGTGCGAGGCGGTGTGCCTCCGCCGGCGACGCGCCCAGTGCGAGCGTTTCGTGGAACTCGACCGAGTAGGCGATTGCGTGGGTGTCGCGGATGTTCTGACGCGTGAGGAGCACCACCTGGCTGCCGCCGGCGAGACAGGCACCGCCGAGATCCGCGCTGCCCGCGTCCCCGAACCGTCTGGGGGCGACTCCTGACATGCAGGTCGTC
>JANQEO010000206.1 GCA_028278325.1 Candidatus Binatia bacterium
CCTAGTAGCCGGACAGTGAAGTTCTGATGGAAATTCATGTAAAGTCTCAAGTCCTGATCATGACACTCTGACGAGGCTTGAGAATCCGATGCCGGCGAAAAAGTACAAGGTCACGCTTACCGAAACGGAGCGAAGCGAGTTGGAGGCGCTGATCTCCAAGGGGAAGTCAGCGGCGCGCAAGCTGGCACATGCGCGCATCCTGCTTGCGTGTGATGAAGGCGCCGGCACAGACCGACGTCCCCCTTCCGATACCGAGGTGGCCGCCGCCGTGCATGTGAGCCGCCCGACCGTTGAGCGGGTACGCAAGGCGTTCGTCGAAGAGGGGCTGGAACAGGCGTTGAACGCGAAGCGTCCGCGCCGCACCCGTCCGCCGGCGTTCGACGGCGAGAGCGAAGCGAAGCTCATCGCGTTGGCCTGCTCGCCGCCGCCTGAAGGGCGCGCGCGCTGGACCTTGCGTCTGCTCGCCGATCGGTTGGTCGAGCTTGAAGTGTTCGAGAGCATTTCGCGCGAGACGGTGCGGCAGGTGCTAAAAAAAACGAGCTCAAACCATGGCTGAAGGAGTGTTGGTGCATCCCTGCCCGACAGAGTGCGGAGTTCGTCTGTGCGCTCGAGCACATCCTGGATGTCTATCAGCAACCCCTCTCGCCGGAGCGGCCGTTGGTGTGCATGGACGAGTCGAGCAAGCAGCACATCAAGGAGACGCGCGTGCCGCTGTCCGCACGTCCCAGCGACATCGAGAAGTACGATTACGAGTACGAGCGCGACGGAGTCAGCAACCTGTTCATGGTGTGTGCGCCGCTGTTGGGATGGCGCCATGTCGAGGTCACCGACCGCCATACCAGCCTGGATTGGGCGTATCTGATGCGCAAGATCGTCGACGAGTACTTCCCGACGGCCCCCATCATCGATGTCGTGCTCGACAACCTGAGCACGCACACGCCGGCGTCCCTCTACAAGGCGTTCCCGCCCGCCGAGGCCAAGCGCATTCTCGACCGGCTGAACTTCCACTACACCCCCAAACACGGCAGTTGGTTGAACATCGCGGAAATCGAGTTCAGCATCCTCCAGCGCCAGTGCCTCGATCGGCGCATCCCCGATCAGGACACGCTGCGCGCCGAGGTCGCCGCATGGGAGTTGGAGCGCAACGCCGACGCGACGCCGGTGAACTGGCGGCTCACCACCGAGGATGCGCGGATCAAGCTCAAACGACTCTATCCATCAATTGAAAGTTGATCGACTACTAGGGGCTCCGGACCAACCGAATACGAGCCCGATTCCGAGCCCGGCGACCAACCGCCCGACGGGCTTGTCCTCGATGCGCCCGAGGTCGATCTCGACTTGGACGAGCCGGAGATCGACGACGAGGGGCTTGCCGATTTGGTCGACTCTGTTGCCCTGTTGCCCTGATGCCCGATGCCGAGGAGGCCGATGCGCTCTCCTGGGACGACTACGAAGACCTGGACGAATACGACGAGCAGGCACGGCGTGAGCTGCCCGACCAGTCACGAACCGAAGACATCGTCACCCGGGCCACCCGCGCCCGCCAGGTTGCGGTCGAGGTTCTCCTGGAGTGCGATTGGCCGTCGTCGGCGATCGATCTGCTGCAACAGGTC
>JANQEO010000231.1 GCA_028278325.1 Candidatus Binatia bacterium
TGTCTGTTTGGGCACGCAAGGCGGACTTTGCTTCCGAAGTGTGCGCCTCTGAAAGCACACGCTCCGGCTCGGCTCCTACATGTCGCAGGCAGCGTTCGAGTACCTCCGGCTCCGATATCTCGAGGTCTTCGACAAAGTTCGCCGTGTATATCGTTCGAACGAAGTCCGGTAGCCATGACTCTTCGGCGAATCGAGATGCGATGCGCGCCGCCGTCAAACCGTTGCGCGGGAACACCGAAGGGCGCCGAAAAGACAGACCTTGCGCTGCGCAGACCCGTTCCAGATCCCGCCACATGTAGCGCCCCTTGGCGGGGTAGACGTTGAAGGGAGAATCGGGCCACCCCTGGGCCCGAAAGATAGGACCCAGGAGGAAGCTGCGCCAGCGAACGTCTATCCCCCGCTCCGTGGCCAGCCTCTCGATTCGCATGGCGGCCGGATAGGAGTAGGTGCTGGCGAACTCGAACCAAAACTCTAGAATCATTGAACAAGCTCGACGTATCGCGTCAGACCGTTGTCGTTCGTCCTTGGTAAGTCCGTAAGCGAAGCGTAAGATATTCTTAGCGAGGCGGCGAAACCATGGCGATTCGCAATCTCGACAAGCTACTCAACCCGCGCAGCGTCGCAATCATCGGCGCCAGTAACAATCCCGAGCGTCTTAGCTACACCGTTCTCAAGAACCTGCTCGATGCCGGGTTCTCCCGGCCGATATACCCGGTCCATATCTACGAGAACGTGGTACAGGGGCTGGAGGCCTACCCGTCGATCGATCGCCTGCCGGAGACGCCCGACTTGGCCGTAATCTGTACGCCTGCAGAGACCGTACCCGACATAACCGAGGAGTGCGCTGTGGCCGGGGTGCCGGGCGTCGCGATCATCAGCGCGGGCTTCAGGGAGACCGGCCCCGAGGGCTATGAGCTTGAACAAAGAGTCAGGAACATAGCAGCCCTCAACCGCGACTTGCGCGTGTTGGGTCCGAACTCCCTGGGCATCGTTGTTCCCCGCCTCAAGTTCAACGCCAGCCTCGCGACCGCCACACCCAAATCCGGCGGGATCGCGTTCATCTCTCAATCCGGGACGCTGGGAACATCGGCTTTGGACTGGGCGATCCAGCAAGACATCGGGTTCTCCTACTTCGTGTCGATGGGAAACATGATGGACATCGCGGTGGGCGACTTGATCGACTACTTCGCAGCTGACTACGACACCAAAGCGATCATCCTTTACGTGGAATCGATCACCGAGGCGCGTCAGTTCATGTCGGCCGCACGTGCGATCACTCAAGGAAAACCGATCGTCGTGTACAAGGCGGGCCGTTTCACCGAGTCGGCCGAGGCAGCCGTGTCACATACAGGATCGATGTCGGGTGTCGACGAGGTTTACGCGGCAGCCTTCGAGCGCGCCGGCATCGTGCGAGTATTCGAGATCGATGATCTCTTCGACTGCGCGCAACTGCTCGCCCGCGTACCGACACCGTCCGGTCCCCGCCTGGCCATCATTACCAACGCGGGAGGGCCCGGCGTAGTCGCCACGGATTCCCTGATGGATCTCAAGGGCGAGCTGGCCAAGCTTTCCCCCGACACCATTACGGAGCTCAGCGCCTTCCTTCCGCATTACTGGTCGCACGCCAACCCTGTCGACATCCTGGACGATGCAACACCGGAACGATTCGGACAAGCCATAAGCGTGCTGCTCCGTGACCCGAACGTCGACGCCTTGCTGATGATACTAACGCCCCAGTCCATGACGGATCCGGACGCTACTGCGCACGTTGTCAGCAAAATGGCGGCGAAGAGTTCCAAGCCGATACTCGCTGCCTGGATGGGCGGTAAAGCCGTAAGCGGAGGGATCGAGGTACTGCATGAAGCCGGTGTACCCACCTATACGACTCCGAAGAACGCCGTTCACGCTTTCATGCACTTGGTATCGTATGCTCGCAACCGTGAGACGCTCTACGAGACACCTCGCGAGATGCCGGTCGCTTTCCCGCTCGACAGAGACAGACAGATGAAGCTGATCGAGTCGATCGTCGACGCCGAGGGCGTCAGTGTGCCCGAGCAAGCTTCAAAGCTATTGCTCGAAGCCTACGGCATTCAGACCACGGAACCTCATCTCGCAACCACCCCCGATGAAGCCGCAGACCTCGCCGACACCGTTGGATTTCCCGTCGTGCTCAAGGTCGTCTCACCGCAGATCCCTCACAAGCTCGAGGTCGGCGGTGTCGCCCTAAATATCGGCAGCCGCGAGGATGTAAGAACCGCGTTTGCCGACATCAACGATTCGGCTCGGCGGCTCAGACCTGAAGCCATGATCGAAGGCATCAGCGTCCAGCCGATGATAGCCGCACCCGATGGTTTCGAGCTGATACTGGGCTGCCGCAAGGATCCCGTATTCGGCGCTGTCGTCCTCGTCGGCACGGGAGGCGCGGCCGCCGAAGTGCTGGAGGACTTCGCGCTGGGCCTGCCGCCTCTCAACGAGCGTTTGGCTCGCCGAATGCTCGAGTCGTTGAAAACCTGGCCCATAATTTCCGGGCAACGGCGACGGCCTCCGGTGGCCGTCGAGCAGCTGGTGGAAACCTTGATTCGGTTTTCCTACCTGGTCGCCGACTGTCCGCAGATCGCCGACATGGATGTGAATCCGGTTCTGGTTACGCCCTTCGGCGTACTCGCTCTCGACGCCCGCATCAGCATAGATCGCAGCCATCCTTCCGATGCACGCCCCTTCTCTCACTTGGCCATCCGGCCCTACCCCGAATACCTCGTGAGGTCCTCGAAACTTAAGGACGGTTCCCCGGTCCGGCTGCGGCCGATCCGTCCGGAGGACGAGCCCCGCTGGCACAGGATGCTCGCGGAATGCTCACCTGAGACTATTCGATCGCGCTTCCGATCGATGTTCCACGAGATGACTCACGAGATGGCCACACGGTTCTGTTTCATCGACTACGACCGCGAGCTGGCCATCGTCGCCGAGCTGGCCGAGGACGAGGAAAAGCTGATCGGCGTCGGGCACCTCGTCTGTGATCCGGATCACACCGACGCCGACTATGCTGTGCTCGTGCCCGACGCGTGGCAAAAGCGCGGCGTAGGAGCACTGTTGACGCAGACCTGTCTGGAGATCGCAGCCGAGTGGGGGTTGTCTGAGGTGGTCGGAGAGACCGAGCCATTGAACGCAGGCATGCTCGCCACGTTCAAGCGGGCGGGGTTCGAGCTCGACTACGATACCGATCCTGACATCGTCATCGTTCGCAAGAGCTTGATCGGGCACGCCGCCGATCTGAGAGGGGCTCCTCCAGTATAGGCTCATCTCAGAGCTCCCGGTTGATAGTTGCCGGTTCGAAAGGGCCGATGCTAGCCGAAAGTGTCGCCTCCCGAGGCCAGATAAGCCGACTCTTCCGGAGTCGACTCCCGGCCCAGAACCTCATTCCTGTGCGGAAACCGCCCGAACCGTCGGATCACTTCTTGGTGCCGCCGCGCATAGTCCGTGAAGCGGCTGAAGTGTTCCTTCATCTCCAGCGGAGCCCGCCCCGACAAGCTCTCGAACAAAGACACGCACCGTTCCTGAGACTCGGGGTCTTCGGCGTGTTCCAACGGCATGTACATGAACACTGCCTCTATCGGCTCGAGGCGGAGGTCGAATCCCTTATCAAGCGCGTCCCTACAAGCTTTGAGCGCAAGCGGGTCGTACGCGAAAGCCCGAGGCTGGCCTCGAAACAGATTACGCGGGAACTGGTCGAGCACCAAGACACTCGCCAACGCCGATCGCGGCTGTGTCCGCCAAGCGGCGAACTCGCCCCGCGCCACTCTGTCGGGGAGGGATCCAAAGCGCTCGGCTAACTGTTCGTCGAACCCAGAATCCGGTGCGAACCATTTCCGCACGCGCTCATCCATGCTCTGGGACGCGCCCGGAACATCGCCGAACCAACACCCGAGGACCTGCGCGGCCATCTCATCCGGTGTCACACTCACACCTCGGAGCTCTGCGCACGCCGCAACACCAAAGCGGGGAAGTCATGCGCAGGCGGCATCCAGGCTTCGCACGGCCGTGGCTACAGCGCCCGGACTGTCTGTCGGAATCATATGGCCGGCGCCGTGGATGCAAAGCACAGAGGGTCCGGTTCCGACCGCTTCATAGTACAAGTCACAGCCGTCACTCCGAACGGTGCCGCTGCCCGGTCCGGTCGGCTTGGAGTTCACGCCCTGATTCGCCCTACCACCGGCCACGCATCAAAAATCGGTCGGCTTGCCGTCGAGGCTCGTCGAGTTCTTCTCGGACCAATAGCGCTCGATGCCGTTCTCACCTTTGTTGGTTTCCCACTGTTCGAGCAGGTCTCTTTCTCCGACATAGTCGTAGATCGGAACCTGGAACCCGCAGGAGGTCTGCACCAGATCCACGGCTACATCGAATATCTGCCTCGCGCCGGTTCTCGGCGGAAACAGACCTGCCAGGTCATCCCAGTCTTCGTGTTGTCTGTGAAGAACCTGCCCGCTGCCATAGACACGAAGGATCATCGGCTTTTCATCGAAAGAACAGAACATGATCGTGATTCTGTTGTTGGCCAGCATGTGAGCGGCGGTCTCGTTGCCGCTGCCGGTAAGGTTGAGCCACAGCACTCGGTTGGCAGCCACCACCCGCAGCGAGTCGGCGCCTTTGGGAGATACGTTTACGCGACCCTGAGCATCGGCGGTAGCGACGAAAAAGAGGCGCTGTCGTTCGATGAATGCCTTAAGTTCGTCGGTTATCTCTGCAAGACGCTTTGCCATTTCGTCACCGCTCGGAACGCGCCAGCCTCGGAGTCGCTGACTATAGCCCCGACACTCCGCCGTCGACAAGCACGGCTCAGTTCGAGCCCTCGGCCGCCGGTCGGTCGGTGGGTCTCAAAAGAACGGCCACCGAGTTCGATGTGTCGGCCAGCAAGTTTATCCAAATATCGCGCACACCGTACTTGGCGCGAAGCAAGTTGCGGATGCGCACATGCGCCTCAAGCCCTTCCCGCGGCTCTGCATCGTAGAGTTCCGTGCCGCCGTCCGAAGAAAACCGCACCCACGGATCGCGGAGAAGGTCCAACAGCCAGGGACTGTCAGGCCTGCCCGCCTCGAGCCAAAGCTCTCCATCGGGTTGCACGTACCAGACACGCGTCGTGCGAGGGGTCCCGTCCGCGCTCCTCGTCTGTATAACCGCGACGCCGCTCGACTCGAGAGCCCACATCGTGATTCCACCGAGGCCGAGCACCAAGATGACGCTGCCTACGAGAAAGTACTTTACACGCTTCACCGGAACTCTGGTCCCTCGTCGAAAACGAAATCGCGAAGGCCGGGCAAGGTTAAACGCGTCAGAGAGCTATCGGTAATCGGGACTGATCGAGGCCGGGAGAGAGTGGAGTCTGAAGCACCGCAGCCCGTCTCATGGGATGAGACGGGCTGACGCGGGCGACACTGCACAGGACTACCGGTCAGTGGGGGGGCTTACCGGTATGGGATCAAGTGTGCCGCCCGCGCCAAACTCCTAGAGGTCGACGGGGATCAGAACCCGCGTGATCGTATGCGCAACCGACTTTCCGGCCTGGAGTTGAAGCGGGAAGGTCAAGCGTGGATCGGGCAGATCCGGCTCATTGTCGCGAAGCCGCAAGCGCTTACGTGTAAAGCTTGCTCCGGGCAGGGCCGTGTCGAAGTTCCTCTTGAAAAGCACCCTGAAGAAACCGAGACGTTCCGGCACGACGTGGTACTTGACGACATTGCGTATGGTGTTGAGATCCAGCGTGGCGGTTATCGCCGCGAGAACACCGGCATCACCACCCTTTCCGTCCCAACCGAGCGCCCTGGCCAGCTTCCAGAAAGCGCTGTCCCTGGGCACGAAAACCGTGACTTTCGCATCAGGGTTGCTCAACACGTCCAGCAACGTCGCCCCACCCAGATCCGGGTCGGGGCCCAGACCTTCCAAAGCAAGTACAGTCTGGACGATGATGTCGTAGTCGAATCGGTTGTTGTCGAGCGCGGCGCCGTCACTGGCCTCGATCAACAGATCGGCCAGGTTGTCGGCTGCTTGCGCCCGCTGGGGCCCGGCGCTGAGCAAGGCCACTGTGGCGCCCAGGGCTATCATGGTTAAGAACTTGGATCTCGAGATCATTTTCAGGTCCTCCCTGTTGGTCTGTGTTTCGGCTCGTCGCCGTGTGAGCAGGAAGATACTCCGGCTGAAATCATCTGTCAAGTTTTGTCTAGGTCAAAAGCAAATAAATCTTATTTATGTCCTGACAAACCTTGACACCACGGCCTAAGTTCCAGTATATAAAGGACTTACCGGGCTCGGGGGTGGCCCTTCCAATGTTTCTAGAGGAGCAGAGAAGAGATGGTTGAAGCCCACGATGCATACCCCCTGAAGACAGTGTCGCGCCTGACGGGCCTCTCGCCCGACATCATCCGCGCCTGGGAGAAGCGCTACGGCGTGGTCTCGCCGGTACGCGGAGCCCGCGGAGCCAGGCTCTACGACCGGCGCGAGATCGACCATCTGCGCCTGCTCGCCCGCGTCGTAAAGGGTGGCCGCGCCATCGGGGACATCGCCAAGCTCGACCATGAGCAACTCGAGGTATTGGCGGCACAGGCAGACGAGAGCCCCGCCGTGGATGCGTTCGAAACGGCCGCAACCGGCGGCTCGTTGGTAGAGCGTGCGCTCGAAGCAGTCGAGAGTTACGACGAAGCCTCGCTCAACACGGTGCTGGCCGACTGCATTGCGTTCTTCGGCCCTGAGCGCTTCGTCAAAGATGTGTGTGCTCCCCTCGTCACGACGGTGGGAGAACGTTGGCACGAGGGAAAACTATCCATCGCACAGGAACACATGGCCACCGCAGCCGTGAGCCGGATCCTGCATACTGCGATATCTTCGAGATCGGCGGCACGCGAACCGCGTGTACTGCTGGCAACACCGTCAGGCGAACAGCATGAAGCAGGGCTGCTCATGGCATCACTGATCCTGCACGAACAGGGTCTGGGGGTCGTCTACTTGGGGCGTGACCTGCCCGCCGAGGAAATCTGCGCTGCTGCTGAGTCGATGCAGGTGGCAGCCGTGGGGCTGAGCATTACCGCCGTACAAAAAGGCTCCGACATCGTCCGCGACATCTCTGCCATCCAAAGAGCGTTGCCGGTCACCACCGAGCTATGGCTCGGTGGTGACGGCGTTGCCGAGATCGCAGACGAACTCCGTTCTGCACGCACCTATGTGTTCAGCGACCTTGACGCTCTCAAGTCTCGAGCCGTCAGGCTCGTCGAAGCAAGCATGGACCGGCAGTAACTCGCTGTGCCGATCAGGCGTGGTTGCGGAGCATCAACTCCTTGGGATGCGGCTGCAGATAGACCTGATCCGCTAGGTACTCGACACTGAGCATGCGCACGTAGTGCGCGACCATGGTCACCGGGACGACTAGGGGCACGACGCCGGCCCTGTAGTCGTTGACTACCTCCTGAAGCTCGGCACGCGCGACGCCATCGAGTTCTTTGCGGAAGTAGCCGATGCAGTGCTGCAACACGTTGACGTGCCTCGGACGCGTTGCCTTCTCCGCCAATGCCGCCATGAACAAGTTCTCGTACTTGGCTCTGACCTCGGCGCGGGTCATGCCTTTGGACCGTGCGACCAGGCGACCCAGACGCTCGTAGCCCTTGGGCGAATGAGCCAGGAGCTGAAGTTTGTGGCGCGTGTGAAAGGCGACCAGGCCTCCGATACGCCAACGCCCCTCGAAAAGTGAAAGCAGACGCCTGTACGCGAACAACCGCTCTATGAAGTTCTCTCTGAGCTTCGCATCATTCAGCCTGCCCTCCTCTTCTACCGGCAGGTTCGTGAAGCGCTCCATCAACTCGGAAGCGAACAAACCGCTACCCTGGCGTGCCGGGTGGCCCGACTTCACGTAGACTTTTACGCGCTCCATCCCGCAGCTTGGAGAGCCCTTCTTGAATACGAAGCCACACAGATCCATGGCCCTGAGATCCCTGACCCGGCGCCTGGCCCACGTACGCATCTCCGCGGTCCAATCGTGTTTGGTATCGACGCCGATCATGCGGGTCGACCGGCCTGAACTCACGAGGCGCACGGGTTCGCGAGGGATGCCCATCCCCACCTCGAACTCCGGACAGACCGGAACCCACTCGACATAGTCGTCGAGCACGTCGGTCAAGAAACGGTCTCGCTTGTGGCCCCCATCCCATCTGACCTGCTCTCCCAGGAGGCAACTCGAGATACCGACGCGGATTGAGGCATGGTCGGCCCACAATGGCTGCGGATCCCGGGATTTCGATGTGCGCTTGGTTGACATTTCTCGAGTAAACCCGTCATCGGCACCACGGTCGCCGCCAACGCGGGGGTGATTCGAATCTCTGCCTCCGAGCCGCCCTTAGACCGTCACGCGAGCCGCGCAGCAATCACTACCCCTCGAGCAGCGACATGCCAGCACGGCGGCGCCGGCGCCGACCACCGGGGCCGCAAGGTACAGCCAGAGATGCTGGAGATTGCCGCTCATCACTGCCGGTGCCAAAGACCTGGCTGGATTCATCGATGCGCCGCTGATCGGGCCGGCGAAAAGCGCCTCCAACCCGACGACCGCGCCAACGGCCAAACCCGCTGTGATCCCCTTCTCTTTCGCACCCGTCGCAACGCTCAGGATGGTGAACATCAACAGGAGCGTGAGCACTACTTCCAGAACGAAGGACTGACCGGAACTGCCGGCAGGCAAGGTTGCGCCGAGCGTGGGATGCGCTCCAAAAATCAAACGGACCAACACGCTGGCAAGAAGCGCACCGGAGATCTGGCTCGTGATATACGGGACGAGTTCGGAAGTGGGCAGACGCCTGGCCAACCAAAACCCGACAGTGACGGCAGGGTTCAAGTGGGCCCCCGAAATGTCGCCCACCGAGTAGATCATCGCGGCCACCACCAAGCCGAAAGTGAGGGCGACACCGACGTGCGACACGGCGCCCTGGGTCAGATCGTTGACGACTATCGCGCCCGTACCGGCGAATACCAGGGCGAAGGTCGCCATCGCTTCCGCAAAATATCTCTGCATAGATGAGGTCGCGCGACGAAACGCCAACCCCATCTAACAGAAGCGGGAGCTCAGTGGTAATAGCGCCGAACTCAGGATGAGCGATGCACCGTCTCGGGTGAGAATGCGGGCAAGCAGATAGCCACATACTCTGCCCCACCCTGCTCGGGTGTCTCGTAACGGACGGTCTCTCCCGGCTCTGTTACGATGGCCTGCCCGGCCCTTACCGGCGTGACGCCACCGCCATGAGACACGCGGAGACAGCCTCTCAGCACGACCGTTATCTCGCTGAACTCCGGGCGCTGCGACGGCTCCATCCATCCTTCGGGCGAAACCATACGGGCAACGCTGACGTGTTCGTGCCCCGTGTTGACCCGGCCGACATACTCTTCGATGGTCTTCGGTTTGTTGCCTTCGGCTCGGATCAGAGTCGGTGCCTCGATCAATGTCGGCATGGAGATCTCCTAGGCTTCGTTTGCTCGGCGCCTACCGGCGTCACGTAACGCGAACCGGCATATGCTCGAACCACCAGCGGTTGAGCTCCCAGATCGATTTCTCGAGCAGGCAGAGTCGGCCAGGCCCCCACAACCGCGACCCCAAGCCTGCCCATACCGCATCACAGGCACCGATGTCTTGGCTATGGATCTGCCGGGTCAGCTCCCGAACGGCACCGAGCGCGTCAGCATGTTCAGGGACTTCCGCTGTGGACTTGGGAACACAGTTGTATATCCGCAACGTGAAGTGATCGTGTCTATCCGGGAATATTTGGTACCAGGTCATTGCGTCCGGCGTCAAAGCGAACAGGTGAAACGGAAACACGACCGCCGCTATCAGCGTATTGCGTTGCCAGTCTTCCAACCCGTTGATCACCGGCAACGTCGAGAGCGATTCGAGCAACCCCGGATCCTTGGAAGGCATCCTTAGAACGGAATATGGCCCGTCGGCGTCAGGAACGAAAGACTCACGGGCCGGCAGCATTGATTCCAGGGTATCGCGATGTGTACGTATGTGGTGATACGCCTCCATGAAATTTTCGACGAGAACCTTCCAGTTCCACGGCGAGTCGAACTCCATCGGCTCGGCGGCCACCATTTCTTCCATGCCGTAGCTCGACAGCAACTCCGAAAGCGATGTAAGACTCGGCCCTAGCGGTTGCGCATCACCGGATAGATTGATGAAAACCCACCCGTTCCAGGTTTCGCTGCGCACTTCGAGCAAAGGGCATTCCGAACTGACGAAACCCTGCGCGTCCTGCATGAGCGGGGCCCCGATCAGGCTACCGTCCAGCCGGTAGACCCATGCATGATAGGGGCACACCAACTTCGTCGTGTTGCCTCTGCGAGCACCGCCGGTTTGGGGGAACAAGTCTGCGCCACGATGACGGCATACACGAGACAGGACACGCACACGGCCGTCCTCTGCATGGGTCATGATCAGCGGCTCCCCGAGCAAGTCGACCAGTTCATAGTCGCCGGGACTGGAAACCTGGTCGAGTCGACCTGCACACAACCACTGGCCGCGGAACAGTCTTTCGACCTCGACGCCGTAGACGTCGGCACTCGCGTAGACACGCGCCGGCATCGTGGACGCTCGCTCCACGGGCGCTCTCACGGCCTCGATCTCGGCCCGGGTCATCTCGATCTCGGGAATCTTCATGGCGGCTACTCTTTCCAATACTCGGGCTTGTCCAAGCTCTTGGCGCAGACGACTGTCCCGTAGTCGTCCGCTTCGGGTAGCGGCCCCAAGGCGGTCAACATCCAGGCGTCCGCGTATGCGGGCCACAGGTATGGAGGCGCAAAGCCCAAGGGCAACGCCGCCTGGAAGCCGTGGCGTGCGTAGTAGCGCGGATCACCCAGGACGAATACCAAACCGACCCCGTCACTCTTCAGCCGGCTAAAGCCTTCGCGAATCAATGAGCCGCCTACGCCTCGCCGCTGCGCCTGAGGCACTACAGCTAGAGGCGCGAGCAACCTGCCGGACGTATTGCGAGCCGGTCCACCCAAGGTAACCTTCGAGAAAAGCACATGCCCAACCGGCTCCGCGCCCTCGTACGCCAGCAACGACAGGACAGGCTGCGCGCTTGCATCACTCAGCAGCGCTTGGACCAATTCCGCCTCCTCGTCGTGACCGAAGGCGGCCTTCTCGACCGCGACGACCGCGTCAAAGTCTCCCTGCGAAGCCTCGCGTATGAGGAAGTCGGCGCTACTCATCACCGTACGAACACACGGCTGAGGCAGCCCCGGCACTGCCGCGCGATCAACGTGCAACCTCGTTGCGAATCACACCGAGATGCTCGATGTGAATTACAACCTCGTCTCCGGGCTGCAGATACGCGCCCGCGTCGTGAGCGTCGTCGATGTACGCGTCGATTACGTGGTCGAACGCGGGCCTGTCCCATCCACCTGACAACCACGAAGAAATACCGGAGACTATGTGGTTTAGACTCACGCTCCGGAACACGGTGCCGTGGGGTGTTCCCGACATCATCAGGGTACGCGCGGGAATACCGTCGCTCGAAGCAAACAGCAAGACATCCTCACCAAGATGGTTATAAGTCATCTCTCGGCGAGCCCACGCCTGCACAAACAGCTCGTCGACATTCCAGATCGCTTCGGCGGCGCTCGATCGTTGGCGAAGCCGGTTGTTGACATACAGACGCAACTGCAGGCCGGCGGCGAAGGCTCGGTAGTCGCGCGGCACAACGAACAAGTCGCCCACCGGCAAGGAACCCGGGAAGCTCTTTCCCGTCGTGAAGCCTTCGCCGGATTCGATGTCGTCGAGGTTCACGTTCGCCAACAGCTTGGCGCGGTCCGTGTAATCGTTGCAGGCGATGAGGCCGAGGTGTTGCGGCGAACGGCCCTTCGTGACGGGTTCCATGGTCACCCATGCCAACTCTACTTCATAGTCGAGCAGGCCATCGCCTGCGCTGATGGGACTATGGGGTCCGGTGGGAACGACTATCTTCGGGAACATGAATGGTCCGCCTTCCACGGAAGCCTCACCGGCGTGCTCGGGGAAGTTGGTGCCTGCGGCAACATGGTGAGATGCGAGATCTACGGGCGCTACCAAGTCGGTCACAGCGACGCTCGTTTGGAAAGCCGGCGAGGCCTCGTTGACGGCCTCGAGAATCACGTCGTAGCCCGACTCAACGAATAGGTCGATCGGATCATCCAAGGAGCGGCCGAGGGCACCGGACAGATCGACGCCTTTAACGTTTCCGTTTTCGTAAGCGGTGACGGCGATTAGGCGCCTGGTCTTGTCTCCACCGGCGCGGGCAAATGTCAGCGCGTCCTCGGGCGGCGCGATCGCAACGGTATCAAAGAATTGAGCGTCTACGGTCTTGTCGAAGACGGGCTCCCAATCAGCCGCACATGCCGATAGCCCGAGCGCCAACCCTAGCAATACCGACATGCGAACCAGCCGGCTTGGAGAAATGAAAACGTCCAACACGATGAACCCCCTGCCCCCGGCGGCGGCAGACACAAATATCGTGGGCGGGTTGCGATGACGCAACCGAAAAGCGGCGCAGTGCGCTTCGCTCAGGCCGTAGCGTCGAGAATGCCGTCGAGGACAGCGGCGCTCTCTTCTTCCAGTACAGCGCACTCGGCGAAGACAGCGGCCGAGGCGGCATCGGCGTTGACGGCAAATGCTCGCCAGGTAGCAGCACCCAACCGCTCTCCGCTGGCCTGCAGAAGCAACTGCTCGCGTAGCGGGCGCGGCTCGAACAGGTCGCGCGCCGTCTCTTGCAGGGTAGGAATCGAGTCGGTTACACCTTGCTGCGCTGCCGGAAGATCTTCATAGAGCGCCTCGATCCGAGAGGCGATTTCTTCCTCGCGCAGGGCGCATCCGAGCAATCCATCGCGATGCGCCTCATAGGCCGGGTCAGCAGCCCAACCCCGGTAGCGTTGCGCCGCCATTCGTTCAGCTGCCGCGATCAAGAGCGGCTGCTGATCGCGCGGAACATCGGCGAGGAGTCCGGTGAGAATCTCTCCAAGGTCGGGAAGGTCACTCATGCCTGCGGCTCCGCTGCCGCCACCCTAGCTGCAAAGGCAGGCCTAGGGCAAAGGGAAACACCCGGCTAAAGCCTCGGTCACCCAGAGGCGACCACTATGTCACGACAGAATCGCGGTGAAGGCCTCTTCGAGCCGCTCGGACGCGTCGCCTACAGCGCGCGGCGCACGCCACGCGACATGTTGATCGGGCCTAACGAGCAGCGCACCGCTTCTGTCGATGCCTGAGCTGCCCAACCACGCATCGAGGTCCACGAGATCACCGGCGGATATCAATCGACCCTGAACCGGGACATCCTTGATCCCGGGAACTGCCTCGATCCACGCCCCGCCCTCCGGCCCCGCAAGCAGAAGGAAACGGTCCAAGGGAACCCAGTCGAGAGTGGAGCCGGTGCGCCCGTCACCCGACGCGAGCCACGCATGCGGCAGCCTGCATCCCGGCGTTCCCGAGGGAATGAAGACTCGAGGATCGGTGAACCCTCCAGATGCTTCGTCTTCGCCGCGTGCGACCGCGCCTTCGTCGTACGCGAAGCCTAACTGGAGGCCCGGCATGTCGAAGTGTTCGGCCTGGCGGGCGATCGTTGCCTCGACCTCGGCCAGTGAACCGGGATCCGCTAAAGCGTCGGCCATGCGTTGCCTCGACCCGTCGGAGTCGTCGGTGACGCCGAGGGCCAGCAACACTTCTACCAGATGCAGGGCGTTGTTGACGCTTTGATCCGCGTTCTTCTGCGCCACCGGACGGCGCTCGCTCTCGTAGGTGGCAAGTAGAGACGGCGGCGCCCACCCTTTTTCCACGGCCGCGATCTTCCAGGACAGATTGTGGGCATCCTGAACACCGGTATTGAGCCCGAGGCCACCGGTCGGTGGAAACCTATGGGCGGAATCGCCTACCAGGAAGATGCGGCCTTCACGGTAGCGCTCGGCTACCTGGGCCGTCATCACCCAGGAACTAATCGTTTGTATGGAGAATTCGAGATCGGGATCCTCCAACGCACCCCGAATCAGCTTCTCACACCTCGCTTCATCGTAGTCACTCTCGCTCTCCTGATCCGCATCGAAGGGGTGCATGTACACACATTCACTCCGGACATCGTGAACCACGAACACGGCGCTTCCCGCCGAGGGGTCACAAACGAAATGAAGCACGCCCGGCGGATCGCCGGCCAACCCTCGCATGTCGGCCTGGAAGTGAACCATGATGAAGCTCTGGATACGGTCGGGGCCGATAGGCTCGATGCCGAGTGACTTTCTGATGTGGCTGCCCGCACCGTCGGCAGCCAGCAGATACCGGCTGGTAATCTCGTGCTCTTCGTCGGTTTCTAGATCACGTACGCGCGATCGCACGCCGTCGTCGCCTTGTTCGCATGATTCCCATTGATGCCGGAACGCAGGCCTTTTGCCGCACCGCGATTCGAGCGCATCCAGAACAATCGGGTCGAATCGGTTCTGGGAAATGTTGCGCAAGGGCGTGGGGGTGACCGCAAGCTGGTCGTCGCCCTGGCGTTCGTAGGGAAGCCGGCCGAGCGTGCGGCCTCCGAGCTTGGTCACCCAGTACACCCAGCCGGAATCGGCAGGGTCCTGCCAGGCGCGCGACAATGCGGCGAAGTCCACGCCGGCGGCACGACAGATCTCGAGTGTGCGCGCGTTGACGGCGTGAGCCGCCGGAGGACGTCTCGGCCCCTCACGGCGCTCGACCAGTTCGGTCTTCATCCCGATCTGCTCGAGCAACAGAGCAGCCATCGCTCCCGACGGCCCGGCGCCTACGATGAGTACGTCGGTATCAGACGTAGGCATCACCGGCGTCGTGGCGAAGACCAAAACGAAGGGTGAGCAAGATCCCCACCATGATTACGGTGAGGATCGAAAAGACGAAGACGTTCTCGTCGTAACCAAAGATGTGCACGTGGACGCCGGGAACCGTGATCGCACCCTCGTAAACCGGGTTGAGTAGGTAGGCGATCCAGAAGCCGCCCAGGTTGCAAGACTGCCAGCCCGCCGAGAGCCACAGGTTACTCACGCCGCCGGAACGGCGCAGCCAGATCAGGTATAGGTTGGCCAGCCCCGACAGGAACATGAACCCCAGCAACCACACGAGGTGCACCCGTGCATGACCTACCCAATCGGGGTTGAACGCGTGACTAGGACCGAAGTCGCGCAGTATGGGCCCGAAGAATTCCAGCGACGTTACAGTAAGGGCGACCTTGACGGCCACCGTAACCGCTGACTTGCTCATCCTAAATGTGACCCCCCGGACGGCTGAGATGCAGATTCAACAGGGCGCGCGGGTTCCGCCGGCGCCACTGCCGTCCAAGTTCGACGCTGTCACGGCGTAGGAAATGAAACAAGGCGGGACGCGCCGGGCGTCCCGCCTCCGCAAGGTGCGTCTAGCCGAGGCAGCCCATATCCTCGAGCTTCTTCCTCAGACTCTCGAGCTCTCCGGCACGATCAGGGGCGCTGGCGGGATTCTTCTGAATCTCGCGGCCGATCTCTTCGATCTCGTTCTGGACACTCTCGCAGCTGTCTGTGCAAGCCAAGGGAGAGAGCATCAATCCTATTGCTACGAATACCGTTGCCAAGCGAACCATCGTTATTGTCTCCTTAATAATAGGGGGATTAGGGGGGCGGTTGGGCAGCGCTGGCGAACTATGCCGCTATTCGAGCTGCGGGGTCAACGCACGGCAACGCCGGAGCCTCACACTCGATGCTATCCGCGCAAACCGAGGAACCGGCGCACCGGCTCGACCGTGCGCTCTGGGTCTTCCTCCTGAGGTACGTGGCCGAGATCCTCGAAGATCACGAGTTCGCTACCGGGGATGTCGCCATGAAAACGCTTCGCCACGTCGGTTGAGAACAAGCGATCGCGGCCTCCCCAGATGAGCAGGGTCGGCGCGGTAATCTCGGGAATACGGTGAGCAAGTTCTCCATGGGGCGCCTGCCTGTAGCGCTCCACCAGCGCACCGCGATTGCCTTCACGAACCGCGATGTCGAAGTACCTATCGATAAGCTCCGGGGTAACCTTTGAGGGGTCGCCGTATACGCTTCTCAGGCTCGACACGATCATGGAACGCGGCAAGACAAAGTCCATCAATCTATTCAGAATTGGTGTCGCGGCAACGCGAAACGCGATCGGCCGCGAGATGTTCTGCTCGTCCCTATACCCCGCAGAGTCCACTAGTATCAGTTGCACTATCCGCTTCGGGGACGCCAACGACGCGGCCCACGAAACCTCGCCACCGAAGGAGTTGCCGCCCAGGACGCAACGGCCGATACCCAGCTCGTCGAGCACCGCGATCACGAAACGCACGTAGCTGTCGATCGTGTAGACATCGTCCGATCTGGGACCGGTCAACCCAAAGCCGGGCAAGTCGACGCGGACTACTCGGCGCTCACCGCTGAGCGCCCGGGTCCAGCCATCCCAGGTATGTAAAGAGGAGGAAGTGCCGTGAAGCAGCACCAGGGGCAGCTGGTCGTCGCGTGGCCCTTCGTCTCGCAGATGCACCTCCATCCCGGCTATCTCCAGGAACTCCGAAGGCGGCGTGGCCCAGCGAGTCTTGAGTTCGGACACCGGCCGGTCGGGAGCCCACGCGACGAAAACAAACCCACCGACACAAACAACGAGGGCGGCCGCCAGCACGGCCAGGACTTTGAGCAAGCCGTTCAAGATTCGCTGGTTACCTCGACAGCAGCCGTAGCCCGACCTGAGGCTCACACCGGCGCTTCTTCAGACGGGGAGAACCCACGGATCAGATGCGGATATACTCCGACAGGTTCTCGTGCTGGAAGATCATCGTCTCCTGGATGCTCATCCTCTTCCCTTTGTCGGCGTCCTTCGCCCGCTGGTACATCGCATGAGCGATGGCGACATCTACATACGCCAAGCCGACGGCATTGAAATACGCGCGCTCGGTGTCGCTGGCGCGCCCGGGCTTCTCACCGGCCACTACCTCGACCAAGTTCGCATAGATGTCGTCATCACCGAGCATACCGTCTTTATACATACGGCTGAGCGTTTGTGTTCTGTGTTTGACCGTTTCCCAGTCGTCACAGATGATCTTGTCGCACTGCTTTGCGACTTCGTACTCGTCTTCCCAGCCACCGATGTGACTGTAGAACGCTCCGGGCTTCATCCACGCCGCCTTCAAGAGCGGGGCCTGAGCACTCGTCGCGGTGACGAGGATGTCGGCGCCGTCCATGGCTTTCTGCCCGTCGGTCCCGCTGGCGACGAAGTCCATATCCGTGAAGATCCGACTCATCTCCGAGATGAACTGCTCTTCTTCGTAGTCGTACTTTGCCGACACTCTGCACTCTTCAAGAGAAGGCACGACCGTTTTCATCGCGATCAAGTGCATCTTGGCCTGCTCCCCGGAACCGATGAAAGCGATGCTGCGCGAATCCTGCCTGGCGAAATGCTTGGCCGCGATGCCGCCCATGGCACCGACTCGCATGTTCGAGCAAAGCGTTCCGTCCATGAACGCGACAGGGAAGCCCGTTTCTATCTCGGATAGTATGACGACGGCGGAAAGATTCTGGATCCCGTGTTTCTCGGGGTTGGCCGGAAAGACGGAAACCCACTTAACGCCGCATATCTTCTCGGGCAGAAGCGTTGCCGGCAGGCAGTTGATGCGCTCCTGCGTGGCCTCGTTGAAAATCTGGACGATCTTGTCGGGGAAAAGGATCTCCTCCGAACGAAACCCCAGCATGGCCTTCTCGGCGGCATCCATGGCCATCCGCATGTCGAGGCACCCTGCCTCGAGCAGGTCTTCTTGTGAAAGATACAGGCATTCGATGCGGTTCTTGTCGGACATGGATCCCCCTTATGGTCGAGTTGCAGGCCCCCTATCGACCCTCGGCCCGCCAGACTCTACCTCAAGCAGGATCCCGCGGCGAAAGCCGGAACACCTGAATCGTACGCCCGGACTCCGCGGCGGTCTCTTCGTAGTTGCGCCAGCCGCTATAGAGGGACTGGCCCTTATGATACAGCCGCCGCCGCTCGAGCTCGTCGGTGACCAGCTCGGCACGGTAGCGCCCGCTGCGACCGCCGGCGGTCAAGGTGACGTCGGGATTGGCGCATAGGTTGTAGTACCACTGAGGATGGCGGCCGCCGCCGAAGTTCGAGGCGATGAGAATAACGTCGTTGCCGTCGTTCCAGTAGAGCAGCGCGATCGTGCGCTCTTTGCCCGTCTTCGCGCCACGCGCCGTGAGGTTAACGACGGGCGCGGTGAGCATCGTGCTGACGCGTCCACCCGTCAATCTGAGCAAGATCGGGTCGAGATGCCGCGAAACGTTCATCGCCAGCCATTTTCCCGGCTTCGACAACACCAGCTGCGTCAGGAGGTCCTGAAGAGGGTACGACCCGCCGGCCGGGTCTATGTGGGGGACACGTGCCATGCCTCAACTCATCCTGTTATTGCTTGAAACCCGTAATCGATGGCCTCTGTGAAACGCCCGTACCAACGCGAGCGAGCAAGCGCAATCCGTGCGGACTAGCGGTAACGGCAGGGTCTATCTGCGCGCGCGACCGGTGGAGAGCCGTCGTGCTATGGATCTGCCGAGGGCGAGGCAGATCAACATCGAAGCGACCGCAACACCAAGGTGGTAGGGGTCGGCCAGAAAGTGCAGCAAGTCCGCGCTGCCACTTAAGCCATGGTCAGGGTGGGCCAGAGCGGTGGCGGGAAGCAGTACTGCGCTCAGTACGATCACGATTCTGGTCATCTCGTCTCCTCTTGTTCCCGGCGATGCTCGGTGGCCTGTACGCTCTCGGCCGCTCGGCCAAGCTCAGTTGTCGCCGCGAGGGTTTGCGCGCGGCCTACCGTACAGTGCTCTGAGTTCATCCTTTGCTTGCTCCAGACGCGTTCGCTGCTCGGCGGAAATCTGCTTGCCTGCGCGATTGATGTAAAAGGTTAGCATCGACATGGCGGAGCGGAAAGGCTCGGACTTCCGCCGCCGGCTCCGATCGGCTGACTTCTTGAGGGATCGAGCTATCTCGCGCGGATCTTCGAGCGCAAACACGCCCTCCTCCAGATCCAGGGCATCGCTGGTTTGGGTCACATGTTGTGACCATCGTTTACCGCTCATCTCGGCTCTGGTATCTTCGATCCGTGTCCGCTCGCCGCGAGCCACGAGATGATCGTGTCCGCAACTGCTTCCCAGCCCTCCTCCAGCATCATGTCATGAGCCATCCCTGAGAAGATGACCGGCTCGACGCCGTAGGCAGCAGCCGTGGATCGGATCTGGTCCGGCAGAAAGATCGTGTCATTGCCCGCGCCCAAGACGAGCATCGGCGCCGTCACCCGTCGGGGCTTCGGTAAGTCCAGGGCGAGCATGTCGAGAAATGCCATGTAGGACTCGTCCTGGACCAACTCGCTGAACCGAAGAAGCTTTTCCTGCGGCAATTGCTCCGAGAAGAACCATTCGCGGACCAACTCCGGGCTACCGACCAGGGGCAACAGACTTAGCGTCAGGTGCATTCTCAGTGCGGCGAGCGGGTGGCGTACATGGGTGCGAATGAGCGACCGGGAGACCCCGGCGGGCGGCAAAGAGGCCATGAGCACCGCGGCGACGGCAGAATTCGTTTCGAGGTACTTCTGGACGATTCCACCGCCCATGGAATGACCTACGAGGATGGGCTCTGCGCCCAGTTCGGCCACCACTTTTTTGACGTCGTCGACGTAGTCGGAGATGCGGGCCCGGCGCAGGCCAGCGCGTCCGTCACTGGCGCCGTGGCCTCGCAGGCTCAAGGCGTGCACGGAAAAGCCTCTGCGCGCGAAGTATTCGAGGAATCCCTGGTCCCAACACCATGCCCCGTGCCAGGCCCCATGAACGAACAGAATCGGGGCCGCGTGTTCTCTCGTCGCCGGCTCCCGGCGTATGTGCTCGAGGTTCATGCCGCCTCTCAGTGGTCCGGTCTCTGCGGCGATGCAAATGGGTTATTGGAGCAACCCGGACAGCGCTCCGGCGGTGACTCTCGATGAGGTCCCGCCGGCGTGTTGGGCGCCCGCTCCCACTTCATCTATGATCGCAGACGAGGATCTCGGCGTGGCCGTCCCTTGTTCACATTGCGGCCGCCAGTACGACGTCGCCCTGTTCCCATTCGGGCGCACGATCTCGTGCACCTGCGGCCATCGCGTCGGCATAGAACCCAGGGTTCGCAGCGCTGAGCGCTCGGGGCACGAGAGGTTTCTGGCCGACGCAATGCTCGCGCGACTGGCAAAGTGGCTACGGCTGTTTGGCTTGGATTGTGACCACCGCCCGCAAAGCTCGGACGCGGAACTCGTACGTCTCGCCGTAACGGACGACCGGATCCTTCTTACCCGCGACCGCGGACTGGCCGAGGAATGGTGGATTCCGAATATCTACCTCGTCAAAGCAGAGGATCTCAGGCAACAGCTCGTCGAGGTCATCCGCCACTTCGATCTGGCTTCTTCCGTCCGAGTCCTCAGCAGATGCACGAAGTGTAATCACATCGTGAGCCGAGCTGCCCCCGCCGATGTGTCCGGGCGCGTCCCGCCAAGGATACTGGAAACTCACGATGTCTTTTGGGAGTGTCGAGAGTGCGGACGGGTCTATTGGGAGGGCTCTCACGCCGCGCGGATTCGGGCGCTGGCTGAGACGCTGGTTGCGGCCGCTACTTAGTCGGCTGCCCGGCCGAACACCTTCCGTAGATTGCGATGGCGCCATCGGAATACAGCTTTGAAAACCGGGCGATACAGCGTCGCCAACCAGGGCAACCGCGGCACGAAGCGAATGCGATCAGTTATGCGGCAGCCGGTTGCGGTGGGCTCGATGATTCGTTCGTGCTCCCAAACTTTCTGAGTCAGCATCGAGGATCTCTCGAGAAAGCGCCGCCCGGGCTGTACCTCTTCGAATACGACATCGTCGTACTCGACGGGCAGAAGCCCCAGCGCAAGAAGCCAGCTACGAAACTGCCGCTCTCCCGGCCGGCTACCGGCTGTAAGATCGCGCGTGCCGGAGGGGAAGGTCATGCGAAGGAAAGGCCGGAACTCACGGTTTACTCCCGTAGGGCTAACGGCGTGGCGCCACACGACCGGAGGCTCTTCCGCTAAGTCGGATGATACGACGAACTCGTTCAAATGAGATCTCCCAGATTGCTACCCGCCACGAACACGATCAGTTGGCAGTCCGACATCGACTTCACCGCCTCGCGCCCTCAATGCGTCACATCGCTGAGGCTCGTGCCCCGCAGCCTTCTGAACATGGCGTAGAGCGGCAGAAAAGCCCGCAGCAAGGCGGTATCCCGCGTTTCCTCAGCGAAGGCAGGACGCCGGACGAGGCGCGCATGCCAGCGAGAGAGGTTGGGATGCCGCTGCAAAGGGTAACCGGCCAAGCTAAGGCGCCGCGTCGTGATGAACCAGGCGATGTCTAGCACCGAAAGGCGATCGCCGATCAAGCAGTCGTCAATCGCGAGTCTCTCATCGAACGTCTCGAAAACCTTGCGATGCGCATCGACCGAGGCTTGCGCCGTCTCGGGCATGATTCCGTGGTCGGCATAGTCGCGCCACCATTTCACTTCAAGGGCGCGCTTGGGATCATCACGGCCCTCTCGTTCCCAGCGCTCGAGCGTTGCTGCGGACTTGCGGGCGAGCAGCCGTGGCATGATGAAACCCATCGTGAGGTTGCGCAGGTCCATGTGCAGGCTGTCCTCAAGCTCGAGGTTCTCCTTGACCCGAGCCCGCTCCGCGTCGGTTCGAGGGAAGAAAGGCCCTTCCTGAGACGGGAGCGCATCGAGGTACTCCATGATGTCGTTGCTCTCGACGTGCACGACCCCGTCGTGGACCAATACGGGCACGACACCTCGCGGATTGATACCGAGAAAGCGGGCGGTGACGTGCTCCTGTCTTGCCAGATCGACGGGATGAGACACCCAGTCCAACCCCTTTTCGCGCAGGAACACACGCACCTTTTGCGAACAGCTCGAACTCTGGAAGTGAAGCAGATGCAGTCCCCGCCAAGATGTGACCTCACGTGTCGTGACTTGTTTGTCGGGAATGATCATCGAGCCCTTCGATTCGTGGCTAACACCGCCCGGATCGCAACGCCCATCGGTTGACCCACGTCACCTAGCATCAGCTTCGACCCCTTGTCACGCAGTGGGCTCCAGGAGTGCGAACAACTCCGCCTCCGCTCGATGCTTGAGAGAAGCAGCCTCGCGCTCGAGATACCGGTGCGTGAGACGGCCCGCGACGAGAGCCGCCAGACCGGCGAGCGGACCGTGTAAGGACACCTGCAGGAATAAACTCGTCGAATCAGGTGTGACCGCGTTCACGACATGGTCGGCAACGGTGCGAACACCCGGAGAGCGGGATTCCCAGGAGAACCGGGACGGCGGCTCCAACTCGACGACCGACCAGACGGCCGGCCGGAGCTTGGGCTGGACGATCCTATAATTCGCACCCACCACCATGTTCGGCGGGCCAAGTGCCTCAACGCTGGTGACGGTCGGCAACCACTGGGGCCAGTGCAGTACGTCGGCCAGCACCAGCCACACTTGCTCCACCGGAGCGTCGATCAGAGTCGTCGCTGTGAACGTCCACACTGCTTGGCCTACCGACGCGTTGTCTTCCGAGGTCGGTTCATCGTCAGCCTTGCGTGTCGACAACCCGGAGCGCCAACTCGACCCAGAAGCCGATAAGAACCAATGCACCGGCGACGAACGCAGACGTTCGGTGCCACTGAGCATTGTAGGTTATGTGAATGGCGGTGTGGACCAAGCGCAACCCGACAAAGATCCACGCCAAGACGAGAAGGGTTCCGGTAACCGCGTGCGTGACGTATGCGGTTACGCAACCCACATAGAAGAGCATCGGGAGCTCCAGCAGATTCTGAAAGTTCCGGGCTAACGCTCGTAGGCGGTCGGGCTCCTGGTTGTCGCGCTCGCGGAACAGCTTGTAATACTCGGGATGCAAGCGGCCCGTCAGGATACCGCCCATGCGAACGATGCCGAGCATCACTAACACGATGAAGGTCAGCCCCACCAACGCGAACGCAGGATACAGGATCTCGGTTTCCTCCGTCATCGCGAGCTGGCTTCGGCTCGAACGCCTACCTGAAGCATAACGGATGCGGCGCCGGCTAGTAGAATCGTGATCACTCCGAAGGAAAGGGGCGGCTCACCAGGAGTGCGTGAAGCGACGATATACGTCGCGTAGGTAATCAAAACGGAATAGCCGAGACAGACGACGGGAAGGAGCACCAAATACGGACGGGCAGAGCGGCGCAGTGAGGCTACGGCCATGAGGAGCGTAGCCAGGCCGGCGATGACCTGACCCGCAGCAAGCCCCCTCAGCATTCCGAGAAGGAGACCTTGGTAGTTTGGAGACAAGCCTGACCACTCGATCTGCAGCGCCCGCGAATGGTACGGCATGAACTCACCGCGCGTGAGGTAGACAAGACCTACGCCTAAAAGAACCGTTCCAAGAACCACGAAGAGCCAGAGTGATGCCTTCAGCATTCGTTCCTCAGTCAACTACTCACTCCGTCGCCGCACCACTAGCTGGCGCCGGTCCTCCCTAATAGTCCACCAGGCGACAGTGCGGCAAACGAAAGCCGCCCGGGCCAGGGGCCATTTTCTATTTGACAAACCAGACATTTGTCTGGTTATATGCGGCCAGGAGCAGCGAGGAGAAATGTCACCGATTACGCCTCCGGGCCGAACTCGTAAGCGGGTTTTGGAATATGTCCGTCAGCGCATATTGGAGGGAAATTCCCCGACAATTCGCGAGGTTCAGCGGGAGTTCGGCTTTCGCGCCGTAGAGTCGGCGCGCGCGCATCTGGAGGCCCTCGTCAACGAGGGCTTGCTCGTAAAACCCCCCGGCCGACGGTCACGGGGCTATCGCCTCCCAGCGGGCACCGGTCTGATTCCACCCCCGGCCTTTGTGCCTCTCATTGGCCGAGTCCAGGCCGGTGCCCTGTCCGCAGCCCTCGAAGATCCCGAGGGATACCTGGCCATCCAAACCCGCAAGGCCGAATCCGACGACCTCTTCGCCCTGCGAGTAAAAGGCGAGAGCATGCGCGACGCCGGTATCTTCGACGGCGACGTCGTCGTCGTTCGCCGTCAGCCTTCGGCCAACTCCGGTGAGATAGTCGTGGCCATGATCGAAGACGAAGCCACCGTAAAGCGCCTGCGCATGCGAAGACGGCGAGTAGAATTGCTGCCAGAGAACGAAGAGTTCTCTCCCATCGTTCCCGATCCCGAGACCTTGACGATTCTTGGCAAAGTCATCGAGGTGCGCCGCTACCTCGAGCAATTACCCCTCACGGCAATCGCGTAATGAAATGCAATGAAAATGGATAGCGCAATTCGAGAGCTGAACAGCCAACGCATAGCCGGGAAGGCTCCTGAAAGAGCCGACGTCCGGGGACAAACGCCCTGGTCGCGGCGCAACTTCGCCGGACGTTTGTCGGAGTTTTCCTCCGTGGGCCCGACAGCGGGACTGACCATGGCCTTCGGCTTGATTGCCGAGGCCCAACTCGAAGGCGAGCCCGTCGCCTGGATAACGACGCACCGGAGCTCCTTTTTCCCTCCCGATGCCGACGCCGGCGGCGTGGACCTGAACGCCCTTGCCGTCATCGCCGTCCCCGACAGCCACAGTGCGGCACGGGTGGCCGATCATCTTACCCGCTCGGGAGGTTTCGGGCTGGTGGTTCTCGATCTCGGCGCCGACATTACGGTGCCGATGCCGCTGCAAAGCAGGCTTCTCGGTCTGGCCAAGAAGCACGACGCAGCCGTCGTCTGCATCACCGAAAAATCCAGCGAATCACCTTCGTTGAGTTCATTGATCTCTTTGCGGGCCGAAACCCTACGAACCAAGACCAGCGAGGGCCGCTTCACGTGCAAGGCCGACGTCATCAAGGACAAGAAGCAAGGACCGGGTTGGTCACATGTAGAAATTCACAGTGGACCACCTGGCTTGCGTTGACCTCCCGGCTTTTCCTTTACAGATACTGCTCAAGGATCACCCCGGGTGGAGGTCGTTGCCTGCAGCCGTGGTCACCCAAGACACGCCGCAGGGAACCATCTTGTGGGTCAACGATAGGGCCCGGCGGACACGCATCCTTCCCGGCCTACGTTATGCGGCGGGCTTGTCGATCGATTCACGTCTTCGAGCCGGTATCGTTTCCGAAGAACTCGTCGATGAAAGGATCTCGTACATTGCCAACGGCCTGCGCGCCTTCACGCCTCACGTAGAACCCGCCCGCGGTCTGCCCGGCACCTTTTGGCTCGACGCCTCAGGCCTTCAACACCTTTACCCTTCCCTCCTGCACTGGGCCGATGCCATACGCATCGAGCTGCGCAAACTCGATTTTCACTCGACGGTGGTCGTCGGCTTCAGCCGTTTCGGCACCTATGCCCTGGCCAAGGCCTGCAAGGGGACAGTCGTATTCGAAAACGCCGGCCAGGAGAGAAGCGCGGCACGCGAAGTAAAGCTAGAAATGATCGACATCGACCCTGCGGTTCGCGAGTCACTGCGAAAGCTGGCTGTAACCACGGTAGGCGGCTTTCTCGACTTACCGGCTCCCGCAATCCTCGAGCGCTTCGGACCCCAAGCCTACAACCTCTATAAGCTGGCCGCCGGAGAGCGCTGGGTTCCTTTTTCACCGGAGGTACCCGAAGAACCCGTCGAGGAACGCATGATCCTCGACGAGCCGGTTTCCAACTCCCACGCCCTGCTCTTCCTTATAAAGGAAATACTCGGGCGGCTCTTGAGGCGACTGGCCTCGAGAGCCCAGGCCGCAGCCGAGCTCGTCGTCTCACTGAAACTCAGCCGCACCGAAAAACTCGTCGAATCGATCAGGCCGGCATCGCCGACCCTCGATGAAGCCCTGATCCTGGATTTGGTCCGCCTGCGTCTGGACGCAATTCGCTTGACATCCGGTGTCATCGAACTCCAGGTCATCATCGGAGGCGTTCCCGCGAGCAAAGAACAACTGCGGCTTTTTTCAGAGAATCCCGGTCGCGATCTGGAAGCCGCCAACCGAGCCCTGGCGCGGGTGCGCGCCGAGCTGGGCGAAGGCGCGGTGATGAGAGCCGAGCTGCGCGAAGGCCATCTTCCCGAGGCCAAATTCACCTGGCAGCGACTCGACATACTCTCGGCCGCCAAGCCGCGCAAGGTGCGGATGAAGCCGCTGATCCGCAGGGTCTTTGCCAAACCCCTGGCGCTGCCCGCCCAGCACAAACACGTGCGCGACGACGGCTGGCTGGTGCGCGGTCTCGAGCACGGCCTCGAACAAGGCGCCGTGGTCGACTCCACCGGCCCTTACATAGTGTCGGGTGGATGGTGGATCGCTCCCGTCCACCGCGAGTACCACTACGTGCAGACCAAGCGCGGCGATCTGCTCTGGATCTATTTCGATCGGCGACGGCGGCGCTGGTTCCTGCACGGCCAGGTCGAGTAAAGGGCGAGTGAAAAGCGAGCAAGAACGATGACTTCCTACGCCCCTCTCTGGTGCAAGAGTAATTTTTCTTTCCTCGAAGGCGCCAGCCATCCCGACGAATTGGTGGAAGAATGTTACTACCTGGGGCTGCGTGCCATGGCCCTGACCGACCGTGACGGCGTCTACGGTTTGGTGCGAGCCCACTTGAAAGCCCTCGAACTGGGCATTCACCTGATCGTCGGCTCTCAGATAACCGTCGACGACGACTCCACCATCGTGTTGTTGGCCGAGGATCGCGAGGGCTACCGTAACCTGTGCCGATTGATCAGCGCGGGCCGTCTTCGCTCCCCCAAGGGCGAGTGTTCACTGAGCTGGTCTGAAATCTGCGAGCACTCACAAGGCTTGATCGCCCTTTGGGGAGGCTCGCGTAGCCTCATTACCGCCAAGGCCGAGCCCTTGAGTGTCTCTAAGGCTCTGCGTGAAGCCTTCGGCGAGCGTCTGTATGCCATGCTCGCCAGACACCGGCGCGCCGCCGAAGTCGAACGTGAAGTGCGCCTGAGAATGCGCGCCGCCAAGTACGGGTTGGCCTTGGTAGCCGCCAACGAGGTTCTCTATCACACGCCGGCTCGCCGCCCCCTCCACGATGTTCTGACCTGCATTCGACACGGTAGAACTCTTTCCAGCGCCGGACGTCTTACGCGCACCAACGCCGAACATGCCCTGAAGAACCTGCACGGCTTTGCCGGCTTGTTCGCCGACCAGCCCGATGCCGTCATGCGCAGCGAAGAGATCGCCGCGCGCTGCACTTTTTCACTCTCCGAGCTTCGCTATCGTTACCCTTCCGAACGTCTGCCCGACGGCAGGAGCTCGTCTCAATGGCTACGCGAGCTGACCCTCGAGGGTGCCGCCCGTCGTTATGGCGACGAAATCCCGGCCGCCGTCAACGCCCAACTTGAAAAAGAGCTCGACCTGATCGACCGCCTCGATTACTGCGGCTACTTCCTGACGATGTGGGAGATCGTGGAGTTTTGCCGTAGCCGCGAAATCCTTTGCCAGGGCCGCGGATCGGCGGCCAACTCGGCGGTTTGCTATTGCCTTGGAGTGACCGCCATCGACCCCATCCGCATGGATCTTTTGTTCGAGCGTTTTATTTCGGAAGAACGCGCCGAGCCCCCCGACATAGATCTCGACATCGCCCACGAACGCCGCGAGGAAGTCATCCAGTACATGTACCAAAAGTACGGGCGCTCTCATGCCGCCATGGTCGCCAACGTCGTGCGCTACCGGCCCAAATCGGCCATCCGTGAAGTCGGCAAGGCCTTGGGGCTGCCGGCCACATCCTTGGACAGACTGGCCAAGCTACTTCCCCATTACGGCGACATATCCGGTGCCGCCCTCTCCCAAGCCGGCCTCGATCCGGACTCGCCTTCGAGCGGGCACCTGTTTCGGCTCTCCAACGAGATCATCGATTTTCCCCGCCACCTGTCCATCCATCCGGGAGGCTTTCTACTCGGCCACGAGCCGGTCCACGACCTCGTGCCCATAGAGAACGCTACCATGGCCGAACGCACGGTCATTCAATGGGACAAAGACGACATCGAAGCTCTCGGCCTTTTCAAAGTCGACCTGCTCGGCCTCGGTGCTTTGACCCAACTCGACATCGCGTTTCGCCTTCTCGAGAAGCACCGAGGCCTCGAGCTTTCCATGGCGACCATTCCGCCGAGAGACGCCGAGACTTACGAGATGATACAGCGCGCCGACACCATCGGGGTTTTTCAGATAGAAAGCCGCGCGCAGATGGCGATGCTGCCGCGTCTCAAACCCCGACATTTCTATGACCTCGTCATCGAGATCAGCATCGTACGGCCCGGCCCCATAAGCGGAGGCATGGTGCATCCTTATCTGAGACGGCGAAACGGTGAGGAACCCGTAGAATACCCGCATGCATGCCTGCAGCCGGTGCTCGAAAAGACCCTGGGAATTCCGCTATTTCAGGAACAGGTCATGCGCCTGGCCATAGTGGCCGCCGACTACACGCCGGGCGAAGCCGATCAGTTACGCCGAGACATGGCGGCCTGGCGGCGTACCGGACGCATAGAAAGGCACCGCGACCGTCTCGTTTCACGCATGCAGGCCAAGGGTATCAAAGCAGAATTTGCGCAGCGGGTATTCGAGCAGATCAGAGGCTTTGGCGAGTACGGATTTCCCGAGAGTCATGCGGCGAGCTTCGCGCTGATCGCCTATGCAACTTCGTGGCTGAAGTGCCACTACCCTGCCGAGTTCATCTGTTCCCTGCTCAATGCTCAGCCGATGGGGTTTTATTCGCCGGCGACCATCGTGGAGGATGCCAAGCGCCATCGAATAGACATGCGAGCGGTGGATGTATGCGCCAGCCAATGGGACTGCACCCTGGAACCGGATGACACCGACCGTTTTGCCGTGCGCATGGGCTTTCGTTACATAAAAGGCTTTCGCGACACCGACGCCGAGACGATCATATCCACACGGCTATCTCGGCCTTTCGTTTCTATCGACGATTTCGCCGACCGCACCAGGCTGAACGAACGTGCACTGACTCTGCTTGCCGAGGCTGGCGCTTTCGACAGCCTCGACGGCAACCGGCGCAGCGCTCTTTGGGATATCCTCGGTCTTGCCGGACGACGTGAAGCGTCGCTGAATCTCACCGTCGCCGAATCATCTCCGGAATTTCGAACCCTCGACGATTTCGAGACCATTTCATGGGACTACCTGTCGTCGTCACACAGCACTCACGGCCATCCTCTGTCGCCGCTGCGCGCGAGCCTCAACGATCATGGGCTGCCGGATGCCGAGGCGGTATCCGCCATGAACGACGGGGCTAGGATCGATTACGCCGGCATGGTCATCGGACGCCAACGCCCGGCCACGGCCAAAGGCGTGGTCTTCATGACCCTGGAAGACGAAACCGGCTTCGTGAATCTGGTCTTGTGGCAAAGCGTGTTCGCCAAGTACTCGGTGCTGGCGAAAACCGCTTCGTTTCTAGGGGCTTCCGGGACTCTGCAATCCCAAGACGGGGTCGTCCACCTGGTCGTGGAACGTTTGTGGCTACCCAAGGTCGGAGCGAGGCCTCAGCCGGCGCCCAGCCGGGACTTCCACTGAGGCGTTCAACAAGCGATCACCCGCGCCGGTGGAAAATCTAGAACTACAGACACCGCCCAGGCAGGCGTTGCGTGCAACCTTGCTCTAGCCGGGCGGTAGATTCACGAACAGGTCGGCGTCGCAAGAACCACCTGCATGCCGACGGCGTATTGCAAGACGATGAAAGCGTCGGAAGCGCTAACGACTCCGTCGTCGTTGACGTCGCACACGCAGAGCATGCAGATTCCCGTCTGTCCGACCGCGGCCGAAAGCACATCGAGGGCGTCAGCTGCAGAGATGCTGCCGTCGTCGTTGATATCACCCATGAATAAGGGAGACATCCATGTTACGGCGCTCCCGAGCAGCTGCTCCCGCGAGTCGGAAACGAGATCGGCAAAAGGGAAGGCCATGAAGGCGACCCTGTAATCCATATCCACGATAGCTACCGCCGTGCCGCTCGACGACACAGCGCCTGCCCCGGATGCCGGATCATAGGTTAGAGCAGTGACCGCCGTGCCGATCGGATCTATTTCGCTCTGGTATCCCAGGTTGCCCATCGTGAGTTCCAACCCTTCCCCGACAACATCAGCGGGAACACCCGAGAGCCCGGGAAGATTTGTACCGTTGTTCACGAACTGAACCTGGACGTAGTCGGTGAACAGCGGCGTCTGGTCCAGGTTCGATGCCGTATACGCGCCCGAAAGCACGAGACTGCCGCCGGCTTCGAGATAATCGCGAAGCACCTGACGCCGGCTATCGTCAAGTTGATCAGGGTAACCCGGATGAAAATACCCCACCGCCCATACGACCAAGCCGTCGGCGTAGTTCAAGAGAACCTCCGCCGGAATCTCACCCCGAGTGAAGGGATCCCAGTAATCGTAGCCGTAACCGAGCGCTTCGAGTGCGTCGGCGTACGCTTCGACATAACCGGTGTTGCCGTCATCGAAGTAGCCGTTTACCAACAGCACGCTGGTGGCGGATCCATCCGCCACTTCCGCGGAAAGCTCGGACTCATTACCGGAAGCGTCGGTCGCAGTAACCACGTAATAGTAGTCGACCCCGGCGCCCACGCTGCCGTCGTTGAATCGGGAGCTCGTGACGCCGCTCTCGTTGATCTTGTCGTAGGGGCCGCCCGAGGTTTCGGAGCGGTAGACGTTATAAGCGGCAAGGTCGGTCTCGGAATTCGCCGTCCATTCCAGGTACACCGTCCCCGTGCCGCCGTGGGACATCAGCCCAGACGGAGGATCCGGCGCGTTGACGTCTGAAGCGGTCGCGTTGTAGGGCCCTTCGACCACATAGGTGGCTGTCGCAAAGCTGCCGTTCGAGACCGTATTGCCGAACCACGCGACTGCAGATTCGAGGTTAGCGCCCAACGGCGTCAATGCTGCGAGTACACCATCCAACTCGGCCTCGTAGGCCTCGTTGACCTGCGCGGATGTCAGCCCTGTCGAAGGAATCGTCAGCTCGTCGCTGTAGCTGAAGCGGTTCGTCCATACTGCGAAGCTTCCCATGTCGGTGGGCAACTGCTGCATGAGAACGTCGTAGAGCTGATCGGAGTTGTTTTCGGGTATGACCGCCGGCGTGTAGGTCGTCGGCACGTCCTCGGCAAACAGGCCGGATCCCGCGTTCATGGCGGCGATCTGTGCGCTCAGATATACGTCGTAATCGCTTTGGAGCTGGGCATCGGCGGCGAACGAAGCATACAAGGCGTCGAGGGTGCCTTTGTCGTTGCTCCGCACTGCATCGAACAGCTCCCGGAGCAGGCCCGGACGCTGGGAGTCGAGAAACTCGAAGAACATTCCGGCGTAGCGGTAAAACAAGAAGCCGTCGGAGTAGGTGGCTTCGGTTATGTCGGCCACCGTCAGGCGGGCAGGGTCGGATTCGATCTGTTCGAGGAGCCCTGCACGGGGCAGCACGCCTTCCACGCGCGTGCTGCCGACGAGGAACTCGGCGAGGCCCTCGTTGTACCAGACCATTCGATCACCGTCGTAGAGGCTGCCGGGATCGCCGAAGCTGCCCGTAATCACGTAGCGGGCGTCGAGGTAGTGAACGTACTCGTGGCGAAGCAGCTCCTCCAGGGTATAGATGCTCTCCTCAGGGGTGCGATCGTAGGTGAACAAGGTCCCCATGCTCTCGATGAAGATACCGCCGTTGGCCGTACTCAGGCCGTAGAGAAAAGGCTGGTACAAGCCGTAGTCGGCCGGACTGCCGTAAACGATCAACGTCAGGATCTCATTATCGTCGCCGCTGACCGCGTCCAGGAACGTGGTCTTACGAAAGAACTGCGACTCGACCTCCTGCATCGCGTCGTAGAGCTCTTCGGCCTTGGCAAGATCGATGGCGGTCTTGAAGATCAGTCGGCCCTGGTCGAAGACGTATTCGTTAGGCAGAGCGACGGCGGCGACGTCGGCGCGTATCTGATTGACATCGAGAACGCTGCCGTCGGCGAGCTCGGCGCCAAAAAACCAATCGAGATCGACGAGGGCCCTGAACCATGGCCCCGAGTGCTGCGGAAACAGGGCGAACGCGTTCGAGAGTATTTCGTGGCCGGCCTCGGCGGTCGCGGCATCGAGATAGACGAAGTGCGAAAGCGCGTAGATGGCGTTCTCGGTGATGCTTTGGGTATCGTCAGTGTAGTCGAGATCCAGAGCAATGGCCTCCATGACGTCGATCAGTCCCTGTGGTACGAGCCCGTACCACGGGCTGTCGACGCCGAGCTCTATGTAGTTGTTACCAATCTGACGGGCGATTGTGAACAGACAACCGAATGCGATGACACGTTCCTGGTACTCCAAGCCCAAAGCGGGATCGGACTGATACCTTTCGAGCAAGGCCTGGATCGTAGCGATGGCCAGATGGGTGCCGTTGGTGCTGTCGATGCTGGTCGTCCATTGGGAACGAAGGTCCCCGGCCTCGGCCGACTCGCTGAGCAAGTACGGACTTGCCGCCACTGCCACGAGAGCCTGCCGAGCGGCGTCGAAGGTCGACTCATCGTAAGTGACCTCGGACTGGTAGAACTCATGGAAGAAGGCGATTTGATAAAAGTACGCAAGGTTGGTGATTGCCACAGCGTTGGCCGCAACATCGGCAGCGAGTGTTTCGATTTCCGCCGCAACGGCAGTGACGTTGGTTGCGGCGATCACCGTGGCCACATCGCCGTCGAAGCTCCAAAGCGTGCCAAGACATGTGCCGGTGCCGCCGGCCAGCTCATTCACCAAGGCCGCGCCCGACAAAGCGGCGTAGTCGGACGGCGAACAAGCCGCCGACATTCCGGCCGAATGATCGGGTGGGACTTTCAAAGAGGTCGAAGCTTCGGGAAGCCACGGTACCGCTGACGATTCAGCATGGGGACGTGGCGGAGAAACCGTCGATGCACGCGCGAGATCGGCGTGTTTCTGAGCGCAATGATGGGGTTCAGGGCTGAGCGAAAGCGGGTCGGGTGTCGATACCATGCGCCCCGACGGTGCCAAGCCTGAAACGACGACAGGCGCAGCATGATGCTGCGCCTGAGCTATGGCCGGGACGGCCGCGACGGCCAAGACGGCTATCGCGACCATCCTTCCAATAGTATTTACTGCGGTTGGTTGCACTCCTCGAACTGACAGCAGTCGGGTCCGGTGCACTGGCCGTCGCCGCCGCAGTCGGGTCCGCCGCAGCAGTCCGGGCCGTCACAAATGCCGTCGGGGGCGCAGTCCGGGCCCTGTTCGCAAAGGCCGTGTTCGTGACCGCCGCCGTTGCACTCCTCGGCCTGACAGCAGTCCGGGCCGGTGCATACACCGTCGCCGCCACAGTCGGGGCCACCGCAGCAGTTCGGGCCGTCACAGAAACCATCAGGAGCACAGTCCGGGCCCTGTTCGCAGAAGCCCTCTTCGTGACCGCCGCCGCCGTTGCATCCCTCTCCTTGGCAGCAATCGGGTCCGGTGCATACACCGTCGCCGCCGCAGTCGGGACCACCGCAACAGTTCGGGCCGTCGCAGAAGCCATCAGGGGCACAGTCAGGGCCTTGCTCGCAGATACCTTGGCCTTCGCCCTCACCTCCGCCGTCGTTGCCGATGATGTCCCAGCAATTGATCCAGTCGTGCCCCAGGTCCAGGCCGGAACAAGCTTGATCGAGGGCGACCTGATCGACGGGAACGACCATCTCTACGGGCTCGTCGCAGCCGTAGCTCTCCTCCGGCGAGAACTCGACGGTCACCGACGGAGCAACCGGGACCAGCTGTGCGCCCGTTACGTTGTCAACGAAGTCCGCTGATACTACAGGATCGACTTGCCGGGTGTCGCCGTTCCAGCCTTCGACTTCGGTGTGGTCCCACTCGTCCTCGAACTGGTCTTGCTGCCAGGTGCCGGTGAAACGTGCCTTGGCAGCACCGTGGCCGAGGGCCAGATCGCCGATGTCATAGGGTTGACCCGGCGTGTTGGAGTCAAGAAGTTCACCGGTGGCGTTTACTTGGTCCGAATGTGTCCCCTGGCCACCGTCGTGCTCGTAGGTTCCGCTCGAATAGGTGTCCACCGAGAAGAAATCGGCGCCCTGCACGAACACGGCTTCGCCCGAATGATTGTCGTTGCCGTGAGTGCCGGTGTAGGCCATCTCGACGGTCTTTGTGCCGCTGAACGCTGCGGCGTCGTTGAGGTCGCCGGTCACGTGCACTTCGTGAGCGCTCTGCCCCTCAGGGTCGGCATGGAAGCCCTTCGAGACCATGGAAAAGTCCGCGCCGTCGATGACCTGACGAACGTATTCGGTCTGGGTCTCCTCGGCCTGACCGGAATCGCCACACATGAACATCTCGAACTCGACGATGGTGTCATCCTCATCACGCACGAGCTTCATCTTCACGCTGCTCGGCCCGCCGAATTCTTCTGGGTCACCCCCGGGAGGCGGCGGACCAAAGTCGAGGGCGAACACGTGATGGGACCCGTCATAGATGTCGATAGTGCCGTCGTCGACTGACTCGAACACGTTCTGGACATAGCAGAGAATGAGATCGGCCTGCGCTGCCGAGTTGACTGCCTCCTTGACCAGATTGGTGGTCTGGCAAGCAGCGAGGCTGCTGTTTTGGTCGAAAGTGTTGCTGTCGACGTCTCCTAGACGGATCCCGGTGGTCGCGACCGCAGAGGCCGGATCGCCGACGACCAGGGCGGGTGCAACATCTGACACGACCGGGGCCGTCGCGCGCGGCAGGTCAGCTATATTCGTCGCTGCGACGCCGGGGCAATCGAGGGCTACCGGCTGGCCGACCGCCGAGCGAAGTACTTCCAGCGCGTCGCTTGCCGCAATAGAGCCGTCCTTGTCGACATCGCAGCGCGCGAACACGCAGCTACCGGCGCCGACGGCTACTCCCAAAGTGCCAAGGGCGTCACTGGCCGTTACCGAGCCGTCGCCGTCGAAATCACCGCAGCTGGCGTTGGCCGGCGCCGGCGCATGAAGCACGACTACGGACACTGCGATGATGCTCATCAAACTTACAAACATCTGCTTGGTCATTCGTTCGTCCCCTAAACAAGACTGGCGGCACGGTTTAGTCTGCTTGCCGCGTTACAGCGGCCTTAGGGAGCAACCGGCGCGCCAGAAGTTTTTTCCTTGTGCTACGGTCACCGAGGCAAGGCTGCCGCGCCGCAAACCGAACAGTACGGAACAACGCCGTCGTGAGTTCGCCGGAAGCGGTTCAGGGGAAGTTGATAAAGCGCATACGGTCAGGCCTGCACTAGGTTACGTAGTCCATAGCGCGATGTGACCAGCGAGGTTCTACGAAGGCTGCGGGGAGTCGCCGTGTGTAGCGTTCTTCTTGGTAGGCGCGCCACAAACGCCATCGACCGTTTCCTCGAGTTCGACACCTTCGGCAACGGTGCCGCTGCACTGCTGCTCGTCGGAGTCCAGGGTGAACAGGACTCCGATCAGGAGAACGAACAAAGGAACGATTACCCAGGGAGCATAGTCGTCGATGAGCCAGGTGAAGATCGGCTCGAAGTACTCGGCGATGGGCCAGCCGATGAAGTATCCGATGGCGACGCCCAGGCACCCACCGGCGAAGATCAGCTCCGGTCCACCTGTCTCGTTGCCGTAGTATGCCCCCACACCGGCTGCGAGTCCGATGATCGCGTTAGCCAGGATGGTCGCGGTTCGTTCCACGCAACCATTATACGGCGCCGCGGTTCCTCGGGCGGCAAACCTTGACCATTTCCCAGACCGGTGCAGCCTAAGGGATATGGACACTGCCGGCCCACCCAAGGCCTTACTGATAGATCTCGACGGTGTGCTGTACGTAGGCAACGACCCGGTCGACGGAGCCGCAGAAGCTGCGCACTGGATAGCGCAGCAGCGTATCCCCCATCTCTACGTCACCAACACTACCTCGAGGCCCCGAAGTGCACTTGTGGAAAGACTAGCGGGATTCGGGATCGAGACCGACGCGTCCGATATTCTGACCCCGCCGGTCGCCGCGGTCAGTTGGCTGGGCGAGAATGCGCCCGGGCCGGTGGCATTGTTCGTGCCGTCTGCAACACGCCCTGAATTCGATGCGCTGGAAATCCTCGACGACGAAGCAAACGAAGGCGCTGCGGCGGTGGTCATCGGTGACCTGGGACATGCTTGGGACTTCGCGACGCTAAACAGGGCTTTTCGTCTTCTCATGTGCGACCCGGCCCCGGCTCTGGTGGCCCTGGGCATGACACGTTACTGGCGATCGGCCGACGGCCTGCAGCTCGACGTCGCACCCTTCGTGGTCGCACTCGAACACGCATGCGGTTGCAAGGCGACGGTCCTGGGGAAACCGGCGGAGCCGTTCTTCGCCACCGCCTTGCGCATACTCGACGCTCCTAGCGAAGCCGTGGTCATGATCGGCGACGACATTGTCGGCGACGTAGGCGGCGCTCAGTCGGCAGGGATCCGGGGCGTACTTGTGCGCACGGGTAAGTACCGTCCCAAAGACCTCGAAGGAACGATCGAACCCGAAGCCGTTCTCGATTCGTTCGCCGGCCTCCCCGCCTGGTGGAAAGCCCAAGCCTAGGGAACCGCCGGCGCGATCAAGGCGTGATGACCAACCGCTTGGGCCGCTCCGGCGCACCGGAGACGATCCCGACCAGAGAACAAGTCCGGCTTTGCCCGCTGCGATTGACGCAACTCAGGGTCTCGCCGGCTGCTATCCGCATGCCCGGATCGTAGTGCGTGCAACCGGCACTACCGTAGGTCAGACGCGCTCCCGACTCATCGTTGCGGACATACATCGCTCCGTGCTCGACACAGGCTTGCGTCAGCAGGAACTCGCCCCTGCGCGGAGACTTGTACATCTCGCGAACCGACCCACTGTTCGGCGTTGCCGTCGAACTAATGACCTCGGGTTCGGCGATCTTCGGTTTCGCCGCTTCGCCGTCAGCGCTTCCGGCTGCAGGCATCGACAGCGAAACCAGTGCGAACGCAGCTAATACAGGTACTACAGGAAAACTACGTATCATTGTCATTACCACCTCGAGCCACGATAGTGTCGATCCGGCCTGCGTGTCCAGATCACCCGATCGAGGCACGGCCTTATGCCCAGGCAACGCGCGCCTTTCGCGTTGTAGGGCCTACGCGCGGTTGGCCGATGGCCGGGCCCCATTCGGGGGAGCCGGACCGTCCCCAGCTGCTCGCAGCAGCGAGATCTAACCAGCTAAGCGTGAACAGCGTGACTTACTGCTTCGCATCTGGTTTAGGAGCGCGTCGTGGCCGAGCAATCCAACCGCACCATTGATCGCGTGCTGCCAACCGCGATCGCGGCAGCGGTGTTCTGTGTCTACGCGGCCGGTGCTTGCCGCACCATCTATGTGGGCGACAGCGGCGAGCTCGTAACGGCCGTCGGTGTTCTCGGCATCCCACACCCCAGTGGCTATCCCCTCTACGTGTTGGCGGGCAAGCTGTGGAGCCTCATCGTGCCCGTTGGTTCCCTGGCCTTTCGTATGAGCCTGTTCAGCGCTGCGTGCGCGGCGACGGCCTGCGCGTTGCTCTACAGACTGTGCCGCTCCATCGATGCCGGCCCTGCTGCATCGTTGTTTGCCGCCGCGCTCTTCGCCTTTTCTCCCAGCTTCTGGTCGCAGGCCAATGTCCAGCGCGTCTACGCTCTCGGAGCCATATTCGTCGTCGCGGCAACCATCGCCGCCATCCGCTGGTACCAGAGCCGGGAACCGTGGCGGTTGTACCTTGCATTCTTCTTGTGCGGCCTGGGTGCGACTAACCACACGTTCATGGGTGTATACGCGGTCGTCCTTGCACTGTTCGCCCTCTCGGCCCAACCGGCACTGGTCAAGAACGTCCGCGCGTTGGTCGGATGCGGTGGAGCGACGTTGGTCGGGCTACTCCCCTATCTGTACCTGCCGATACGCTCGCGCTTCGACCCGGTCTTGGATTGGGGCAACCCCGAAACCCTGGAGGGCTTCCGCAACGTCGTCCTGAGAAAAGGTTTCTGGGAGAGAGCCTGGCTCGAGCAGCCCGGGGACTTGCTGACGCTAACAGGTGATTACCTCGGCGGCTTAGGGACCGAGTTGACCTGGGCCGGCGTTGCACTCGCCCTGCTAGGGCTCGTACGCGCAAGGCATTCTTCGTGGCCCGTACGCTTGCCATTGATGATCATGGCAGCGAATCTCCTTTCGCTCGCACTGCACGGCTCCAGAAGCGACATATTCATCTGGCACCGCTACTACATTCCTAGCTACGCGATGGCCGCGGTTCTGGCAGGATACGGATGCCAGCAATTGATCACACGGCTGCCGCGCGCGGCGGCAGTTCTTCCGTTCTTGGTTCCCGCGTTCCTGCTCGTCGATGGTTGGAACGAGTACAACCGTAGCAGATACCGGATCGCGGAGGAGTTCTCATTAACCGTCCTGGATTCCCTACCGCCCGGCGCCAACCTCGTCGCCACCGACGACAACGTGCTTTTCGTTTTGATGTATCTGCACCTGGCCGAGGGGCGCAGACCGGATATCAACCTGATACTTCAAGGCGTCGGCGACGCCGACCTGCCGCCCTTGCGTTTCAATCCGGACGAAGACCCCCTATTCTTCACGCATCACCCCAACTGGACCGTGCCCGGACTGGAGATAGTTCCCATGGGTGTGGTCATGCAAGCACGCCGCGCCGGCACACCCTGGCCCGAACTGAACCTGCCTGCAGCCAGCTTGGACGGAGAGAACGACGACAGCATACCGAAGGACTATCTTACCCAGAACCTGATCGGACTTTTCCACTACATGCTTGGCTTCAGCTACGAACAGCGCGAGTGGACGTCCGCTCGCCAGGAATTCGTGGCAGCGGCGCGGGCTGCCCCCAAGAACGACGTACTCTTCTACAACCTCGGCCTCGTATACGCGCGCAACGGGCTCCTCGACGATGCGCTCGAGGCGTTCGAGCGATCCAGAGAGATCAACCCGCGCCACCTCGCCAGTAAGTCCAGACCCCGCGCGAGCGAAAGAATCTCGGAAACCAAACGGGAACAGGCCAGACTCGCGGAAGTGGAGTCATCGCTGAAAGCCACACCCTCGCTGGCCGGTTTGACGGAGGGCACTCGAGACTACCACATAGAACTTGCGAGACTTCTCGTGGCAACAGGTGAACCGGTTGCTTCCCGAGGACATCGACTCCGCGCGCTGGAACTGGACGCCGGCCTCTAAGCCCGAGTCGCAGTGACCGGAACGAAAGCACTTCTACTTGTCGTTGCCGTTATCGCCGTGGCTTACGGCGCCAGCGTCCGTAACGAACTGGTCTTCGATGACTTGATATTCGCGACTCGCGACGCGCGGGTGCAGGATATCGGCGAAACCCCTCGCCTGTTCGTCGAACCTCTCTGGGGTTTTAAGGACAATCCCGGCAGCAAAGGCGTCCACCAATACTATCGCCCCCTTCAGCTAGCTCCACTAGCCATCCTCAACTACCTGTTCGATGATCCCGCGCCGGCCGCACACCTCCTCAACCTGTTGGTGCACCTGTGCAACGCCTTGCTCGTCATGATGATCTCGAGACGGCTGCTCTCCAACGATCACGCTGCGCTCGCGGTCGCATTGCTTTTCGCCGTTCACCCAGGCCACTCGGAGGCAGTGCTGTGGGTCTCCGACATCTGCGGATTGGGTGCCGCCGCCTGCATGCTCGGAGTCGTTCTTATCCACATGCGCGGCTCAACGGGCAATATCGGCGGCGCCACGGCGATCGCCGTGCTGGGCTTCACCGGCTTGCTCTTCAAGGAGTCTGCATTGCTGGCGCCGCTCCTTTTGTTGATCCACGACCTGACGCTGGGCCGCGACGGCTTCGGGCCCGACCGTCGACGCCTATTGCCCTACGCAGCGCTGGCCGTACCGCTGGCCTGCTACACAGCGCTGCGCCTGCACGCCCTGGAAGGATTCCTACCGGGGTTCAGAGACCACGGACTGGGACCGGCGGCTCTAGTGGTCAACGGCTTTGCGCTGCTTCCCGCCTACGCCGCAACCTTCGTGTGGCCGTCCGATCTCAACATGTACCACGACTTCGACGCAGCCGGCGGGCCGGCTGATATTCGGTTCTTGGCCGGGATCTCGATTGCCCTGCTGATACTGGCAACTAGCGCGTACTTCTCGAGGACTCGTCCCGGCGTGAGTTTCGGGCTCTTGTGGTCACTTTCAACCGCCGCCCCTTACCTGATCGTGCGCTGGCCCAGCCTCAACGTCTTTGCCGAGCGTTATCTGTATCTTCCGAGTATCGGCTTGCTTTGGGCCCTTGCTTTCGCAGCCATGGCCGCCTCGCGGAAAGGCCGCGCGTTCCGCCAAGGCCTCGCGGTCGCGGTGGCCGCCGTCGCTGCGATCTTCATCACGATCGATATCGCGAGAACTTACGAGTGGCGCGACGAGCTGACCCTATACACCAAGACACTGGAACAATCCGAACGGGCCGAACTGATCCGCAACAACCTGGCGCTGCGATACTTGGCCGACGGCCGCCACGCCGAGGGAGTGGAGTTGCTCGAGGGGCTGGTCGCAATGGATCCGGACTTCGCTGACGCTCACCACAATCTGGGCCTCCTCTACCACGCGTCAGGTGAGACGGAGTCCGCGCTCGCCGCTTTTCGCCGGGCCCACGAACTCGCACCTTTCAAGCCCGAGACCCTACTCAACATGGGTTACGTCTACGATTCTCTGGGCCGGCGACCGGAAGCCGTCGAGGCTTACTTCCGACTGGTCATGCTCGAACCCAAGAGCACGGACGGGTGGCACAACCTCGCGGTGATCGCCTACGAATCGGGTCAGCCTGACAACGCGCGCAAAGCTGCCCGGCGTGTGCTGGCGATAGACCCGTCAGACAGCTCCGCCCGCGAACTCCTGCGGCGCCTGGACAGTCGTGCCGTGGCAAGTATTCGACCACCGCGCGGCGAGACCCTTCAGCGCTGCGAAGCCGGCAAAGCGGCCGCCGTCATGGGCGCCTACCAACAGGCTCTGGTAAAGCTCAACACGGCGGCCTGGATTGACGAAGCAGCGCCGTTACCCCATCACTATCTGGCCAACGTGTACTACCTGACCGGACGTCTCAGAAAGGCTGTACTGCATCAAAGGCTCGCTCTAGAACGGGCCCCAGGCAACACGCTGTACAAGAGAAACCTGGAGTCACTCGAGCGAGAATTGGCCGTATTGCAGGCGGGTAAACCTTGAAGCCGGGCCTCTCCATGTACAGGAACTTACTCTTTGGAGTTCTGTCCGTCCTCATTTGCTGCACCCTGTCTTTCGGCTGCAACACGTCATCACGAGCGGGAAGGGTCATCGTACTGGGTCTCGACGGCATGGACCCAGATATCGTCGACCTGCTGATGTCGGAGGGGAAACTCCCGAACTTCGCAAAGCTTCGCCGCGAAGGTGCCTACGGCAGATTCTTGAGCACCAAGCCGCTACTGAGTCCGATCATCTGGACGACCATCGCGACGGGAAAGTCCGCTGCTGACCACAAGATCGGCCACTTCGTCGCAGTCAACGAGAAAACCGGAGAACAACTGCCGGTCACGAGCAGTATGCGCGCGGTCAAGGCACTGTGGAACATTCTCTCGGAGCAAGACCGTAGCGTAGGCGTGGTAGGCTGGTGGGCAACTTGGCCGGCTGAGGCCGTCAACGGCACGGTGATCAGCGATCACGCCTGCTACCACTTTCTGTTTCCCGAGGGACAGACGGGCGGTACCGACGTCACCGGCGTTGTCTATCCTCCGGAGTATTTCGAGACGGTCCGGCGGATGATCCGTCGTCCGGCGGATCTGACCCGAGACGAGTTGGCGGGATTCGTCGAAATAGACGACGATGAGTTCGCCCGGCCTTTCGAGTTCAGCGACGACCTGTCTCATTTCAAATGGGCGCTGGCGACCGCCGATACCTACCGTGACCTGGGTCTCCACCTTTGGGAACAGCAGGAACCGGATGTCCTGTTCGTCTACGTGGAGGGCGTCGATTCGACCTCCCATCTGTTCGGACATCTCTTCAGAGCCGAAGGCTTGGCCGGGGATCTTGCTGCACAGCAACAACGCTTCGGCCAAACCGTAGAAAAGATGTACGAGTACGCCGATGACATTCTGGGCCGATATATCGATGCCCTGGACGGTGATACGACGCTGATCGTCCTTTCAGACCACGGCTTCGAGCTCGGGGTACTGCACGACGATCCCACCAAGACCCGTGACATGCGCCGGGTTAGCGAACGGTATCACCAGGTGGAGGGCATCCTCTACATGTACGGCAACAAAGTATCTCCACGGCGTCGCTTGTTGTCGCCGGTGCTCATGGACATCGCACCCACGGTGCTGTCGCTGGCGGGACTCGCACCTGCCGTCGACATGCCGGGCAGAGTGCTGACGGAAGCCGGCCGCATAGAGGAGCCGCCACGAAGGCTGGCGAGCTACGAAGGGGTGCCGACGTTCGGTGCGGAGTCGCCCGCCGACCCAACCGCCGACCCGGCCATTCTCGAGCGGCTCGCAAGCCTCGGCTACCTGGATACGGCGTCGCCCAAGGGCGACCGCAACCTGGCCGCCATCTACTTCGAGTCCGGCCGCTACGAAGAGGCGGCAGCGGCGTTCGCCGAGCTACTTCAAGCTTCGCCTGATAACGGAGCCTTGAGGGCAAGCTATGGAGGCGCCCTGGGAGCACTGGGCCGCTACGACGAAGCTCTCGAACAACTGTCGAAGGCGATCGAGTTGGAGCCCCTGAATCCGGAGCCCTACCACAATCGGGCATTGATCTACGAGCACCGCGGCGACACCGAAGCGGCAATTGCCGAGTACCGTAACGCTTTACGGTACAGGTCCGACTATGCCCCCTCCCTTCAAGCGCTGCACCGCCTGACCGGTTCATCCGACGTTGCGCCATCTCTGAGCAACGAAGAACGGCAAGCTCTATTTGCGGCCCAGCAAGCGAGTGATGCCGCCAAGCGTGGAGACTACACGACTGCCATGGAGCATCTCGATCGAGCCGAGACACTAGCCCCGCACTTTCCGCTGGTCTACCAGTATCGGTCGAACGTCGCCTTCTTGATGGGCGACCTCGAGGCCGCACGCCGGGCGCTCGAGAAGGCCCTCGAGCTCGAGCCCGACAACGCGCTGTTCAAGCTCAACCTCGAACGCCTCGGTCCATCTGAGGGCGAATAAAAAAGAAGGCCGGAGACTCCCGATGTCTCCGGCCTTCGTGGGCTCCGACTATGCGCAACGCCTAAGGCGCAATACCGGAGCAGTCTATCAGGCAGAACCCGCTGCCGGCGCCGTTGTTGGCGCCATCGTCACAAACCTCGGTGCCTTCTGTAATACCATTACCGCAAGTCTGCACCGCCGAGCAGTCGCCCAGGCAGAAGCCTTCGCCGGTGCCGTTGTTGGCGCCGTCGTCGCAGACCTCTCCGGCCGTCGGGTTGACCGTCGAGTCACCGCAGGTAGCGAGGCTACAGTCGGCATCGCAAGTCGCCGATTCGCCGCCGTCGTCACAGGCCTCGCCGGCGGTCGCATTGACCGTCGAGTCGCCGCAGCTGGCAGCCGTACAGTCGGCGTCACAGGTAGCCGATTCGCCGCCGTCGTCACAGGTCTCGCCCGCCGTCGTGTTGACCGTGGAGTCGCCGCAGGTAGCGAGGCTACAGTCGGCATCGCAAGTCGCCGATTCGCCGCCGTCGTCACAGGCCTCACCGGCGGTCGTGTTAACCGTCGAGTCGCCGCAGGTAGCAAGGCTACAGTCGGCATCGCAGGTCGCCGATTCGCCACCGTCGTCACAGGCCTCGCCGGCGGTCGTGTTGACCGTCGAGTCGCCGCAGGAGGCAGGTGTGCAGTCGGAATCACAGGTAGCCGACTCACCGCCGTCATCGCAGATCTCACCTGATGTGGTGTTCAGCGTACCGTCTCCGCAACTTGCCAGCGTGCAGTTCGCATCGCAGGTTGCGGATTCGCCGCCGTCGTCACATTCCTCACCGGCCGTCGTGTTGACTGTAGAGTCGCCGCAAGCGACCAGCGTACAGTCGGCATCACAGCTAGCGGTCTCACCACCATCGTCACACTGCTCACCCGCTGTCGGGTTGATTGTGAGGTCACCGCAGGAAGCCAATGTGCAGTCGGTGTCGCAGGTCGCGGACTCGCCACCGTCATCACACTGCTCGGAGCCGGCGACGATACCGTTGCCGCAGGCCGAGAACGTGCAGTTCGTGTCGCAACCGTCCCCCTCGACGGCGTTGCCGTCGTCACACTGCTCACCGGCAGTAGTGTTGAGTATCGAATCCCCGCAAGTAGCCACGGAACAGTCACCGTTACAGGTCGCTGACTCTCCGCCGTCGTCACAGGCCTCCCCGGCCGTCGTATTGACCGTGGAGTCGCCGCATGTCGCCGTCGTACAGTCAGCGTCGCAGCTGGCCGATTCGCCGGCATCATCGCAGGTCTCGCCCGCCGCGGTGTTGAGAGTACCGTCACCGCAGGTTGCGGCCGTGCAATCGACGTCGCAGGTGGCTGACTGGCCACCATCGTCGCAAGTCTCACCGGCCGTGGCATTGACCGTAGAGTCGCCACAGACGGCGAAGCTGCAATCAGCGTCACAGGCAGCCGACTCGCCCGCATCGTCACAGGCCTCGCCGGAGGTCGTGTTGACGGTGCCATCGCCGCAAGAGGCAAAGGTACAATCCGCGTCGCAGGTGGCCGACTCGCCGGAATCATCGCACTGCTCGGCGCCGGCAACCACGCCGTTACCGCAACCGCTGATCGTGCAGTTGCTGTCGCAACCGTCACCGTTGATCAGGTTGCCGTCGTCGCACTGCTCACCCGCGGTCGCATTGACGATGCCGTCGCTGCACAGAACCGCAGTGCAGTCCGAGTCGCAGGTGGCAGACTCGCCCGCATCATCGCAAGTCTCGCCGGCTGTGGCATTCGTCGTACCGTCACCGCAGGACGCGAAAGTACAATCCGTGTCGCAACTCGCCGACTCCCCAGCGTCGTCACATTGCTCGAAAGCGCTGCTGTTTACTGTCCCGTCACCGCAGCTCACCAGCGTGCAGTCAGCGTCACAGCTGATCGACTCACCGCTGGTGTCGCAGGCCTCTCCGGACGTAACGTTGGTAGTGCCGTCACCGCAGAACGCGAACGTGCAGTCGGAATCGCAACTGGCAGACTCTCCACCGTCGTCGCACTGCTCGCCGGCCGTAGTGTTTACCAGCCCATCGCCGCAGGACGCGAGCGTACAGTCCGCGTTGCACGAGGCCGTTTCACCGCCGTCGTCACATTGCTCTGCACCGGTCACAACGCCGTTTCCACAGCCCGTGAACGTACAGTTAGTGTCACAGCCGTCGCCGTCGATGAAGTTGCCGTCGTCACACTGCTCACCCGCGCTGCCGTTCTGGATCCCGTCGGGACAGAGCGACACCGTACAGTTGGCATTACATGTGGCCGACTGGCCCCCGTCGTCGCACTGCTCACCGGCGGTACTGTTCACGGTGCTGTCTCCGCAGAACACGAAGGAACAGTCCGCGTCACAGGTGATCGATTCGCCACCGTCGTCGCACTGCTCACCGGCGGTAATGATGCCGTTGCCGCAGCCCGTTGCAGTACAGTTGTTGTCACAGCCGTCGCCGTTTACGCCGTTCCCGTCGTCGCAGGATTCTCCGGCCGTAGTGTTGGTCGTACCGTCACCGCAGGATGCAGGGGTACAGTTCGCGTCGCAGGCAGCGGACTCACCAGAGTCGTCGCAGCCCTCGGTGCCGTTCGTCACACCGTCACCGCAGTTCTGAACCGCGCTGCAATCGCCGATACAGAAGCCGTCGCCGGAACCGTTACTGGCGCCGTCGTCACAGGCTTCGGTGCCCTCTTGCGAACCGTCACCGCAGGTCTGGATGCCGGAGCAGTCGTTTAGACAGAAGCCCTCGCCCGAGCCGTTGCTGCCTCCGTCGTCGCACACCTCGCCGGCGGTGGTATTGAGATCACCGTCGCCACATCCGGCGTTGGTGCAGTTAGCGTCACAGCTCGCGGATTCGCCACCGTCGTCGCAGTCTTCGCCGGCCGTCGTGATGCCGTTGCCGCAACCGGTGAAGGTGCAATTGGCGTCGCAGCCGTCTCCGCTTATCAGGTTGGCGTCATCGCACTGTTCACCCGAGGCGATGTTGAGCACGCCATCGCCGCACACGGGCAACGTACAGTCAGCATCACAGGTCGCTGACTGCCCGGCGTCATCGCACTCCTCGCCGGAGGTCACGTTGAAGGTGCCGTCGCCACAGATAGCGGCCGTACAGTCGGAGTCGCAGGTAGCCGACTCGGCGCCGTCATCGCACTGCTCGCCGGCTGTCACGATACCGTTGAGGCAACCGGTGAAGGTGCAGTTGTTATCACAACCGTCGCCGTTGACGGCATTGCCATCGTCGCACTGCTCACCGCCACTGACCACGCCGTTGCCGCAAGTGGTCAAACTGCAGTCAGAGTCACAGCCGTCGCCGTCGATCAGGTTGCCGTCGTCGCAGGACTCGCCGGCTGTCGCATTGACTGTACCGTCGCCGCACTGAGAGGGCGTGCAGTCGATGTCGCAGGCAGCAGATTCGCCACCATCGTCGCATACCTCTCCGGCTGTAGTGTTGATGGTGCCGTCACCGCACACCGCAGGCGTACAGTCGAAGTCACAGGTCACCGTCTGGCCGGCGTCATCACACTGCTCACCGGCCGTCGTATTGATCGTACCGTCACCGCACACAGCGGCACTGCAATCGGTGTCACAGGTCGCTGACTCGCCACCGTCGTCACAGGTCTCACCGGCCGCCGAATTGACGATCGAATCGCCGCAGCTCGCCGTCGTGCAGTTCGCGTTGCAAGTCGGTGACTCGACACCGTCGTCGCACTGCTCTCCTGCCGTCGCGTTGACGGTTCCGTCGCCGCAACTGGCAAGCGTGCAATTGGCATCGCATGTGGCAGACTCCCCACCGTCGTCGCATTGCTCGCCGGCGGTGACATTGGTCGTCGAATCGCCGCAAGACACCGCCGTGCAGTCCGCGTCACAGGTGGCCGACTCGCCGCCGTCATCACAGGTTTCGCCGGCGGTCACGATTCCGTTACCGCAACCCGTGGGTGTGCAGTTGGAGTCACAGCCGTCGCCACTGGTCGTATTACCATCGTCGCAGGTTTCACCCGGGCCGACTACGCCGTTGCCGCAGCCGCTTGGTATGCAGTTGCTGTCACAACCGTCACCGTCGACCACGTTGCCGTCGTCACACTGCTCACCGGCCGTCGCGTTCAGCGTACCGTCGCCGCACTGAGCGATCGTGCAGTTCGAGTCGCACACGGCCGTCTCGCCGCCGTCATCACATTCCTCGCCGGCTGTCGAGTTGACGGTGCTGTCCCCGCATACCTGGTTCGTGCAATCGACATCACAAGTGAGTGATTCTCCGGCGTCGTCGCATTCCTCTCCGGCCGTCGTGTTCGGCACTCCGTCACCACACGACACGACCGTACAGTCGACATCACAGGTAGCGGACTCGCCGCCGTCGTCGCACTGCTCGCCGGCCGTGACAACACCGTTGCCGCAAGCCGTCACCGTGCAGTTGCTATCGCACCCATCGCCGTCAACGAGGTTGCCGTCGTCGCAGGCTTCGCCGGTCGTCAGGATCCCGTTGCCGCATGATGTCGGCGTACAGTTGGAATCGCAGCCGTCACCGTTGGCCGTATTGTTGTCGTCACATGTCTCACCGGCTGTCGCGTTGACGGTCCCGTCTCCACAGGCGACCGCAGAGCAATCGGCATCGCAGGTCGCGGTCTCTCCGCCGTCATCACAGGTCTCGCCTGCCGTCGCGTTGACGATCGAGTCTCCGCACGTCGCCAGCGAGCAGTCCGCATTACAGGTGGCGGATTCGCCTGCATCGTCGCAAGCCTCACCCGCGGTAACGACGCCATTGCCGCAGCCGGTAGCCGTGCAGTTGCTGTCGCAACCGTCACCGTCGACCAGGTTGCCGTCGTCGCAGTCCTCGCCCGGCCCGACCGCACCGTTACCGCAACCGGACGGCGCGCAGTTGTCGTCGCAACCGTCACCGTTGATCAGGTTACCGTCGTCACAGATCTCACCGGCCGTCGCATTGACGTTACCGTCGCCGCAGGTCGCGGCAGTACAGTCGGCGTCGCATCCGGCGGTTTCGCCACCGTCGTCACAATCCTCGCCGGCGGTCGGGTTGACAGTCAGATCCCCGCATACAGCCGTCGTGCAGTCGACGTCACAGGTCGCCGTTTCACCGGCATCGTCACACTGCTCTCCGGCGGTCGCGTTCGCCGTACCGTCACCGCAACTAACGAACGTACAGTCAGTGTCACAGGTGGCCGTCTCGCCGCCGTCGTCACACTGCTCACCCGCCGTGATTATGTTGTTGCCGCAGCCGGTAGCCGTACAGTTGCTGTCGCAGCCGTCACCATCATTGACGTTTCCGTCGTCGCAACTCTCACCTGCCGTCAGTATACCGTTGCCGCATGCCGTAACCGTACAGTTCGTGTCGCAGCCATCGCCGTCGGTAGCGTTGCCATCATCACACACCTCGCCGGCCAGGCCGTTGAGGGTGCCGTCGCCGCACACGACGAGCGAGCAGTCGCCGTCGCAGGTGGCAGTCTGGGCTCCGTCATCGCAGGCTTCGCCGGCCGTCGCGTTGACTATCGAGTCACCACAGGAAGCCAGTGAGCAATCGGCGTTACAGGTGGCGGACTCTCCGCCATCGTCGCAGGCCTCGCCCGCTGTCGCTATGCCGTTTCCGCAAGCCGTAACCGTGCAGTTACTGTCGCAACCGTCACCATCGACGAGGTTGCCGTCGTCACAGTCCTCGCCCGGTCCGAGGGCACCATTGCCGCAACCGGAGGGAGCACAGTTGGCATCGCAACCATCGCCATTGACGACGTTGCCGTCGTCACAGATTTCGCCCGACGTCGGATTGAGCGTCCCGTCACCGCAGGTCGCAGCACTGCAATCCGCGTCGCAGGTAGCCGATTCTCCCCCATCGTCGCAGGTTTCGCCGGCGCTGGGGTTGACCGTCGAGTCACCGCATACAGCGGTAGTACAGTCGACGTCACAAGAGGCCGTCTCGCCGCCATCGTCACACTGCTCGCCGGCGGTCGTGTTCGGCACACCGTCACCACAGGTCACGAAGGTGCAGTCGATGTCGCAGCTCGCCGACTCGCCGGCGTCATCGCACTGTTCACCGGCGGTTATGATGCCGTTGCCGCAGCCGGTGAACTGGCAATTAGAGTCGCAGCCATCACCGTCGATCGCATTTCCGTCGTCACAGGCCTCACCCGCGGTAACCAGACCGTTGCCGCACGAGGTGGGCGTACAGTTGGAGTCACACAAGTCTCCGCTGATCAGGTTGCCGTCGTCACAGACCTCGCCGGACAGCGTATTGAGAGTGCCGTCACCGCAGATCGATGTCGTGCAGTCCCCGTCGCATGTCGAGGTCACACCGGCGTCGTCGCACTGTTCACCCGCACTCGTGTTGGTAATGCCGTCACCACAAGACGATACCGTACAGTTGGTGTTGCACGAGGCCGACTCGCCGGCATCATCGCATGCCTCGCCCGCCGTCACGTTGAGTTCGCCGTCGCCGCATACGACGAAGGTGCAGTCCGCGTCACACGTCGCAGACTCGCCGCTCGTATCGCACTGCTCTCCGGCCGTTATCACGCCGTTGCCGCAACCCGTTACGGTGCAGTTGGTGTCACAACCGTCGCCGTTGATGATGTTGCCGTCGTCGCAATCCTCACCGGCGTTGAGGACACCGTTGCCGCAGCCGCTGACCGTACAGTTGTTGTCGCAGCCGTCGCCGTTGGTGCCGTTGCCGTCGTCGCACGCCTCACCGACAGTAACGATACCGTTGCCACAACCCGTGTTGGTGCAGTTGTTGTCGCAACCGTCACCGTTGACGGTGTTGCCGTCGTCACACTGCTCTGAACCCGTCGCGACTCCATTGCCGCAAGCGGTAGCCGTACAGTTGCTGTCGCAACCGTCACCGTCGATGGCGTTGCCGTCGTCGCAGGCTTCCCCGGCTGTCACGTTCTGGACCCCGTCGCCGCACTGAACCAACGTGCAATCCGCGTCGCAGGTGGCGGTCTCGATCCCGTCGTCACACTGCTCACCGCCGGTCTGGATTCCGTTGCCGCAGCCGGTGACCGTGCAGTTGGAGTCACAGCCGTCACCGTTGATGACATTGCCGTCATCACAGCTCTCGCCGACAGTGATGACACCGTTGCCGCAGCCCGTAACCTGACAGTTCGTATCGCAGCCGTCGCCGTCGACGGCATTGCCGTCGTCGCAGGCCTCTCCTGCCGTGGAGTTCGTAGTGCCGTCTCCGCAGGACGCCGGCGTACAGTCGTTGTCGCAGCCGGCCGATTCGCCACCGGCATCACAGATCTCACCGGCGGTCGTATTCAGAGTGCCGTCTCCGCACACGACGAAGGTGCAGTTGGCATCGCAGACCGCGGTCTCACCGGCGCCGTCGCACTGCTCACCTGCGGTGATGATGCCGTTGCCGCACCGAGTGACCGTGCAATCGAAATCACAGCCGTCGCCGCTTATCAGGTTTCCGTCGTCACACTCTTCAGTGCCGTCGACCACGCCGTTACCGCAGCCCGTAGGTACGCAGTTCGCGTCGCAGCCGTCTCCGTTCGTCGTATTGCCGTCGTCACACTGCTCACCGACGGTGACGATGCCGTTGCCGCAGGCCGTAACCGTGCAGTTATTGTCGCAACCATCGCCGTTGGTCGTATTGCCGTCGTCACAGCCTTCGCCGGCCGTGGCTATCCCGTTACCGCAACCGGTCGGGGTGCAATTGGAGTCACAACCGTCTCCGCTGACCAGGTTGTTGTCGTCACAGACTTCGCCCGACGTCAGGTTGATCGTACCGTCACCGCACACTGCGTTGGTGCAGTCACTGTCACAGGCGGCCGTCTCGCCACCGTCGTCACACTGCTCACCCGCCGATACGATGCCGTTACCGCAACCGGTAACCGTACAGTTGTTGTCGCAGCCGTCGCCGTTGATACCGTTGCCGTCGTCGCACTGCTCCGGTGCTGTAACCACTCCGTTGCCGCAACCACTCGTGTCACAATTGGAGTCGCAACCGTCGCCGTCAATCAGGTTGCCGTCGTCGCAGGTCTCGCCGGCGGTCGCGTTGGTGGTACCGTCGCCGCAGACGGCAGGAGTACAATCGTTGTCACAGCCTGCCGATTCGCCACCGGCATCGCAGACCTCTCCTGCCGAGGTATTTAGCGTACCGTCACCGCACACGGGGAAGGTGCAGTCGTCGTCACAGCCCGCCGTCTCGCCGCCACCGTCGCATTGCTCGCCCGCGGTAATAATGCCGTTTCCGCAACGGGTGAGGGAGCAGTCGAGATCGCAGCCGTCGCCGTTGATCAGATTGCCGTCGTCACACTCTTCGCTACCGTCTACGATGCCGTTACCGCAACCGCTGGGCAGACAGTTGGAGTCGCAGCCATCACCGTTCGTCAGGTTGCCGTCGTCACACTGCTCGCCGACGGTGACTATGCCGTTGCCGCAAGAGGTTACGGTGCAGTTGTTGTCACAACCGTCCCCATTGACGGTGTTGCCGTCGTCACAACCCTCACCGACAGTGGCGATGCCGTTGCCGCAGCCCGTCGGACTGCAGTTCGAGTCGCAACCGTCGCCGCTGATAAGATCCCCGTCGTCGCAGGTTTCGCCGGCGATCGCATTGACCGTTCCGTCACCACAAGTCGCGTCCGTGCAATCCGCGTCGCAAGTGGCCGTCTCACCGCCGTCATCGCACTGCTCACCAGCAGACACGATGCCGTTGCCGCAGGCCGTCAGGGTGCAGTTGGAGTCACAACCGTCGCCGTCGATCGCATTGCCGTCGTCGCACGCCTCGGGTGCGGTAACCACGCCGTTGCCGCAGCCGCTGAGTGCGCAGTTATTGTCACAACCGTCTCCGTTGACCGCGTTTCCGTCGTCACAGGCCTCGCCCGCACTGTTGTTCTCGGTGCCGTCACCACAAGTCGCAAGCGTACAATCGGTGTCACAACTGGCAGACTCTCCGGCTGTATCGCATTGCTCACCGGCCGTGCCGTTGACTTCACCGTCGCCACACACGGGGAACGTGCAGTCGGCATCGCAAGCCGCCGTCTCGCCGGAGGTGTCGCACTGCTCGCCTGCAGTAACCACTCCGTTGCCGCAGCCGGTCAGCGTGCAGTTGAGATCGCAACCGTCGCCGCTGACCAGATTGCCGTCATCACATTGCTCGGTGGGACCTACGACGCCGTTACCGCATGCCGTCGGTGTGCAGTTGGAGTCGCAGCCGTCGCCGTTGGTCAAATTGCCGTCGTCGCACTGCTCGCCCGAGGTAACGATCCCGTTGCCGCAGGTCGTGAACGTACAGTTCGAATCGCAGCCGTCGTCGTTTAGCGGATTGCCGTCGTCACATTGCTCGCCGGGCGCCGCCACGCCGTTGCCGCAAGCACTGACGGTGCAGTTGGAGTCGCAGCCGTCACCCTCCGTAGCGTTTGCGTCGTCACATTCCTCTCCGGCCGTCGTGTTCGTGGTGCTGTCGCCGCAGGTCGCGGTCGTACAGTCGACGTCGCAGGTGAACGATTCACCGGTGTCATCACACTGCTCCGGCGCAGTAATGATGCCGTTACCGCAGGCCGTGTTGGTGCAATTGTTGTCGCAACCGTCACCGTTTACGGCGTTGCCGTCGTCGCATTCCTCCGGAACCGTGACGATACCGTTGCCGCAGCCTCCGATCGTACAGTTGGTGTCGCAACCGTCGCCGTCGATGCCGTTGCCATCGTCACACTGCTCGCCGGCGGTGGTGTTCGTGAACCCGTCACCGCAAGAAGCAAAGCTGCAGTCGATATCACAGGTAGCCGATTCGCCGCCGTTGTCGCACTCTTCGCCGGCAGCAGCGTTTACAACCGAGTCACCGCAGGCCGGGAAGCTGCAGTCGATGTCGCAATTGATCGTCTCGCCGCTGGTGTCACACTGCTCGCCGACCGTGACTATGCCGTTGCCGCAGCCCGTGAGCGTACAGTTACCGTCGCAGCCGTCACCACTGACCAGGTTGCCGTCGTCGCAGTCTTCCCCGGTATTGACCACGCCGTTTCCACAGCCGCTCGGCCGACAGTTGGAGTCACAACCGTCTCCGTCGACGAGATTGCCGTCGTCACACTGTTCGCCGGCCGTGACGACACCGTTACCGCAGCCGGTCGGACTACAGTTGGAGTCGCAACCGTCGTCGCTGAGCAGGTTGCCGTCATCGCAGGTTTCGCCGGACGTGATGATACCGTTACCGCAGCCCGTCGGTTTGCAGTTCGAATCGCAGCCGTCGTCGTCGATGACGTTGCCGTCGTCGCACTGCTCACCCGGCGTGATTACGCCGTTACCACACTGAGTCAGTGTGCAGTTGGAATCACAGCCGTCGTTACTGACGAGGTTTCCGTCGTCGCAATCCTCACCCGAGGTCAGGATGCCGTTACCGCAGCCGGTGGGACGGCAGTTGGAATCGCAGCCATCGTCATCGATGGCGTTGCCGTCGTCGCACTGCTCACCCGCACTGCCGTTGACGTGGCCGTCGCCACACACGACGAAAGTGCAGTCTACGTCGCACGTGGCCGTCTGACCGCCGTCGTCGCACTGTTCGTCGTCGGCCAGGACCGAGTCGCCACAACCCACGAGGGTGCAGCTCGTCGTGCAGTTGGCGTTCGGATCGTCATCGGTGTTCAGAGGTCCGTCGTCACAGAACTCACCCGTGGTCGGAGAGACTATGCCGTTACCGCAAGCGGTGAAGGTACAGTTGGAGTCGCAACCATCGCCCTCGGTAGCATTGGCATCGTCGCACTGCTCTCCGATGCCGTACTGCGTCACGGCGTCGCCGCAGAACTCGGCTACGCAAACACCGGAGCAACCGTCACCGGCGTCCGGATTGCCGTCGTCGCACTGCTCGGAGCCGCAGGTCGCACCGTTGCCGCAGCTCGGCAAGCTGCAATCACGTTCGCATCCGTCGCAACTCGTCAGATTGCCGTCATCACACTGCTCGCAGGGATAGACGTCGACACCACCGAAACCGGCGCCGCATCCGGCGTTTTGGAGCACACCGTCACCGCAAATGGGCCCAGCCGGATAAAACGCGCTGTTGGTTACGTTGAGCTGCTGATGAAGGGCATCGAGGACGATCGTATAGATATCCTCGGCGATGAAGCTGCCGCCGGTGGCGTCCGGCATGGGACCACCATTGACCGTGCTCAGGAAACCGAGTTGGGCCGGGTCGATGTTACAGAACCTGAGAATACCCTTGCGCAGTGAACGCGACGGTGCAGCAAGCTTCTCGTCGATCTTGGCATTGAAGGTCGTTTGAACCGTGCCGGGGAAAGCGTTCGTGGCCAGACACTGGAGAACGTTGCCACCGAGCTTGAAATCCTCGAAGAAGCACTTGTCGCGCGCGGCCGTCATCTTGCCGTGAGCTTGGCGTATCGACTTGGAAACCTTGGACACGCAGAAAGGCAGTAGTGGGTCGTAGGGCACGGAAGGAGCGGGCAGGTTCGTGATGCTGGAAAGGGCATCGGCTACCGGCTTGCCGTAGTTGTCCATCGCGCACAGGGCGATCTTGGCCCAATCGACCGGCTCCGCAGGAGTGCACAACGTGTCGACCTGGGCGAGTACCGGCGACGCTTTGCCCGTACATTTGCCGCCGAGCTTCTTGGCCTGCTTTGCGCGAAT
>JANQEO010000249.1 GCA_028278325.1 Candidatus Binatia bacterium
AGAAATTCTCACCGCCACGGCCGAGAACATGATTCGCATCGCAATGCTGAAGAAAACGCTTGCAAATTGTGTGTAAACTTTTTCCAGACAGACTCTAAGAACGCTCTTGGCCGCGCTGGGCTGCACTACTGCGCCAAAGGGAGAGAGGTGCACACGCTCCAATTTCACCCGAGGCGCGCCAGCCCCAACCAGGCACGAAGGCCGACAAACAGCCCCCAAAGAAAGATCACGGAGCCCCAAACGAGCGCCAGCGTCTGCTGGTGGGCGAGATACTCCAAGAGCCTCGGCGCACGGTTGGGAAGATTTTCCCGGTCCAGTCCCGTCTCGACCCGAGCGACTTTGCCGACAAACCTCAACCTGAGTTGCGCCGCATCTTGGCCTGCCGCCGGGACGGCCTCTATACTCAGGCGCTCTGTATCGAGGCGACCCAGCTTGAGCCAATCGCCTGGATAAAGCTTGAGGATGCGATCGGTGTCGCGCAGATGGACGTCGCCGCCGAGCAGGCTCGACTCCAGGCCGGCCGCATTCGGCGCGTCACGACGTAGCTGCAACTTCGTAACGACCAGCCCCTTCAGGCCCCAGCCCGCCCGCCGGGCCAGCACCAGCTCGGCCGGGTTCTGCGCGCCACCAACACCGTCGATCTCAAAAAATCCCGGACGATTGCCGTCGACTCTCGTGACCTGCTCCGAGTCCTGCTCAGGATCGACCACGAGCCGAGCATTGTCGGCCTGCACGATGCCGGTCAGCCGACCAGCGAAGACAGCCAAATACAGCTCGTCCTGCCACCACAGACGCAGCGAGGCTGGACCCTCCTGATCCGACCCCGAGACGGCCAGCGAGCGCAATATGACCGAAGGCTTGGCAAGCGATAGTGACTCCAGCCGCGCGCTGAGCGATTCCGCGGAGATCCCACCGCCTGGAGCGCGCAGTTGCTGGAAGTTGCCGAAGTCGACGGCGTCCACGGTGAGATCTAGATCCTCGGTCCCCCATGGCCTGTCCAGCGTCAGCTCTATGTCCGTTGCCTGGAGCTCCAGCACCACCGGCACCGGACCGGGCCGCCACGCGAGGCCGATACTCAGGGCAAGCAGACATCCGAGCGCGAAGATCAGCGTCGCCGTCAGCCGCGACCGGTGCTGCTCGGTATCCTTCAGCAGCGCATCCGCAAGGGCAACCCACTTGAGCTCTTGCTCTGCCGCTTTGGCATCCCCAGCCGCCAGATGCTTGGCCGCGGCCTGACGACGGCGACGGCGCTCACCTTGCAGCTGCTGGCGCAGCCCGGACGATGATTGCGCCGACCCTCGCCGCTTGCAGGTCAGGAGCCGCGTCCACACGACCCGCAGCTGCTCCGGTACGGTCATCGTAGGATCCGCACCTCCGTGCGCAGCGGTGGCCCAGCGCGACCACGTGGGTCGGCCTGGATCTCTATACACAGGGCGGAGCCGAGGTCAGGACCGGGGAGTGGAATGCGAACGGCCGCGCCGGCCCCGTAGGACCTGGGTGCACCCTTGCGTAGCACGGTCCGCCAGTCTTCTTCATAGGCCCCGCAGCGGAAGCCCGGCGCCCCGACCGCACGCCATTGCACCTGGCTCAGCGCAACTGGAGCGCGCAACAATAAGCGGGGCGTCGCGGGCGTTGGCGGTCCGCCTCGAACATCGATGGGCACGAGCCAGTCACCGGGTTGATCGGCGAGCCGACCAAAGAGCCCAACCTGGTCGGCACGAAAGCGCTGCTGGGTGAGCAGCCCGGTCGGCCAGCGCAACCCGGCATTTGCAGCCAGCTCGGCGTCCAGCCGCCAATAGCGCCGCGAAGGGATCAGCCGGCCGACAATGGCGATCGGCCGATCGGGCACCGCCGACGCCAGCGTCAAGGCAACCCCGTCGGGATCGAAGCGCAGCGGACGTTGCAGCAGGCCCACAACCTCCAGCTTGTTGCTGACCTTGCTGCTGTAATAGCCTTCACAGCGCTTGCCGTTGGTGCGTTCACGATAGCGGCTCCAGGCATCGAGCGAGCGGGCACCCTCCAAGTATTGGGGCTGGCAAGGCGGCTTGGCCGGAATCGAGATCGGCACGAGTAGGGTCAACACCAAAGCAAGGCCCCGGAATAGCCTCCTAACAATCGGCATGGGGTTTACGTCAGCGGTGTGCGAGCCAAGGCACGCCGCGATCCGTGGGGCGTGCGGCTTCGTGTACAAGAATCGAAGCAAACCTTCGGGACCCTCTTCAGACGGAAACACTTCACAGGTCCCTTGCCACCCGAAAACCGGATTTCTTGCTGACTTCCAAAGGGGAGCGATCAGCGGATCTGATATAGAACGGCTTTGAGCGGTAATAGCCGCCGCGAATCACACGCTTCTCACAGTCGCCTCCGGCGTCTTCGAGCCAAGGTCGAGCATCCTCGGGAGCGCCGTTGTAGTCGCGATGCCAGCAGTCCGCCACCCATTCCGACACATTGCCGGTCACCTCGTACAGCCCCCAAGGGTTGGCAGACAGGCTCCCGGCTTCGACGGTTCGCCCCCGAAGCTCCCCAGCACCTGCGTCGCACTCATAGCTTCGGTGACGGCCATCGAAATTGGCTTTGTCGGTATCGATGCAATCGCCGGTCCAGTACTTGGTGTCGGTGCCCGCGCGAGTCGCGTATTCCCACTCGGCCTCGCTGGGAACGCGGTACCGGAACCCGGTCTCCTCAGTCAGCCAATTGGCATAGGCCACTGCATCATGCCAAGAGACATCGGTCACCGGATGAAGTCCACGGATCTCGACTCGAGGCCATCCCCATTGAGCAATCCATTCCTCTGTGTATCGTCCACCCCAACTTGAACGAATCGTATGAAAAGCCTTGGGGAGCGCGCGGCCTGTCGCCTTGGTAAAACGATCGTAGTCAAGATACGTGACCTCCGTCTTGCCCATCGCAAAGGTGTCGACGCTGACCCAACGCCGGGGAAGCTCGACATCCCTACAGGAGGTGTCCGACTCACAGCCCATCAAGAAGCGACCTTCGGGGATGACCACCATAGGCGGCCCCTTGAAGCCACTGGAGAGCCTGTCGTGAAACACCTTTAGGGCCTTTTCCCCTTGTTCCGGGAGTTCGGTTCCAGACTCGGAGTCGGAAACCGCGGAACCAAGGCAAGCTGGACGTTGCCATGGATTGCCTTGTCGGATCACAAAGCGACGAATACTGTCAGCCGAGACCACCTCGGAACTGGTGCCGGTAGCTTTGATGATCATGCCCAAGAACCCATAGGCGCCGATCAAGGGTGCGCCGGAGCTGCCGGGCTCAACACCGTCGATCGAGACTTGAATTCGCCCGAGCGGATCCGGTGCGGCCGTGACGATTTCGCCGGCATCCCGGTCGGCCGGAACGTACCACCGCTGGCGTCGGCCGATGTACCAGACATTCTCGGACTGTTCGAAGCGATCGCACCAATGCGTTTGAAAGGGAACTTCGAAATCCAACTTGGGCAGCTCCAGCAGCGCCACGTCCAGCACGGGCAACTCGGCGATGCGCCGAGCGGACACCGGCTCGTCCCTGTCCGCAAGGTAGTAAAACTCGACCATGATCTGCCTTGGCTCAACGGCGGGGCCGGCATGATCAGAACCATAGTCCATCTCCAAGACGTGGGCGGCGGTAACGGCAATGTACTTGTTGTCGCGCTCGCCGACAATCAGACCAAAGCCATGCACAGGTAAGCCGTCGGCGAATTCGGCCTGAACACGAATGGTTGCAGCCTTGTAGGGCTCTGTAATTTCGATACCGCGTTCCTGAGCGAGAACGGTTGCCGGAACGCAGGAATATATAACGAGTAAAGAGGCCAACAAAAGGGCCAAGCGAAGCGCGCGTCGTCTTGTTTCAATCATGTTCGTCGTCAACGGATAGGAAATCCAAGCCGCCCTGAGCGTCCAGATTGGCCCGAGAAAAGACGGTAGCGGGGGCGGGATGCGCCGTCAACATTCAGCGGTGGCAGCGATGGGGCTGACGAAGGGAGGACTGACGGCCACCTGAAGACCGGTCGATGCTCGGGCGACCTGGGAAGCAGATCGTTAATGCTTCCTATACTCCTCCCCGTCAACAAGGTAGACCCGATCTACGCCGCAGGTCGAAGGTCCGCTTTTCGCGTCGCAGTTCCTCCCACCGTGTAGCCCCTCGGTGACCGCTGTCCGCGTAGACCGGTCCCTCGTGCCGACCACGTCGATGGGCCGCAATTGGGACTCAGGAGCCGGTCACGATGGCGAGTCCATGATCATCCGAGGATCGCGAAAGTCGATGACGGTGAGTCAGCACTTTCGGTTGGGCGTGGCGAATACCCTACACCTTTCGGGAAAGGCGGCTACGCCCGCTTTGGGTCGTGACTTGTCACTTGCGGAACCCGAGGGACTTTCCGCTTTCAAGATCAAGCCGACGCAGCGGGAGGAAGGCCCAGTGACCGTTCCTGGCCGTGTCCAGCGACTCGACCCGACATATCTGAAGGGTCTGGGATCAGCGCTCAGGTCTGACTCG
>JANQEO010000290.1 GCA_028278325.1 Candidatus Binatia bacterium
TACGGTGCAGCCCGGCATGCGCGGGTCGGATTTTGAGAACGAGCTCAACGATCGTGGCTTCACGATGGGACACTTCCCCCAGTCGATCGAAGTATCCACGGTTGGCGGATGGTGCGCGACACGGGCCGCCGGTCAGTTCTCGACCCTCTACGGCAACATCGAGCAGATGATACTCGGCTGCGAGGCGGTGCTTGCCGACGGGCGCATCGTCCGTCTACCGCCGGTGCCGAGGTCGGCGACCGGACCTGATCTGCGGCAGCTTCTGGTGGGAAGCGAAGGCGCCCTGGGAATCTTCACGGAGCTTACGCTGCGTATACATCCACTGCCTGAGGCCCAACGCGGGCAGTGTTTCACCGTTCCGTCCATAGAGGCGGGCGTCGAAGCGCTCAGACTGGCGCTACGCGTGGGATGGACGCCCGCGGTCACGCGGCTCTACGATGCTGTCGAGGCCGGACGAAACTTCAGCGGTGTCGCGGATGAAGGAAGACCGGTGCTCCTGCTTCTGAGCGAGGGCCCGGCCTCCAAGGTCGAAGCCGAGGCGGAAGCGCTTCGGAGCATCGTCGAGGCCCAGGGAGGCGAGGATAAAGGGACGGACCCGGTGTCGAGCTGGCTCGAACACCGCAACGAGGTGCCGGGATTCGACGAGTTGCTCGACCAGGGCTTGGTGGTCGACACCATAGAAGTGGCGTGCGCCTGGGAACAGCTTGCCGGACTTTGGGAGGCCGTAGCTCAACGCGGCTCGGAAGTGGAAGGAATGATCGCCATGTCCGGCCACGTCTCCCATTGCTACACCCAGGGAGCGAACATCTACTTCACTTTCGTGGTCGCCCAGTCCGACCTCGTCCGCGGGATAGAGATCTACGACCAGGTTTGGGACCTGACCATCTCTGCGACGAAGGAGTTCGGCGGCACCATAGCTCACCACCATGGAATAGGCCGCGTGAGGAAAAAGTGGCTCAGAAGTGAGCTCGGCAGCGGCGTCGAGCTGCTGCAGGCTCTCAAGAAGGCCTTCGACCCCGCGGGAATCATGAACCCCGGCGTTCTTCTGGATTTCGAATGAAGCCCGTCGCTTGGATATGCCGGAATTCGTAGCTGCGATAGACCTGGGAACCACGGGCATAAAGGCCTGCGTTTTCCGTGACGATGGTGCCCTGGTCGGCAACGCCTACCAGGAGATCTCGATCCGTTTTCCCGAGCCGGGCTTGGTAGAGCAGGACGCGGCCGAGATCTGGGAGACCACCGGCGAAGTCGTGAAGCGGGCGCTGGAGGCGGCTTCGCTGAAGGCGTCGGGTCTCAAGGCCGTGGGTGTCGCGAGCCAGCGCTCCTCGATCATGGCATGGAACGATCGCGGCGAGCCTCTGTCGCCCCTCATCGGTTGGCAAGACACACGCACGCGCGAGCGTTGCGCCGAACTCATGGGCGAAGGTTTCTACATTACGCCCATGATGGCGGCGTCCAAGGCGGAGTGGATCATCAAGGATCTCGAGGGGCGGGGTTTGCGCGACGGCGCGCGCTTGGGGACCCCTGACAGTTGGCTGGCTGCCAAACTCTGCGGCGTTCACGTGACCGATCATTCCAACGCGAGTTCGACGGGGCTTTACGATCACTTCCAAGCGGGTTGGGACCAAGCCCTGATGGGCGCGTTGGGTCTGGAGGCGGATCTGCTGCCCGAGATCGTCGATTCGTCGACAGTAGTCGGCACCACCGACGGCGACGCACTCGGCGCCGAGTTGCCGCTCGCGGCGATGGTTGCGGACCAGCAGGCTTCCCTCTTCGGCTTACGCTGCACGGACGAGCAAAGGGCCAAGGTCTCATACGGAACCTCGGCGTCGGTCAACATGGCGACGGGTCCGCAGGTAAGCGTCGGAGGCCCCGGCACCTTTCCGTTGGTGGCGTGGAGCGTCGGCGGCGAGCGTACCTATTGTATAGAGGGCCAGGTGATAACCGCCGGTGCTGCCGTACAGTGGCTGCGCGACGGCCTCGGTGTGGTGAAGGAGCTTTCCGAGGTGGAGGCGCTGGCAAGCGCCGGCGTCGACGAGGGTGTGTGGGTGATCCCCGCCTTCCAGGGTTTGGGCACTCCGGCTGCCAAGCCCGAAGCTCGCGCCGTCATCGGTGGATTGAGCGGCGGCACCCGCGCCGCCGATATCGCGCGTGCCATGATTGACGGCGTTGCACACAGAATCGCCGACGCTGCCGAAAGCGTCTGGGAAGCCCGCAGCGCGCCGCCTGATTCCGTGCGCGCAGATGGAGGCGCGTCCGTCAACGATCTACTCTTGCAGCGCCAGGCCGACCTGTTGGGAATACCGGTGGAGCGCTCTTCGGTAAGCGACGGCGGTGCTCTGGGCGCCGCCATGATGGCGGGGCTGGCGACGCGAGTCTGGGCCGACGCTGCGGAGCTCGACGGGTTGTGGAAGTGTGAGAGGACTTTCGCGCCCCGTCTGTCCGAGGACGAGCGTCTCGAGAGGCGGGCGGTGTGGAAGCAACGCCTTCAGAAGGTCATCGATTCGGATCTTTAAACGGCATGGCCATACGCGCGGTGATCTTCGACTGCGACGGAGTACTGTTCCACTCCGAGCGCGCCAACATCGAGTTCTACAAGGAAGTGCTGCGGCGTGCCGGGCTGCCCGACCTGCCGTCCGAGGCTGATCTTGCCTATCATTCCCTGGCTTCGGCGCAGCTTTTCGAAAAGTACTTCGGCGACCGGCCGCACGAGTTGGCGCGAGTGAAGAAGGCGGCCAGAAAACTGGACTACGGGCCCTTCTATAAGTTCATGGAACCGAGAGCCGGGCTTCACGAGGTGCTAGGCGGTCTGAAGAAGACCTACTTCACGGCGATGGCAACCAACCGCGGAATTAGTTGGAGGGGCGTGCTCGACCATTTCAATCTGACCGACCTACTCGACTACGCAATCGGCGCCGGTGACGTGGAGCAACCCAAGCCTCATCCCGAGATGCTGTTGAAGTGTGCCGAATACTTCAGCCTGCACCCGACGGAGACCGTTTACGTGGGAGACCAGTCGATCGACGCGCAATCCGCTGCCGGGGCCGGCGCTCACTTCGTGGGAGTCGGGGCCATCGCCCAGGAGGCGGAGATCTCGATACGGGATCTCGGTGAGCTGCCGGCGGTCGTCGAGGCTCTCTAGTCCGTCTAAGAGGTGTTGATGGCGTCTATGAGCAGTCGTAGGCGTCCGTAGCTTCGTTTGTCGAAGGTGAACACCAGCCTCGGCTTGTCGGCCAGTTCGGGTTCGTCTGATTCTTCGCTTAGCGGTGCGGATTGACGAATTCCCGCCTGCCCCACGATGTCGGGAAAATCCTTGCTGAGACGGTCGACGGTTTCGACGGGAAGCTCATGGTTGAGGCGGATGACGAACTCGTCGCGGACGAAGCGCGAAGAGTGGTATACGCGGAAAAAGGAAGTCACCTCGCGCACGGCTTCGTCGACATCGTCGGTGATCTTGAACAAGGCCAGATCGTCGGTGCTTATCAGCCCTTTGCGCAAGAGATGCTCGCGCATGTATCGGTCCCAAGTCTTCCAGAAGGTGCCTCTCGGGACATCCAGGCAGATGACGGGAATCAGCTGACTCTTGCCGGTCTGGATGAGGGTCAGGCACTCGAACATCTCGTCGTGGGTGCCGAAGCCGCCCGGAAACAGGACCAGAGCTGACGCTTCCTTGAGGAAGAACAGCTTGCGCGTGAAGAAGTATTTGAACTCGACGAGCTTGGCGTCGCCGCGGATTACTTCATTGGCGTCCTGCTCGAAAGGAAGTCTGATGTTCACGCCGAAGCTTCGTTCGCGGCCGGCTCCTCGTTGGCAGGCCTCCATGATGCCCGGTCCGGCTCCCGTGATGACCATGAAACCGGCATCGGCGATCTTGGAAGCGAAGTTGCGGGCCAGGGCGTAGTCGGCCTCATCGGGCGCCGTGCGCGCGGATCCGAACACGGTGACCTTGCGGGTGGCGCGATAAGGCCCGAAACGTTCGAGGGCGTCGCGGATCTCGGAGAAGGCCGCTGCGACGAGCTTGAGATCGGCCATCTCGATACCGTTCTCTACCATCGACAGGGCATCCCCGATCATTCCCTTGACAAGTCTGCTCGTGCGGCGGTCCAAGGACTTGGAGATGCTCTGGGCGAGAAGGGTGGAGATTGCCTCCTCGGTGGTACCTTTGTCGGTGTCGTTCATGGACAAGACGAAGCCGGCGCACTCCGCACCGCTGATGTTAAGCTCTGTCGCCTTGCCTGCGCAACAGTCCGCAGCGTTGACCTCGGCGCCGCCTTGCACTATCCGCGGTCAGCGTGTGCATGGCTGGGGTCCGATGCATGCTGGTGGACGTCGCAAGAGCCGGCCTACTGCTCGTCGTCGTGACAGGCTACTCGACGGGGTGCGCCGGCTCACGAGAGGCTGAGACGGTGCGGGTCTTCGCGGCGGCGAGCCTCGAGACGGCGATGGCGTCCGTGGCCGCACGCTACCAGGCTTCCCGGGAATCGCGGATCATCATCAACGCCGCGGCGACCTCGGTGTTGGCCCGGCAGATCGGAGCAGGAGCGGAGGCCGACATCTTCGTTGCTGCAAACCAAGAGTGGATGGATTGGCTGGAGGACAGAGATCTCATTCATGCCGGTAGCCGCAGCCCCCTGCTCGGAAACACTCTCGTCATGGTGGCGCCGCGCGGGCGTTACAAGGAGAGAGGCCAGTCGCCGCCCGACTGCATGGCCTTGGGCCAGGTCGACGCAGTTCCGGCTGGCATCTATGCAAAGGCGGCGCTCATCGCAATGGACTGGTGGCCGAAACTCTCGGGTAAAGTCGTAGAGACCGCCGATGTAAGGGCCGTATTGGCCTTGGTCGAGAGGGGCGAGTGTGAGGCGGGCGTCGTCTATGCCAGCGACGTCACCTCGAGCGACCGAATCGCCCGCCTCGACATCGTCATGAACATATCCGAGGACCTGCATCCGCCGATCGTGTACCCGGCGGCGATGGTGAGCGCAGGCGGATCGGAAGCCACGGTCCGATTCTTCGAATTCCTGCAGGGAGATGAAGCCGCCGAAGTGTTTTCTTTGTACGGTTTCAGAATCCTGGGCGGGCCCTGAGAGGCGTTGAGCGTGACCCCTCAAGAACTCGGCATCCTGGCCCTTTCTCTCAAGGTAGCCGTAGCGGCCACCTTGCTCATACTCCCCTTCGCCGTTGGCGTAGCGTGGTTGCTGTCGCGGCCCGGCATGCCGGGGAAGATCGTTCTCGATTCGTTGGTCAATCTTCCTCTCGTCATGCCCCCCGTGGTTACCGGCTATGTGTTGTTGGTAGTGTTCGGCCGCAACGGGCCGGTAGGGAGATTTTTCTATGAGACCTTCGGCCTCGCCTTTGCCTTCGACTGGAAGGGTGCAGCACTTGCCGCGGGTGTAGTGGCTTTTCCACTACTGGTTCGTTCCGTACGAATCTCCATGGAATCGGTGGACCCGGGTCTCGAGAAGGCAGCACGCACCCTCGGTGCCGGCCCTTTGCGGACTTTCTTCACCGTAACCCTTCCCTTGGCCGCGCCGGGGCTGGCGGCCGGATCTTTGCTCGCCTTCGTTCGTGGCTTCGGTGAGTTTGGAGCCACCATAACCTTCGTCGGCAACATCGCCGGCGAGACCCGTACCCTGCCTTTGGCTGTATACAGCTTTCTGCAGATGCCCGGCGGTGAGGATGCAGCGCTGCGCTTGGTCGTGTTTTCACTCATCGTTTCGGTCGCCGCCGTCGCCGCCAGCGAGTACATGGTTCGTCGCACGAGAACCGCGGCTCCGAGGTGGAGATAGCGCGATGCTCGAATTCGACATTACGAAGCGCAGGGGCGCGTTCGAACTCAGAGCCAAGGCGAGCATAGGTGAGAATGTTACCGGGGTGCTGGGCCCTTCGGGCTCGGGCAAGACCACTCTTCTGGAGACGATATGCGGCTTGACCAAGCCGGACAGGGGACACATTCGTATAGGCGACGAGCTGCTCTTCGATTCGAGTAAGCGCGTTTCGCTGCCGCCGGAGAAGCGCAGGATAGGCTGCGTGTTCCAAGCGCCGCGTCTCTTCCCTCACATGACCGTCGACGACAACCTCTTGTATGGTTGGAGGAGAGTACCCGAACACCAGCGTCGCTTCCGCGTCGCCGAGATCATCGATCTGCTGCAGATAGGTGACATGCTGGCACGCGATGTGGCCGGCCTCTCCGGCGGAGAGGCCCAGCGGGTGGCGATCGGGCGGGCGATCCTGATTTCGCCCCGGCTGCTTGTATTGGACGAACCCCTGCAGGGGCTCGACGCCGGACTGAAGAGGCCGATTCTGAAGTTCTTGAGGCGCATCAACGCCGAGCTGCAGATTCCAATGATATACGTCACACACTCCACCGCGGAGATACAGGCCCTGGGCAACGACGTGATGATGCTCGACGGCGGCCGGGTCGTCGCGGAAGGAACCATGGCCGAGATGACCGCCGACGCCGAGTCCTTCGAACTCGCAAGCCGCTTGGGCTTCCGTAACCATCTG
>JANQEO010000297.1 GCA_028278325.1 Candidatus Binatia bacterium
TGCCTCTTAAACGCTTGGCCACTGCGTACGCCCAAGCCAGGTACCGCATCGACACCCGGGAAACATCGAGTTGCTCATGTCCGAAATGCATTTCGGTCCTCGGTTACGACAACGTCAACGACAACGACCTGAGACGGTCTCGGGACATTGGCACTGCTGCACTAGGAATATCTCCTCTGCGCTAGCGAGACAGAGGGGCAAAAAGATAGGCCGGTCGTCCTTTGTTATCGCGGTACGTGCAAATACCATCGCGACGACAGAGGGGAACGGCCTATGGCGCGCGTACTGCCAGGAATTGCGATGATCGAGCAGCACTCTGCCCCGGTGAGGGTGCTCTGGACATCACGGGGGTGCTCGAACAGGCGGTTCTGAACAGGGGGGCCACGCGCCTGGTGATCGACCAAGGCGCGTATCCTGGCGCTGGCCGAGGGACGCAATGTCTTGCCCGTGTGGGTCCTCGACGAGGCGCAGAACCCGCCAGTCGAGCCCTTCCGCGACTTCCCGGCCTTTCTCGACTTTGCCTTCGACTCCCGTGATCTGATGACCCTTTGGCTGCTCGGGCAGCCCAGCTTCGCTCAAACCCTGAATCGGGCCCCGATGCGGCGATGGCCAGCCGCCCGACAGATCGCCGGCAAGCATGTCGCCGTCGTGATCCATACCCCCCCTTCGGGCGGCTGCCATCCGTGGCTCCATCTCACCGCCGCGGCCACGATGCCGAGCGCTACACCCGATATACCAGCGCAAAGGCCATCCGCCTCTTGCGCTCACTTCTCCCTCCCTCGGTGCTCGACTGCGGCTCATCCCCCTCGGCCATCCCGCGAGCACGCCGGCTCGACTTCTCTCCACTCGTCCCTTTCGCGCCCCATACAGCCCGGGGATCGCTAGCCTCCTTGCTCCGCGCGAAACATTTGCCAGCGTACCTCCCCAAACACGTCCAGACGCGATTTCTGAGACAGCGCGCGACGTAACACGAGCTTAAATCACCTTCGATTCGGGGCATCGGAAGCACGCAACGGACCTCCCGCAGGGGCACTTGCGCTCCGTCTCAATCCCCTTCAATTGGGGGCAG
>JANQEO010000305.1 GCA_028278325.1 Candidatus Binatia bacterium
AAACTGTTCGACATGGAAGGCGTCGAACTCGAGTTTCGCGAAGACGCACTGCGAGCCGTCGCCCGCCGCGCAATGAAGCGGAAGACCGGTGCTCGCGGACTCCGGACGATTCTCGAGAACGTGCTACTGGACACCATGTACGATCTGCCGTCGAGCACGACGGCAAAGAAGGTGGTCGTTGACGAAGCCGTCGTAGAGGGCGAGAACAAGCCCTACGTGATTTACGAGTCTGACGAGCCGCCGACGGTCAACATCGAACAACAGGCTCGGCCCACGGGTTCGGACTAACAGCATGTTGAAACAGCCTCAGCCGGCACGATACGGCCTTGAAAACGGATTGAAAACGCTCAGGTACTGACTTTTCCGCTGCGCTTTTGAACCCGTTTTCGCCTTGTCTGGTACCCGCCTGAGGCTGCTTCGACACGCTGCTAGCCCGCAGACCGGTCCGCAATGCGTCCGGTTTTGGCAGCATCCGGAGACGGGCCGGCCAGGGCCCCGTACCCAGCGGCCCGGATTCGACTGTCTCGTGCCGCTTGATTTGACAATTTCCGGACGCAATTCTCACAGCGGGGCGGAAAGGCCCGGTATGCTCTGGAAATCCGCCATCTTCCGGTTCCAACCATTCTCACCCAGAGGATCCGTGCAGTGTCAGAAGACGAAATGGAAAAACGAACGGACGTGATCGTCAGCGATGACGGCAGCCAGCCGGGGACTGTCCCTGTTCTGCCGCTGCGGGACGTTGTGGTTTACCCGCATATGGTCATCCCGCTGTTTGTCGGCCGCGAGAAGTCGATCGTCGCGCTCGACCGCGCGATGAACAGCGGCAAGCGGATTCTCCTCGTTGCCCAGCAGAAGGCCGATCTCGACGATCCCGAGCCCGGTGATCTGTACGAAGTCGGAACGGTTGCGACCATCCTGCAGCTGCTGAAGCTGCCCGACGGGACGGTCAAGGTGCTCGTCGAGGGCAGCGAGCGGGCACAGGTCGATCGCCTGTACGTGGCCGACCATTTCGCCGCGGACATCCAGCCGCTCACCGACGACGATCGTCACGACGAGCGCGAGGTTGACGTGCTGGTCCGCTCGATCATCGCCCAGTTCGAGCAATACGTTAAGCTCAACAAGAAAATCCCGCCCGAAATACTGACCTCGCTGTCCGGAATCGACGAGGCCGGTCGGCTCGCCGACACGGTCGCGGCGCATATGTCGCTGAAGCTCTCCGAGAAGCAGCGAATCCTCGAGATACACGACGTCAAGGATCGGCTGGAACAGATCCTCGGCATCATCGAGGGCGAAATCGACGTCCTGCAGATCGAGAAGCGCATTCGCGGACGTGTCAAACAGCAGATGGAGAAGAGCCAGCGTGAGTACTATCTCAACGAGCAGATGAAGGCGATCCAGAAAGAGCTCGGCGAGATGGAGGATGCGCCGAACGAACTGCAGGATCTGGAGGCGCGCATCGAAAAGGCGGGAATGCCGAAAGAGGCAAAAGAGAAGGCGACGTCCGAGCTCAACAAGCTCAAGCTGATGTCGCCGATGTCCGCTGAAGCGACGGTCGTGCGCAACTACGTCGACTGGCTCGTCAAGGCGCCCTGGAAGAAGCGCAGCAAGGTGATTCGTGACCTCAACCGCGCTGAGCGCGTGCTCGAGGAGGATCACTACGGTCTCGAGAAGGTCAAGGAACGGATACTCGAATACCTCGCCGTTCAGCAACGGGTGAAGCGACTCAAAGGACCGATCCTCTGCCTGGTCGGACCGCCCGGGGTCGGCAAGACCTCGCTGGGTCAGAGCATCGCCCGTGCGACCAACCGCAAGTTCGTGCGCATGTCTCTCGGCGGGGTCCGCGACGAGGCGGAGATTCGCGGCCATCGTCGGACCTACATAGGCTCGATGCCCGGTAAGATCATCCAGAACCTTTCGAAGACCGGGGTGCGCAATCCGCTGTTCCTCCTCGACGAGATCGACAAGATGGCCATGGACTTTCGCGGCGATCCCTCGTCGGCGCTTCTGGAAGTACTCGATCCGGAGCAGAATTCGACGTTCGTCGATCACTATCTCGAAGTCGACTTCGACCTGTCGGACGTCATGTTCGTGTGCACGGCCAACAGCCTGAACATCCCGGCGCCGCTGCTCGACCGCATGGAAGTCATCCGGATTCCAGGCTATACGGAAGACGAGAAGCTCAATATCGCTCAGCGCTACCTGATTCCCAAGCAAATGAAGGAAAACGGTCTCAGGGAAGACGAACTCGCGATTACTCGCGCGACCGTCGTCGACATCATTCAGCACTACACGCGGGAGGCCGGCGTTCGCAATCTCGAAAGAGAGATCTCCAAGCTGTGTCGCAAGGTCGTCAAGGAGCTCCTGCTCAAGCCGCGCGAAGGCACCGTCAAGATTTCGCCGAAGCGGCTGGACAAGTACCTTGGCGTGCGCCGGTATCGCTACGGCAAGGCCGAGGAGAATGACCAGATCGGGCAGGTCACCGGCCTGGCCTGGACCGAAGTCGGCGGCGAGCTGCTCTCGATCGAGTCGGCCGTCGTCCCCGGCAAGGGTAAGCTCACGCACACCGGAAAGCTCGGCGACGTGATGACCGAATCCATTCAGGCAGCGATGACCGTCGTCCGCAGTCGCGCCGGAGTGCTCGGCATCGACGAAGACTTCCACCAGAAATTCGACGTGCACGTGCACGTTCCGGAGGGCGCGACGCCGAAGGACGGTCCGAGCGCGGGCGTCGGCATGTGCACGGCGTTGGTGTCGGCGCTCACGGAGATCTCCGTGAAAAGCGACGTTGCCATGACGGGCGAAATCACTCTGCGCGGGGAAGTGCTGCCGATCGGGGGTCTCAAGGAGAAGCTCCTGGCGGCGCATCGCGGGGGCATCGAGACGGTTCTGATTCCGTCGGAGAACGAAAAGGACCTTGCCGAAATACCGAAGAACATCAAAGACAAGCTGACGATAGTTCCAGTCAAGTGGATCGACGAGGTGTTCGAGCATGCGCTGAAGCACATGCCGGTACCGGACGCGAAGGTCGAATCTGAAAAGGAAGGGAAGTCCAAACCGGGCGACGACAAACCGGGCTCCGAGTCGGTTCGTCCACAACCCGGCGACGACAAACCAGGTTCCGACAACGTTCGTCCGCACTAGTCGCTGAAACCCGCATCACTACTACCTTTGTTGACGCTCCAGAGGGCGCTTGGTATAAGCTACGCGTGCTTTAACCGAGTGCTCCGACAGCGCCGGTCGAAAAGTACAACGGCGCTTGGGCTCGGGTCGCCGTGTCAAACGCCGTATGGGTCAGCCATCGTCCGGCTCCATGGGCGGTAACGGAGATGCGGTTTCGACCTTAGGTCGCCGCATTTGAAGACAAACTTAAATCGCATAAGGTGACTGCATGAACAAGGGAGAACTCATTGACTCAGTGGCTGCTTCGGCCGGTCTTTCGAGAGCGGAAGCGACCAAGGCGGTTGACGCCGTTCTCGACAACGTGACGCGCGCGCTGGCGGGAGGCAGTTCGGTATCGCTCGTGGGCTTCGGGACCTTTACCGTCAAGGAGCGCGCTGCGCGGATGGGCCGTAACCCGCGGACCGGTGAACCTATTCAGATTGCGGCGAGTAAAGTGCCGGGTTTCAAGGCTGGCAAAGCCCTGAAGGATGCCGTAAACTAGCGCGCCCCTTGGGAGGCAGTGACCCTAATTCCCGTCTACCCGATCCAATCGGCAACGAGGCAATTAAGGCCACCGGCCCCCGTCCGCAGCTGCAGCCGCACATACCGCAGCCGGTTTGCGTAGCAACGGGTGCTTAGCTCAGCTGGTAGAGCATCGCCCTTACAAGGCGAGGGTCGGCGGTTCGATCCCGTCAGCACCCACCA
>JANQEO010000316.1 GCA_028278325.1 Candidatus Binatia bacterium
GCCTACTCCAAACGAGTCATCTACATCGATGAGGAGACGTTCAGGATTCCTTCTACCGACATCTACGATAAGGCGGGCGAACTCTGGAAGATGTGGGTAAACAACTACAAGTGGGCACGCAGCCCTCTCCCGGACGCCAAGTACAGACTCGACTATGACTTCGGCTACAACCCGTCTATTACGATGGTCGACTTCCAGCTCGAGCACGCCACGAGCTGTTCACTACCCAGCTCGAAGTTCCCCGGCGAGCAAGGCTGGTACGTCAACCTCGGAGACGAGGAAGGAACGACGGAGGAATACTTCCTACTCTCCAGCATCATCGCCGCCGGTCGCTGAGCCTCGCGTCCGGCCCCGCTCACGCCTCATGCCGCCTGCCAAGTGGGGTGGTACTCCGTAGGTAAGGATGAGAAATTGCGGGAGGGGTCGATATAGTCGATGCCGCAGCTGTTCAACGCAAGCGACGCGACTGATATCAATCCTTCCGGATCTCCAGCAGATGCCGTGGCGATCACACGATCGTTCCTGACCACGGCGACGAACGCTGATCCGTCGGCTGCAATGCTTCCGAGCTGCGGCGATACGGCATCGTCGAGGTAGGCAGGTATCGTCAGGCCCAAGTCGCTCATCAAGCGCAAGGTTCCATTCGAACCCAGAGCCGAGACGAGTGCGATAGGCAGCTCTCCGTCCGTATGGATGGAAAGGCGGTGGACTGCACCCGCCAGCTCGCGGGCCTGTTCAGTGTCGTCGCGATAGCCCAGTAGCAGCCAGATCCATTCGTGGGGCAAAGGGCTCATTGCACCGTGGGGGGTCCCCAGTTCCATTTCACTCAGTCGCATCTCAAGTGCCTCCGGCTCGCAACGTGACGACTAGACGCCGTCTCGAGGAGTTATCGTTGAGGTCATGATATGCACCAGCCTGGATTCTGACAAATAGATAATTCCCTCTTACCTATCGGTTTTCACTATATGAAGTCCGAGCCCTCAAGCGAGGACGAGCAGCAGATACAGCACTATTGAGAGCCCGGCCAGGGCTGCCCCCGCCGCTTGCCAGCGACACAAACCGTCTTCGAGCGCCGGCAGGATGGATCTCAGACGAAGCACGAATCCGCTTCCGCCGCGATGTATCGACTCGGCGAACCAGGAGTAGGCCGAGGCAAGACGCTCAGCCAGGCCAAGACCCGGCCAGCGCGACACGGCGAGTTCCCCCAGCACGACGACGTCACCCGGCGGGATCGTGACCGGGGGTGCGAGGAAACCGAGGCGGCGCAGCAGTATCGGGAGCAAAGCCAGGCTTCCCCCTGCGAGCAACGGCCAGGTGGCGAGCCACAGCTTCGCAGGCGAAAGTTTGGTCGGAACCAGATCCCAGGAGCCCGGGAACAGCCACACGCCGACCACGACAGCGCCGACGAGAACCGCCCACGGTACGGCAACCCCACGGGTCGCGCTCGGCTTGGCCGGTGCTGTCGCTAACAGCCAGAGGAATCTGAGCATGAGTAGAGTCGTCCCTACTGCGGCGACCGGCAGTATTGCGCCCAGCCATGACGGCCACGTGCCGGGTAGAAACTGCAGGTTGGATTTCAGTGCGAGCTTGGCGATAGCGCCGCTGGTGAAAGGTGCACCGGTCAGTGCCAGAGCCGGCACCAGCATTCCAACCCATGTGACCATGCGGGTGGCCCTGCCCTCTGCAGCCAGAGCCGGGCCGAGCCCGAGAAACAACGCTCCCTTGGCGAGCGCGTGGTGGGTCGCATAGATGAGGACCGAGGCAAGAATGGCCGGCCATGCTTGCGCGCTCACGAGGCCGATGCCGACACCGACAGTGATGATGCCCATCTGACTGATGCTGGAGTAGGCAAGCACGGTCTTCGCATTGCGTTGGGCAACACCCGCGGCTGCGCCCAACACGGAGGCCGTCATCCCGGCCACCACCAGGCTGAGACCGAGTGCGGGAAGTGCGGCCGTCCCCAACGGCAAGAAGCGGATCCAGCCGAGCAGTCCGGCCTTTATCATGGCCCCACTGAGCACCGCGCTCGCGGGCACGGGCGCTGCGGGGTGCGCAAGAGGAAGCCAAAAGTGAAGGCTCAATGCGCCTGCTTTGATTCCGAAGCCGAGCAGCAGGCAAACCACCGCAGCCATCATCGGATCGGCGGCTCGTAGTACTTCGATACGTGTGCTGCCGACCGTCGCGACCATGTAGGCGAGGCCGGCGACGATCAGCGCCTCACCTACGACGGCCAAGGCTACGTAGATCTTCGCAGCTCTGGCGGCTTCCGCGTCGTTGCGGTGTAGGACCAGACCGACGGAGGCGAAACCCATCAGTGCAAAACAGGCGTAGAAGGTCGAAACGTCCTGTGCGATGATCAGGCCGAGGTTTCCCGCCATGGCCGCAAGGAAGAACATGTGGAAACGGGGCTGTTCGTCCTCGTCGGCGAGTGCCATCGATGCATACCAACCCGACGCGAACCACAGCACGCTGGTAAAACCGAGGAACACGCGCCCGACTTCATCCAGGCCGAGCGCCGTGTTCTGAACCAGCCAGGGAAGCGTAACCGTGACATCGGTCTGCCCCACCGCAGCCAGCGCGAAGGCAGGAAGGGCGGCCAGTGCCGAGAGCCACGCGCCCAGTCTGCGGCTGCCGCTCAAAGCTACAACCGCGGCGGCAACGAGGGGCAACGCCACGACCACAACCAACAGCACGGAAGTAATGGCTTGCGCGCTCATGGCAGTGGATACTCTCTTTGCGCGATCAGCTGTGCCCAGGCCAGGGGACTAACCGGCGACTCGGCGAACAGGCCTGAGTAGACCACCAGCGCAGCGGTTATCACCGGCGGGGCAATCAGGAGCACGCTGGTCTCCCAGGGCCGCGAGTTACCGGCTTCTTGGGGCCATTCACGAGGCTCAGGTTGGAACCAAGCCCGGTAGACGATGGGCAGGAAGTAGGCGGCGTTGAGCACGCTGCTGACCGCCAGCACCAGCGGCACCCACGGTTCCCCGGCGACGATCGCGCCTTTCTTCAGGTACCACTTGCTGATGTAGCCGGCCAGAGGCGGAACGCCGATCATGCCGAAGGCGCCGATGGTGAAAGCAACCGTGGTCCACGGCATGCGCCGCCCCACGCCGTTCATCTCGCTTATGCGATGCACGCCCAACTCCTCGGCATAGTTACCTGCACAAAAGAACAGCGTGATCTTCATGATGCCCTGGTGCACGAGATGAACGAGCCCTCCGATCGTCGCGACCGGTCCAAACAAGGCGGCACCGAGGGTGATGTAGGACACCTGGCTGACCGTAGAATAAGCCAGACGCTTCTTGAGCTCGTCTTGTGAAAGAGCACGCAGAGAACCGTAGATGATCGTGACCGAGGCGACGATCGCCAGCGGGTGAAGCAAACCCAACTCGGCGGTGACCCCGATACCGAAGACGTCGTAGACGACACGAATCAAGCCGAACGCTCCCGCCTTGACCACGGCCACGGCATGCAAGAGCGCACTGACCGGCGCCGGGGCGACCATGGCCTGTGGCAGCCACCCATGGAGCGGAACAATGGCGATCTTGACCCCAAGAGCGACAACGAACAGCCAGAAGAGCACTCGCAACTCAGTAGCGTGGCTATCCGTAAACTCTCCCAGAACACCCCCCTCGACGAACTCCACGGGACCGGCCAGTAAGTGGAGGGCCGCGGTGGCCACCAGCAGCACGGCGCCTCCTCCGAGCGTATACGCGAGGTAGTTGCGGCCGGCCTTCAACGACGCCTGCGTGCCTCGATGAACGACGAGAGGATACGTCGACACAGTCAGCAGCTCGTAGAAGATCAGGAAGGTTACCAGATTCGCTGAGAGCGCGATTCCCGTCGTAGCGCTGACACACAAGCTGAAAAAACCGAAGAACCGGCTTCTGTTCGGCGAGTGCTCGAGATAGCCGACCGCATAGATGGTCGTCAGCAGCCATAGCAGGGCAGACAGACTCAGGAACAGCATGGTGTTGGCATCGGCGCCAAGCGCGAAGTCGATACCCGGCAGCATCGTCCACCTGAGCGTGTGCGAGGCGCCCTCGTAGATCTCGCGCAGCAACTCGACCACCAAGAGCACCTTGACGCCCGCCCCGGTGAGGTTGAGCCCGGTCCGGAGTCCGTGACGCTCCTCCGGTAGGAAAAAGATCACGACGCCGGTGACCAAAGAGCTGAACAGAATGCCCAGCAGCAGGATCTCCGACGGAATTACCATGCTCCCTCCACCGCGACGATGGCGCCATGCAGCCAACCGTCACCGACAAGGGCGTCGATGGACGGCCATGCAAACAGACCCATCGTCGCGGCCAACAACGCGAGAGCAAAAGCGCTCGCCTGCATGACGTTCGGCACGTAGCCGCTCACCGGACCACCGGATGTCACGAGAAAGGCCGAGCGTAAACAACGTAGGACGTAGGCGGCGGCCAACAGAGTGCCGGCAATGAGCACGACCGCCCACCACCATTGGCCGCTTTCCAACGACGCCGTCAACAGTAACCACTTGCCGGCGAAACCACCGCTCGGCGGCAGCCCGATGATGCTCAGCCCTGCCAAGCCGAACGCAAAGAAGGAAACACGAGCAGGGGCTACGGCGTCACTTATGCCGTCGAGACGATCGTGACCCAGCACTTTCATGAAGTTGCCCGCACATAAGAACATCGCTGCCTTGGCGAAAGCGTGGGCCAGCACGACCGTCGCCACGCCGGCTACGGCACCGCGGACAACCTGCGCGTCGCCCGCCAACGGAAAGACCAGGAACAGGTACCCCAGCTGAGCCACCGTCGAATAGGCAATGAGCATCTTGAGCCGATCCTGGGTCAGGGCCTGGAGTGATCCCCAAAGAATCGCGCCGGCGCCCAGGGCACCGAGAAGCTGCCCGGCAAGAAGCCCGGTGTCAGCACCGAACACTTCCAGCCACAGTCTCAGCAAGATGTATACGGGGCCCTTTACAACCAAAGCCGAAAGAGCCGCGCTGACGGGCGCCGGAGCCGACCCATGCGCGGGTGGTAGCCAGAAATGCAGAGGGAACAAGGCTCCCTTCATCAGCAAACCCGCTGTCATGAGAGCAAGGGCTACCTTCGATGGTGTGTCGGACGGCGCCAGCGACGATAGCAGCCCGAGGTCCAACGTCGAGTGAGCCCCGTAGATCAGAGCGACACCCAGTAAGAAGAAGAGAGAGCCGGCCAAGCTTACCAGCAAGTAACGTAATGCCGCCCGCACCGCACTGCTCTCGCCGCCGACCGCTACCAGCGCTACAGCGGAGAAGCCCACCAACTCGAGGGTGACATACAAGTTGAAGAGATCTGCCGACAGGAAGAGGGCGTTGAGACCCGCGAGCAGGAATAGCCACAGCGGCCAGAAATAGCGTGGTGCGTTGGCACCTTGGCCGTCATCAGCAGGTGTCGCTTTGATGAAGTAGCAAGATGAGTAAACCGTCGCGACTGCGCTGACGGCGAAGACCGCGAACAACAGTAGCGAAGACAGCCCGTCACCCGCCAACTCGATGCCGAGCGGCGCTCCCCAACCACCGATTTCGTGGCGTAAGGGTCCATGCCGATGCAGATGCTGGATTAGGACGGCCAATAGCGGTGCGAACACCGCCAAGGTGGCCAACGCAACCCAACGGGCAGTGCGCGCGAAGAGGAACGACAGCACTGCGCCCACTATCGGGACCGCTACCAACAGCGGCATGACGAATTGGACCGATGTGCTCATTCGGCCTCGTGCTGCGCCTCGTTCGCATGGGTCCGGTCGTCGATTCGGCGGACAAGGGCCAGGGCCAGACCCGTGCCGCAAACGGCTACGACGATACCGGTCAATACCATGGCATGCGGAACGGGATCAGGAATCGACCCCGGCGTACGCTCCGCGATGGCTACGAAAATGACGAACACTGCGGTGCCCATGATGTTTACGGCCAGCACACGCCGGATAGCATGTTCGCAGTCGAGTAAGCCGAACAGCCCGATTGCGAACAGAGCCGCAGCGCCAAGCATATAAAGCGTAGTGGTGAACTCAGCTTCCATCGTCCGAGTCCTTGCTCGCAAGACTTTGTTCCCGCACAGGCCTTCCGCCGATATAAAGAGCCCCGAGCGTCAGGCCGATCGAGACCGTCGCGGCCGATTCGATGATGAGGATCCAGACTTTGGCCTCGCCGGTCGGATACTCTAAAAGCCCACCGCTCTGCGCCATTACGAACAGAGCCACTCCCAAGAACACCGAGGTTCCGGCAGCCAAACCCGCCCGTAACAAGGCCTTGTTGTACTCACTGGTCAGAGTCGGCGGAGTCCGGCCGGTTGCGAGCAACAGCACGCACGCTCCACCGAGAAGTGCCCCACCCTGAAAGGCACCGCCGGGAGCGAACGCCCCTTTCCAAAGCAGGTAAGCTGCACAGATCACCAGGGCGGGAACAACGGTGCGCACCAACGCAGAAACGAGCGGCGCCTCTACGAGGCCATGGCTAGCGCGGACCCCGTGTCCTCTGATGCTCCAGACGGCGATCACGGCGATCAACAGGACAGCGATTTCGAGAAGAGTGTCGTAGCCACGATAGTTGAGAAGGACGGCCGTGACCGGGTTGTCGGCGCCACTGACATCGAGCCTGACCAGCGCCTCGGCGGTCAGACCGGGAGTGGATACCGGCAGGGCCAGTAGAGCGTGGCTCAGCACCACGAACACCAGTGCCGAGGCGACGGCGCTGAGAACTCGAGCCCCCGGCCTGCGTCCGCTCACGTCGGCCGGGCCGTCGCCGCCCACGGCCGCGGCCGTGGAAAGTACGAGGGCACCGGTCAGTCCCGCGCCCACCGCGGCTTCCGCCAACGCAACGTCTGGCGCACGGAGACGCACCCAAGCCATGGCGACCAACAGACCGAGTGCCACGAAGTGCACGATTGCTCGGAAGGAGTCCCTGTCGGCTACTGTCTTCCAGCCCAGCCACAGCGTCGCCATGACCAAGACGATGTCGAAGGCCGCCAGCATCATGCTTCCTCGTCAGCGGAGCTACGCTCGCGCGAAAGAGCGTCGTTGGCGACCAGAAAACAAACGCAAGCGCTCGCAGTCAGCACGAACAGCCAGACCAACACGAGCTTGAAGGCCTCGAGTCCATCGCGGGCATGAAACAGCAACCCGAGCACCGTAAGCCCGAGACCGAGGTTGTCCGCCTTCGTAATCGCGTGAAGCCGGCAATACAGGTCAGGGAACCTCGCCAAACCGACAGTGCCCGTAATGAAAAAGAACGCTCCCGTAACCAGCAAGGCGGCGGAGAGCACATCGAGGATACTCATGACCGTGGGACCTCACGATCAGACCCGGGTGTGCCGCGCAGCACGAAGGTCACACCGAGGATCGCGCTCAGCAGCGCGAGCACCAGGGCGACATCGATGGCGCCAGGGATGCCGAGCGCATAGCCCAAGGTAAGCGTGATCGCCACGCCCGTCGTTCCGAACAGCAGAGCCACGAGCACGGCGTTGGAAGGATCAGCCACGCGGGCCAGGTAAATCAGTCCGACCACCATGGTCAGGAGCAGCACAAGGGCAACGATCAAAAGGTATCCGCTCACGATCTGTCCCCCGACTGCCCGACCGTCTCCAGGCCGAAGAGCAAAGCGGTGTGGTCCTCTAGACGCCGCAACTCGCTTTCAGCTTGTCGCGAGTCACCTATGAAATGGATCGTCAGCAAGTCCTCATCGACTGCGGCTACGAGAGTTCCCGGCAGTAGGCTGATGGTGATGCAAAAAAACGCACGCGGGGTGCCTGCAGGCAGCCGCGTGCGATAAACATCGATGTGAGGGTCCAGAGGACGAGCACTGTCGAGGGCACGCCGAGCGATGTCGATCCCCCCATTCCAAGACGACGCGATGAAGTATCGCGCAAAGCCGGGGACAGCCAGAAACCGTACACGATGTCTAAAATCGCGACCGAGTTTGTGACCGGCGAACAGCGCGACCGCACAGCCGGGGGCCGCAATGATCCAGGCCGAAGGGTCGGCACCGTTGAGACCAACCCACAAGAACCCCATGGCCGCTGCCATCCTGGCCATCGCGATACCCATCGACGGCCGTCCGGGCCGCAACGAGCCCAAGCCCCTTCGATCTTTGGCAAGGTTGTCTAGCATGGGACCGACCCCGCTACCTCGGCGCGTGCGAAAAGTCCGGTCGCGCTCTCCCGCACGCTCGTGCCGCAAGCAAGTACCGCCAGCCCTATAATCAGAGTCGGGATCGAAAGCCACGCAGCGAAGGCGCTCGACCCGCGGAGGAGACGATCAGCTCCAACGGTAAGAACCCTTATTCCTGCGTCAGGATACGAAGCGTAATTCATCATCGAAGATAGATTGTGCCCCAGCGTCGGAGTTGCCGGAGCAACTCCGATCACCGGGGCTGGAGGAGAATCCGTTCGATTGTGGGAGTAAAGGTTATGCGGCGAGTGCTCGCTCGATGTCGTCGAGCACACGGCGCTCGGCCGGGGACACGGAACCCAGTCCCAGCATGCCGCCCGAACTACGAGCTACCTTGTGAGCACCGGCAAGCACTTCGCCGCGGTCTTTACCGGAGCCGCTACCGTCATAGGTTTCGACGGAACCCTGAACGTAGACCATCCAGGCTTCGTGGAACTCCGGGTCGGGCTGAGCCCGGATCCAACTGGCGAGGAGGCGGCCTCCAGCGCTATTGGCCTCGACACCCGACCCGTGTGCGATCTCGAGCAGCACGTCGCGCTCGGCATCGTCGAGGCGGCCGTCGCTCCACGCAACTTCGAACAGGGGAAGGAACCCCAGAACGCCCAGCATGTCGTCGCTTACACCGAGTTCGAGCAACCTACCCGAACTATCGGTCGGTCCTCTGGATCTCTTGAGCTCCATGATTTTTCGCTCGTTCTCACGGGCGAAGTACTCGGCTTCCAGGCCAAGGCGTCGTTTCTCCAAAGCGTCATTCAACATCGGTGTACCTCCGTCTTGTTCGGTCGAGGCCTTAACCCGGCCTTCATGAACTCGATAATAGGCACCCTCATCGCTTTCATCAAATAGATAATTTAATCCTTCATTTTGGTTTTTTCGATACCTTGATATATAGATTCTCCGCTCGGAGGTGCCCCAATGGAATGGCTGAACTACCACCACCTTCTCTACTTCTGGACCATCGCCCGCACCGGAAGCGTGACGGCAGCCGCCGACGAGCTCAGGCTGGCCCAGCCGACCATCAGCGGGCAGATGAGAGCCCTCGAAGAAGCTCTCGGCGAAAAGCTCTTCGTGCGTGTGGGGCGCAACCTCGTGCTGACCGACTTCGGCCAGACGGTCTTTCGCTACGCAGACGAGATCTTCGCCACGGGGCGCGAACTCCTCGACGTGGTCAAGGGAAGACCGACGGCACAGCATGAGCGACTGAACATAGGCATCGCCGATGTCGTGCCTAAGCTGATTGCATACCGGCTGTTGGCGCCTGCCCTTGCGTTGGACCCGCCGGTATCAGTGATCTGCCGCGAGGGTAAGTCGGAGAACCTGATCGCCGACTTGGCCATTCATTCTCTGGACATGGTGTTGTCGGATGGCCCGGTTCCACCGACTGTCAGTGTCCGCGCGTCGAGCCATCTGCTCGGTTCCTGCGGAGTAACGTTCTTTGCGAGCAACAAGCACGGGCCGCGGCTGAAGGGACGCTTTCCCACCTGTCTCAACGGAGTGCCCATGTTGTTGCCGACGGCAAACACGACCATGCGACGCGACCTGGAACACTGGTTCGCCAAAGTCGGGATAACACCTCGCGTGGCCAGCGAGTTCGAAGACAGTGCGCTGCTCAAGGTATTCGGGCAGGCCGGCGCGGGCGTGTTCGCCGGACCCTCGGCGATCGAAGCCGAGATCAGCAAGCAATACTCGGTCGAGCCCGTCGGTCGTACCGACAAGGTCAAAGAGCGTTTCTACGCGATTTCGGTGGAGAGAAAGCTCAAGCACCCGGCCATGATCGCCATCTCGGAGACGGCCCGGGAGCGCCTTTTCGGCTCAAAGGCAGCCCGAACGACCGCGGACTAACCGGCCTCGGGCCGCGGCCATGAACCGGGATTGTGCAAGGCCTGGTGAGAGTTGCGTAAACCTGACGGCGGCGGCGTTTTTCCCTTGAGTCGCTGACCCAATCGCGAGAAGATGGATTTTTGATCTAGCGGGTACTCCTCGCCCGGCATCGGCATCTGCCGAACGGGTTTGCCGCCCCCGGGGACCCAAACTGCTAGTGCGAGGAGACGCCTATGCCTGCAGGTCTCGATCACGAGACGTTGGACATGGCCATGGAGACCCTGCGCGAGTTCGCGGGGGCCAGGCTCACTGATGAATTCCTTCTCGACTGCGACGAGCGCGACGAGATGCCGCTCGAAGTCGTGCGCGAGATGTGCGGCCCGGAACTCGGCTTCCAGCTCTTGTTCGTGCCCGAAGAGTACGGGGGAATGGGCGGCGGTGCCGTCGACGTCTACCGTTTCTGCGAAGCACTCGCCCGTGTCGACATCGGCGTAGCAACCGGTCTGCTCGCAACCTTTCTCGGCAGCGATCCGATCCGCGTAGGCGGCTCCGAGGATCAGAAGAAGCGCTGGCTTTCCGCGATCGCCGAGAAGGGCAATCTCATGGCTTACGGTGCAACCGAGCCTGCTGCCGGCAGTGACCTTGCGGCTTTGAAAACAACCGCGACGCCGGTCATCGACGGCGACCAGGTGGTCGGCTACAAACTCAACGGCCGCAAGCAGTGGATCAGCAACGGCGGCGTAGCCCAGGTCACGACGATACTTGCCAATGCGCCGGGCGGACCGAGCTGGTTCGTGGTCGAAGAAGGCACCGAAGGCTTCGATCATGAGAAACCCGAAGACAAGCACGGTATCCGAGCCAGCAACACTGCGGCTCTGACCCTCGACGACGTCTACGTCGACATCGACCGGCTGGTCGGCGGCGTCGAAGGACAAGGACTGCAGCAAGCTCAGGCCGTCTTCGGCTACACCCGCCTCATGGTCGCAGCGTTCGGGCTGGGCGGCGGCTGGGCCGCTCTCGACAGGGCCATTCCCTACTCTCAGGAAAGAATCCAGGCCGGCGGGCCCTTGTCCGACAAACAAGGCTACACGCACAAGCTCATCGTGCCGCACGCGGTGCGCCTCGAGGCTGCACGCGCTTATATCGAGCAAACCGCATCGCAACTCGATGAACTTGGCGCCGAGAGCGGTCTGGCAACCGAGGGTGCCATCGCGAAGTACATGGCCACCGAAGCGGGCAATCTCGCCGCCGACGCCAGTATCCAAGCCTTGGGAGGATACGGTTATACGCGCGAGTACATGGTCGAAAAGATCAAGCGTGATGTCCGCATCACCACGATCTACGAGGGAACCTCGGAGATCATGGAGATGACCATTGCCCGCGACCGCTGGCAACAGCATCTCAAGACACGAGGGGCCCACTACCACGATGCGGCCAACGAGATGGAAAAGATCGCGAGGGCCGACGACAACTGTGGGGCCGGCATTGCCGCTCTTGCCCTGCACGCTCTCGCCGAGATTCTCGAGTTGGCACGCAGCGCCCGACTGACACGCAATCAGCACATCCTCTTCCGGATCGGCGAGTGGGCCGCCTATGCAGAGGTAGCGTCGGCGGCAGCCCTGCGTGCGGCCGCTGCCAACAAAGGAGAACTGCCGGCCAAGTCGGACCACCGCTTCGATGTGTCGGTGATCGCGGCCGTCGCCCGGGTGTTTGCCCGTGAGGCGGCATCCAAGATCGCCATCGAAGGCGTCCGCTGGACAGTCGGTGCCGACGGCCTGGCGGCGGGCGACGTCGAAGATTTCGGCAAGCGCATAGGCCTTGCCGCGATCGAGCAAGCACAGGCCGGCTTGATCGTCGACATGGATCACATCGGGGATGCGCTCTACGACAGGCAGATTCAGCAGAGCGCCGCAGCCGCCGGTTGATACTTCGTAGCAGTTGAGAGGAGCCAGATGACAACACCTGCTAACAGAGCCATCGCCATCGTCGGAGTCAGCGCCATCTTGCCGGATGCACCGGACGCACAAACGGCGTGGCAGAACATCAAGGACGCCAAGTACAGCATTACCGACATTCCCGAAGGAAGATGGGATCCCGAACTCTACTACGATCCCGATCCGTCGGTGCCCGACAAGACATACTCCAAGCTCGGCGGCTGGGTGCGCGACTGGGAATGGGATCCCATGAAGTGGAAGCTGCCGATCCCGCCCAAGGTCAGCGATGCCATGGACGAGGCGCAGAAATGGGCCGTCGCATGCGCGCGCTCGGCGATGATGGATTACGGCTGGCCCGACCGTCCCATCGACAACGACAGAACTGCCATCGTAGTCGGCACCGCCATGGCCGGCGACAAACACTACATCACGGCGCTGCGCATCTTCTTCCCCGAATACGCGCGCGCCCTGTCCCAGGTCGGTGCCTTCAGCGAGCTGCCGAAAGCTAGCCAAGACGTGATCACCCGCGAACTCTACGAGCGAATCGCGGAAGCGACGCCCGAGAACACCGAGGACACGATGCCCGGCGAGCTTGCCAACTGTATGCCGGGCCGCATCGCCAACCTCTTCGACCTGCACGGCCCCAACTACGTCTGCGACGCGGCTTGCGCTTCCGCCCTCGCGGCTCTCGACGCCGCGGTAGAGGGTCTGCACGAAGACGAATACGACGCGGTGTTGGTCGGTGGAGTCGACCGCAACATGGGCCCTTCGCCCTTCGTCAAGTTCTCCAAGATCGGTGCGCTGTCGGCCACCGGCACGCGCCCCTACGCCGACGGTTCCGACGGCTTCGTCATGGCCGAGGGTGCGGCGTTCTTCCTTTTAAAGAGACTCGCCGATGCAGAGAAGGCCGGCGACAAGATCTATGCGGTAGTACGTGGTGTCGGCGGCTCCAGCGACGGCAAGGGCAAGGGCATTACCGCGCCCAACCCAACCGGACAGAGGCTCGCGATCGAGAGAGCCTGGCGCAGCGCGGGGCTATCTCCGGGCACGGCCGGGCTGGTCGAAGGCCACGGCACCTCCACGCGCGTTGGCGACGTCGTGGAGGTCGACACGTTGAGCGGTGTATTCGGTGAATCCGATCCCTTGCCCCGCTCCATCCCCTTGGGCTCCGTCAAATCGAACTTCGGTCATCTCAAGGGCGCGGCCGGCGCGGCCGGCTTGCTGAAGGCGGTCTTTTCCGTCCACGAAGGCGTGTTGCCGGCAAGCCTGCACTTCGACAAGCCCAACCCCAACATCGACTGGGATCGCTCTCCTTTCTACGTCAACAGCGAAACGAAACCGTGGGAGGAGACCAAGGACGGCGCGCGCCGTGCGGGTGTCAGCGCCTTCGGTTTCGGCGGAACCAACTTCCATGCCGTAATCGAGCAGCACGTTCCCGGCATGCTCACCAGCAACGGTGGCGACACGACGGTGTCGGTGCCGCGGTCCTTCTCCGGCGGCAACGGGGGCTCGGGAGCCAGCCTCAAGGCGCCGTTGCGCGGGGCCGTCGTGCTGGGCGGGGCCAGTGCATCGGAGTTGCGCGACAAGCTCTCGCCGATAGTCGAAAGAGCCAAGGGTGGCCAGACACCTAACCCGGAGCCGCCGGCCGAAGCCGACCTGCGCGCGCCGGAACGCATCGCCATCGATTTCGGTGACGCGAAAGAACTCGCGGCCAAGGGGGAACGTGCCCTCAAGGCACTGGAGTCGGATCAGGCTGCCATGTGGAAGGCCCTCAAGCCTCAAGGCGTGTTCAGGGGCTCGGGCGAGCCGGGAAAGATCGCCTTCCTTTATACTGGGCAGGGCTCCCAATACGCCAACATGCTCGCCGGGCTGCGCAAGTCCGAGCCCGTTGTTGCCGAACTGTTCGATGAAGCCGATGCGGTCATGTCGAAGCTCATCGACAAACCGTTGAGCGAGTACATTTTCACTGACCCCGAAGACAAAGAAGCCATAAAGAAATGCGAGGCTGACCTCCGGCGCACCGAGATCACGCAGCCAGCCGTGTTGACGGTCGACGCTGCGCTGACCCGGATGCTGGCTGCCTACGGCATACAGCCCGATATGGTCATGGGGCACAGCCTTGGGGAGTACGGTGCCCTGGTAGCAGCCGGCTCGCTGCCCTTCAACGAGGCTCTCGAAGCGGTGAGCGCACGCGGCTCGGAGATGGCGCACCTGTCGGTCGAGGATAACGGGAAGATGGCCGCCGTTTTCGCTCCGCTCGAAGAGATCGAAAAGATCTGTGAATCCGTTGACGGTTACGTGGTCGTCGCCAACTTGAACAGCCGCAGCCAAGCGGTGGTCGGCGGCGCGAGCGAAGCAGTCGACAAGGCGATGGAGATCTTCGTAGAGAGAGAATTTCAGGCCATACCCATTCCCGTCAGTCATGCCTTCCACAGCTCCATCGTGGCCCCGGTGAGCGAGCCGCTGCGCGCGACCTTGCAGCGTCTGCACCTCCAGGCCCCGTCGATCCCGCTGGTCGCCAATGTAAACGGCGAGTTCTACCCGGTGGGGCCGAACGCTCACGAAAAGATGCTCGACATTCTGGCCGAGCAGGTCGCCTCGCCCGTACAGTTCGTCAAGGGTCTCGAGACACTCTACGAAGCCGGAGCGCGCGTCTTCGTTGAAGTGGGTCCCAAGAAAGCTCTACACGGTTTTGTCGAGGACGTTCTCGGCGACCGCGAAGGGGTCGTCGCCCTCTTCACAAACCACCCAAAGTCCGGCGACGCCGCTTCCCTGAACCAGGCACTGTGCGGAATCTACGCGGCGGGCATCGGTCTGGGCTCCGTGCCGGAGGTCGCAGAACCGAAGCCGGCGGCTTCACCGGCGCAGGCGCTCCCGGTGCAGTCGGTGCAACAACGCTTGGCGGCGGCACAGGCCCGCACCCCGGCACCTGCCGCAGGCACTGAGACCTATCTGGAGTTGGGCAAGCTATTCGCCGAGTTCCTCGACCGCGGCCGCGAGATTTATGAGGGACCGAGCACGACCGCACCGGCTCCGACCCGACCCAAGGTCGTGACTGGTGCGGCGCTGGGACTTCCCGGCACCGCGCAGGTCTTCGACGACCTCAACATCCAGCGAATTCTCGACGGCGGACAGGGGATCGACCTCATACCTACCCGCTTCCGCCATGCCATGGTCGACAAGAACATCACCCGGCTGGTCAAGTCCGACGGTGGAGATCCTCACTTCGAGACGATCGAAGGCTCCGAGGATGTCATCAAACTCGCCGCACGAGGCGGCGACCTCGATCTGACCAAAGAGTACGGCGTTTCGGCAGAGCGCGTCGAGGCTCTCGACATATGCACCCAACTGGCGATGGCCGCGGGCATAGACGCCCTGCGCGATGCCGGCATCCCGTTGGTGATGCACTACAAGACGACTACCAAGGGCACGAAGCTTCCGGAGCGCTGGATGCTGCCCGACGATCTCAGAGATGACACAGCCATCATCTTCGCGTCGGCACTTCCCGGCTTCGATTCGTTTGCGAACGAGCTTACCCAGTACTTCGAGGCGCACGCCCGCGAAACGGCGCTTGCGGAACTAGAGAGCCTCAGGGCGCGCCTCGACGAGAGCGGCGAGCACGCCCAGACTCTCCACGACGAGATCGACCGCCGCATTCACGAAGTGAAGCAGTCCATAGAGCACGAGCCCTATACGTTCGACAGACGCTTCCTGTTCCGCTGCTTGCCGATGGGACATTCGCAGTTCGCCGAGTACATCGGGGCGCGCGGTCCGAACACCCACATCAACGCGGCCTGCGCCAGCACCACCCAAGCCTTCGCGGTGGCGGAGGACTGGATCAACGCCGGGCGCTGCAAGCGTGCGGTCGTCATCGCCGCAGACGATGTAACCAGCGACCATCTGATCGAATGGGTCGGCTCGGGGTTCCTGGCCTCCGGCGCCGCCGCAACCGACGATGTCGTCGAGAAAGCGGCCCTCCCCTTCGACCGCAGGCGTCACGGCATGATCATGGGAATGGGCGCGGCGGCCGTCGTCATCGAGGACGCAGCGGGCGCGGCCGAACGCGGCTTGCGGCCCATCTGCGAGATCCTGAGCACGACGACGGCCAACAGCGCCTTCCACGGCACGCGCCTCGACGTCGAGCATATCAGCGGGATCATGGAGGAGACGATTTCGAACGCCGAGAAGCGATACGGAATCGATCGTCACCGCATCGCACGCGAGCTGGTTTTCGTTTCTCACGAAACCTACACGCCGGCACGAGGCGGGAGTGCCTCCGCCGAGATCCACAGTCTGCGAAAGGTCTTCGGGGACGACGCGGATTCGATCGTGATCGCCAACACCAAGGGCCTGACCGGGCACCCTATGGGCGTGGGGATCGAAGACGTCGTCGCCGTCAAAGCGCTGGAGACCGGCGTGATCCCGCCGGTGGCCAACTTTGCCGAGCCCGATCCCGAGCTCGGCAACCTCCACCTGTCACGCGGCGGCTTCTACCCGGTACGTTACGCCCTGAGGCTGGGTGCCGGTTTCGGTTCTCAGATCAGCATGTCGCTGCTTCGATTGGTCGAAGCGCCCGACGGCAAGCGTCCGAATACCGACGAACTCGGATACCGAACCCGTGTGACCGACCAATCAGCGTGGGCCAACTGGCTTGCACGCCTGAGCGGGGAATCGAGCGCGCAAGTCGAAGTAGTCGATCGCACTCTGCGCGTGGTCGACACCGGGCCCGCGGCCGGCATGTCCAGAGTATCGCCACCCTCGCAGGCCGCGCAGCCTGCAAAGCCGGCGGCGACCGTCGAGGCGACCGCCCCGCCCGAGGCTGCTTCAGCAGCGGGTGCTGCCTCGAGCGCCGCCAAACCCGCGGGCACCGATGACGCGATAAAGGAACGTGTTCTCGCCATCGTGGCCGAAAAGACCGGCTACCCGACCGACATGCTCGACCTGGACCTCGACTTGGAGGCCGACCTCGGCATCGACACGGTCAAGCAAGCCGAGACCTTCGCGGCCATCCGTGAGGCCTACAACATACCGCGCGACGAGAACCTCAAACTGCGCGACTATCCGACGTTGGCTCATGCAATTGGCTTCGTGAAGGAGCGTTGCCCGGACCTGGCTGCGATACACGGCAACGGCGCCACGGCGGTATCAGCCGAGACCACGTCAGTGACACCCCCTCCCGCAGAGACCGCCGCTCCGGAAAGCGCAGCTGCGGCTAGCGCGCCCGGTAGTGATGACGAAGCAATCAAAGCCACCGTGCTACAGATCGTCTGTGAGAAGACGGGCTACCCGTCGGACATGCTCGATCTCGATCTCGATCTGGAGGCCGACCTCGGTATCGACACGGTCAAGCAAGCAGAAACGTTCGCGGCGATCCGGGAAGCATACGGCATACCGCGCGACGAGAACCTCAAGCTGCGCGACTATCCGACACTCGCTCACGCCATCCAATTCGTCAAAGAGCGGCGCACGGACCAGCCCGCAGCAGCAGGCGGCACACAGACAGCGGCCGCTACGCAACCCGCCCCCGAGACCGGCAACGGCAAAGATACCGCACCGTCCGCGACTGCAGGCGACGACGACGAGCAGATCAAGCAGAAAGTCCTCGAGATAGTCTGCGAGAAAACGGGATACCCGCCCGACATGCTCGACCTGGATCTCGACCTGGAAGCCGACCTC
>JANQEO010000317.1 GCA_028278325.1 Candidatus Binatia bacterium
GCGCTTATATCGTTGGGGTCGACATCGAGGCACTCGGCGACTCCCGCGATCGCCGCGGAACCGGGCGCGGCCAGGACCTGGCCGACTTCGGGATCACCGGCCAGCTTCCATGCAAGGGAGTGCTCGCGGCCCCCGCTACCTACTACCAAAACCCTGGCGCTCAATGCCTAAAATGCCTCACGCCGGTCAGCACCATGGCCATGCCGTGGGAGTCGGCCGCCTCTATCAATTCTTCATCGCGGACGCTTCCTCCGGGCTGGATCACGGCGGTAGCGCCTGCTTCGGCACATACGTCCAGCCCGTCGCGGAAGGGAAAGAACGCGTCGGATGCGACGACGGTCCCGCGCGTCTCCAGGCCGTGCTCGCGCGCTCTGGCTACGGCGATGCGCGCGGAGTCCACGCGGCTCATCTGTCCGGCACCGACACCGACGACGGAGTCTTCCCCGGCCAGCACGATGGTATTGGACTTGGCGTGCTTGCAGACCTTCCAGGCGAAATCCATCGCAGCCAGCTCGCGCTTGTCGGGCGGCCGTTTACTGACCACCTTGCAATCGGCAGCGACCGAGGGCTCGAGGTCCCGTGTCTGAACGAGCAGGCCGCCAAGCACCCGCTTCATGTCATAAGCGCCCCGGCCGCCCTCGGCATCGAGGGCTACCTTCAAGAGACGAACGTTGCGAAGCTTCTTCGACGAATCGAAGATCTCCAGCGCACCACCTTCGAATCCGGGCGCCAGCACGATCTCGAGAAACACGTCCTGCATGGCTTCGGCGGTGGCGCGGTCGACGTTGCGGTTGAGCGCGACGATACCGCCGAAGATGGAAACCGGGTCACAGCGCTGAGCCTTGACGAAGGCCTCCAGGGCGGTCGGCGCGACTGCCGCTCCACAGGGATTGGTGTGCTTGATCACGATGCAGGTTGGCTCGTCGAACTCCATGACCAGCTGCATGGCGGCATCCGCATCCACGATGTTGTTGTAGGAGAGTTCCTTGCCTTGCAGGACCTCGGCCGCGGCCACTGAAGGCCCCTCGATGCGAGGACCTCTGTAGAATGCGGCGCTCTGGTGGGGATTCTCACCGTAACGGAGGCCGCTCACGCGCAACCACTGTTGATGTATGGTCTCCGGGAAGCCGCCCTCGTCTCCGGCACCTAGGTAATCCGCGATCATGCCGTCGTAAGCGGCCGTGGCCCTGAATGCCTTCTTGGCAAGGCCCCGTCGGGTGTCGTCACTGACGCCGCCCTGATCCTCGATCTCGGCGAGCACGGCGGGATAATCCGCCGGATCGACTACCACCGCGACGTCGGCGTGGTTCTTGGCCGAGGACCTCACCATCGAAGGTCCGCCGATGTCGATGTTCTCGATCGCCTCTTCGAAGCTGCAACCTCTGGAGGTAACCTGCTCGAACGGGTAGAGGTTCACGCACACCAGATCGATGGTGTCGATGGACTGTTCCTGCAACTGCCGGCGGTGCGACGCATCATCGCGGCGCGCCAGGATGCCGCCGTGGATGCGCGGATGCAGCGTCTTGACGCGGCCGTCGAGGATCTCGGGCGAACCGGTGTGCTCGCTCACGTCGATCACGTCGAGTCCGGCATCACGCAAGGCCTTGGCCGTTCCACCGGTCGACAGGATGCGAATACCGCGAGCGCTCAACCCGCGCGCGAAGTCGACGATTCCCGTCTTGTCACTGACGCTCAACAGTGCTGTGCCAATGCGCTGCGCCATCATTCCTCTCCCGCGTAGTTTCGTTGCGGGCGCGTCCCTACCCGCGCCACCAATTCGTAGGGTATGGTCTCGGCCAGCCCCGCGATTTCCTCAGTAGGATTCGCGTCGCCCCAAAGCTCGGCGGCATCGCCGACAGCGACGCCGGGAACATCGGTGACGTCGACCATCATGTGATCCATACAGACGCGGCCTACTATCGGCACCGTACGGCCTGCGATCACGACGCGCCCCTTGTTGGACAGTGCGCGCGGGTATCCGTCGGCGTAACCGCAGCGAAGCGTAGCTATGCGGCTGTCTCGCTGAGTCCGAAAGGTGTGGCCATAGCTGATTCCTCTGCCGGCTCCAACCGTCGCGATCCTTATGACCGGAGCGGTCAGCGTCATCACGCGCTTCAGATTCGCACGGCCGGACAGTGCGGGGTCGGGCAGAAGACCGTAGAGCATGATGCCTGGCCGCACCATGTCCAGGTACGCATCCGGCCTGGTCATGACGGCGGCGCTGTTGGCCAGATGAAAGGTCAAGCGCGAACGACGCTCACCCAGGCTGTCGGCAACGCCGCGCATGGCTTCGAGCTGCCCTTGAGTCACCTCGCCGGTCACGGACTCCGCACAGGCAAAGTGGGAACAGACACCCACCGCGTCAACGCCGGCGGTGGCATCGATGACGCCCAGGAACTCATCAACGCTTTCGGGCTCCACCCCCAGTCTCGACATACCGGAGTCCACCTTGATGTGGATGGCCATGCTGCGGCCGGACTCGGTAGCGCACTCGCCGATCGCTCGCACGGCGTCAGCGTTGCTGGTAGCGACGCCGACACCAAGGTCGACTATGCGGGGGGCATCAGACGGAAGGATCCCGCCGAACACCACGCAGCGCGCGTCGGGCGCCACGCGAGTGACGGTCTCGGCCTCTTCGAGCGAAGCTACACCGAAATCCATGCAGCCGAGCTCGGAAAACTTGGCCGTGACAGGGGCCGCACCGTGGCCGTAGGCGTTGGCCTTGACCATGGCGAGCACGCGGACCTCAGGTCCCACCAGCCTGCAAACCTCGGAATAATTATGGGAGAGAGCGTCGAGGTCGATGCGCGCCTCGGGCCCCGTGAAGTGCGTCACATCGTCGGATATCAAGCGCCAGTGCGGTTGTAAAGGAGGCGGCCCGGGGTTATCCATCCGAGTGGTGCGTCCGATGACGTGCAATCTCGGGGGTCCGGGAGGCACCGCGGGCGCGTGCAGCAAGCATGAACTTGAGTATCAACGGCGAGGACAAGACGGTGGACGCCGACACGACTGTCTCCTCCTTGATCGAGCAGCTCGGCCTCGGCGACAAGAGAGTTGCGGTCGAGATCAACCGCCACGTGGTGCCTCGCGCCGACTGGAGCGAAACCAAGCTGGCGGACGCCGACCAGGTCGAGATCGTTCAGTTCGTTGGGGGAGGATGATCCCGTGAGCAGCACTGACGGCTACACCATCGCCGGACGCGATTTCACTTCCCGCCTCATAGTGGGAACCGGCAAATACAAGGACTTCGAGGAAACCAAGCTCGCCGTCGAAGCGAGCGGCGCCGAGATAGTCACGGTCGCCGTGCGGCGCGTGAACATCACCGACCGTGACAGCGAGAACCTGCTCGATTATCTGGACCCGAAGCGTTACACGATCCTGCCCAACACCGCCGGGTGTTACACCATCGACGACGCCGTACGCACGGCTCACCTCGCGCGCGAAGCGGGCGTAGGCAACCTCGTGAAGCTGGAAGTGATCGGCGACGAGAAGACCTTGTTCCCAGACACGCCGGCCACACTCGAGGCTGCCCGCATACTGGTGAAGGACGGCTTCGACGTTTTGCCCTACACCATCGATGACCCGGTCTCTTGCAAGCAGCTCGAAGAGATCGGCTGTGCGGCCGTCATGCCGCTGGCCGCGCCGATAGGCTCGGGACTGGGAATCCGCAACCGCTTCAACATCAAGATCATCATCGAGCAGGCCGGGGTGCCGGTCATCGTCGACGCAGGCGTAGGCACGGCGTCCGACGCGTCCATAGCCATGGAGCTCGGTTGCGACGCGGTGTTGATGAACACGGCCATAGCCGGCGCGAACGATCCCATCATGATGGCCGAAGCCATGAAGCTTGCGGTGAGCGCCGGGCGCAAGTCTTTCGTCGCCGGCCGCATGCCGAAGAAGCTGTATGCAACAGCCTCTTCGCCCCTGTCCGACCTGATCGACTGACACCGCTTGTCCCTCGTGCTCCCTACTCCGCCACTGTGCCTCATCACCGATGAGGACTCGGCGGCCGACCAACTCGCCTCTTCCGTAGACCGCGCCTGCGCCGGCGGGTGTCGCTGGGTGCAGCTTCGCCGCAAGACCTACGAGGCGGCCGACACCTACAAACTGGCCGTGGAACTGAGACGCATCACCGAGGGATACGACGCCCGGCTGCTGATCAACGACCGCATCGATGTCGCGCTCGCCGTGGGCGCCGACGGCGTCCACCTTCCCGGACAGGGAATGTCGGTACACGCAGCCCGTGAACTCATAGGCCCGGACAAGCTTCTAGGACGATCCGTGCATTCTGCCGAGGAGGTCGAAGGGCTCGCGGAGGCCGGTCTCGACTACCTGCAGTTCGGACCTGTTTTCTTTACGCCGTCCAAGGCCGCATTCGGCGAACCCCAAGGCCTGGGCGGACTCGCGGACCTGGCTGAAAGGACCGAGCTGCCCGTGGTGGCCGTCGGCGGTATCGAGCCGGACAACCTGCACGGCGTCATGCAAGCCGGGGCTGCCGGCGCGGCGGTCATACGCTCGGTGCTCGACGCGGCGGATCCTCGCGCTGCCGCATCGGCCTTGATCGCTCGGTTATAGATCCTAAAGGTGGACCAGCTCGACCTCGGCACCGCCGCCTGACATGTCGTCGAGCCAGGCCCTGGCGATGCGTGAGGCGTAATGGTCGCTCGCGCAGAACAGTGACAGCTTGATCGAAGAAGCACCCTTGCGCACCGTGTCGGTAAGCTCTTCGAGAAGGTAGGAACTGAACTCCCCCGAAAACATCAGGGTTCCCCTGTGACCGGCGTCGGGTTTGATCTCGGCCACGAAGCTGGGCGAAGGCGTAGACTTGGTGCGCGCCGCTCTCCTCACTCCCGCATCCTCTCTTGCGACCGGCCGCCTACGCGCAGGGCGGCACCGGGCAGTCCATTGACCCGGCGCCGCTTCCGGCGATTCCGAGGCTTTCAGCCTCAGTGGACAGTGTGTTGCGCGCCGAGAAGCACTCCGAGGATGGTCAGACAGTCCATGTCCTCGGTGATGTGGTAGAGGATGTACCAGTCCCCTACAGCCAGGTAGTAACAGCCTCTTGCGTCCTCGAGCATCACCGCGCACTCGGGCTGAGGATCGTCGGCGAGGTCGAGGATCGCTTGGCTCACCGTGTCGGCGAGCGACGAGGGAACCATTTCCATCTCGCGAAACGCGCTGTACGTCATCGCGAGTTCGAGATTGGTGAAGGCTTCACTAACGGGCATGCGCGCTAAACTCCCGGGCGGCAGTATCGCCCGGGATTCATGAGCAATCGGCGTGCCCGCATAGACACGGGCGAAAACCCGCGTCAGCAGCGGTAAGGCCGTGGTCGCACAGCAAACGGGATGGCATCATTTGTGCCGATCCGTACGCTCGTGAACGCCGCTGCGCGGCACTGCGGCAACGGTCTCAGGGCCGGAGTCCGGGTAGCCTCCGTGGATGGACTGATATAGGCAGGATCGGATGGCGCAGGCGGCAAGGGCTTCTTTTCACGAACAGTTGCCGCTGGAGCCTACCGACGAGTTCTGTTCGGTAATTGCCACCGCAGACCTGGGCATCGATGCTGATCTTGCATCTTCCCTCGTAGACAGCGGCCCTCTTTGTTTTCTCGACCTGGAGGCCACGGGCCTCGACCCAGCCACCGAGAGTCTCATCGAGGTCGGTGCGGTGCTCATCGACAAGGACTCGACCCAGGCGCGCGTCTTCAACACGCTGGTCAACTTTCAAGGACACCTGTCACCCTTCATCAAGCGCCTGACCGGGATCCGCGACGAAGACCTGAGAGGGGCCCCCGAGCTGAGCGCAGTCGCGGCGGCTCTCGATGCCTTCCTCGGCGACACCCCGATCGTCGCGCACAACGCGGCCTTCGAGCGGAGCTGGCTTACCGCCCATGTCGGGGCCCGGTTCGCAGACCAGAGCTACCTCGACACGCTCGACCTGTTCGCCGTCGCCTACCCCGACAGCCCCAACATGAAGCTCGATACGTTCTGCCGCCGTCATCTGGCGCGCAAGGAACGCCACCGAGCTCTCGATGACGCGCTCGACACCCTGAGGATAGCGGTCGGGCTCCTCGATGAATCACGGCGCGGCGACCCGGCCGCCGGCAACGCCCTGTGGGCCCTGAGACGATTCTTCCCGGGCTCTCCGTGGTGCTCGCGCCTCGAGAGCTGCGCGGCGGAAAGCGCAGCCGCTCGCCGCCTGCGCGCCGACGAAGACCGCGGACTCGCAGGGGGACCGGCGCTGTCATCGGTGGCCTTCGATCGCGGCGAGATCGCCGCGCGGCTCGGCGATCCCGAGGCGGGCGCCGCGGTGCTCGAGGGATACACGCCGAGGGCCGAGCAGATCGAACTCATGAACCGAGTATTCGACACCTTCGAGGGAAAGCGGGGCAAGAACGTGAGGGTGTGCGAAGCCGGAACCGGCATCGGCAAGACTCTCGCTTATCTTTCGGTCGCCATCCCCTTCGTGCGCAAGACCGCCGAGCAGGTCGTCATAACCACCTCGAGCAAGCTTCTTCAGACCCAGTTGATGGAGAAAGACATCCCGGCGGCGGCGCGCCTTCTCGGCTACCCGGACCTGCGCTTCACGTCGATAAAGGGCCGGGCGAACTATCTTTGCCGCGCACGGCTCGACGATTTCCTCGACGCCGACCCGATGATCCGCGAGGAGTCCGAGTCCCGCGCCCTGGCGATTCTCGCCGCCTTCTCGCGCAATGCCGCCCACGGCGAGGTCGACCGGATTCCGTCGGTACTGCACCAGATGAATCCGCAGCTCGAGACCTACTGCAGGGACGTCACCAGCAACGACGCCAGTGAATGCACCAGGCAGCAGTGCGAGACCACATCGGGAGACTGCGTGTTCCGGGATGCGCGTAAACGACTCGAGGGTGCCGAGATCGTCGTAGCCAACCACGACCTGCTCCTTCGCTGGCCGCCCGACTATCCCAAGCTGCTCCACCTGATCGTGGACGAGGTTCACGAGTTGAGCGAGCGCGCCGACGGCGCCTACGCGTTGACGGCAAGCGCCGTCGAGATCGCCCACCGTCTCGACAGCCTCACCGGCGACAAGGCGAAGCTGGCCCACGACGTGGACGAAGAAATGCGCAGAGAGGCCGCCCGGGCTCTGGACCTGATCAAAGAGATCGGCGCTTCCGCGCGTGAGCTTTGTAACGTCGCGCGCGCCGACTGGGGATTCCGCGACGAACTGCCGGTCCCCTTGGAAGGTCCGGGCGCGAGTTGGAACGAGTTGATCATCGCTTGCGGGGAACTCTCCGGCTTGCTCGACAGCGTGGCCAGGAAAGCCGCGGCGATTGCCGAGGAAAACGAAGCGTCGGAGGCGGCCGGCGCCGCCGATGCGTTGCTCGACGCGGCCGGCGTCTTGAAAGTGAGCTTCCCGAAACCGCCGTCGCGCCTGGTCGTGCGCTTTGCCGGACTTGCAAGGCCCAACCCCTCGTCGTGGCGTCTGGTCGCCACGCCCGTGTCACCGGCCGCCGACTTTCAGTGCGAGATTCTCGACCACGTCGAAACCCTTTTCGGGACCTCGGCAACGGTGGGCGTCGGCGGGAACCTTCTCGGTTCCGTCGCCGGCCTCGAGTTCGATCAGACGGCCGCCGGACGCTTCGAGGTTAACGATCCGGTGGAGAGTCCTTTCGACTACGCCAACCATCTCAAGGTCATCTTTATCTCGGACGCTACCGACCACAGCCGGCTCGTGTCACGCACCGTCACGGCCATCGAAACACTCGCTCGGCGTCTCGACGGCAAGACCATGGGCCTGTTCACGAGCCGAGACCGTCTCTCCCGAGCCTCCGAGCAACTCGACGAGAGGCTCTCGCCCGAAGGCATCAGTATCATCGCGCCCGCCACGGGCAGCGCGGATCCCCACGAGCTGGTTCGCAACTTCATGGAGACCGAGCGGGCGGTGCTACTCGGCGCGCGCGCGTTCTGGCAAGGGGTCGACATCGCGGGCGACGCTTGCAGAGCGGTCGTAATAGAGAAGCTTCCGTTTTCGGTTCCCGGCGATCCGCTCTCGGACAGAAGAGGTCAGCTCATCGAGCAGGAAGGCGGCAACGCTTTCATGGACTACTCCCTGCCGGGGATGCTGCTGCGCTTGAAGCAGATGATGGGGCGTCTCATCCGTACGCCTACCGACACCGGCGTGATCGTCGTAGTCGAACCGCGCTCGGACAAGCGCTACTTCAAGAGGCTCGAGGATGCCCTACCGCCCAGGACCAGCTACTCCCTGATTCCCCTGAGCGAGCTCGAAGCGGCGGTGGACGAGTTCTTCAGCCGAAGCTGAACAAGCTGAGCAGGATCAGTCGTCGCCGGCTTGCAGCCGCGGCGCGACGGCCTCGGCTTCGATCTCACCTCCGCGCTCCCTCAGTGCTTCGACCTTTCGGAAGGGGCGATCGAGCTGATTGGCCCTCGTCGTCACGAGGCGCTCGTATTCCTTGCCCGCCTCGTCGATCTTCTTGCCCATCTTCGACATGGAGTCTTTGAACAACTCCCATTGCTTGCGGATCTGCCCGAGCAGCCCGAGGATTTCCTCCGAGCGTTGCTCCAGAGCAAAGATGCTGGCGGCCTCGTGCATTATCGACAGCAGCGCGTACAGGGTGAAGGGAGAACAGAGAATCACCTTCTGTTTGAGAGCGTCGTTGACCAGGGCCTGGTCCTTCTCCTGGATGAACGCGAATACCTGCTCGTTGGGAATGAACACGAGCACGTAGTTGACGGTTCCCCCGTGGGGGTCGATGTAGTCGCGGGTCGTCACTTCCTTGATGCGCTGACGCACGTCGGTCAAGAAAGACTTCTCGTAGCGTCCGCGCGCGTCCGCGTCGTCGGTGTTCAGGTAGGACCAGTAATTAGCGAAGGGGAACTTGACGTCCATGTTCACGCGCAAGCCCTTCGGCAGGTTGAAGGTGAAGTCCGGGCGCGTGCCCGATGCTTCGATGGTCTTCTGGCGAGAAAAGTCCACACCCTCCGACAAACCCACGAGGTTGAGTATGTTCTCGGCCACCCACTCTCCCCACTCGCCGCGGGCCTGGCTCGACGCCAGGGCCTTGTGAATCTCGGCGGTAGTCTGGCCCAGCTGCGCGGTTACGTTGCCGTGCTGGGCGATGGCCTCGGTGAGAGCCCCGAACTTGTGCTCCCGGTCTTTCTCGAGATCCTTCACTAGGGTCTCGACCTGTCCGAGTTGCTTGGCGATACGGTCGAGTTCCCCAGAGATCGCCTCCTTCTTTGCCGACAACTGCTCTTCGCCTTGCTTGGACTGCGCCTCGAGCCGCGTCTCGGCCAAGCTCAGGAAAGACTCGCTCTGGGTGCTCAGAGCGTCGCGCAGGGCTTCACTCGACGCCCCTTTGATGACGTCACCCACGGTTTCACGGAACACGCCGTAACGGTCGCGCTCTTCGGCCCGGTTGTACTCGTCGAGGGCTCGTTGAAGGAGTGCTTCGGTGCTCCCCCTGCGCAGCCATGCAAACAACGCGCAGCCGCCTACGCCGATAACCAGGCCCCCGAAAAACCATGCTGCGTTCATGGCATCCAACGGCGACATCCTAGACCGGTGGCCGTGAAGGGCCTAACGGCGGAGCTGCCCCTCAACGCCGGCAGTGAGCCGGCCTCAGCAAGTCGTTGACCTGCTTGACCGGATTGAAGGTCTCTATGGGCACTTCGACGAAGACCGTGTTCCATCCGGCCATCGCACCGTTCCAAAGACCGGGGAGTTCGAGTGAGCGTAGATAGCGCCCGCCCTGGGACTTCTCGACCATGAACACCGCGCGGGGATCGACGAAGTCGCGCAGGTCGTACTTGGCTCCGCGGTGGTCACGGACTCCGCACACGAGATCTACCGGATTGAAGTGCGTGGAAGAGTTGAAGATCCCTTGCTGAGCCTCACTGGCCGGATCGACCTGACTGCTCTCGACGACCTGGGCGCTCACGCCCCCGTCGCCCTCGCGCACCCAGAAAGGACCTCCCCCCGGTTCGCCGGTGTTGCGTACCATGCCACATACACGCAGGGGCCGATCCAGACGATCGACCAAGAAGTCTTTCAAGCTTCCCCCGCCCCGATCACGAATAGCCCGCGGCACGGTGATGCCGAGTTCATCGGTGACGAACATCTCCGCAGTGGCCAGAACCTCCGACGTTGCTTCGCCGGCGAGGCCAACGTGCAAGTCGAAGATCTTCGACTGCAATTCGAGCAGCAGGCCGCCCAGCGTACGCTTCCAGGCGAAGGTCAACTCGTTGAGCGGAGCCGGGACCACATTGTCGATGTTCTTGACGAAGATGACGTCGGCGTCGAGGTCGTTGAGGTTCTCGATGAGGGCACCGTGACCTCCGGGCCTGAACAGCACGTCGCCGCCTTCGAGACGGAACAGCTCACCGTTCTCATCGACAGCGACCGAATCGGTGGAGGGCTTCTGCGCGGACAACTTCACATCGTAGCGGGCACCGGAAGAAGCCTCGTAGTTGGGGATACACTCGGCCAGCTTGGCCTCGAACCCCTCACGGTGCTGCGGTGACACCGTGAAGTGCAGGCGGCATACATCACCGGAACCGCGGGCATAGGCGGCGGCCTCCGTCAGATGCTCTTCCAGCGCCGTGTGGGACGACTCGCCGGAACCGTGAAACTTCAGAAGACCTTTGGGTAGAGCGGCGTAGTCGAGACCGTCTTCGTCGAGCAACGCCCCGATCAACTCGGCGAACCGGCCCTCTTCCACCAGCCGGGTGGTGTCGGCGCCGCGCTCACGCAGACGCTGGTCGAGGTCGCGGCGAAAGGCGAAATCCCCGATCGCCGACACGAACTCGAGGGTGGCGCTCATGTCGGAATCCTCGCCGGCCGCGGCCTCGAGCGCGCTCCTTTCCATCCGCTCCGGCATGCGTTCACGCGACGCCATGAGGCTCTTGAACATGCGGCTGGCCGCGCCGGAAGCAGGCACGAACTTGAGAGGCCTGAGATCGGGCGCACGGCTTGCGAACAGTGAGCCAAGGCGCTCCTGTTCGGCCCCCGACAGAGCGCGAACCCCGTCGCCGACGGTGCAAGGGCGGTCCAGCAACATGGGGGCCGGCGGCTCGGCCAGCAGCTCGAGTTGTCGGCTCAGGCTGTCGGGACCGATGCCGTGGGCGTCAATTTGTCGGCGGTCGGCGCCGGTTAGCTTCGCACTTGCCACGACCGCAGTTTACGCACTCTGCGCAATCTGTGAAACGCCGGGTGACATGCCCGGCGTCATCATAGTGACGGACCGTTACGTTTTTGTGTACCCACTGTTGTAGGGCCGCAGCGCGCTCTTCTCCTCAAGCAGTGCAGCATCGTTTATGCGCGCTGTCAGGAGCCGTAAAACCCGTGCTGTTCCAGTCACTTACGGCACGTCGTGCCAGTGTCAAAGCGTCGAAAATGTGTCGGTTCTCGGCCGGAGGACGGTATCGATTTTGCTGCTCTCGGGGCGGAGTACCAGTCTATGAAGCGTTCCAACAAGTCCAATCGTGGGTCGGTCCTGGTCGAGACCGCGCTGGCATCGGTGGTGTTTTCGATGCTGCTCTTCTCGATCTTCGATTTCGGCCGAATGTTCTATTTCCAATCGCGGATTCAGCACGCGGTGAGCCAATCCACTCGTTTCGCGACCACCGGTAACGTGCTCGAGGATCCCGACGTCGCCGGCACCTCGATGTCTCGCGAGGATTCGATCGTGCACATGATCAAAGTGCTGAGCGGAGTCTCCGACTTCGGCGTCGATGACATCCAGATAGGCGCCATAACGGCAACCGGAGCCGAGCTCGTCGGTGCCGGCGGACCGGGCGACGTGGTCACCGTGCGTGCAACCTATCGCGTTCCGATCATCGCGCCGTTCCTCACGGCGATGTTCCCAGGCGGACAGTACGAATTCACCTGCACCACCAGCTTCCGCAACGAGGAATTCCCGGGAGCACCGCAGGCCGCCCTCGACGGTGGTGTCGGCACGGGCGCAGAGGAGGTATTGGCATGAGGGCTCTTTTCAGGAAGCGGCAAAACGGCGAGAGAGGCGTCGCGTTCACGGAACTCCTCATCACCATGCCCCTGCTGACGATTACGATGCTGGCCTCGGTAGACATCGGCCGCCTGATCTACTTCAACCAAGTGGCAACCGATCTGAGCCGAGAGGCGGCGAACCTCGTATCGCGAGGTGCTACGCCACAGGCAACCTTCGCGGCCACATTGCTGGCTGACGAGCCCCTGGATCTGGTGGCTGACGGCGGAATCGTCATCTCGCAAGTCAGACGCCGCGACGTCAACGACGACACGCCCTGGATCTTCCAGCAGGACAAGACCGGCGGGCTCGAGGAGTTCGCAAGTAAAGTGGGCGCCGTCAATCAGGCCGCCAACATTCCTTACGTCGAGTCGCTGGAGCCGGGCGTGACCATAATGGCCGTCGAGATCGTGCATTCTTTCGATCCGATCTTCGACCTCACCGGCTTTGGGTTGGCGCTGTATCCGAACGTGGTTTACGACGCCGCGTTCTTCTAAGAAGCCGGAGAGGGACTACGCCGGCATGACGGTTGGGAACATGAAAGACAGCCAAGAACAGAGAGGCGGCACGATCATATTCTTCTCGATCAGTGTCGTGGTCGTGTTTCTGGTCATGGGGCTGGCCCTGGACCTGGGCAACGCCTACGTGACGCGCGCGAGGCTTTCCAAGGCGGTCGACGCGGGAGCACTGGCGGGAGCCCGCAACGCATCCGACACCAACGACGTGATCAAGGAACTGAGCCTGTCGGTAGCTACCGCCAACTACCAGACTTCCAACGGCGTGGACTACCAGGTTCAGATCACTACTCCGTCACAGGACACGAAACGAGTCGTACTGACGGGCAACACCGCGTCCAACGTCTACTTCGCCAAACTGCTCGGGCGCTCCGCCATTGACGTAGGGACGGCAGCCGAGGCCACGCGTTTCCCATTGGATATGAGCCTGGTGCTCGACCTGTCGTACTCACTCGAGCGCAACGACGCCTTCGATGACCTGCAGGAAGCCTCATCCAATTTCCTCGGATACTTCAGCGACGAGATAGATCAGTTCGGCTTGGTCACCTACTCGACCTGGGCCGAAGAGCAGATGCCGGCGCAGAAGAGCTTCAAGGCGACCGGACAGAGCATCATCAACGGGCTGTCCGCCATCAGCGACACCAACATCGAAGCGGGCTTGGAAACGGCGAAGCTGCAGTTGGACAACGCGCCCCAACGAGAACAAGCGTTCAAGGTGGTCGTGCTCTTTACCGACGGCCGCCCCACTGCGTTCTCGGACGAATTCGAACTCGACGAACAAGACGACGGCTGTGGCGACGGTGTGCCGCAGACCTACGATGGGGTCGTTGCAGCCTACATCTCCGGCGCATCCTTCCGCGGGTTGTTCAGAACGGCCGACGGGAAAAAGGTCAGCGGGTTCTCCGGAGACTGCTCTCCCAATTTCGTCGACAACGGCTCGAGCACGGTTTCGCCCCAGCCCAACCAGTTGCCCGGAGGCTACAGCGTCAACGGCTACAACATCAGGTCCTTCGGGGCCAGCCAGGCCGAAGAGTGGGCCAACGTTCTTCGCGAGGCCGGCTACACGATCTTTACCATCGGATTGGGCAACCCCGACGCAACCAACGACGGCGACAAACCGGACCTGGAGTTCCTACAGCGCCTGGCCAATCAGAGCGGAGTGTCGGACCCGTCTCAGCCTCGAGGCGAGATGGTCTTCTCACCGTCACCTGAGGAGCTGGACCAAACCTTCGCGCTCTTGGCCGATCGAATCATCACCAGACTGACCCGGTAGTAGGGGGGGAGCGAGGTGAACTAATGGCACGTACCGATAAGAGAGACGCGGAACACGGCGGAGCAATCATCTTGTTCGCACTAGCGATTGTCGTCGTCTTCCTTGTGATGGGCCTCACCCTTGACCTCGGCAACGCCTACACCACCCGCGCCAGACTCTCCAAAGCGGTCGACGCCGGAGCGCTTGCGGGCGTTCGTAACGCCGGATCCGGAGAGGCAGCCATAGAAGAACTCAGCGTCAAGATCGCCGAAGCAAACTACCAGACCAGCACAGGGGTAGATTATCAGGTCGAGATTACCACCCCTTCTACAGACACGACCCGCGTGACTCTGTCGGCGTCGACGGAGGCGGACGTCTACTTCACCAAGTTGTTCGGTCAGGATGCTATCGAGATCGACACAGTCGCGGAGGCGACCCGCTTCCCCCTCGACATGAGCTTGGTGCTTGATCTCTCCTATTCGCTGCAACGCAATGACGCATTCGATGACATGCAAGAGGCGGCGTCCAACTTCCTCAGCTATTTCAACGACAACGTCGACCAGTTCGGGTTGGTGACCTACTCGACCTGGGGCATGGAAGAGATGCCCATCAAGAAGAACTTCAAGTCGCAGGGGCAGAGCATCATCAACGGCCTTTCGGCCATCAGCGACACCAACATCGAGGCGGGCTTGGAGCTGGCCAAGGACCAGCTCGACGGGGCGCCTGAGCGTGAGCAAGCTTACAAAGTAGTCGTTCTCTTCACTGATGGTCGGCCCACCGCGTTCTCCGACAACTTCCGCATGGACTGGCAGAACGACGGGTGCGGCGACCAGGTTCCCCAATGGTACGACGGCATCGTCGCGACCTATATATCAGGCAGCTCCTACCGCGGCCTCTTCCGCAGCAGCGATGGGCGCAAGATCCGCTACTTCTACAGTAACTGTAACCCCAAGACGACGAGCAACGGCTCGAGCTACTCGTCCAAGAAACCCAAGGAATTGCCCGGAGGATACAGCGTCAACGGCTACAACATCCGCGCCATCGGTGCGGAGCAAGCCGAAGGCTGGGCCAACACTATTAGAGAGGCAGGCTACGCGGTCTTCGCCGTCGGCCTTGGGAATCCCAACGCCCAGTACGAGGGAGACGTTCCGGACCTCGAATTCCTGGCGCGGGTCGCGAACCAAGGGGGTGTCGTCGATCCCGACCAGCCACGCGGCGAGCTGCTCTTCTCGCCGACACCCGACGAGCTCGACCAAACCTTCGCGTTGCTGGCGGACAGAATCATCACGAGGCTGACGCGATAGAAGCGCCGGCCCTGGAGTAAACAATGAAACGGACACAGAACAACTCGGAACACGGCGGCGCGATAGTCCTATTCGCACTGTCCATCGTCGTCGTATTCCTCGTGATGGGATTGGCCATCGATCTCGGCAATGCCTACGTGACACGCGCGCGGCTCTCTAAAGCCGTGGATGCAGCGGCCATCGCCGGCGCCAAGAACGCCGGCGCCAGCGCCGATCAGATCGAAGAACTCAGCATGAAGATAGCCGAGGCTAACTTCCAGACGGCCAAGGGTGTGGACTATCAGTTCCAGATCACCACCCCCGCGACCGACACCACGCGCGTGACTCTGACCGGCGCGACAGAGTCGAACGTGTATTTCTCCAAGCTGCTCGGCAAGTCTGCCATCGACGTGGCAACCGTTGCGGAGGCGACACGGTTTCCTCTCGACATGAGCCTGGTCCTCGATATCTCCTACTCGTTGGAGCGCAACAACGCCTTCGACGACATGCAGGAAGCGTCGAGCAACTTCGTCGAGTACTTCAACGACACCATCGATCAGTTCGGCCTCGTCAGTTACTCGACCTGGGCCGAGGAGCGCATGGCGTTGAAAAAGAACTTCAAAGCGGAAGGCCAGGGAATCATCGCCGGTTTGGTCAACTACAACCACACCAACATGGAAGAAGGCCTTCGCATAGCCAAAGCGCAGATCGATGCAGCGCCTCAACGTGAACAGGCTTTCAAGGTCGTCGTGCTCTTCACCGACGGGCGGCCTACGGCTTTCCGCCACAACTTCACCATGGACAACCAGGACGACGGTTGCGGCGACAAAAAGCCCAAGACCTACGACGGCATCGTCGCGGCAAACAGCTCGGGCGATGCCTATCATGGGCTCTTCCACGCGACGACCGGCTATAGGGTCAAGGCCTTCAACACGAGCTGCGCGGTCTCTAGCTGGGGCGGCAAGAAGAGCATCGGCACGACACCAAAGCCGACGAAGCTCCCGGGAAACTATGCCGTCAACGGCGAGAACATCCGCGGCCACGGCGTGTACTGGACCGAGGAGATCGCCGATGACATACGCGACGCCGGCTACACGATCTTCGCCATCGGACTGGGCGATCCCAACTCGTCGTTCGAAGGTGACCAGCCCGACCTGGATCTGCTCACGCGGGTTACGAACATGGGCGGCATCAGCGATGCCGGCCAGCCCCAGGGCGAGATGCTGTTCTCACCGAGCCCCAGCGAACTCGACCAAACGTTCGCGTTGCTTGCCGACCGAATAATCACACGCCTGACCAGGTAGCCTACCGATAGATCTCAAGCGCTTGCGCACGACGTGGCCGGTAAACAGGCCGCGTCGTGCGAGTGGCGCCTAGCCTCGTTCAGGCGTCGCCGGCAACAAGCTTCTGCAGATCACCGCTGTCGAACATCGAGAGCACGATGTCGCAGCCACCGACGAACTCGCCGTCGATGTACAGCTGGGGAATGGTGGGCCAGTTGGAATACTGCTTGATGCCTTCGCGCAGCACCGGATCCTCGAGCACGTTGTAACTGGCGAAGTCTTGGCCGAGCCGTCCAAGGGCCTCGACGGTAGCCGCCGAGAAACCGCACTGGGGCATGGCGGGTGTGCCCTTCATGTAGAGCACTATCTTGTCCTGATCTATCTGGGACTTGATCTTTTGGAATATGTCTTCGCTCACGGGGGCTAACTCCTCGGGATCTTCGTTACGAGACCCTCTCGGTACTGCTCGGGCGTCATGGTCTTGAGGCTCAGGGCGTGAATGCTCTCGCGGATGGCGTCGCCGAGGGCCGCGTAAACCATACGGTGCTGCTCGACCATCGAACGGCCGTCGAAACCTTCGGCCACGACGGTCACGTCGAAGTGGTCGCCTGTGCCCTTGAGATCGACCGCCGAGCAGGTGGCACCCGGGATCGCCTCCTCTATCAGACGGACTATCGACTCGCTGTCCATTGGCGGCTCCAACTCCGCAGTGCGTCCGTCAAGATCGGGGATTCAGGCGCCCAACTCAAGCGTCAGGCCGTGCCAATCCCTCCTCCGGGTGGGCACGGCCCGCAGGAGGGTGGGTGCGAGCCGATAGGTGGCTGGCTTCACCGGCCGAATCGTGCCAATTGTCATGGTTTACACCCCCCGCAAATTTTCTAAGGAAGGTCGGTTTCTCAGATGAACAAAGCACTTCAGCAATGGGTAGACGAAGTAGCGAGCATGACGTCACCGGACGAGGTGGTCTGGTGTGACGGCTCCCAAGAGGAGTACGATCGTCTGGTCGGCCAGATGCTCGCCGACGACCGGCTGACCAGGCTCAATCCCGATACTTACCCCAACTGCTTCCTGGCCCGCAGCGACCCCCAGGACGTAGCACGCGTGGAACACCTGACCTTCATCTGCTGCGAAAAGGAAGAGGACGCCGGCCCCACCAACAACTGGATGTCGCCGGCTGAAGCCGAGTCGAAGGTCAAGCCGCTTTATAAGGATGCGATGAAGGGCCGGACCATGTACGTGGTCCCGTTCATCATGGGTCCGGCCGGCTCCGAGATCTCCGAGGTCGGCGTCGAGATCACCGACTCCCCCTACGTCGTGATCAACATGCGAATCATGACTCGCATGGGCAAGATCGCCCTGGACCAATTGGGCGACGATCCCAACTTCGTCAAGGGGCTGCACTCCCTCGGCGACCTCTCGCCGGACCGGCGTTACATCCTGCATTTCCCCCAGACCCGCGAGATATGGAGCATCGGCTCCGGTTACGGGGGAAACGCCCTGCTCGGCAAGAAGTGCTTCGCGCTCAGGATCGCTTCGACCATGGCCCGTGACGAAGGCTGGCTCGCCGAGCACATGCTCATCCTCGGACTCGAATCACCGGAGGGTGAGGTAACCTACATGGCCGCGGCTTTCCCCTCTGCTTGCGGCAAGACCAATCTGGCGATGCTCGTGCCGCCGGCTTCTCAGAAAGGCTGGAAGGTTTGGACCGTCGGCGACGATATCGCCTGGATGAAGTTCGGAAAGGACGGCCGTCTCTACGCGGTCAATCCCGAGTTCGGCTTCTTCGGTGTAGCGCCCGGCACCAGCAACAAAACCAACCCCAACGCTCTGGCGTCGCTGCATTCCAACTCGATCTTCACCAACGTGGCCCTCACCGACAACGGTGAACCGTGGTGGGAAGGTATGGACGGCCCTCCCCCGGCCCACGCCATAGACTGGCGCGGCAACGACTGGACCCCCGATAGCGAAGACAAAGCGGCCCACCCGAACTCCAGGTTCACGGCCCCGGCGGCCCAATGCCCCGCCATAGCGAAGGAATGGGAAGATCCCCGTGGTGTGCCGATCTCGGCTTTCATCTTCGGTGGACGCCGCGAGAGAACGGCTCCCTTAGTCTTTGAAGCTTTCGACTGGAGCCACGGCGTATTCGTCGCCGCGACGGTCGCTTCCGAAACGACGGCTGCCCAAAGCGGGGCTGTCGGCGTGGTGCGCCGCGACCCCATGGCGATGATACCGTTCTGTGGCTACAACATGGGCGACTACTTCGGCCATTGGCTGAGCATGGGCGAAAAGTCGAGCAATCTTCCGAAGATTTTCCACGTCAACTGGTTCAGGCTCGATGCCGACGGCAACTTCATCTGGCCCGGCTTCGGCGAGAACGTGCGCGTGCTGCGTTGGGTACTCGGCCGCTGCAACGGAAGCGCCGAGGCCGAGGAGACACCTATCGGCTACGTTCCGGCGCCCGGCGAAATCGACATCTCGGGACTCGACGACGTCGATGATGCGACCATGCATGAGTTGCTCGATGTCGACAGGGACGCGTGGACGGCGGAGCTCGACGGACAGATGGAGTTCTTCGAGAAGTTCGGCGACAGGCTGCCGGAGGAGATCCGCAACCAGCATGCTGCGCTCGCCGCCAGGTTGGCCGGACCCAAGGCCGCCAAGACCGGCTGAGATTTCGCACTCTCGACGCTGCTGAAGATGCATTCATACCCGTTCGGGGGTGCGATCTAGCAAGAAAGTCACTAGGTCGCGACGCGCCAGCGTGGTATAGGATCAGGAAACGTCGCCGCCTATGCGATATCTCGACGCAGATCCGACCAATTCAAAGAGAGTCGGTGCCGAAGACGCCGCGCGCGGCGTAGCACTGTTCATCGCTCTCATCTTCGGCTTGGCACTGGCCACGCTGCTTCTACTCGGGTTCGTTCGCGCGCTGCCGACCTCGATCGTCCTGCTCATTGCCGTCACGATCGGCGTCGTCACGGCATCGGCGGCCTGGGCGATCTTCCGGCGCTCGTTTTCGACGCCGGCCTCCTATCACACTGGACCACCGGTGATAAAGATCCGGAAACAGCGGCGCCCGCGACGACCCGAAGAGTCCGCCGAAGCTTCCCGGCAAGCTGCTAGCTCATAGATCGAGATCCACCGAGATCGGACAGTGGTCCGACCCCATGACCTCGGGGGATATGCCTGCGCCCGTGATTCGAGGAAGGAATTCCTCGTTGACGAAATGGTAGTCGATACGCCAGCCTATGTTCCTGTCCCTGGCACCACCGCGATAGGTCCACCAAGTGTAGTCGCGTTCATCAGCCGGCAGCCCTTCGTAGGCATCAGCCGGTTTGAAGTGCCTGAAGGTGTCGACGTAACCACGGTCGACGTAAGCTTGAAGGGCCTCCCTCTCCTCGGGAAGGAAGCCTGTCGTGCCCTCGTTTTCCTTGGGCCTGGCAAGGTCGATCTCGGCATGCGCCGTGTTCCAATCCCCCGAGATGATCAGGTTCTTGCCCTCCCCTCTCTCTTCCTCGAGTAGATCGAGAAGGCTCGCATAGAACTCCAGCTTGAAGGCAACTCGCTCGGGATCCGGCCCGTCGGGGCGCTGACGGCCGTTGGGAAAATAGATGTTGTAGAGTGTGAAGTCACCGTGTTCGGTGACTATGACCCGCCCTTCCCCCCGCTCGAACGGCACACCCCGGGCCACGAACAGTGGTGGGGTCAAAGACAGGGTGGCCACGCCGCTGTAGCCCTTGCGTTCGGCCGGGTGCCAGTGGGCCGTGTAGCCCAGTTCCGCGATACGGGCCTTGTCGGCTTCCGGAATCTGCTCCTCGGTGGCCTTGATCTCCTGGAGACACACGACTTCGGGCCTTTCCCGCTCGAGCCAATCGATGAAGCCCTTGCGAATGACAGCCCGGATCCCGTTTATGTTCCAAGATACTACTCGCATCGGCGTCCGCTCCTTGTTGATTCCCTCCTTTCAAGAGTCAAACCGCTTTGACACTCCGTAACGCCTTGGGCTAGAAACCTTTATGGCCGACAGCTTTCCAAACTCGAAGAAGGTCTACGACGGCGGCGATCTGCCCGTGCCTCACAGGGAAGTGAGGCTCGGTGGCGGCGAGGCGCCGATGAGACTCTACGATACGTCGGGCCCTGCCGGCTATTCCTACGAGGACGGGCTGCCCCACCTACGCGCCCCATGGATAGAGCGGCGCCGCGCGAGCGGTGACTCCAATTTCTCTCAGCTGCACTGGGCGAGAAAGGGCGAGGTCACCGAAGAGATGCGCTTCGTGGCCATTCGCGAGAACGTCGATCCCGAATTCGTCAGAAGCGAAGTAGCCGCCGGACGCGCCATCATTCCGGCCAACATCCGCCACCCCGAACTCGAGCCGATGATCATCGGCCGTAACTTCCTCGTCAAGATAAACGCCAACATCGGCAACTCGGCCGTCAAGTCCTCGGTGGCCGACGAGGTCGAAAAGCTCACCTGGGCCGTACGCTGGGGGGCCGACACAGCAATGGACCTGTCGACTGGAGACCGGATCCACGAGACACGCGAACACATCTTGAGGAATTCGCCGGTCCCCATCGGTACGGTTCCCATTTATCAAGCTCTGGAGAAAGTCGGGGGCATCGCCGAGGATCTCAGCTTCGAGGTCTTCATGGAGACTCTCGAAGAGCAGGCCGAGCAGGGTGTCGACTACTTCACCATCCATGCCGGCGTCTTGTTGCGCTACGTCCCCCTGACGGCCGAGAGGGTGACCGGGATCGTGTCGCGGGGCGGATCGATCATGGCCAAGTGGTGCCTGGCCCACCACGAGGAGAACTTCCTGTACTCGCGCTTCGAAGAGATCTGCGAGTTGATGGCCCGCTATGATGTTTCGTTCTCTCTCGGCGACGGATTGCGCCCCGGCTGCATCGCCGACGCCAACGATGCGGCCCAGTTCGCCGAGCTGGATACCCTCGGAGAGCTGACCCTCACAGCTTGGGAACACGGCGTGCAGGTCATGATCGAAGGGCCCGGCCACGTGCCCATGAATCTGATCCAGGAAAACATGGATCGCCAGCTGGCGGTTTGTCACGGTGCTCCCTTCTACACGCTGGGGCCCCTGACTACCGACATCGCGCCGGGCTATGACCACATCACCTCTTCGATCGGCGCCGCCATGATCGGATCGATGGGCTGCGCCATGCTCTGCTACGTGACGCCCAAGGAACACCTCGGCCTGCCCGACCGCGAGGACGTCAAAGCCGGCGTGATCGCCTACAAGATCGCCGCACATGCGGCCGACCTTGCCAAGGGACACCCCGGTGCCCAAGCAAGAGACGACGCGTTGTCGAAGGCCAGATACGAGTTTCGCTGGGAGGACCAGTTCAATCTTTCCCTCGACCCGGAAACGGCTCGCGACTACCACGACGCGACCTTGCCGGCCGAAGGCGCCAAACAGGCGCACTTCTGTTCGATGTGCGGTCCCAAGTTCTGCTCGATGAAGATCACCGAGGACGTCCGCCGCTACGCGGCCGAGAAGGCCATCGAGCCCGACGAGGCGTTGTCGGTCGGCATGGCCGAAAAGGCCGATCAGTTCCGACGGGTCACGCGCACAGGTTCCTGAGCGCTATTCGTTAGGTCACCCCGGCTGAGCACGCAGCCGGTTTGAATAAGGCAGGGCCGCCGATAAGGTGACGTCATGCCCGAAGTTTCCTCGATCTATCACCGCACCAAAGAAGTAAACATCTACCCCATCGAGGGCAACCGATTTCTCATCGAAGCGTTTCTACAGGACGAAGTGCACGACGTGCATGCCGAGGTAGAGATCGTGCACCCCTCGCTCGAAATCGTTGCCGCGCGCTCCGAAGTGCGCAACGGCCCTTTCACCAACATCTGCAACATGACCCACCCCAACATGGAGAACCTGGTGGGCATGCGTGTCGGTCGAGGATTCTCGAAGGCGGCCCGCGCCGCCATCGGCGGGCGGGGCGGCTGTCACCGCGTTTCCGAGTTGGTATCGGAGATCGCCCAAGCAGCCTACCAACTGCACTTCGTGAGGTTCTTTGCGAGCGTACCGGCCGAGCAAAGACAGGCCGAGGACAGGCCCCATGCCCGCTGGCGTGCGGTCCTCGGAGCGATCCCCGGCATGGCCAACACCTGCTACTCCTACGACGAGGAGCGCGAGCAGGCCATCAAAGAACAAGCCGAGCCTTTGATGCTACGCGACCAGACCATGCCGACGAGAGAGATGGACTGAAGAGGCACCCGGGTTTGGGAAGGCTGGAAGGAAGACGCGCTCTCGTCACCGGGGGCTCGCGTGGAATCGGTGCCGGTATCGCCACCGCACTCGCCAAAGACGGCGCCGACGTCGCCCTCACCTATCGCCGCGGCCGGGATGCGGCTCTCGAACTTGCATCGGCACTGAGTGAGAACGGTGTGCGCACTACCGCCCTCTCATGCGACGTGACGGACCCCGATCAGATCGCCCGGACACTGGCCCAGGTCGATGAGGAGCTCGGCGGGATAGACACGGTCGTAGTCAACGCCGGCATCGCCTCCGGCCGGGAAACCATCGCCGACATCGAGGACCGCTACTGGCTGAAGGTGATCGACACGAATCTCAACGGTGCCTTCTATACGGTCAAAGCCGCCATACCGTATCTGAGACGCGGCGGCGGGGGCACCATCACGACGGTTTCCTCGATCGCGGCCGACCTATGCGGCGAGGGTGGCGGCGCTTACAACGCCGCCAAGGCTGCGTTGAATGCGGTGACGATGACGGCAGCGCGGGAAGAAGCGGCCAACAGCATCCGTATCAATGCAGTCGCCCCGGGTCTGATCGACACCGACATGGGCAAGATGATGCTGAGGGTGAACGGCCAGCGTCTTCTTGACGGCATCCCCCTCGGGCGGCTCGGAACCGTGGAAGAGATAGGTGAACTGGTCTGCTACCTGGCGTCGGATGCGGCCGCCTGGATCACGGGCAAGATCATCCGTATAGACGGCGGCGTGTGCATACAGCCCTGAGCCGGGCCTAGGCGGAGTCCGGCGACCCCTCCTTCAGCCGGTCGAGCGCCCGTTTGTAGACCTCCAGGTCGGCCTCCGAAAACAGAACGAACCTTGCCTCGTCGAATGCGTCCGGATGACGCTCCAGGTGTCCGGCCACCGTTGACAGGGCAATCTCGGCGGCCTCTTCGACCGGGTATCCGTAGATGCCGGTGCTGATCGAGGGGAAGGCGACGCTGCGATGACCGCCTTCACGCGCCAGCTCCATGCATGCCCGGTAACACGAAGCCAGGTCCTCGGCCTCGCCTTTGGCCCCGCCCTTCCACCGCGGACCGGCCGTGTGAATAACGACGCGCGCCCGCAGACGTCCTGCCGTGGTCACCACGGCCGTACCGGTGGGACAGCCTCCTTTTTCGGCTCGGATACGGTCGCATTCGGCCATTATCTCCGGCCCGCCGGCGCGGTGTATGGCGCCGTCGACGCCGCCTCCGCCGACGAGACCCTGATTGGCCGCGTTGACTATCGCGTCCGTGGTTGCCTCGGTGATGTCACCGCGGCTCAGTACAAGTTTTTCTGAACCCGTCATGCGTCTTCTCCGCGTGCCGCCGAATCCAGTTCGGTGATCTCCCCCTGCACGGCCTCCCAGCGGCCCATCAGCTCTTCGAGCTTGTGCTGGTCGGCCGTATAGGCCGACAACATCTCTTGGTAGCGATCCTGATCCTCGTAGAGCTCGGGCTTCGAAAGCTCGGCCGTACGCTCTGACTGGGCCTTCTCGAGATCGGCGATTCTGCGCTCGTAATCCTCGAGCCTCTTGGCCAGCGCCTTGGCTTTGGGCGAAGTGACCGCACGCTTCTTCCTCTTCTTGTCCGAGGAAATGCGAGCCTTGGATGGAGGCTCGTCGGAGCGGGCGGGAGGCTTCGACTCCGGCGCCTCGCGAGCTTCGCGCTGCATCTGTGAATAATGCCGCATGTACTCGTCGAGCCGGCCGGGGTACTCGACGACGTGACCGTCGGCGACGTCCCATATCCGCGTCGCCAGGTGGTTGACGAAGCTGCGGTTGTGGCTGACGAAGACCAGGGTTCCGTCGTAGGTCTCGAGAGCGTCGGCCACCGCTTCCGAAGATTCGAGATCCAGATGGTTGGTCGGTTCGTCCATGAGCAGGAGGTTGCCCGGATTGACCATCAGACGCGCCAGCGCGACCCTGGCCTTTTCGCCTCCGCTCAGGATGCCGATCAGCTTGTCGACGTCATCTCCCGAGAAGAACAGAGTGCCCAGCACTGTTCGGGTGGCGGTTATGTCGTCGAGCGCACTGTTGCGCCAAACCTCCTCGAGGATCGTCGACTTGAGGTGCAACTCGTCGGCTACGTGCTGGGCATAGTAGCCGGGGGTCACGTTGTGACCGAGGCGGGCCGTACCTTCGGTCGGTGACAAACGCCCGGCCATGATGCGCAGCAACGTGCTCTTGCCCGCCCCGTTCGAGCCGACTATGCCGATGCGGTCGCCGCGGCGAACGGCGAGGGAGACGTCGGAGAAAACCCGTAGATCGCCGTAGCAATGACCGACGCCTTCCAAGGCCAGCACGTTGCCCCCTGCACGCTGGCTTGGAGGAAACCGGAAGCTCAAAGCCTTGGCGTCGGTGAGAGTCTCGGTATCCTCCATCCGCTCGAGGGCCTTGATACGGCTCTGCACGGCACGGGCCTTGGTCGCCTGAGCACGGAAGCGCTTGATGAAACGTTCCGCCTGCTGACGTTCGCGGGCCACGTTCTTGGCCCTTCTTTCCAGAACGACGACTTCTTCGGCGCGCGCGGCTTGGTAACTCTCGTAGTTTCCCGCGTGCTGACGGATCCCTTCCGGCTCGTACGCAACGATGCGGTCGATCTGTTCGTTGAGGAACTCCCGGTCGTGGCAGATCAGAACGAAGGCGCCGGCGAAACGGCTTAGAAACTGAGCCAGCCACACGACCGTCGGAACATCCAGGTGGTTGGTCGGCTCGTCGAGCAACAACAGATCCGGGTTCTGAAACAACAGGCCCGCGAGATATGCACGCATCTTCCAACCGCCGCTGAACTCGCCGAGATCGCGGTCGAAATCGTCGTCGCTGAAACCGAGGCCGGCGAGGATGCGGTAAGCCTCGTGGGGGGCGTAGGTGTTGTCGAAGTGAAGCAAACGCTCGTGCAGGTCGGCTATCTTGCCGGCGAGCGCCATCTGTTGCTCGTCATCACCGGTCGCGTGGAGCTCTTCTTCGAGTGAGGCCAGCTCCGATTCCAGCTCCTCACGTCCCGGCACACCCGACAAGACGCTCTGCCTCAAACTGCGCCCACCGCTCAGCTCGAGATCCTGAGGTAGGTAGCCGACCCTGAGACCGCCGCTGCTGCGCACCTTGCCGTCATCGGCTTCCAGCTCGCCTGCGATGAGGCGAAGCAAGGTGGTCTTGCCCGAGCCGTTGCGCCCCGTGAGCCCTATGCGGTCGGTCTCGCCTACACGGAGGTTCAGGCCCTCCATGATGAAACGTCCGGCGAAGGACAGGGAAACGTCTTCGAGCACCACGAGCGACATTTAGCCGCGAATTGTCCGAGAGGGAGGTTGGTTGTGCAAGCGCCGCGGCAGCGGCACTCAGTCGACCACCGGAGCGCGCCTGCGGCCGCGTTCCACGAGACCCGCGGCCACCGCGTCTTCGACGGGGTGCTCACCTATATGTGAACGATTGGAACGGACCATCCCCCCGGCGTGGACGCCGAGGCTGCCGTTGTCGACCACGACGGAGTCGACCAGCCTCACGTTCTCGAAAGCCGCGACGCCTGCCCGCCCATTGCCGACCAGCGTTACGTCGCGAACCCGCACATTGGTTCCGGCGATGCCCGACCCGCGGAATCCGCCGATCAGGCCGGGCCCCTCGACGCTACACACGGTACCGGCCAGGCAACGCACCCCACGCTTCACGCCGGAGTCTGCGGCCGTCACGATGTGACCGTTCAGTTTGAGGCGTGCTCCATCGGCCAGTAGCACGGCTTCCTCTACATCGGCGCATTCGAGATCGGTGGTAAGAAGCGCCACTTCACCCGCAGGCACGGCGCGCCCACAGTCGTCGATCTCCATTTCTGCAAACACCGGCGCCGCGCCGAGCGTCAGTATAAGGATAGAAACCGCGAGGAAGGTGAGAAAGCGAAAGCGCGATCGAGACATGGTCAGCCCATAAAAGGCTGGAGGTAAGGGTCTTCACCTTACCTCCAGTCCGGGACCTTCGATACGACGTCCACCGCCGATACCGGCCCCCATGACCGCCTCTGTAGGACGGCCCTTACCAGGGCGTGATGCGCTGCTGCGCAATCCCACCCGGCAAGTTGACGTTACGCCCGTCGAGGCTCGCCTGTCAAGGACTTTCTGAAGCGACCACGCGCACTGGAACGCCCGTAAGAATGCCGTTGCCCATCAGGCCTTCGGTGGGCCCGTCATCCGTGACGTCGTTCATGGAAGCGCCGGGGAAGTCCTGGGCCAGAGACATGCGCACGCCGGGCCGGGTATGCCCGAAACCGTGGGGCATGCTCACCACTCCCGGCATCATGTCGTCGGTCAGCTCCACCGGAATGTCGACCTGACCTACGGCGCTCGATACGGACACGCGGCTACCGCCTGTCACGCCGAGACGTCCCGCATCGGCAGGGTTCATGAGCAGGCTGCAACGGTCACCACCGGTCATGAGACTCGGGCAGTTGTGCATCCATGAGTTGTTGGACCTCAGTTGCCTTCGCCCGATCAACACGAAGCTGGCATCGGGGTCCGATCCGCCCGCGGCGAAGGATACTTCTCCTATGCGTCCTCGAGTAAGCTCGTCGCGCAGGCGACTCACCTCGCCGTCGATCTCGGGGTGGCCCAGCTTTATCGCGCCTTCGTCGTGGCGACGCCCGCGGTCCAGACCGCCTGCCTTCAGCGACCCGAGGTCGACACCCGACGGATTGGCTAGCAGATCGTCCATGGTGACCTCGTAAGGACCGGAGGCCAGCAGCGACGCGATCACCGTCTGCGGGTCGGCCGAGAAGTATGCGCAAGCCATGCCGGTGGCACGATCGGTCTCTTCTCCTTGCGCCCTCAACTCACCCAGCTTCTCCACCATACCTCCGAGGATCTCCCACTCGCTCATACTGCCCTCGGACGGCTCGAAAACCGGCGGCGAGTACTTGGCTACGTCGCGCACGGCGAGTTGCAGCAGCACGGCACTGTAGGACGGATTCTCCAGAGAATGGCGCGGCGGCAGTATCACGTCGGCGTGCCTGGTCGTCTCGTTGAGACTGGGGTCGACGGAGACCATGAAGTCGAGCGAGTCGAGTGCCGCGTCGAGCCGCGCGCCGTTGGGCACCGACAGTACGGGGTTGCCGGCCATGGTGAACAAGCCCCGGATCTGCCCTTCGCCCGGCGTCTCGATCTCTTCGGCCAGCGTAGCCACAGGCAACTCGCCCCCGAACTCCGGTATGTCGCGCACTCGCGAGTACCACTTCTTGTAATGCCCCTTGGAGCTGAGCGGCGCGGCCGGATTGGGAAACATCAACCCACCCTCGACATCGACCCGGCCGGTAACGATGTTGATGACATCTATGAGGTAGCTGGCCAGTGTGCCGTAGCTCTGGACGCAGGTACCGATGCGGCCGTAGTAGGCTGCCTTGGGCGCGTCCGCGAACTCGAGGGCAATCCTCTCGATATCAGCGGCGCTCACGCCCGTGGCTTCGGCGACCGTCTCGGGTGAGAACTGCGCGCACATTTCACGCACATGCTCCAAGCCTTCGACGCGGCCCTCGGCCGCACCCAGCTCGACCCTGCCGTGGGCGAAGAGCACCTGAAGCATCGCGAGCAACAAGGGCGCGTCTGCACCGGGCCGCAGGAACAAGTGCTCGTCGGCGAGCTTTGCCGTCTCGGTTCTGCGCGGATCGATAACGACGACTTTGCCGCCGCGAGACTGAATGTCGCGGATGCGCTTCTTCATTCCGGGCGCAGTCATCAGGCTGCCGTTGGAAACCACGGGGTTGGCGCCCTGTACTATAAGGTACTCGGTGCGTTCGAGGTCCGGGACGGGGATGGCCAATTGGGCCCCGTATACGAGGTAGGCCGACAGCATCTTGGGGAACTGGTCGATCGAAGAGGCGCTGAAGCGCAGGCGGCTGCCCAGCGCGCGTATGAATGCAGGGCCGGCCAGCAAGGCGGTCAAGTTGTGCACGCTGGGGTTGCCCACATAGGACGCCACGGCGTTGACTCCGTGAGCCTCCTGCACGCGGTGAAGCCCCTCGGCCGCAAAATCGATCGCCTCCTCCCAGTCGGCCTCACGCCAACTACCGTCTTGTTTTACTAGCGGGACGCGCAAGCGGTCGGGGTCTTCGTAGAGGTCTTTGAGTCCGTAGGCCTTGGGACAAAGATAGCCTCTCGACAGAGGATCGTTCTCGTCACCCTTTATCGAGACTATGGTGCGACCCGACACTTCCAAGACCAGTCCGCAATTCGCTTCGCAGAGATTGCAGGTTCGATGGTGTGTCGCCATGGTGGCATTGTCACACGCGGGCAGGCTTAGAGGAAGGAAGTCGGCGTGAGCGGGGTTGCCTATCTGAACGGCTTCGGCTTTGATGTTGCTGGTGGATTCGACGGTCTCCAACGGCATCCGGGTGGAGGTGGAAGCGGCCTACCTGCCCGAACAATCCGACGTGGCAACGGACAAGTACGTGTTTGCCTACCACGTCACAATCAGCAACGAGTCCGATGTACCCGTGACGTTGGCACGCCGTCACTGGTACATCACCGATACCAACGGCAAGATCCGCGAGGTCGAAGGTGAGGGTGTAGTCGGCAAGACCCCCGAAATAGGCCCGGGCGAGAGTCACGAATATACGAGCGGCACCGTCATCGAGGGTCCGATAGGAACGATGAAGGGCAGCTACGAGATGTTCCGACCCGACGGCACGAGCTTCAAGGCCGACATCCCCGAATTCGAGCTTCGCATGCCCCGCACGCTCCACTGACCCGCGGGGCGAGGACCGTCGGCCTCCGGGAGCTATGCGGTTTTCAAAGTACCACGCCCTGGGCAACGATTACGTCGTCATCGACGCGACCGAACACGAGCGGCCTATCTTCGCCGAACAGGTAATTCGCATCTGCGACCGGCATCGCGGCGTCGGCAGTGACGGTGTGCTGTTCGGCAACTCCGAGCCGAGCGCGCGAGGCTTCGAGCTGCGTATTTTCAACCCGGACGGGAGCGAGGCCGAGAAGAGCGGCAACGGCCTTAGAATCTTCGCCCGCTATTTGTTCGACAGCGGCCATGTGGGCACTCGCGATTTCGACATGGCGACACCGGGCGGCACTGTATCGGCCAGGGTCTTACCGCACCTGGAGATGGTGAGGGTCGAGATGGGCGAGGTCAGCTTCGACAGCCAGGCGATACCCGTTTCCGGGCCGCCCCGCGAAGTCGTCGGCGAGTCTTTGAAAGTAGAGGGGAACGAATACGAATTCACAGCCGCATCCGTAGGCAACCCGCACTGCGTGGTGCTACGTGATTCGATCTCCGCTGAAGAAGCGCAGACCGTCGGGCCGGTAATAGAGAAGGACTGGCGTTTTCCCAGGCGCACCAACGTGCAGTTCATGGAGATCATCGACCGAGGAAACATCGCGATCGAGATCTGGGAACGCGGTGCAGGATACACCCTGGCATCAGGATCGAGCAGCTGCGCAGCAGCGGCCGTCGCACGCAGACTCGGTCACTGCGGACCCAATATCTCGGTGCACATGCCGGGCGGCATGCTGGAGATCGAGATCGGACGCGACTACACCTGCACCATGACGGGACCGGCATCCAAGATCTGCGAGGGAGTGCTCAGTGCGGAACTCTTCGCGGACCTTGCCTGACCAACTGCAGTCACAGCTCGGCGACGCACTCAGCGCTGCACGAAGGCTCATAGGTTGCACCCTCGGTAGACGCGAGGGCGCGAGGGTTCGCAGCGGAATCATCGTCGAGACCGAAGCCTACCTGCCCGACGATCCGGCGAGCCACTCCTTCCGGGGGCGGACACGGCGGAACGCCTCGATGTTCGGGGCGGCGGGCACGGCCTACGTCTATACGATTCACCGCTCTCACTGCATGAACGTAGTTACGGGTACGCCCGGCAGAGGTGAAGCCGTCCTCATTCGTGCACTCGAGCCGACCGCGGGTCTGGAGTTGATGGAGGAAGCCCGCGAGCGTGCGTCTGCGGGTAATCGGCCCCCGACGGGCTACCTTCTGACCAACGGACCGGGGAAACTGTGCCAGGCTTTGGGTATCACGTTAGCGGACGACGGCGTTGCCCTACTGGGTGACGGCGGCCTCTTCCTCGAAGACCGGCGCCGTGCACCCCGAGTGGCCGTGTCGCGTCGTGTGGGCATCTCGAAAGGTCGCGAAGCGGCTTACCGCTTCTTCATCGAAGGCAGTCCCTGGGTGTCGCGCTAACCGCCCCGGACCTCAGCCACCGCTCAGGTCATCGTAACGAATTCTTCGGCCGTCGACGGATGGATGCCCACCGTCTCGTCGAAGGCTTTCTTGGTCAAGCCGGCTCTGACAGCAACGCCGAAGCCTTGGATGATCTCGGGAGCGTCATGACCGATGATGTGGCAGCCGACGACGACGTCGGTTGCCTTGTCGACGATCATCTTCACGGTCGTCGGTATCTTCGTGTCCGTAAGCATGTGAACCAACGGGTTGAAACGGCTCTTGTAGATCTTGATACCGTCGGCCCCGAACCGTTCGGCCGCTTCTTCCTCGGTGAGCCCCACGGTACCGATAGGCGGCGTACTGAACACTGCGGTGGGAATGTTCTCGTAGCTCATGCGCGCCTTGCTCCCAGCGAAGACACGATCGGCGAGAAGCCGGCCGGCCTGTATCGCCACCGGGGTAAGCGCGGCCCTGCCGGTCACGTCTCCGACGGCGAAGACACCGTCGACGGCGGTCGAGCCGTCTTCGGCGCTTTCGACTTCACCTTGCTTGCCGATCCCGACGCCGATTTCCTCCAGGCCCAGCCCTGCCGTCCGCGGCGCACGCCCTACCGCGTACACAAGGGCCTCATCGGTCTCGTAGCGCTTGGAGCCGTCCGGACCCTGCGCATCGACCACGACCGAAGCGCCGTTGCGCTCGATGGCCGACACTGTGGTCTGCGTCTCGAAGCGTATCCCCGAGTCGCGCATGGCGCTGAGCAGCTCGCTCCTGAGATCAGCGTCGAATCCTCGCAAGGGCAGATCACGTCTGATGATCACCGTCACATCGGAACCGAGGCCATGCAGGATCGAGGCGAATTCCACTCCGATGTAACCGCCACCGACTATGACGACTCTTTCTGGTTTCTCACGAAGCTCGAATACACCGTCGCTCGTGATGCTGTGGTCGATGCCGTCGATTCTCGGCAGCACCGGCGAAGCGCCGGTGGCAACCAGGACGAACCGGGCCGTCAACACACGTCCGTCGACGTCGACCTCGCCCGCCGACTTGAAGCGACCCGACCCTCGTATGAGCTCGACTCCTGCTTCTTCAAGCAGGCGCTCGTGGGTCTTCTCCAGGCTCAGTACGGCCTCGTCCCGCGCGTTGACCAGATGCTGCCAATCGAGTGAGACATCACCGATCCGCCAACCGTAACCCGGAGCCAACGCCAAGTTCTCATGCAGATGGGCGGCGTAGACCATCAGCTTCTTCGGGATGCACCCCCGGATGACGCAGGTACCGCCCACGCGATCGGATTCGACGATGGCTACACGAGCGCCGTAGGAGGCCGCGCGCTTGGCTGTCGCGAGGCCGCCGCTACCGGCGCCCAGCACTATCAAGTCGTAGTCGGGATTACTCACGGGGGTCAGATTTACGTCGCCGCGGTGAGCGACTCAACCCGTCCCCGTAATCAGTGAACCGTGTCTGAATCGGGCGTATCGCAGTCGACGCAGTAGTACTGATCCCCGAACAAACGATGATCGTGGTCGAGTTGTATCGACAACGTTACGATCCGCTCCATGCGCGGAGGCTGTCCTTCGACGTAGTCCTCGCGCGGAACATCTATGTGAACGAGGGCTTCACCCTCTTGCGAGCCCGGCGTCACCGTGAACAGACCCGGGCGTTCGCCGGAGTGAGTCCTGGGTAACTCCACCTGCTCGAAAACGCTTGTCCAGAACGCTTGCATCTGAGGACTTAACGCCAGTTCGCGCTCCGTCGCAGCGCCGTCTGACGGCACGGGTGCAGACGAAATCTCGCCGGCGGCGGATTCACCGCCGGCCGCGTCCGCAGCGCCGTCAACGGGGCGCTTGGCCTGCCTGTCCTTTAGTTTCCTCCAGAACATCGTCTTCATGGTGCTTAGCCGACTCCTTGCATGTAACCATCATCGGCCGCGGCACAAGGCCGCTTGGTACTGCGTCTGAGACGGTCGGGCTCGTCCGACTATTCGCTTATATGTCGGATAAGGCGGGCCCGCGGCGGCGATCCCGGACCCGAGAAAACCAACGGGGACCCCGTTTCCAGGGCCCCCGTCAGTTGAGGCGTAGCAGAGGCAAAGGAGGCTGTCTCTGTTATGGATCCACCTTGCCGCGAAACCCGGCTCCAGAAAATACCGAATATCTTTTTTCCGATTTCGAAGCTCCCGGGGGCCGATTTCCCTGGGTTTCTCGGCAAGCCGTGAGGCCGCGGACGGGGGCGGAGATGCCCCCGATCGGATGGCATCCCGCAACTCATTGACTAGACTGAACTTTCCCTCGGTGCGAGAAAATCCCTTGTAGCACCTACGATTTTGGGACACCCGACGCGCGCGTCCAGCCCCGCCAATGGCTTGCGGCTCGGGGCGTCCGCAGCGGCCGAACGGGGGCCTTAGGGGAGGGTCCAATTGCAATCCGCCCGCCGATCCGGCACCTAGGCCGGCATGCAGAGCGAACCGGATCCAGGCGTACAGGCGACCGTCGCCGCCTATTTCGCAGCCCTCAACGCGCGCGATCTGGCGGGCTGGTTGGGGCTTTTTGCCGAGGACGCAGTCAGCCACGACCCCGTGGGAGCACCTCCGGCCGAGGACCGCGGCGCGCTCGAGGAAATCTGGAAAGCTCTGACGGCCGCAACCCGCAAGCTCGAGTTCACACCGGGCGAGATCTTCTACGGCGGGGCCGGGGCCGCGGTGCAGTGGTCAGCCAAGGCCGTCGGCGTCAACGACGGTGAGGTGGAGTTCTCGGGTATCTACGTCTTCGAACTCAACGCCGACGACAAGGTGCAAACCCTGATGGCGTACTGGGATCCCGCCGCAATGATGCTGGGGCTGGCCGAGAGCGCCGAAGATCGATAGCCCGCTACCGGAGCGTCTCAGGTAAAACGCGAATCGATGTCCTCGGACTTCGGCACCGTTTCTTCCACCTCGACACCGGTGGATTCCAGGAAACGCGCGATCAGCATGTAGAAGCTGACGGCGACTATGAGCTCGATGATCTCCGCCGGTGACAGAAATCCCCTGAGGGACTGGAGTGCTCCGTCCGACAGCTTTGCGCCGACCAGCAACTCGTCAGTGGCGGCCAGCACCGCCTTGTCTTGATCGTCGAAACAGCCAGCCGCAGCGTCCCCCTTCGTGAGAGCGTCGACTTGCTCCTGACTTACACCGCAAGCGATAGCGATGGGTATGTGTTGCTCCCATTCGTAGGTGGCGCCCGATTGCCGTGCGACCCTGAGAATCGCTATCTCTCTGAGCTTGGCGCTGAAGGTTTGGCGCGAAAGAATCTGCTCACCCAACGACTGAATGCCGCGAAGGCTGCCGGGCGAGTGCGCCATCATCCGAAAGATGTTCATCGGCCTGCCCAAGGCCTGAACTCGATCCAAGGTTTCTCCGGAAATTACTGAGTCGTCTGGGTACGGTAGTCTCGCCATGGCTGCTCCTTGCTCGACCGGCTGGAAGCTTCGCATATGTCATTGTAGCCACACCAGTTGCAAAGGACCCCGGGCTGAGGTGGGAAGACCGAAGACGACTCCAGTTCATCTATGCGCGCAACCAGTGCGCGTTCGATGTGTTCGGCCTGGTCCCGCCCTATCCGGCGCGTCTCTCTCTGCTTCGTGCGCAAGTATTCTATGACCAACTCGACCTCGTCTTCTTCCGTTTCGGCGAACGTCGCCAGCGCATAGGACTGAAGTTGCTCGGCGTCCTTGCCCGAGAACCCCTTGCTACGCCGACGGCCGGTCTTGTAATCGATGACGTGCATTAGTCCGTCGGCGCTCCGGGCCACCCTATCGATGTAACCCTGGAAGCGATGGCGACCGCCCAGAAGGATTTCGAAGTGCTTCTCGTTGGCCTCTGTGTGGAGCCGGTCTCCGAGAAAGATCCGCTCGAAGGACGACGCGACCAACTCGGCGCCCTGGCGGTGCTGAGCGGTAACCGAATCGTGTTGCTTGATGACCCTCACGGCCGGATCGGCCTCGGCCATCTCCCGGTCCCACGAAGCGCAGTAGTGAGATACCGAGTCTTGTAGCGTGGGGGTATGTCCCCGGTCACGCTCGTTGAACAGCCACTCGATCGTGGAATGAACCTGTTGGCCCATGAAAGCCTCTATCGATTTGAAGCCTTCTTTGATGGCGTCCAGATAGCGGTAACGAAACCTCCTGGCGCACTGCTCGAACGTCGTGATTCGCGAAAAACTGTAGGTAGGCCGGTCCTCGAACATGGCTTGCGCCTCCACCTCCGTCACACCACCTGCAAGCCACGCCCGTTGCGGCGACATCAGCCCTGCGGGGTATGAGAGTTTACTTGCGTTAAGGAGGTCGGGCAGTCAAACGGGCCGCATGGACTGTCTCGCAATGGTGCAAACAGCACCACGAACGCTCGAAGAGCAGAGGTTCGACATACCGGAGATAGGTACCGACGAGGGCCTACTGCGTGTCGAGGCCTGCGGAATCTGCGGTTCCGACTGCGAGCAATACGAAGGAGTACTGCCCGTACCACTACCGGTAATACCCGGCCATGAACCCCTCGGTTACATAGAGAAGATCGGCGAGGAGGCCTCGCGTAAGTGGGGAGTACGCGAGGGTGACCGAGTCGTCGTCGAAGCCATCCTATCTTGCGGCAAGTGCGAGCTTTGCCGCGGTGGACTGCGCCACCTTTGCTTCAAGGACGGAAAGAGTTTCTGCGCATATGCTTACACTCCTGTCGCAACGCCTCCGTCGCTATGGGGCGCCTATGCCGAATTCATGTATCTGGATCCTGCCACCGTCGTACACAAGATCGATCCCGGACTGCCCGCCGAGCTGGCAGTCATGTACAACCCCCTGGGTGCCGGCTACCGCTGGGCGGCGGAGGTCGGCGGGGTCCGTGCGGGAGACACCGTCGTCATCATGGGACCGGGCCAACGCGGACTGGCCAGCGTGATCGTGAGCGCTCGCGTCGGCGCGAAAAAGATCATCGTAACGGGACTCGAGTCCGACCGGGCAAAGCTGGAGTTGGCTCGAAGGTACGGCGCTACCCATACCATCAACGTAAGCGATGATGATGCGGTCGACCGCGTCTTCGACATAACCAAAGGTCGCGGGGCCGACGTGGTCTTGGAAGTATCCGCCTACGCGGTACAGCCGGTTGCAGAAACTCTGTCATTGGCCAGGCGCGGGGGAACGGTGGTGCTGGCGGGCGTGAAAGGAATGAAGGCCGTACCCGATTTCGTATCCGACAAGGCCGTGTTCAAGGAGTTGACTATAAGAGGCGCCCTGGGCGTCAGTTCGTCGGCCTTCCGGTCGGCGATAGACTTGATCGAGTCGGGTGAGGTCGACCTGGCGGCCATGCATACCCATTCGTTTCCGTTGCGCGAGGTCGACCTCGCCATCCGCACACTGGCCGGTGAGATTGACGGGGAAAGCGCCATCCATTGTTGCCTGCTGACTTGAGGTCCGGCGACTAGGTCATCCGAAGGCCTTGGCGTTACGCTGCAGGTACATGAAGCAGAAAGTCGCGTAAGGCAGGAACAACAGCTGCACACCGATCAAAGCGGTGAGCCCGCCCGTGCCGGCGAGCACGTAAGCCGCAAGCTCGTAAGCCAGATAGCCCATCGCGAGCAGCCGCGCCCATTTGCGCATACCCCACAGCCCGATCCCACCACAAACATAGATGGCCAACTTGAGAACACTGACCGCGTAAGCGGACCCGCCCGACAGCGGGTAGGACAGAAGATAGCGATGCTGGTCCGCGCCCGCGACTGAGACGAGGCTGTAGACCTCGTAGGCCGAGCCGATCAGTGCACCCGCCAGTAGAGCGATCACGTAGCGAGGACGACCGAAGATGAGGGGCGCCTTGATCGCCATCGCCTACCAAGTATTTCAGCGACACGCTGGGAGCAAGGCGGGCATACGGCTGAAGGGTCGCTAGGGAACGAAGGTAAAGGTGAAGGGACCGAGGCCCGGGTTGAGCGGTTCGGCAGTTAGCTCGCTGTTGTCGGAAATGTCGAAGCAACGCAGGCCGGGAAGCCTGATATCGCGGTCGGCCAGGCAGAGGATGCCTGTCTCGGTCATCTCGATATCCGACAAGAGCAGCTCACTGGTTGCCAGCGTGTCGACGACCGTCCGTGTCACGACGTCGAACTCGACCAACGAAGCGACGAAATCCTCGCCCGCTACTATTGCATAGCCCCGATCCGCACCGACCATGACGAAGTCCGTCAGGTCACCGCCGAGTTCGGCCCCGTCGATGACGACTCCGAGAGACGTCAGGGTGGAGGGGTCGACGATCTCTATGCCCCCGTCCTCGAGATCGGTGAAGAACACGCCCGGACCGCCCACGTAGAGACGGCCCTGGTGTGCATCGTGAACGATGCCCTTGGTCTGAGAAAAGGGGTTCGCGATGGCAAGGTCGACTGTCGCGATGACGCTGTCCGTGTCGGTATCCACGACTACCAACGCACCCGTCCCCGTCGGCTGAAAAAAGTTAGCGCGGTCGAGGAGCTGCAGGGATACGAACAAGCGATCGCCGACGAGGGCCATCTTGTCCATCTCCGGAATGCCGTCCGCGTCCGCGTAGGGCGACAGGTCTATGAAATCCATCAGGAAGCCTGCGCAAGTCGCATCCACCGACGGGTCGACCACTGCCAGGCCCGGGCGATCGTATAGTGTCACATAGGCCTTGCCGGCCGAGTGCAGCACGATGTCGTGAGGATTGGCGCCGCTGCCGACGCTGCACTGCTTGAGCGTGGCCAGGCTGCCATCGAGTTCCTGGATGTTGTTGCTGCCGAAACGGTTGACCACGAAGACGCGCCCGCCGGTCTCTCGCATCACCGAGTCGCCTGCGGCGAATCCGAGCTGATGGGACACGACAGTGTTTTCCGTGACGTCGAACTCGGCGATGCCGCCGGTTGAGAAATCGAACGACGCGGTGGAGCCGACGGCCCTGACGGCCACCGCAGCCGCGCAGGGCGGGATACCCCCTTGGACACCCGCCTTTAACAACTCGAAGGCGTCCGTGGCGCTGAGGATCCCGTCGGGAAGCAAGCCGACGTCGGCGCGAGGATCATAGTCGCCCGACACCCCTAGCTGCAGCGCCGACAGTGCATCGCTCGCGCGAATCCAGCCGTCTCCCCCGACGTCTCCACACAGGGCGTCGGCCTGCCCGGACGCGCAGACAAGAAAGAGGGCCGCCGCCGACAGCTGCGTGGAGAGACGCCCGTAACGCGTGAAGGCAGAGCGCGGCATCAGCGATCGTTCTCCTCATAGCTGAGGGTGACGAAGAAGGAGCGGCCCGGTCTCGGGAAGGCCCACTGGTCGAGCACGCGTTCGTCGGAAAGGTTCTCGGCCTCGAGTTTGAGCTCGAGCTTGTCGGTAATCAGACCGAGTGAAACGGAGACGCCATGAAGAGTGTAGGCGGAAACCCGACGCAGCGGGTTGTTGGCGGCGTCGAGGAAAGCGTCGCTGCGATACTCGAGTGTGTACTCCGCGTTCCAGCGACCCTTGCCCCAGGCCAAGCGCAGGAAGCCTTCTTCAGCCGGCAGATTGGGAAGCTCGTTGCCTCGTATGTTCGTGATATTACTGAGGTTTTTTGTATCCTGGAAAGTGAAGTTGGCCTCTACACCGAAAGCCCCGGGGCCTGTCGCCTCCAGCCTCAACTCGTGGCCGCTGGTGCGGGCGGCCGCGAAGTTGAATGACTTGGGCACCGAAGCGCCGGTCGTTATCAGAAGGATGAGGTCCTCGGCGTCGTTGTAGAAGTATACGTACTCGAAGCTGGCTGCCTCGACGAGTCCGGGCACCCGTCCGCGCAACAAGAAACCCGCGTCGTAACTGGTGCCGGATTCGGCCTCCAGCTCGGGATTGGCGGCTGCCGAGCCTTGGTCGCCGAACAGTTCGCCGAAGGTGGGCGGGCGGAAGTATGTCCCGGCATTGGCGCGCACCGTCACGTCGGAATGTGGATCCCAACGAAGTCCCAGTCGAGGGTCGATCGATGTTTCGCTGGAGGAAGGGAGATCGTCGATTGGAAAGAAAGCAATGTCCCCGTCGAAATTGTTCCAGATGCCTTCGGCGCGAAGTTGCGGCGCCAGAGTCAGATCGAGAGAGTCGCAGTAGATCTCGTCACCGACGGCGACCGAAAGCCGTGTCCTGTCTTCGTCGCCGCCGTCGATGCCGGGGTTCTGGGGAAATCTCCCCCTGAAGGTCTCGTGGGCCGCCTCCGCGCTGGTTTCCAGGAGATGGACATCACCGACAGGACGTGACCAGCGGCCCTCCAGAGTCGCGGCGACGGTAGTGTTGTCAGCTTCGACGAAACCGAAACCGAGATCGTTCATGTCGCCTACCAGGCCCGTCTTCGGATCCAGTAGGGTCTCCTCGAGATAGGTGAGGCCGCCGGTCAACGACACGCTCCCGGACCGCGATCGCCAATGTCCGGTCAAGAGATTCCTGGTGGACCGGAAACGCGCCGTCTCCGATTCTTCGCTGAAAGCCACGCCCGGGGCGCCCTCATCCTTGTAGAAGATCTGGTTGGAGACCGTCAGCTCGGACCCGCCTGCGAGTTCACGAACGTAGCGAAGCAGGAGATCGTAAGAAAGATGGTCGTTGTTCTCTCGGTCGCGCACGAAGTCGTCGTTCGGGTTGAGTTCGGTGCCGTTGTTGTCGAGTAGCTCGAAGTCACCGTTGGTCTTCTGGGCCGTGAAGAAGGCCGAAGTGCTCGCGCCCGCAAACGGCCGGGAACCGTGAAGGCTGAGTTTTGCTGTATCGAAGGAGCCGTAGGTGACGGCCGCCCTGGAGGCCGCTGCTTCTTCCTTGCGCGTGACTATGTTGATCACGCTCGCCGCTCCCGAGCTCGCGAATCTGACCGGCGTGAAGCCGCGGTATATCTCGATACGCTCGACGGCATCCATGGGCAGGTCGGCGAGGTTGACCACCGCGTCACTTGCGCGCGTCAGGCTTACGCCGTCGAGTAGTATCTTGACTTGGGCCGGCGTCGAGCCGCGCACGGTGGCCGCCGCAAACCCCTGGCGCCCGCCGAGACGCCGCACCTGCACACCGACGCTCCTGTCCAGAACTTCCGCGACGGTTTCGTATCCACGCCATGCTTCACGGGTATCGACGACATGGACATGGCCGGTGGCATCATCGGGCGACTCGAAAGCTGTCGCGCCCGGCCCTGCTATGACAACGACGGGAGGAAGCTCGAAAGCGTTGGCCCCCGTTTCCTCAGCGCGAGCCTCCGGGCGTAGAAGGGTACCGGATACCAGTGCCATTGCAGTCACCACGACGATGATTCTCGATCCGCGCAACGGCTCATTCAGTCGGTATGCACTCGAGCAGAGCGCCGGGCAGCCCAACACCGGCTCTCAGGACGGTCAGGGCATCGGTCGACGTTACTCTGGGAATCCTGGTGCTGCCGTCGACATTGCACACACGCTCATCGCAAGAAGCCGCGCCGACCGAGACCTTGAGCACCAGCAGAGCGTCTATGGCTGTGATCGACGTGTCGTTGTCAGGATCGCCGCACGCGACTGTCGCACAGTCCGGCGTGCACCACTGACCGGCCTCCCAATGCTGGTGACCGTCATCGCATTCCTCACCGGGGTCGAGCTGTCCGTTACCGCATCCCGGCTCTGCCAGCATCGTCGTCGTTGTGGTCGTCGTCGTTGTAGTCGTGCTCGCGCCGCAGGGATTGACGATCGCGACCGCATCGAGGTCGAAGCCGCCGAATATCCCGGGCGGCAACATGTTTCCTGCATCCGCGATCGCCGCACCCGGATCGGTGATACGCACGTGGCTCGCCCACTCCAGACCGACGTCAGCGAGATCGAAAGCGTCACCGCCCGATACGGTGGGATCGGTCGCATCGATCCCGTTGTCGGGGTGGCTGAACACCGGCGTTCTACCGGCGAGCCCCTCCAAGGTGACGGCATCGTAGGGAAACTCGAAGTAGTCCACACCGTCTTGGCTGACGGCGACGATCCCTACTTCGGTGAACGGAGGCCCGTCGGCGGACCCGATGTAGAAAACGTTCTCAAAGACCGTGAAGTCGGGGCCCTCGCCGTTGCAAATCACGCTGTCCGTGAAAGCGACGGTGATGCGGCCGTCGTTGCCCAGGGAAACGACGTCGAGGGATTGAGTGACAGGACCGGCTCCGAAGGGAGGACCCAGCACGACCTCCGGCATGAGATCCTGACCGAATCCTGCCCCCGAGCCGGGCTGGAAGCTCACGACCTCGTCTGCGTACGGATCCTGAGCGTAAACCGCGACCGCAAGACCGACTTGGCAGATCATGGCCAAGGCCAGAACGCCCGGCGTGCACGAGAGCGCTCCGAGGCCGGACCGGCGCAGGCGGCGACAGCTCGATCGCCTCAGCATCCCCATCGGTACAGCCTCGTCGCGCTCCACGTCCTTACGGGGCGGGCTGGCAGACGAGCTTCACGTTATCGGAATCCTTGCGATTGTCGCTCGTCCAGCTCTTGATCGTGAGCTTGGCTTTGCCGTCCTTCTTCGCGCCCGACCCGGTGATCTTCACCGGGACGACGTAACCGTCGCTGAAGAAGCATGAGGGGCCGCCAACGGGCAACGAAGCCGCCATCACGTCGACTGTATTCTGCAAAGCGGGGCTGAACGGCTTCGCCTTGACGCTGACCTCGGTGACGTCGGCGCTGTCGTCGCAGTCGGGGAAGGCGGGATCATCTATGTTGAAGCAAAAGCCGACGGGAAAGGTGCAGCGGTCATTGACAAGCCCATCGGCATCGCAGGCATCTCCATCGATACAAACGGCATCCTTGGCCGGGGATCCGACCAGCTCGAGGCCGTAGAACTCCTGTATGCACTCGGTCTTTTCGGAGCCGGAACCCGCGACCAAGCGATCCACCGGCACGAAACGATGGATGGACTTGTCTTCGTCGGCGCCGCTGAAGGTCGAGGAAAGTAGCTCGACCCGGCCGGTGAAGTCGTTGACGGTACTACCGGTGGCGAACGTCAACCCTTGAACGAGAGGCGCCGACACGCCCCCGAGGTCGAAGGCGACGACGTCTCCGAAAAATACTCCGGTGGTCAGCAGCGTGCCGTCGGTATTGAAGGCTAAATCAAACGAACCGAAACCGAAGCTCGGGCCCGCGAACGGTACCGGCGCGACCGGAGTTCCTGCAGCGTCAAAGCGAGTGATCTGGTTGTCGAAAGTCGCAAGCGACTCCGCGACGAACACGTCACCGCTGATCGGCTCGACCGCCAGACCGCCGGTGAAGTCGAAGCCGCCCGCGAACAGCGAAGCTACCGGACCCGGAGTTATCTCCGTGACGGTACCCAGGCCCACGCCAAGAGCGTCCCCCACGAACAGGTTACCGCCGCCGTCTATGGCGATCGACGCTGCGGACTCGAAGGTGTCGGCCGGCAAAAGCTCGAGATCGGGCGCAAGCAGTCCGGTCGCTTGCGAGGCTCCGGGAACCGCGAAGACGGTGTCACCGGTCTGCGCACCCGTGTTACTGGAGCCTATGGTGATGCCGAGATCGGTATTGTCGGCGTTGTCGGTGACATAGAGCACGTCGCTGGCGGCATCGTAAGCGCAGTCACCGACCGAGCTGAAGCCCGATGCCACCAGCCGAAGCTCACCGGATTCCTTCGCCAGCACTATGGATTGGGCGTTGGCCGTGAACCCGGGACCGACGGCTACAAAGGTGCCCCCCGGCCCGGCCGCAATGCAGGTCTGAGTCAGCACGCCGAGCAGCTGCGCGTCGTAGACATAGCCGGCTGCCGGAACTACCTGAGCCTGTGTGGGCACGGCTGTCATGAGCAAGAGAGCGGCGGCGATAGTGGTTGTTCGGAAAAGCATGGTCCTTCCTCCTGTGTGGTGTAGGCCCGCGCGGTCGTAACCCCGACGACGCAGGCGGGTTGATCGCTTGCCGGGGATGGAAGGCAGGACGCGCGCGCATGAGCACACGCTACTCGTACGAGCAACAAAAAACCCGGCGGCGCCGATGCGCCCCGGGTACGGATGGGAAAGCCGTGCTCTCAAGATTCCCGTCCCCATACCCCGGAGGACTTTCGAAATCATCGATGAGCCAGGTTTCCTGGCTTCCGGCTTCCTACTCGCGACGCCTTCCCGTCCGTCAGGACAGTGGCGCCTGTGCCGCTTTCGTTCCGGATACAGTGGCGGGGGCCGCGCCGGCTTCTCACCGGCTTCCCTCAACTCACCGATATTCTCGAATCGCGCGCAGATTTGGCCTTCGTCACGCAACCGAGTCAAACGCCGGGCGCTCTACGCCTCGCAACCGGGCCATAGGCGAATCGCGCTTCGGAGACGGCAGGAACCCCTCAGAGTCTCGAATCCGGCTGCCCAACCGCTCGAAAAACCAGGCCTTCCGGGGCGCCAACCATTACCCATTGTAATCCGGGCCGGTTGCACTAGTCTGGAGGTCAGGCCATCCAGAGTTGCCGCCGCCGGCTTGCTGGAGTGACGCGCGCACCCACAGCCCCCTTTCGGGTTCGTGCGTTTGGTCCTGACGGGTTCCCCGCTTGTCGGGACATCGAATCCGCACCGGCGGCGGCTTTTCTCCGCTGTCCGCCGACTCCGTCAAGCGCCAATATTTTGACACCCGCGCCCGGTCGCATGCGCTCCTACGTTCCCGGGTTCAACGAAGGCTTTGAGTAAGACGACCACGCAAACCGTCTGCCTGTGGCACATGGCTTGCTCCTGTAGCGCCCTGATCATCTTTCGAATCGCCCGTCGGGAGCAAGATACATAGTGGACGCAACATCGCTCGGAGTTCTGTGGGTATCCATCGGCATTGCACTCACGATCCTGCTGCAGGCGCAGTCCAGGCGGATGGGAAGCATCGACAAAGAACTCGCCAGCAGCCGCGAGGCTCTATACACGAGCGTGACGGAGTTGCAGCTCGCCAACACCAAGCTGCGCGATGATCAGCGGACCAAGGCCCGCGCCCTCAAGCAGTGCTCCGGTAACATGGCCAGCACCGTGAACGAGATCCTGGCGGCCGCCGATACCCTGAAAGAGAAGAGCGATGCCGGGGCCGCCACCGCTGAGCACTACAGCGAGGCGATCATCAACGCCGCGAAACAGCTCGACGGCATGATCGGGAGCCTCAACGCGATCGCCACCGGCAGCGTCGACCCTGCACCCGCTGAGGCACCTGCAACCCGGCCGGCCGAGGCCCAGCCCGTCGCCTCCTGACGACGAAGCGTCAATATCTCGACGCTACACATTTTCAGTCGCCGATCAGCCCGTGTTTCCTGTAGCCTTTTGTATAGGGACAAGCAGAAGGGACACTGCCCAATCCCCATATGGCGGAGGGTCCTCCCACGAACCCCCTTCGCCGACCCGGTGATCGCGAGCGGTCTCGCCTGTCGCTTCTCCAGGCAAGGCCGCTCGCCTCTACCGACGGTGAGAACGAGTGAGCGAGTGAGAATGATGTCGCCTATAGTAGCGAGCTTCGCCGTCCCCGTTGACGGCCTCAGGGCCCTGTGCGCCAGCGACAGAGGTGCGTCAACGCCCGAGTACGCCCTCCTGCTCGCTTTCATCGCCTTGGGGACGGTCGGCGCCGTCATTTCTCTCAAGGATCAGATCATCACTCTGTTCACCACCGAGATGATCACCGAATAAGACTACGATCGGATCCCGTCTCGGGTTGCCACTGTAGTCGTGGCGCGCCCGCACTCGCAAAGACAGACCGAACCGCGACGCTGCCTCACGCCGCAACGCCTCCAACGAGGATTGCGTCGTCATGACAACCGTAGAGTGCTGCGGAAAACGGCTGGGCAGCTCCTCGACGTACTCGATCGGCCTGGCGGCATAGTAAACGGATGCGTAGTTGACGAGACGATAAGAGATCCAACGTGCGTCCGGGTCGACCTCGGCCACAACCTTCTCGATCATCGGCCGAAGACTCTGGCTATGAGCGACGGGCCTGAGGAAGGCCGCCGTGACCATCAAGTAACAAGCGGCTACGAGCACCCCCATGCAAACCATCAATGCGCGCAGTCTGCCGGTTGCAGTCATGTATACCTGCCCGCCGGCGACTATCAGCGCCATCGAGGAGAACGCCAGCATGGGACCCTTTGACGAACGGATCGAGTCTACGACGACAACGGCATTGGCTCGATCGGAAGAGCTGAAAAAACCGGACAGCCAGGAAAGCGCGCCGATGCCGCAAGCCTCGGCGAGGATCACCACGGGAACGACTGCGAGGAAAGCAGTGGTCAGATACAGGGGCCCGCGGGCGCCTTCGAGCCGCGTGCCGGCGAACCGCTCCCACCAAGCTGCGGACAGGATCGCCAGCGCCGGATAGGAAGGGAGAAGGTAGACCGCGCGCTTGGAGCCGGCCAGCGACATCAAAACGAACGTGACGAAGGCCCAGGAGAGCAGAAACTGCACCGCCGCCCCGTCTCTCCCGCCTCGGGCACGCCAGGCGCTGAGCACCGCCGACGGCAGAACAAGACTCCAGGGGGCCATGCCGAGGGGAAGAAGATAGACGTATGTGTAGAAGGCGGCGTAGTGCCCGACGCTGTCGCCCTTGGGATCGAAGACTCTGTAGATGTTCTCGTCGACGATGAGCTTGGCGATGAACGGTGCTCCGTGAGTGAGATAGCCGCCGATGTACCATGCAAGCGGCAATACCGACCAAGCGGCCAGCCGAAACGGCTTCAGTTCGAGAAGGTAGTCGCCGTCACGCCGCCAAACGAGAAACAAGGTGATGATCGCGGCCGGCAACACCAAGCCGACGGCCGGTCCCTTGGCAAAAACGGCACACGTCAAAGCGAAGTAAAATAAGTGTGACAGCGGCCGGCGACGGCTGTAGTCACCGAAGAACGTCACCAAGGCGAGGAGCAAGAAGACCGTCAGCACCATGTCGACTCGGGCGGTGGTTGCCGCCGCCATCCAGGCCTGACAGGTCCCGGCTATCAACGCCGCGGTCACGCCGACGGTCGGCCCGAATAGTCGCGTGCCGAACAAACCCGTAAGAGCTGCGGCGAGCGCTCCAGACAACACCGAGGGCAGACGCGCGGAGAACTCGTGGAGCCCGCCGCACACGATCACCGCCAAGTATCCCAACCAGTGGAACATGGGCGGTTTCGAAGGGATCTCGGTTGCGTTGCGCAGGGGCCAGAAAGCGCTCCCTCCCTCGAGCATGACCTGTACGACCATGGCCTCGCGAGGCTCTCCCCGTGTGAAGAAAGGAACGTCTATCGTAGCGCTCGAGTAGACCAGCGCCGCCACGCCGGCAACGGCGGCCATACACCAGCTCGAAGTGCTCACGTTCGGGAACGCTCAGCGAATCATGAGAACCGGCAACTGGAGGTCCGCCGCCAGAGCCCGGGCGTCCAGGTCGGCAGGCAGTGATGCACTGCAGATAACCAGGCAGCCTTGCTTACGCCGTCTCAGCAGGGGCACGAGGCCGCGAACACCGGCGGGCGAGATCCGTCTGAAGGAGAACTTAACCGAGCTGCCCTGGAGTTCCCGGCGTACGCCCTGTTCGAGTTCACCGCAGATGCCCTCGTCGTCCGCACTGATCAGAATCTCCATGTCGGCGTCTCCGCCTGCGGCCAGGGTGGCCCCGAGTTGCAGCGCATCGACGGCGCCCGGCGAGTCGTCGATACACACCGATACCGGATGGCTGAGTTGTGTGCCCGGCGGAATGACGAGAACTGCGCCCGCTCTTTGTGCTCGCAGGCTGAGATCACGATCGCGGAGAGCGGTCGCGCCTCGTATGACGAGGAGGTCGGCCTCACCTGTCGCTGTTTCCAGCTCAGCATGCATGGCGCCGCGCACGGTAGTGAAAGACCAGCGGACCCGCCGCTTGGTCGCGACAGCTTCCAGGCGCGCTCGGGCCGCTTCGGCCGTCCTCGCAAGCTGAGCTTCGGTGGCAACGCTATCGAGAACGTCGGCCACGCCCGTGAGTAGGTTAACGTGACGTGTGAGCGGCACCGCCGCAGCCCGCAACAGGTCGGCGTCCTCGACGAACAGGCCGAACAGCTCGGCCTCCAAGCGCGCGGCCAGCTCCGCACCGCTTTCGAGAGACCGTGAACTCTGGGGTGCGGAATCGAGCGCAACCAGGATGCGGCGAAGCTTGAACGATGACGGAACCATCAATTCTCGGTCGACTCGTCTTCGCCGCCGCTATCCTTACCGAAGTGCGCAGCCTTGGTGGCCAGGTCGAGCAGCTTGTCGGCGACGCGGCGATTGACCGTCCCTTCCGGAAACTGCCCGTCAGCATCAGGCTCACCCGCTTCTACACCTGTGAGCAGCGCGATCCCCTCGTCGACCGTCGAGACAGTGTAGACGTGGAAGAGCCCCTCCTCGGCCGCTGCCACGACGTCCCTGCGCAACATGAGGTTCATCGTGTTCGATGCGGGAATCAAAACACCTTGAGTTCCGTCGAGACCGGCCGACTTGCAGACATCAAAGAACCCTTCGATCTTCTCGTTGACGCCTCCGATAGCCTGGATCTCTCCGTGCTGGTTGACGGAGCCGGTGACCGCCAACGACTGCTTGATGGGAATCCCGGACAGTGCGGAGAGCAGCGCATAGAGCTCGGCTGAGGAAGCGCTGTCACCATCGACCCCGCCGTAGGATTGCTCGAAGACCAGGCTGGCCGACAATGACAAAGGATGCTCGGCAGCGAAGCGCTGTCCGAGATAGCCGGCAAGGATGAGCACTCCCTTGGAGTGCAGGGGGCCGCCCAACTCCACCTCACGCTCGATGTCGACCAACTCTCCTTTGCCTACGCGCACACGCGCGGTGATGCGGCTGGGCTTGCCGAAAGCGAAGCCACCGAGCTGCATGACCGACAGGCCGTTCACCTGGCCCACGCGCTCGCCGGCGGTGTCGATGAGCACCATGCCGCGCTCGATGACTTCGTGAACCCTCTCGCGCATGCGGTCGGCGCGGCGGATCTGCGCATCGATGGCGCGCTCCACGTCATCGGCCTCCACCACGGCGTGATCCGACTCTTGGGCCCAGAAGCTCGATTCCCGCACGAGGTCCTGGAGCTTCGCCATTTGCGCGGTTAGCTTCTCCGTATCGCCGGTGAGCCGCGCAGCGTGCTCGATCATTCGCGCGACGGCGGTCGGATCGAGAGGCTTTAGATCATCCTCAGCCGCGAACGTCGCAAGCATCCTTGCGCAAAGCTGGGCGTTGTCCTCGCTCCACTCCATGGTGTCATCGAAATCGACCGGTACCTTGAAGAGCTCCGAAAACTCGGGGTCGAGAGCGCTGAGCATGTAGTAAAGTAAGGGTTCGCCGACTAGCACCACCTTGACGTCGAGAGGTATCGGTTCGGGCTCGAGCGACACGGTCGAGACCAGACTGAGCCTCTCTGCGACCGACTCGATCTGTATCTGACGCGAGCGCAGTGAGCGCTTGAGGTCCTCCCAGGCGAAGGGCTGCATGAGGAGTTGTCGCGCATCGAGGATGAGGTAGCCGCCGTTGGCGCGGTGCAGGGCTCCCGGTTTGATCAGCGTGAAGTCCGTAGTCAACGCACCGAGTTGGGCAGTGTGCTCGACGCGCCCTACCAGGCGGTGCTGACTGGGCTGATCCTCGTACACTACCGGCGCACCCGTCTCCCCGTCGTGATCGACCATGACGTTCACCTGGTATCGACGAAACACGGAGGGGTCTTTTGCCGGCGGGCTGGTCAAGCCCAGCATGGCCAGCGGAGATTGGCTCTCACCCATGAACTGGGAAGCATGCTCGACTATGTCGGCCTGCACATCGTCGAGGTAGGGCAACACCACCGGAAGATCCTCGTAAGCGCTGCGAAGGGCATCGATGAGATGGCCTACCGCCATCTTGGTCACTTCACGGTCGAGTGCACGGACGCGCTCGCGCTGCTCCGAGTTCCACTTCGGGGCCTGGCGAAGTATCTCCTGCAACTCGTTCTGAAGCTCTTCGAGGTTCGACCGCAAGCGTTCCTTGTCCTCGGGGGCCAAGCGGCTGAAACCTTCGGGATCTAGCACCTCGCCCTGCCACTTGGGTGCCAGCGCCAGCCCCTCGGGAGTGCGTATTAGCGCAATGTCCTTGTCCTCTCCGTGCTGACGCAGTTGCTCGAACGCCTCTTCGTGCTTGGCCTTGAACTCGTCGGCTATGGCGTCCTTTCGCGCAGCGTATTCCTCGCTCTCGAAAGCCGCCGGTATCGTCGCCCGCAGTTCCTCGATCAGGTTGTCCATGTCCGTGCGCAGCTTGGCGGCCCGGCCGGTAGGCAAACAGAACGCACGAGGGCGATGGGCCTCGGTAAAATTATTCACGTAACACCAGTCGGACGACGGTGCCCGATCAGCGGCAACTGCGCGCAGGTGATTCTCGACGCTCCGATGCTTACCGGCTCCACTCGGGCCCAGCACGTAGAGCCCGTAACCTCTGGCCTGCATCTTGATGCCGAAGCTCAACGCTTCGATCGCTCGCTCTTGCCCGATGGTCTCTGCCAGAGGCTCGAGGTCGGCGGTCGTTTCGAACTTGAACTGCGACGGATCGCAGCTGCGACGCAGCTGGGCGCCGGTAAGGCTTTGAACTTCGTTGGCCATCTACAACCCTACTCTACATAGCCCTTAACACTCGCGAGTTGTACCACCCATCTCGGATGCGGGAGGCCTCACGACGGAACGCAACGAACTTGGGGCTGAAATTCAACGACCGCCGCCGCTCGTCCATGGCCGCGGTCGAGGCGGCCGGTCATTCGGCTAAAGCTTCTCGGCCGCGTGCAGAGAAAGGATCTCGTTGCAGCCGTCCTCTATCAATGAAGCCCTCGCATCGCGAAGCAGCTTCTCCACCGGGTACTCGCGGCTCAGGCCGTTGCCACCGAAGATTTGCAGCGCTTCGGATGCCACCTCGAACGCCGTCTGCGTCGAAGTCACCTTGGACGCGATGGCGAACTGTACGGCGGGAAACGACGTCGCATCACCGAAGAACGGTGAGTGGACCGTGTTGTAGAGCACGACGCGCCGGCTCAACGAACGAGCGGCCTCGATCTTACGGAACATCTCGAAGAGCTTGGCCTTCACGCTCTGGTGCGTGAATATCGCTACGCCTCCCTGTACGCGCTCACGGGAGTAGTCCAAAGCCAACTCGTAGGCTGCACGGGCCAGGCCTACGAAAGTCGCGCCCATGAAACCGTTGGCCGTACACAGGGTCATCTCCATGGTCATGGGATACATCTCGGGGGGCACGACAAGGTGACTGGCAGGCACCCGCACATTGTCGAAGAACACTTCGCCCTGGGGCAAGGGGCGCTGCCCGAGCTTTTCCAACGGCCTCCCACGGGTAACGCCCGGGGAATTAAGGTCCACCAGGATCACACCGGAACCCGGCGTACCGTTGCCGTTGTCGACGGCGGTGTATAGCGCGGCGGCCTCTGCGATCGTTCCGTTGGAAACCCAGGCAGCCTTCTGACCGTTGACTACGTAATCGTCACCGTCGCGGCGGGCCAAGCAGTTGGGCTTGTGAAGCGCGGGCCGCTCGGGATTGTCGCTGAAGTCGAGGATGTCGCTTCCGTGGTCGGGCTCGGTGATCGCCCAGCACCCTATCCTGCTCGTCGGAAACGCCTCCATCAGATCGGGATTCTGAGAGACCTTGGCGAGCATCGCCGGAAATTCCGCCGCACCAAGACTGACGGCCAGGCCGGCATCACCCCAACCCAGTTCCTCGTTGACCAAGCAGGACAGACGAGCCAACTGCGCGGGGGTTATGTCTTCGGTATCGGAAGTGAAGAGGCGCACGTCGAGCGCATCCCACTTCTCGTGAACCGACCACAGCACCGACTCCTGAGCGATTACGTCGTCGGCCGACAGCCTGTCGAGCTCCTGGCCCGCCGGACGCAACACCTCCTCGGAAAACTTGTGTACCGTGTCGCGTACGGCCCTTTCTTCTTCGGTCAATTCGAAATCGATGTCGTTCGGAATCATGTGGCTTGCCCCCTGTCGCGGCGACTCTAGCCGCGCTATCGGCTTGTGCCAACGAAGCGCCGTGCGGCGCGCCCGTGACCGCGGCTCGGTGCTACCTCTGCTCGCCGCCCCTGGTCTGCCCTGGGCGCAAAGGTCCGTCTGGCCGCGGCGGCCACCGCCACGCCGGGGCTCTGCGGAGGGCCATGCGGGTTGCCGTGCCGATCACGGCAAAGATTGTTAAGTTACTGTTAAAACAGAGGTTTTCTTAAGACGGAGGCGGATTCTGCTGTCTTTGACGCACTGCATCTGATATTGATCAACCAAGCGGAATCAACATGAGAGGCTTGATCACACACAGGGTGGTTGAGCTTTGGAACTCCTTAGTTTGGAAGCTCACCCATGCCGCGGTGGACACGGTGCGCTTCCAGCCCCGACACCTGGAACTGTTGCTTGCCTGCGGCACCGCCGAAGGTAGCGGCTCTGCTCCGCTGGCGCGGTGGCTCGTCGAAACCCGCAAACGTCAGTCCTATGCAAGGGTCGTAGGCACTCCCCATGCACTGGTTACCGTCGTCGCCCGGCAGGCCGGCCGATGGCTGGGCCCCACTGCATCTACCCTGGTGCGGCTGATGTCAGGGGCTACCGCGGCACTCGTCGATCGCGCCGGAGGCCTGACTCTCGAGGAGACTCTACCGCTGAAAGCTCATCCCGGCCTGCTCGTCCCCCACAAGCACGAGTTGGCAGTGGTAGCCGTCGACATGCGCGGTTTCTCTCAGCTCACCGGGGCGCTCGACGACACTCAGTATCTTACCGAGCTGATCAGCGAGTACCTGACACGCCTGACCCACGTGATCGAACGGCACGGGGGCGTGGTGTTCCAGTATACGGGCGACGGACTTCTTGCGGTGTTCCTGCCGGAGCTGACCGGCACGCCGCCGGGTCCGATGTTCGAACGGGTGGTCAACGAGGTCGGCAAAGAGCTCCACGAAGCTTTCGATCTCTTGCACACGGGCTGGCGGGCCGACTGGCAGTCGACCGGACGGCCCGGCGCACGCATCGGCCTGGGCGTCGGAATGAGCTTCGGCGATGCCACCATAGGCTATCTCGGACCGTCGGGTAAGAAGCACATCAGCGTGATAGGTGAGCCCGTCAACCAGGCTGCCTACCTGTGTGCGCAGGCACCGGCGGGTTCTCTGTTGGTCGATCGAGCGTCCTTCGACCACTTGGGACTCGAGCCACCTGAAGCCAAGACTTCTCGGCTGCGATCCAAAAAGCCCCACCAGAGGATCGAAACCGTACGTCTCGATCCCGGCACTCGGCGCTAGACGATACGCTAGGCTCGACCGCGGCGGGCCATGAAACGCGCGAGCACGACGATGGTGCCGAGGAGTCCGACCATGCACAGAGCCGTGCCCGGAATGGCCAGGTAGGAAAGAGATTCCTTCGCAGCTCCGGTGCTGCCCATGCCCGGTGCTTTGAGACCGGCCCCAAGCCAAAACACTGCATACACAAGCGCCCCGCCTCCGAACGCCAGCGAGGAAAGCTTGTCGAGCAAACCCCCGTTGCCGGCGAGGGCCAGCAGGAGGATGGACGCGAGTGCGGCCGCACCGATGGCGCCGCCGTGCAGATGGGCGCGCTTGAGGTAAGTCCAGGACTTCGACACCACCGCGTCCTTCTTGGCGACGTCACCGCCATAGGCGGATTCGAGCGCTGCTTCGCCGGAGGCAGCCAGCCGGCCCTTGATCGAATCTTCAGCCGCCCCGAACGCGCCGCCGAGAGCGAAACCGAACAGTATCGCCAGCAGCGCCAGAAGCGCGCCGGGAGATACCGATCTCAAGTTGCTCGATACATCGCCTGACATGGGACCCCCTCCCTCTTATAAGACTGCATCATGAGCGAAGCCATCGACCTCGATCACGTAGCTCTTGCCTTCAACAATGCCTTCGACGGCCTCGACCGCTACCGCGGCGACCTGGGCGGGGCATTCATCGGCGGAGCCGTCGACCCCGGCTTCTACTGGGGACAGGTGCGCTATGCCAACGGCATGTGCATCGAGTTGCTGGAACCCAAGGACGTCGAGCTCGACGATTTTCTCCAGCGCTTTATCACGCGCAACGGTGAAGGCCCCCACCACTTCACCTTCAAAGTGCCCGACATCCACGAGATGCTGGACAGAGTCCGCTCGGCGGGACTTGAACCGGCCCGCGTGAATCTCGAGAGCCCAGTGTGGAAGGAAGTATTCCTCCACCCCAAACAAGCTCAGGGCATCGTCGTACAGCTGGCTCAGGCTCTCGGCGACGGCGACATGTTCGGCGAAGATCGCCTGCCCCCGGCGCGTGAGCCCGGACCGGTCAGCTTGCACCGCATCGTTTACCTCGTCTCCGATCTGGACGCCGCTGTGAGCCTGTTCGAAGCGTTGCTGGATGGAAACCGAGTCCCGGATGGCGCCGATGATGACGCTGTCGAACTGACATGGCCGGGCGGAGGCAGGATCCGTCTGCATAGGCCCCGGACGGAGAGCGAAACCGAGTGGCTGTCCGGGCGCAGCGGCCGGCTGAACTACCTCGAGTTCTCCGCGCCGGATCCGTCGTCGATCCGCCACGCGCGAGCCGCACAAAACGGCGGCTTCGAGATCGATCCGGCCGACAACTACGGAACGCGGGTGAGGCTGGTGGCCGCCTAGATCCGACGGCCCGCGCCGCCACGGCGACTAGTGCGCCTCCGGCCTAGCCGCACCGGCGTCGCTGAGATCGAACCATACCTGCACAGTCGGCTGGCCTGCCTGGATGTAGCGCTCGAAACGGGCGCCGAGACTGTGATAGAGGAACAGGACCGCCTTGTTGTCGGCATCGACGAGCATCCTCATGGCGGCTATCCCCGCCCGTTTGAGCTTGTCGCCGGCGTAACTCACCAGTTCCTCGCTGATCCTCTCGTCGCTCGAGGGGTTGAAACTTTCCTTCAGAAAGGCCGGCCGTACGGCGATACATACGACCTCGCCGTGAGCGCCCGGGTCCCGGACCTCCTCGGAGCGTCTGGATAACACGACCCTGACGGCGTGAAGCGCGTGGAGCAGGCGCGACGGTTTGTTCAAGAGCGAGCGCAGCATGGCTGCGACGGCAGAGCGCCAATGCTCCCTGAGACCGGTGCGGTGGAACGTGAAAGAGTCGCGAGTGTAGGCAACGAACCCGACAGGCTCACCGTCGAGTTCGCCTATGGCGACGTTGAGCACTCCCGCCTGCATGAGCGCTCGATAACAGATCTCACGTATGAAGAGTTCGCCGAGACGGGCCATCGGGCCGGTGTCCAGCAGTTCCATGTGGAGTTCAGCAACCGTGTCGAGGTCGCGCTCTTGGTCGCAGGTGATCTCGCGGATGCCACTGAAGGGCGGCGCGGCAGAGGCCTTGCCCGGTTCCGGCCCGGTCCCTGCCTCGACGCGCTTGTGTGCGGGTTTGGCCGTCACTCACTCGCCTGCCGTATCTTCTTGAAGCGCTCGCTGTGCATGGCTGCATCGACCAACTCGACCTTATGAGGGATCTTGAAGCGCTCGAGCTTGGCGCCGCAGAACTTCCGCATCCGTCGCCGAAAGTCGCCCAAAGTCTCCCCCTTGGCGAGCTTCACGCGAGCACTGATGATCTGCCCGGTGATGGCGTGGGGCTCACCGCGCACGACGACGTCGTCGACGTTGTCCATCATCTGTAACACGCTCTCGACTTCGGCCGGATATACCTTTTCACCGCCGACGTTGATCATCTCCGAGTTCCTGCCGAGGATGCGAAGGTAGTCGCCGTCGACTTCGACGGCGTCACCGGTCTTGAACCAGCCGTCGCTGGTAAACGGGCTCGGAGCGTTGAGATAACCGAGCATCGCCGACCGCGCCTTGATCTCCAGCAGGCCGTCGACCACCCGGGTGTAGAACCCTTCTCCGCCCACCTTGACCCAGAGCGAATCGGCCGATTTCGACTTGGAGCGAAGGATGCCGACTTCCGACAGACCGTAGGTCTGCACCAACTTGACGTCGGGGAGCAGGGTGTGGAGCCGGTCGAGCGTGCTCTGCGGCATCGGCTCCGTCCCGTAGGTGACCATCTCGAGGCTCGATAGATCATGATCGCGGTAGGCCTCGCTGACCAGCAGCAGATTGATGAAGGTCGGCGATGTCGGCAACAACTCGGCGCGGTGCGATTCGATCGCCCTGCAGACTTCCCCCGGCTCGTGTCGGGCCAAAGTTATCAGGCAACCGCCGTTGGCCAGCGTGTACAAGAGGGTGTTGAAGCCGCCTATGTGATCGAACAAGAGAAACGCGATCGTACGCAACGTGTGGCGCCGTTGCTTGAATTTCTCGAGGATCGGAACGACGTCGTGAAGGGCCGCTTTGCTCTCACCCGTGGAACCCGAAGAGAAAAGTATGAGTCCGGGATGTCCGGCCGCTCTCAGATCGGTTATCAACTGGTGCGACGCGCGGCCGGTCTCGTCGGATACACTAACGGTATCGTTGCCGTCGACCGCTACCACCCTCTCGACCTCTGCAACAGCCCTGAGCCCGACCTTCTTCTCAGCGCAGACGCCTGCGAACGGAACGACGATGCAATCGAGCTTGATGAGGGCCAGCAACATTGCGATCGATTTCGGCGAAAAGTCGGCCTCCAAACTCACCACCGATCCGCGCTCGATCCCGGCGGCAGCGAGCACCGACTCGCTCTCGATGAGCGCGCCTGAGAGCCACTCATAGCTGTAACTGCGGTCCCGCCACACGACGGCCTCGGCATGGCCTGCTGCCTCGAACGCCTCTCGCATGAAGTCGAGCCGCATCACACGCCCCCCAGGTAAATCGTCTGTCCCGTCACCAGATCACTGGCCTCGCTCAGGTAGAAGTCGACGACGTTGGCGACGTCCTCGCAGGTCCCCAGCCGATGAACGGCCTGCCTGGCAACCAGGCAATCGATCTTGTCTCGACCTACTCCTGCTATGAGATCGGTTTCGACCGGGACAGGGCCTACTGCGTTGACGGTTATCCCGAACTCGGCCAACTCTCTCGCCATGACCTGGGTTAGAGCCTCGACCGCGGCCTTGGAGGCGACATACGCGGCTTCGCCCTCCAGCTTCAAAGGCACTGCCACCGTGGACAGATTCACTATTCGGCCGTAGCGCGCCTTCTGCATCAACTTGGCGGCTTCACGCGAGAAGGCGAAGGGGGCCACGGTGTTGGTCGCAAGCAGCTTCTCTACCGTCGAGGTCGGAGTGAGAAGGGAGTGGTTCATCGACGCGATGCCGGCGTTGTTGATCAGGTTGTCGAGTCGCCCGAAGTCGGCCCTGACGCGCTTGAACACTTTCTTCACGTCGGCCTCATCGGTGACATCGGCCTCGACGTGCGTGTAGCCTTCTACGTTGCCTGGAAACGCACCTCGGCTACAGCCGATGACCCGATGTCCGCGGGCGGCGAAGTGTTCAACGAGATGTCGGCCGATGCCCCTACTGGTGCCGGTGATCAACGTGACGGGCTCGGTTTCGGACATCACCCCGTCTCCATCTGCGACACCGCGTAGTCGGCTAGGGTTTCGATGGTGCGGTAGGGACTGGACTCCCGGGACAGAGCCTTCTCGTCGGCCAACTCCACGGTCTTGTCGAAGCGGTCTTCTATCTCCTGTTCGACCGCTATGACCAAAGAGACCAGGCCTCTGCTGTCGAGAAGTCCGCTCTTGCCGAACAGGCGGGTTGCGGCGCCGATCTCCTCTTCCCAGTCCGGTCGCTCTTGGGCTTGAATCTCGCGTGCGAGTTCGACGATGAGATTGATCAGGTCCTGCTTCATGCGCGACGCCTCAAACGGGTAGTTTATGGTCGGCTCCGCCGCCCGAAGAATACCGTCATGTATAGGGCTAACGCCAGAAGGTCGGCGTCGCACGGACAACCAGTTGCGGTAGGGGTTTACTCGGATGGGTGATGCATTCCGGGCGCCGGTACCCCGGTTCCAGTAAGCCGCTGCCACTCCGCCTCGTCGACGACGCGCTGCTTGTAGGTAGCGTGACAACCCGTGCAAACTGACACCGTCGCCGCCGTCGCTTCCAACACGGCTTTAGAGTCTTTCCTCCGGGCAGCTTCGGCTATGGTATCGGCAGTCCTATGAAAGCGTAGAGCTACGTCGGAAAAGCCGGGCGTTGCAGCTCCCATGTGTTCGCACATGCCGGCCATGGCGTCGGAATAGCCGATGCGACTCGCCGCGGCCTCGAGCTCCTGCCAATTCTCGTCGGCAAGCGCGGCCACGATCTCTTGGATCGCAAGCAAATGGTCGCGCATCTGCTCCTTCTGATGCTGGGCCATGAAGGCGAGCATGGCCACGGGGACACGTGGGTCGAGCTCGTCCGCGGTCGTAGGCACCTGTTGAGCCGCGTCGGGTCGCGCGTGCTCCTGGCCCCCCATGACTGTCGCGTGATCCACCTGCTCGTCGTCCGCAGGACCGGCCTCATGACCGGTAGCGACGACCGTAGATGCGGCGAACAGAACCGCCAGCCCAAGCCCTGTCAACGTAAGAAGCGTGCGTTGCATGGATATAACAGACTCCTTTATGTCGTCGCGGCGGCGAGTCTGATTAGGCACAGGGCACCCGTAGATCGCAACCTAGAGATCGGCTCGAGGCCCGCGTAAACCGCTGACGGATCCGGCAGAATCGAGCCTGAGATCGTCGAATAAGGCTCCGCGGCGAGCCGCAGGCCTCATCCACATTCCGCGGGGAATGTGTAGCCGCGTCCGTCAGTGCGGCACGGACCCTCCCGGACGGCGGTTTGCTCACCCCTGGCGAACGTGTATATAGTTCTTCCAGGCGCGGCATGGTGCCGCGGTTGCAGCTGTTCTTCCCACCGAAGGTTCCACCCTCGCATCGAACGATCAGTTCCCAACCCTGCTCTCACAGAAGCTCTGCCTGAATATGACTGTGAATACCCGCTGATGCGGGAATCTAAACAAAAAAACCCGAGCCACGGGCCAACGCCCGAGGTTTGCAAAAGGAACTAAATGTCAATGAAAATTTATGTCGGCAACCTGGCTTTCCAGACCAACGAGGAAGGGCTGCGCAGCCTTTTCGCCCAACATGGAGAGGTGCAAAGCGCCTCCGTCATCACGGACCGTGACACCGGCCGCTCCCGGGGCTTCGGCTTCGTAGAGATGGAAGACTCGGCTGCTACGGCTGCTATTGAAGCGCTCAACGAGACCGATTTCGAGGGCCGCACATTGCGCATCAGCGAAGCGCGGCAGCGAGAGAATCGCGGCGGCGGATCGCGCTGGTAACTAACAACTCGGGGCCCGCGCTTGCGGGCCCCGTACTCACCAACCTTCATACGTCGGCTTCGCTCCGGCGACGGCCGACCCTATCCAAGCTGCCCGATCAAGAGCGAAACATCGGCGCAGTAGAGCAAGACCAGCACGGCCAGCGACGCGTACAATGGGCGCCGTAGGAGCCCTGCGCCTCTGCCGCCGAGAACACCCGACAGTCCGCTGGTCAACATGGCCATGAAGCACCCGAGTCCGGGAAAGACATAGATCGCCTTCATCGAGCTGAAGTCGCGCAGGTCGTAGCTGAACTTCACGACGATGAAGAGCACGCCGCCGGTAAGCACCAACAAAACCCAGCGGTTGTCGCTCGCGAGCCAGTCACGACCGCGGCTCAGGATGCCGCGCCCGAGAGTCAGGAACTCGCGCGCGACGCCGAAGACACCGAGAGCGAGCGGCACCAAACCCAAAACAAGCAGCACGCGACCCGTGTTGAGAATGAACGGGTCTCGAGTACGCCAGGAGTCGGGCCAACTATCATACTGCACGAACTGAGAGCGGGCATAGAGCTGAGACCACAGCGAGGTGCGGTGGGGTGAGTAGAAGACACCCCGGATATAAGGCTCGCGAAGCAGGTCGAAGAATCTGAAGGTGAAGTAGGCATCCGCCACGGAGCGAACACCGGGACGCTCGACCTTGGTGAACTCGAACAACTTGGGCGGTTCGGCCTTCGGAGTGTTCCAGGCCAGAGGAGATCCGGCGACCACATAGTGATCGTAGTAAGGGCCCAGGAACGGAACGCTGGAAAGGTAGAGGACCACCGTTGCGGCCAGAGCCACGAGGTAGCTCCGCCGTCTGCCTCTGTCGCTCCGTTCACATGCAGCCTTGACGGCGTAGATCGTCACCACCATCGCGAACAATGCCAGGCCTTGAGCTTTCGAAATCGACGCAAGCACCAAGGCCACGATTGTCAGGGCTCCGCGCCCAGCGTCTAGCTCGGTCAGGAAGCGCCAGAAGGCATAGATGGAAGTCACCCCGAAAAGGATGACGAAGCTGTCGTTGGTCGCCTGTGCGTTGATCCCGATGAACTTGGGATTGAGAGCGATGAGGGAGAAGCAGGCCAGACGGATACCAGCGTCGGAAGTGAGTTTGGTGGCCATCCACCAGAGCACGACCAGAGTAAGCGTTCCCGCAACGACATTAATCATTTGGACGGCCACGATCCGGGCGGCCGGGTCCGTTAGTTCAAAAAGATTGATGACGAAAGCGGCGGTCTGGTGAAACAGTTTGGCCTGACAACACTGCCAGCAGTCGAACACCAGGGGGTTCTGGCCGAGATCGGCGATGCGGCGCACGACCTCCATGTGGTCGTCGTTGGCTTCGCGGTTGTAGAGAGCCAGTAGGAATCGCAGAACGATCCCGGCGGTGAACACGCCCGCCAGCAGATGACGCTGTAGCCTAGACTGACAGGCAATGGCGCGGGCCGTCATCGATTCGAATTGGGTCACGCCAACGTGTTGGCTAGCAGATTCGGGGCTGCGAATCGAGGTTGGCCCGGGGTAGGGTAGTATTCCTAGTCGACGGGGTCGGAGCAGGAGCAGCGCGCTCGCAGCCTGATGTTGCTGAGCACCGGGCGCGCATACGGGGGAAACGAGTTCGTGCGACAGAACCGAGTAAAATCACTGGAAATACCGGACGGCACCACTGATAAGTAGCACACGCTGTGGTTAGGAACCGCCAACCCTATCTTTGGCCTCATCCCTCGGATCCGCGTCAGGCGAACCGCAGCGCACCCACCGTGCGCCACACAGTTTGTCTAGTCGATGTGTTCCTCGTGCTGTGCTCAGCACTCAGCAATCCTGCACCTGCGCCACTTAGTAGATGCAGAGGGGGGGGGGTAGGCAACGTGTTCCATCAGCCTCGCGTGCAACCGCTCAAGAGCGGTTAGTTACTCCACGTCCTCTGACCGATTCGGTCACGAGCAACGGGGCTGAGGATTCGCAGCGGCATCTAGCGAAGTGAGTCGATAGGGCATCCGCGCCGGGTCTCACCCAACCGTAGGTAGAAAGAGTGGAGCAAGCCAGACACCCGCACAAGCGAGTCGGATCGAGAGGTGCCACGCAGGGCACCCTCTCGATCCGCTCGGACTAAGAGTCAGCCCGGCATCGCATAGTGACCACTTCGCCTATCGCATCGCGTCGTCGACAAAAGACACGAACGAGCCCGAGAACGTTCCACAGTCGTCGATGCTATTCTGACATGTGTCGTCGTGCGTACAATGGCAGTCGGCTCCCTCGTAGGCCACAATTTTCTTGAGAGTCGCCTTATCGCTCGAACTATCGACGTCGATGTTCACGTTGTTGTCAATCAGTAGCACGTTGTCCAACGTTAGTTGCTCATCCGCTGAGAGTACGCCGACATCAGAGTCGCGGATTATTGCGTTCTTGATCGTTGGATTCTCGCCACACGCCTGGACGCCAGCCACACTCATATCACTGATCTCAGCGTCCTCTATCGTCGTAATCGCGCCACAGATCCCGTACTCGATGTCACTCAGGTTAACACGCTTGATGTTCTTCCAGCCGACTATGCCGATCCCGGCCGTCCCGCAACCGACGGTGGGCGCATCGTTGTCGAGGTCAATCGTTATGTCTTCTATCGTCTGACCCGTACCGCTCGATGTCACTTCCCCAATCCCAAACTGCCAACAGCCATCTATAACACCATCCTTGACCTTGAGGGCCCCTGATCCAGTCGCAAGATTCGGTAATATTGCATAGCCACATCTCGAACTGGTTAGAGTGCAGGTCAAGTCGTTGCCATTGAAGTCGAGGGTGACCCCCTTACCGATCCGCACGCAGTCGGTGTTGGCGTCCGCAAAGGTCTGATCCTCCTCGATCTCCACGGTGCAACCGCTGCCGTGAATAGTGTGTCCACATAGCTCTGAATATGTACCACCACTGCTCTTTATCGTAATCGTTGCTGGATCCGCGGGGGATGCTTCAGACTCGTCGTCCACATAACACTCCCCCGCAAAAGTAATCTGAGGAGCACCGATAATCGAGAGGCAGATGAATGACGCTAACAAGATTGTCTTCCGGCCAACTAGATCTCTACTCAGCATGTCCCTACTCCTTCCCGTTGAAACGGGCCCGGACAAGATGCTTCTCACTCGGGCTAAAGAGCGTCCGGAGACTCCTGCCCTCTTCCTGTAAACTCACGCACAGGTTGCAAACTTGAACGCTGCCGGAGCGGGAATGGATGAGTCGCAGGTGGCCGCCGCTTGCGGGAGTGCGCTAGCATGATCCAGCCGGCCAGGTGCACCAGATCCGCTCGGCTCGACACCGCCCGCTGTTCCGATGGGCATGGCCGGGTCAGGATAAGCAGTCAACTACACGGTAGGGTGCAGACCACCGACACCCAGGGCGCTTAGCGGAGACTTCGACCTAGCAACACTCATTGGTACGCGATGAGGCCTAGTCTCCGAGCTGCAACTCGGCGCATGATCCGACCGCTTAGAGTGGGCCATTGACAGAATCAAAGCGGAAGAGGTCGTTACGCCTTGGCCCCGCGCTAGCGCTCTACACTAGCGCCTCCCACTTCTTCCATGCCTTCATCGGGCCGGTCTCCGGAGTCGTGGTGCGATGGTAGTTCATGCTGCCGGGGTTGTTACACCATCCGAGACTCTGGGCAACGACGGTCTTCTTGTCTTTGGAGGCCTTACGTACGCCGCCCCAGTACTGGCATGTCGCGCATATCCCTTCTCTGGACGCGTCGACCTCGTATGCCGGCCCGTGAGTACCGGCTCTCGCCTGCCTGACGCCCATGAAGCCGCTTGCCAGGACGCTGCCCGCAAGCAGCCTTCCTCCAAGTCGGAAAAACGTTCTACGGTCTGTCTTGGCTTCCATTTTCGTAACCTCCGTGGCCGCCAAAGGCCGGCGCGTGCTAGCAGCACACCCGCCCGGACAGCGACCTCGTACATCTATGATTCGGCATCGCATAAGGCGTGCCAGGTCTGCCATGCGCTAAGACACTTGAATAGCTAGGCATCGCCTCGAGCCGGTTTGGCCCGAGGTCTCAGGATTGAGAAAGCTGGTGGCTTCTGTTGACGCCCGGTCGGAAAACGCCGAACCCTAGACTCGGTCAGACGGGGTGGTTGGTTGAATGGCGTGTCGGCGCAGGGGGATACTGATCTGACAGATCACTCCTGAGGCGGGGAAGTCCAGCCTCACGCGCGCCCCGAGCTCATAAGGCAGGGACTCCTCTATCAGCGTCGTGCCGAAGCCGCGGGTCTGAGGTCTGGCTACTGACGGCCCTCCATACTCCGCCCACTCGATCCTCAAGACTCCGCCCCCTGATTCCGGCGTGATCTCGCGCCACGAGAGAGTCACGCGCCCCTCGGGCCGAGACAGAGCACCGTACTTGCGAGCGTTGGTCATGAGTTCGTGCAAAGCCATAGCCACGGGACGTACGATATGCTGCGGGATGCGTAAATCGGTATCGGCCAGACCGACGCTTACGCGTTTCGCTTCGCTGAACGTCTTGAAGATCTCCTCGCACAACGTACGCGGATCAATCCCTGACCCATGGCTTTGTTCGAACAGCATCGTGTACACTCGCTCCAGCGCCTGGATGCGGCCACCGAAGGTATCCGTGAACTCCGCCATCGAACCAGCGGATGCCAGGCTCTGGTTCGCGATCGCGCCCACTACCGCGAGCGTATTCTTGACCCGGTCGTCTAGCTCACGAACCAGCAGGTCCTTCTCCTGCTCGGTGCGTTTCTGCTCAGTGATATCGATCGTCACGCCACGAAGGAGGATCGGTAGGCCGTTCTCCCGCACCACATTGATCAGAGTCGATAGCCAGATCGTCTCGCCGGTCGGCAACACCATCCGATACTCGAAACGAAAGTTATCCCGCGTTGCTATATCGCGCTGCAATTCTTGCAGCACTTTCTCGCCGTCGTTGGCGTTGTACAGCTGACTCAGCCAGAAGCCGGGCTCCTGCCACTGCGACAGCGGATACCCTGATCTTAACTCCGCTTGAGGGCCGATGTAGGTGATGTCGAACGTCGCTGGGTCGGCTTCCCAAGGCACGAAATTCACTTGCTCGGCAAGCTGGCGGAAGCGTGACTCGCTTCGTTCCAGTTCGAGCTGCGCTTCTCTACTGTCTGTAATGTCGCTGTCCGCCCCCAGGTAGCCGACGAGGTTCCCGGCAGGATCGAGCTTCGGAACGGCGTTGCTGTTGAGGTGCCGGTACCTCCCATCCTTATGACGTAACCGAACGACCCAATTGCTCCAGCCTTCTTTGTTGGCCATCAGCGCAGGCAAGCGGGTATCGACCTCTTGTCGGTCTTCAGGGTGAAAAAGCTCGAAGAAGTCGAGTTCGAGCAGCTCGTCGGCGGTGTATCCGAGGTATTCGGTCAAGCGATCGTTGGAGAACGTATGCCGCCCCTCGAGATCCATCTCCCACACCCAGTCCGACGTCGCTTCGACGAGGGCACGAAACCTGTCCATCCGATCCTGGCTATCCATAAGCAATAGGCTCTAGACAGGATACGGCCTTGGTCGGGTTTCGCAATCCGAATCGACGCGGAATCGAGACACATCGCATCCCCCCTCCCCAAGCCCGTGTTCGCATCGAGTACCGGGCAACCAGCGCCGTGCGGCTTGCCGGCTGTAAGGTTGGAGTTGCCGAATATGACAGGTGGAGTCCCTGGCCGGCCGGCGGTTCGCCTTACGGAACTCGGTCCTGTATCAACGCGCGAGCATGACGGACAAATCCACGGGAGGCGGCGTGTGGAGTAGCCGCTCGGTTGTCATGAAACAGGAACCTCAGTCCGGACTGAAGATGGGCTTTTTCGGCCCAATGAAACCGCTCTCATCCGCGGAGCACTCTGTCGAAGTACTGCCCGACGGGCGACTGTGCGCGCGGATCCATCACGAGCCAATGAAGGGAGTAACGGCTCAGATGCTCAGGTGGTGGTTCGAGAACATCGACGGCTTCACCCGTTTCAACGGCCGGGATTTCTCGGGCGCGCCAGTTCCCGTCTACCGTTTGTGGCACCCCTACGACCACATCCAAGTCTCCTGGGCTCGACGAAAACACGATGATTCAGGGCGTGTGACGGCCGGTAGCATCTTTAGGATCGAGGAAAACCTCGACGGCCGACTGCCGGTGCGGGCCAAGGTATGGATCAGCAGGTTCGATGATGGAGCGTGCAACTTCGACCTACGCTTGGGTGGGTTGATCTCGGTCGGGCACCTACTCCACGAATACGCCGATACCGAAGACGGGTGTTCGTTCTATACGGAGATGGTGCTTGGAAGTTCGATGCCCCTCATCGGCCCCCTCCTCAATCGCTTCGTACGCTACCGTGTCGGTGGCGAAGAGTTTCTCAGGACCTGGATCGCTCACAATATCGAGGAGAGCGGCGAGACCGAGAAGTTCGTGCCTAGGCTCTACGAGCAAGCCAACGTGGACGGCGCCGTTGCGGAAGCCGCCCAAGCGATAGGGCGGAGTCCCCGCGCCGGACTCGAACCGCGGGCAATCCTTTCGAGCCGGAAGTGCAGCCGAAGAGCGTCCGATATGGATCGTTGGAGGCTGGAGCTGACGGGCGGACTTGAACCGCCGACCTGCTGATTACGAATCAGCTGCTCTACCAACTGAGCTACGCCAGCATCTTCGGTTTTGGTAACGGGTAAAGACAAGGAAGTCTAGTTCGCTCGCGTCGTACGTGGTGAGCGGCCCGGGTTCCTCATTCGTCTGCGTCGGACTAGCGATCTAACGGGCCGACCCGCAGCCAAGCTCCCTTGCTTCTGACATAATCCTCTACAAAGTCAGGCACTTAAAGATTTAGACAACACTGTTGTTGTCTAAGGTTCCGCCGGGGTCTAGCCTGTCGCCATGGGAACGGCCACCGACATCAGCGTCGCGCGCAGGCGCCGCGACCCCGAAGACACCTATGAAAGGATCATCGACGCGGCCAAGGAGCTGATAGCCGAGCGAGGGCCGGAAGCTCTACGTGTTTCCGACGTCGCCCACCGCGCGGGCGTGAACCGAACCACCGCCTATCAGCACTTTCGCACGCGCGATGATCTGGTCGGTGCGGTCATGGCGCGGGTTTCGAGTGAGATAAGCCTCATGCTCGAGGACCCCCGCCTCAAGGATCACATGATCGACCACATGACCGAGTACTACTTGGCGCACCCGGAAGTGGTTCGCTTGTGGCTCTACCAACTCCTTTCCGACATCCCGTCCGCCAACACCGAGGGTTGGTCGCGCTACATGAAAGTCATGCAAGAGCTGGCCGATGACCCGGGCACCCGGGACGGCATAGACCCGCAGATGCTCGGACTGATCCTGGCCAGCTCGATGATGATGTGGTCGCTGAGCGCCCGCTCTGCGATCGACGGAGACTTCGACGAGCGTGAAGCGGCGCAGCGTTTCGCGAAAGAGTTCAAACGGCTTCTCTTGTACGGCGTCTTCAAGCCTGAAGATTGGCCTGAGATGGTCGAGTCAGCAGGCCGACCCTAGGGGTAAGTGATATGGCAAAGCTTCAGTACTCATACGAGGAATTGATGGCCGAGGCCGAGTTTGCCTCCAGGATCCATCACGGTGACGAACTGTTTCACGGAGGCCTGGACTCCGACGGCGGTTATGTTCCGCCGCGCTCCAAACATCGCCTGGCAGCCATCGATGCGTGGACCAAGACGCTGGCCGCCAAGGGCGAGCCGACGACGGTAATGAGCGTGGATCAGGTCTGGAGCGATTTCTTTCCCAACGTGGAGCAAACCAAGATCCTGCTGCGCCACGGCGCCAGAGACGCAATGACGCGCATCCTGACCCTGATCGGCATTACCGAAGGCTTCGGCAACACCGGCATGGCGGCGCTGCCCGTCCTCGAAATGCAAACCTACTTCAAAGAGTCCATAGACGGGACCTGCCTGGCCCACCTCTATAAGGGAATGTTCGAAGCGCACGGAAACGACGAAGCGGGCCGGGGCGCGGAAAAAGGCCACGAGGACATGTGGTACGCGATTCGTGACGAGGCTCTAGACAACCCGCCGGTAACACCCGACATGTACGAGGACCTGCCGATCTCGCCGCCGCCGGGCTACGAGGGGCCCGCCAAGCCTTCACCGGACGCCGTGGGACCGGCCGCCGTCGGCGTACAACTGTTCGAGCAACTCGATCCCATGATCGAGATAGTGCTCACGGCCATGGCCCAGATCCTGGTGATCGAGCTGCAGGCATATGCCGCCTTCGCATGGGCTCAGGAAGTGCTCTCCGACCCCGCCTGCTCTTCAGCGCCGGAGTTCTCAACCAAGACCGTCGACTACATCCAGACCGACGAGAACATCCATGTCGGCTATCTCCAATGCGCCCTTGCCGAGGCGCGCTCGATGACCATGCTGGGCACCAGCGGGGAAGAAGTCCCCGGCCGAGAAGTGATCGATGCGATTTGCAAGAAGGTGATCGGCGTTCACACCGGCGATCGGCTCACTCGCATCCGCAACTTCCGTATGCGCCAAATCGAAAACGAGCTGGAGTCGCGCGCCGACGGGTCCGATGTTCTGGCGGAATTCATGGCGGCCGACACCAACGCCTGGGCCGGTGAACAAGCGGAGGCCTGATCATGCAGTTCGGAATCTTCTACGAGCACCAACTACCCAAGCCGTGGCGCGAGGGCGACGAACTCAAACTGTTCCAGGATGCTCTGGACCAGGTGGAGCTGGCCGATCAGCTGGGAATAGACTACGCCTGGGAGGTCGAACATCACTTCCTGGAGGAGTACGCACACTCCTCGGCCCCCGAGATATTCCTGGGCGCCTGCTCCCAGCGCACGAAGCGGATACGGCTAGGCCACGGCATCACCTTGATGCCTCCCGCATACAATCATCCGGCGAGAGTGGCCGAGCGCATCGCCACCTTGGATCTCGTCTCGGGAGGGCGCGTCGAGTTCGGAACCGGAGAGTCCTCGGCGCGCGCCGAGTTGGAAGGCTTCGGCATCGATCCGGCCCACAAGCGTGCCATGTGGCGGGAGGCAACCGAGCAGGTCGCGGACATGCTGGCCATGGAGCCCTACCCCGGCTTCGAGGGAGAGTATTTCTCCATGCCCTGCCGCAACGTCGTACCCAAGCCCGTGCAAAGACCCCACCCGCCGATGTGGGTGGCCTGCTCCAACCGCGACACCATACACCTGGCCGCACAGTTGGGCCTCGGCGCCTTGACCTTCGCCTTCGTCGGACCGGAGGAAGCGCGCCACTGGGTCGACGACTATTACGAGAC
>JANQEO010000322.1 GCA_028278325.1 Candidatus Binatia bacterium
ATCTCGGTTTGACGACCAGCTTGGCCAGCGGCTCTGGACATCGACGCTGTGCGAGGGGATCTGACATGTCGTTTCGTATCGGCAGCATGGTACCTGAACTTTGGTGCTCCGATTTTGGGGAGAGCCTTCGGTTCTACACCGAAACCCTCGGCTTCGGTATCGGCCAGCACAAGGAAGGCAGCTCTCATGCTTATCTGACGCTAGGGCCGTCGCAGCTTATGATAAGCAGCTTCGAACAGGACGGCACATGGGAGACGGGCCCGTTCGAAAAACCGCTCGGCCGGGGGATCAACTTCTGTTTCTTCGTCGACGACATACAAGGCATCTACGACGAAGTGATGTCGAAGGGCGTGAAGCCGTTCGTCGAGCTCTACACGATCTGGTATTGGCGTCCCGACAGCATGGCGAACCACAAAGAGTTCGCGGTCCTTGACCCGGATGGATATATGCTGCGCTTCTCGGAACGCATTGGCAGTCGCCCAATCAAGCCGGGTGACGAAGACCACATGTTCGAGTAACTGTCGGATTGGGTGCAAGGCACCGGCAATGCTGTTCCAGGGGCTAAGGCGGGGGGGATGCTTGGCCAAGCTTACTAAGTGCCGCGGGTGCGGACGAGAGATCGGCAAGCCCGCAAAGGCCTGTCCGCATTGCGGCGCGCCGGGCAGCGCCGGCTTGCCTTTTTGCGCTCCCGCTCATTCTCTTCACGGTCCCGTTGACCGTTGTGGGGCTATTGGTCCTCCAGACAATTTTCTGACGGCTCTTGTCCAACGAATGGGCTTGCGATGACCTCGATTGCCCGAGGCTGTCGAAAACGTCGTTTGGAGCGGTTGGGTCGGGCGCGATTCCATTGAGCCGATGTCGTCAGCGAGGGATCCCGGAGACGTTGGGTCCGCCGGTTGGTCGGCAAGACCGTCTCATCTATGACGTCTGCCTCGAGGATGTGGTTCCGGCCGACATCTGTTGCGCGAGATCGACGCGGTCCCGGACCTGAGCCGGCCGCGGGGCAGGCTCAAGGCCCACTACGGCGACATCGGGCCGGTCTTCGCTCCTTATGGCAGCAAGCCGTGGCGGCGCAAGCCGTTGAGAAGGTGCTCATTTCTCGCTCGATCCGAATAGGGGTGCCAATTGGCCGTATTCGGCACAAAGTTCGGGTCGATCGCGTTGCAACGGTCCAACAGCTCTCGTGCCTCCTTCACTTTGTCGACGTGCGCCAGACAGAGGGCGCAGCGAAACAAGGTCTCGGGATGGTTCGGTCGCAGCAGAACCGCCTTGCGCGCCCAATCTTCGGCACACTTGTACTCGCCTAAGCCGATATAGGCGCGCGACAGGTAAGCCATGTATCGGGAACGATTCGGGTCGCGTGGGTTGAGCTTCAAGGCCCGCTCCATCTGGGCGATACCCTCTTCCGGCTCGCCCATCAAGTCGAGCCGATTACCTACCGCCATGGCGGCTAGGGCGAAGTTTGGGTTCAACTGCAGGGCTATTTGTGCTTCGCCCAGCCCCAGCGCCGTTTCCTCGTTCCAAATGTGGACGGTGCCCAAGCTGAGATGCGCCTGGGCGGATCCGTCATCGAGCGCGACGGCCTTGCGGGCCGCTTCGAACCCGCGTTTCAGGATGGGACCACGGTCATCAACGCAGCCGAGCATGACAAGTCTCGCATGACACCAGCCCAATCGTGCCCAAGCGTCACAGTAGTTGGGGTCCAGGTCGACTGCCGCCTGAAACATGCGAAGAGACGCCGCGGTACCCTCGCAGGTCTCATCATGAAAGGTTTCCATGCCCCGCAGGTAATAATCCCAAGCGTTCAGATCCTCCGTTGGTTTTGCCGTCGAGCGCCTGTGTTCGAACTGTTCCAGTTCCGGCACGATCGTGGCGGCGATACGGTCGGTGATTTCGTCCTGAATGTCGAAAACGTCTTCCAACTGACGATCAAAGCGTTCGGCCCAGACATGGTGGCCCGTTTGCGCGTCGATCAACTGAGCCGTGATTCGCAGGCGTTTGCCAGCCTTGCGAACGCTTCCTTCAAGGACGTATCGAGCCCCCAGCTCTTCAGCGATCTTCTCGACGCGTAATTGTTGACCCTTAAACGAGAAAGTGGAGTTCCGGGCGATGACTGGGAAGGAGCGCCAATGGGAGAGGGCGGTGATAATGTCTTCCGCCAAACCCTCGGAAAAATACTCCTGCTCGGGGTCGCCGCTCATATTTTCAAAGGGTAGAACCGCAATAGCGCGCCTCTGTAGAAGCTCCAGCTCTACGGGGCCGACGGTGGCAGCACTGTGGGCTTCGACTTCGGCCGCCGCACTTTCCGGCGTAATGCGATATACTCGAATGGGTTGGTCAATGTTCTTGACCCGCTGCTCGCCCAGGTCCGCGAACTCGATATCGACTTTGCCTTTGACCTGATCGAAGACGGACCCGGAAACACAGATGCCGCCAGGATCGGCGAGTGCTTCCAAGCGGGCGGCAACGTTGACGCCATCGCCGTAGATGTCGGAGCCCTCGACGATGATGTCGCCCAAGTTGATCCCAATACGGAGCCTGATGCGCCGATCGTCCGGCACGTCGGGCTCGCTCTCTGAAACGCCCTCTTGAATGTCGACCGCACACTGGACGGCTTCGACCACGCTAGGAAACTCGGCGAGCAGCCCGTCGCCCATGAGCTTCACCGTGCGTCCTTTGCGCGATACAATTCTATGCTGAATCACCTCTTTCCGAAGGCGCCGCAGGCGTTCCAGCGTACCCGCCTCATCCTCGCCCATGAGGCGGCTATATCCGACCACGTCAGCGGCCAGAATGGCGGCGAGCCTGCGTTCCAATCCCGATCTCCTCCGTCCAGGAGATTAGCGGTCAGTGCGAGGGAAATCCATGCCGTGGAGAGGGTATCCGAATGGCGACTCATGGCTGGGCCTCGCTGGGCCGAGGGCGCGGCTGGAACGCCTGCCCCTCCGCCAGCATCGGACATTCGGCTCCGTGCCGGACGTTCGTTAGAAAGGAACTTCGGCCTCGTGAGCGACCCCGAGGAGGGGCGCGTGACAGGGACGGCCAATCCTGGTACCTGAAGAGATCGGAGCGTCGCGGGGGGAAGCACCAATGTCGGACAAGGCGCTGGACGGACGTTTCCTCGAAGAGCTCTTCGCGGTGATCGAAAGCCGCCGCTCGGCCGATCCCGAGGAGTCCCACACGGCGCGCCTGCTCGCCAAGGGTCCCGACGTGGTGGCCAAGAAGCTGGGCGAGGAAGCGGTCGAGACGGTCATCGAGGGCGTGCGCGGCGACAAGGAACGCCTGGCCGCCGAAAGCGCCGACCTGCTCTATCACCTGCTGGTGCTCTGGGCCGCCCGGGGCGTG
>JANQEO010000341.1 GCA_028278325.1 Candidatus Binatia bacterium
ACCCCGGGGCCGGGCTGGCAGCTGAACCGCAGGTCCGTTGGGCAGCGCGAAGAGACTGACGTGTCGAACGAGATCTCAGAAGTCACCCGGCGGGCGATCGTCGACTTCCTCGTCACCTCGAGCGTCGACTGGGCCGGGCGGCTTCCCGAAGATGACTTCCTGGCTCGCCTCTACGACCTCACCGCCATGCGGTCTACCGACCACCGTATGCGCAACGCAGCCGGAGACATTCATCAGCACCGCATCAACTGGCGGGACTGGGAAGACGACTGGGTGTTCTACGACAGTCGATTCAATCTCCTCCGAGCGCCTGATGACGAGTTTCTTCGGTTCCTCTGCGAAACGGTTCATCCCGTGGTTCGCCCCGATCCCGAAGAGGCGCGGAGTCTCGCTGCGGCGTACAACAAGGAGCTGGCGGCAGATGCGTGGTCTCTCGTGGAGGCCAAGGAGGTTTCCGGCCGGCCTGTCTTTGCCCCCCAGAAGGTCGGTCAGCGCACCCAGGTCTTCGAAGAACCTACCGGCTGGCAGAAGGTCGACCGCCAGCTCCAGGAAGTTCGCCTCCGTCTCGACACCGCAGAGTCCGAGGAGCAGTACCAGGCCGTCGGCCTGCTCTGTAGAGAGGCCCTGATTTCAGTCGCGCAGGAGGTCTACGAGCCGGAGCGCCACCCGTCTCCTGACGGCGTGGCGCCCAGCAAGACCGACGTAAAGCGAATGCTCGAGGCGTTCTTCACCTCGGAGCTCGAGGGCGGAGCAAACGAGGAGGCACGCGCGCACGCGAAGGCGGCGCTCCGCCTCGCCCTCGCGCTCCAGCATAGGCGAACGGCCGACTTCCGTATGGCTGCCCTGTGTGCAGAGGCAACGTCATCCGTTGTGAACATCCTTGCCATCCTTGGCGGCCGGCGAGGGAGGTCGCTCTGAGCGAGCACCGAGGCGCGCTGCCCAACAGGCGGTTGCAGCTGACGCCCAACAGCTCGCTCCAATCGATCCGTGGTACCGTTCTGGCGGCGGCCGTTGTGCCCCAGCGTCGGCGGTCAGCGCTGCTGGGCGCAGCTGAACCGCAGATCCGTTAGACGGCGCCGGGGTGATTCGCGCGCGGATCCGGTAGCTTAGACATCCGGATGCCCACCGTTCTTCGCTCCGGGCCCTACCGGGTATACTTC
>JANQEO010000345.1 GCA_028278325.1 Candidatus Binatia bacterium
AGTTTGACAGTTCCGGAATGAGAGACTCCCCCTCGTGAGCCGCTCAAAGCATCGCGAGAGGGAGTCCTTTGACGAACTACAAGAAGCTACAGCACACCGGATGGGAGTGTAAGTTCCACGTGGTGTTCATCCCAAAGTACCGGCGTTCCAGGTCGGCTCCCAGCAGTGCGTGGAGCGAGACGCGCTCCGCACTCGATAGCGAATCGTCGAGAACGTCGCGCAGCAGCACGTGGGAGAAGCGAAAGGTCCCGGTGAACCGCGCTTCGCCTCGATGAAGTGCTTCACCTCGGGTTCGACGAGCCCCTCGAGTACAGTGCTCTTGGTGAGCTGGGCGACAAGAGGTACGACTTGGGCGTCAAACTTTCGTACGACAACCGACGCGACCTTGAGAATGCGCGTGCATTGGCCCGTAGCGTCGGCCAGGTGCCTCTCGATCAACTGTTGCAGGGTGGCTGGGATCTCGAACTCGTCGGATTCGATCCTCCCGTCGGCGTGCGATCGGAGCCATTGCACCGGCTCGCGCACGAAGATCAGATTCCTTTCCGTCTTCTGGTGGACGAGATCGGCGGGGCCAGGGGCCCGCGCGTGGTTCTCTCCTCGCTCGAGGTACGACGCGACCTCCGTCGGGCCGAAGCGGCGGAGTCCCATGTGCTCCGCCGCGTTTGGCGTCCGCTAGCCCTGATCCGGCATAGGGATCCGGGGTGAAACGCCCAAATTGAAAGTGGCCCCGTCGGTGGTAGGAGTGGAAGTGCCAACCACCACTCTCCTCCGAAAGGGCCACATTCGTGAAGCTAAAGAAACGCTCGATTCGAGGCCGTGTCAAGGGCGATCTCCCGATCGAGTTCACGGACGAGCCGCTGACGGCGCATGCCGGTCTGGAGCTGTTTCGACGCTTCCTGGAGCACTCGGGCTTCGTGGCGAAGCTCGAAGCCGTCTTTGCCGGCCGCCGCTTCGACAGCGACTACGGCTCGCTGCGGATGGCGCTGGCGACGATCGCTCTGCTGCTGGTAGGCGGGTCCCGGCTGCGCCACCTGGAAGTCCTCGCTCGCGACCCGCTGTTCCAACGCTTCGCACGCTTGCTTCGGGTGCCCCACGAGCGGACGCTGTCGCGCTGGCTCAAGCAGACGACGTCTTACTATCGCGATCGGCTTCAGGCCCTGCTGCGGGAGATCGCCTTTGCCACGTTTGTGGGGACCCCGCTACGTCGGGTCACGCTGGATCTGGACGGCACCGTGATCCGTACCGGAGAATGCGTGGATGGCGCGGAGCGCGGCTTCAATCCCCACCATCCCAAGGATCCGTCCTACTACCCGCTGACCGCTCACCTGGCCCAGACAGGCCAGCTGCTCGGCGTGTGGAATCGGCCCGGCAACGTCAACGACGCGGTGGACGCCGTGGCGCATCTCGGGGAGCTGATCGACGCGACCCGGGAGCGGCTCGGAGTCGTGCCGCTGGAGGTTCGCCTGGACGGCGCCTTCTGCCAGAAGGCCGTCTTCGAGCTCTTGGAGGCTTCTGGCGTGGAGTACGCCCTCCGCGTTCCCATGTGGCAATGGCTCGGCGTGCGGGAGAAGATCGCGGCACGCAAGCGCTGGAAGCGCATCGGTCCCCGCCTGCAAGCCTTCTCGCTTCATCATCGGATCGACAAGTGGAGCCGCACGGAACGGATCGTCGTCTTCCGCAAGCACGTCTCGGGAAGGTCCCGGAAGAACTTCCAGCTGGATCTCTTCAGCCCGGACGATGGCCACTACGAGTACTCGATGGTGGCGACCAACAAGACTGTGAGCGAACGGGCCGTGTGGGCCTTCATGGCCGGGCGGGGCGGCCATGAGAAGACGCTCGCCGAGCTCAAGCAGCACCTGGCCTTCGGCACCGTGCCGACGAACGACTGGGACGCCAACAGCACCTGGCAGCTGCTGTCGGCGATCACCCACAACCTCGTACGCCAGTTCCAGATCGAGAGCGGTGCGAAGAAGCGACCCAATGGCCGCAAGCGCACCTACCGCTTCCAGCTGCCTTCCGTGCGCACACTGCGCTTCGAGCTGATCCACCTGCCCGCCCGGATCGCCCGGCCCCAGGGCAAGGCCCAGCTCCGCGTCGCCGCAGCTCCCGCATCGCGCAAGCGGATCCGCAAGCTGGAACGAAAGCTCGCCGCCTGAGCCACACCCTCAGCTACCCTGAAACCCGTGATCTCAATGCCGGATCAGGGCTAGA
>JANQEO010000346.1 GCA_028278325.1 Candidatus Binatia bacterium
GCGATGGCGAGGCCGCCGCCGACGCAGAAGCCGCGGATCATGGCGATGAGCGGCTTTTCGAGATCGCGCAAGGCCTGGTTGGCGGCGCCGGTGGCACGCTCGTAGATCTCGATGTCCTCGGGCGTGCCGCGCTTCTCCTCGAACTCGGATATGTCGGCGCCTGAGACGAACGCCTTGTCGCCCGCGCCCTTCATCACGACGACTCGCACGGCGGGATCGGCGGCGAAAGAGGAGACGATCTCTGGGATCGCGGTCCACATGTCGTAGGAGACGGCGTTGCGTTTTTCCGGCTGGTTGAAGGTGATCCAGCCAACGCCGTCCTCAACGCTGGCGATCATCTTGTCGGTCTTGAGCTGTAGTTGAGTCATGGTTTTGTTGTCATCCCGACCGAAGCGGAGGAGTGTGTCGTTCGTATGGTGTTTCCTGAGCGAAGCGTAAGCGTAGTCGAAGGATCTCTTCTGCGAGAAGTGGTCCTGACAAGACGGGTTGGCTCCTCAAGAGACCCTTCGACTTCGCTCAGGGAACACCACCTAACCCCCTGCCCTCCCCCTCACACCGCTCCGGTTTCGTGGAGTTGCTTGATTGTTGCCTCGTCGTAGCCTAGCTCTGCCAACACTTCGTCCGTGTGCTCGCCTTGCTCCGGCGTTGCTGTCCTCACCGCTGAAGATGTGCGGCTCATCTTAATCGCCTGGTTCACCACGGCGAACTCACCCAGCCGCGGGTGCTGCAGCGCCGCCGCCATGCCCAGGTGCTCGACCTGTGGGTCGGCAAACACCTGATCCATCGAGTTGATCGGCCCGCATGGACAGCCCGCTTCGTTCAGAACCCCGATCCAGTGCGCAGACGTGTTCTTCGACGTGATCCCGCCTATGGCCGCATTCATCTCCTTCCGGTTCTTAGACCTCGCAGCGGCAGTGCTGAACCTCTCATCCGTGACCAGGTGTTCGGCATCGATGGCGCGGCAGAAGCGCTCGTAGATCTGCTGGCCTGCCACCGCGATGTTGATATGCCCGTCGGAGGTCGGGAAGACGCCCGTCGGGATGCTGGTCGGGTGATCGTTCCCGGCG
>JANQEO010000442.1 GCA_028278325.1 Candidatus Binatia bacterium
TCACATTCCGATCGTGATCGGACCTGGTCCCGAGGAACGGCTGGCCTACTTGTCGTCGCGGTTCCACCTGTCACGGACAGCCTGGACCGGCACCGTGACTGCGAAGTCCTGAACGCCGTCCTCCTTCTCAACGACCACGAACGTCGGGGAAGACTGCCGGACCCACTTGATGAGGGCGCCGTCGCCCCAGCGATCAATCCCCCATTCCACGCGGAAGGTCCCAGTCAGGGGGACGCGGAGGGCCGCGGCACCGGCGCGGTCGAGTTTCAGGTACATCGCGTTCCTGCGTTGGAGGGGGAGCCGCGAACGCGCGACTACGGGGAGGAGGCGCACGCGCAAGCGGTCGGCGATGTCGCCGAGAGCAGCCTGACCCTTCGCCGAGATCTTTACCGCATATCCAGCCTGGAGTTTGACCACGCGGTCCTCAGTGACGCTGTGGAGGCGTCGGTCGCGGTATCCCTTGGCCATCAGCACGAGCGCCTCGAAGCTCTTGCCGACGCGCTGTGCTCTCACGATCTGCGCTCGACCATCGTTGTCCGTCGAGCACAAGCGACGAAGTACTCCGTCCTTCTCGCCCAGTACATCGACGCCAGCCAGCGATCGTCCTTGCGAGTCTTGGACAGTGAGGGTGACTGAGCGTGTTCGGGCCAACCGGATACCTTGAAGTCGCGGCTCGCGGTTCAGCTCTCCCGCTTCGATGGTGATGCCTTTGATCAGTGCGAGAGCGTTCTCCGGTTCGGGGGCCGTTCCGCGTGGCATGATTACCAAGTCAACAAGACCTGGGCTGAACGCCGCCACCTCGAACGTGCCGTCCTCGCGGACTCCGCTTCCAACGCTGCGACGACCTTGGCTTACGGAAAGCCAGACCGTACGCGCAGGCCGGTCTCGGAGGTCGATAGAACCGGCGATCCCGCCGCCGAGAGTGATCACGAAAGTGCGCCCGGTCTCCCCGAGCTTGAACGATTCGCCAACCCCGTCGTCCGCTACCTTCAGTCGGTGCTTCACGTTCAAGTTCAGATCCCCGGGAGGAACGTCTGCGCCGCGGTGACAGTGAAGACTGAATCTGCCGTCGCCCAGTCTGTGTGTGAACGTGTTGTTGAGCCCTGACCAAAAGCCCGGGCGGGTCAGCCGCATCACTGCGAACTCGGCATCGTCCAGAGGAAGTCCGTCCTGATCGACGACGCGGCCGCCGACGATCAGTTTTCCGGGGCCGAGGACGACATCGCCGGCGTCATGCTCGATCGGTTCGGCGTAGGGGGTTACGTCGAAGAAGACTCTGGGAGTGCCCTCGATCCAACCTCCGTTGTCATCGAGACGCTGAAGCTCGATGACGTAGGTGCCCTCGTCAGGAACCGGGTATCGCACCTCCATCCTGAACCGGCCGCCGTCTCGAATACGCACTTTCTGCCATCCGAATCGTTGTCGGGGGGCTGGTGTGATGCGGTCGGTGGCTGCGACGTAACCCGGAGATTGGGGTTCGCCTGACTTGTTGACGAACCGCCCCCTTATCACCGGAATGCGCTGATCTTCGCCTTGGTGAGATGCGTCGGAGTCGGAGTTCCCCTTGGCCACCGGCTCGCTCTGGCGTTCTTTGAATCGCGAGGTCGTGATCCCGTCTTTCGATCCCGCGCCTTCCCGCGAGGTTTCTTCAGAGAGGTCGGATTCCTCCGAGGTCGTGCGAAGGCTCCCGACCTCCTCCTTCTCTGTTGGCCCATGGGTGGCCCACCAGAACCCCATGCAGATCACGAGCAGCGCCGCTGTCGCGAACACGACCTTTGAGCTTGTACTCATGATCAGGCACCCCATTGTGGTTGCGGTCGTAGCGGAGGTCCCACCTGCGAGAGCGGGTGCCCCCGCGCCCAAGAGCGCCGGGGCCCACTGGCCTCTTCCTCCGGAGTCACGGTCCAGCCGTTTCCGCAGGTCGGCGAGCGCCCGGCGATGTCTCGTCCGGACGGTCTCCAACGGCACACCCAAGCGGGTCGCCGCGTCAGCGAAGGTCATCCGGTCGAAGTAGCGCAGGAAGAGCACTTCTCTCGCCTCAGGGCCAAGCGCGCGTAGGCTCCGCACGAGTGCCTCCAGGGCCACCTCTCGCTCGATCGTCCGGTTGCATGAAGCGACCTCCGGCTTGGCTGCCGCCCTTTCTCGGATTTGCCTGCGACCTTGCGACCTCCGAGCGTCCCGGGCCTGGCTGCGAAGGACCTTGCTGAGCCAAGTGCGCACGCCGCGTCGGTCGAGCGGCGGCTTGCGCAATGCCGCGAGCCAACTCTCTTGCACCAAGTCATCCGCATCGGCCCCGCTGCCTGCCAGATCGTGTGCGAGGCGTCGCAGAAACGCGGTGTGTTTGACGATATCCTCTGGTCTCATCGATCCCTCGACGGGGCTTGGTCGAGCCTCCGTAGGTTAGAGGCCACCGATGACGGAAAGAGGTTCAATCCAGAGGAAAAACAGCCTGCTGCGGTGTGATGCCCTGGGCTCGAACCCACTGGCCGATGGGGAAACCCGCCGCCGCCATATGGGCACAGGTGCTCGGGGTGATCGGATTCGTTCTATGCGTCCTGCACATCGTGGCGCTGACGTTCTCTTTGCCCATCTCCGACATATAGCCACTCCGGCAACTCCGGCCGCCACTCAGCCAGCACATCCTCACCTTGCGACCCACGTCGGTACACCGTCATCGGTATGCGCTCCCGCTTCTCTCGGTGCCGCGCGACGATGTCGTCCGCTTCCTCGACCGTGTCGGCTTGGTCCTGGATGCTGATGCGCATCAGCTTGATGCCCCAGCCGTTCTCGTGCGCTTCGTCGACTCGTTCACGCCAGCGGTCCTCGTTGCGGCCGTCCCAGATGATCGGGATCGTCACGTTCACCCCAATGCCCGCGCGCCGCTCCACGTGCCGCATCCTGCCTCGAAGGTTCATTGCCGCTCTCCCTCCTACTCATCCGCTTCGTGAGCGCGTAACCAGTCCGGCAACCCCGGATCCCACTCCGCCAGCACCTCGTCCGCACGCGAGCCGCGCTTGTAGACCGTGATGGGCAGCGGGTCTCCGCTCTCCCGGTGCTCCGTGATCAGGGTCCTGGCTTGCTCGACGGTGTCCGCCTCATCAATCACACTGAAGGCGATCAGGTTGATGCCCCAACCGTTCTGATCCGCCTCTTCAACTCTCTCACGCCAAAGCTCCTCGTCCTTGCCGTCCCAGACGATAGGGACCAGCACATCGTCGCCAAAGCCGGCCTTGCGCTCGACTCGCCGGAGTCTGCGTCTGATGGTCATCGATTCCTCTCCGACTTCATGCGCTCCTCCAACTCGGAGAGGCGCTCTTCCAGTTCCTGAGTCTCGATCGCCTTCCTGGCCGCCTCGATGACGGCCGACGCCTTCTGCGCGTCCTCCGGCGTGACCGTCCCGTTGGCAACCGCCTGCAAGAGTGCGTTCGCCGCCTTGGTGACGTCGCCCGTGGTGTCCAGTCCAACCGGGAGGTCGAGCACGTTGCCGGCCAGCGCCTCAGCCCGGGGC
>JANQEO010000448.1 GCA_028278325.1 Candidatus Binatia bacterium
ACGATGCCGTCGGGCACGATCCGCGTCGGCTGGGCGTCGCCGGCCTCCATCTCGAGGCCCCATATCGAGCGGACGAACGGCCGCAGCAGATCGTGCACCACGTATTCGGCAGGTCGCATGTGGGCAACTCTACATCTCAGAGCTCGCGGCCAGCCCTGCGCACCCGGAACCACACCCGGGCTTTCTCCGTCTACTACGGTGTGAGTCTGATGAGGGTGTTTGATAGCCCGTTCTCGAGTGCTCCTTCGGACACCCTCGAGAGAACCAGGGTTGCAGAGTGAACCAGAAACAGCTCCGTTGTTGGCTGTGGAGCGTCCTCTACGCCTGCCTGGCGAGCGCGCTTCCAGCTGAGGTCCCTTCGAGTCCCACGATCGAGTTCTTGCCCAAGACGCCCTTCGTCGCGGTTGACGAGCACAGCCAGTACCTCAACGTCGACCTGCAAGTGTCCAACCCGTCGCCGCGAGAGCTTCGGCTGGAACGGATCGAGCTGTCCGTCTTTGACGGAGAGGGCCGTTTGGTGCTTCGCAGGTTCCTCGCCGACGGACCCTGGGTCACCGCCGGGATCCGTACGATTCCTGAACGCCTCGTCCCCGCTTCAGGCGTCCTGATGATCTTCAACCCGTTCCATCGGTTCGACGCCGGTGTCCCGTTGAAGCGGCTCAGGTTCGACCTGACCCTGAGGGAAACAGAGACCGGGGCCGTACGGAGAGTAGCCGGTGACGTCACTCCGGCGGCGTACCGGCCGGCAACTCGGTTGGTCCTGCCGATAGGCCAGCGCTCCATTGTCTACGACGGCTATGACTTCTATTCCCACCATCGACGGATCGACATCTCGAATCCAAGGCTTCAGGCGATCGGCTTCACTGAGGACACACCGGTCCGCTACGCGGTCGACCTCTGCGTGGTGGACGAAACGGGGTCCCTGTATACCGGCTCGCCGAGCAACGTCGAGGACTGGCACAGCTACGGCGCGGAGGTTCGCGCGCCGGCGGCGGGGGTGGTGGTCTCGGTCGCCAACGACGTACCCGACAACGGCATCCGCGACGGTGAGCTCATCTACCC
>JANQEO010000454.1 GCA_028278325.1 Candidatus Binatia bacterium
TGGGTGCCCTCTTCGCGCATCCGCTGGGCACGTTCGCGTATCGGTTCCGCTACCGCGATGATGGCGCCTTCGGACCTTGTGGAGACGAGGCTCTCATCCTCGCCAACCTCTGCGTGCGAAGAGGCGTGTTCCTTCAAGCCGGGGGGTTCGATGAGCGCTTGTATCCTAACGAGGAGAACGAGCTCATCGATCGCCTTCGTGGCGAGGGCGGAACGTTCATTCGTGATCCCGAACTGGTCGTTCGGCGTCCTCATCGTGGGAGTCTGCGCGCGCTCGCCCGGCAGATGTGGACGTACGGACGTGGTCGGGCAACGCAGACCCGAGTGTCTCCGTCACTTCGATCGATCACGAAAGCCGGTATGGCCATCGCCTTGGCTGTGGGTCCGCTGATCGGATGGCTCATCTGGGCGACGGTCGGCATGACGCAGCCATGGGTCGGTGCCGCTTCGACCGTGCTCGGTCCCACACACGCGGCGATCCTTCTACTTGCCGCGCTCTGGACTGCTGCCAGCGATCAGCGGCCGAGCCGGCTGCTGCTCTTTCCCCTGTTCTGGCTCTGCCACGCCGCGTACGGAGCGGGCATCGCCTTTGGGCTCCTCGTCCCGCTCCGGCGTTCGCAGGTCCACGAGTCGATCACGGTCGAGCGGCTCTCACCGGATCAGGCGCAGCCAGTCTCAAACGACGCAACTACTGCGACTGAGGCGTCCTAGCGACGACGAAGGCGTTGAGCATCAAGTAGCGCAAAGGTGTTGCGTTCAGCACAACATCCAACGGACGCCAGACCGGCCGGTCCGTGCATTCCGAACGCCGGATAGTGCACCCGAGCCGCTTCAACGCGCGCTCGATATCGAGGAGGCTGGTCACCACGATCGCGTCGTCGTCAGGCTGCCAGCCATCGACTCGATGCACCGGCTCCATGCGCTCGAATCGATGGGGATTCGGCAACGTTCCGAGCCGTTGAAACTGGGCTCGTGCGTTTCGAAGCTTCTGCCTCACCCCTCTCATCCGCGGATGGTAGTCGCGGAACCCAATGACTCGAAGGAAGTTGGGGCACGACACCACGACCTCTCCCCCTGGGCGGCAGACCCGGACCATCTCCTCGAGGGTCGCCTCTGGTTCATCCAAGTGCTCCAGTACGTTGAACGCGCCCACTGCTCCGAATGTCTCGGCCGGGAATGGCAGGGTTGAGCCCTTCCCTCGAACCCAACATCCCTTCGCGCGAGACGCGGCGCGGGCGAGACTCGTGATGGCAACATCCATCCCGACCGCCTCCACGCCCTCAGTGCGCAGCGTCGAAACGACCTGCCCAACTCCGCACCCGATGTCCAAGACGCGCCCATCTCCGGCTCCGAACTTCAGGGCGCGTATGTACTTGGAGAGCAGGTTGGGGGGATGCTCATCGAGACGTTGCGAATAGGCATCATCGTGGCTGTAGGACTTCCAATGCGTATCCACGACGACATGGTACGGCCAGCTCAGATAACTGATGGTCACCGGTTTCTCCTGAGACCGGACTGGTTTTCTGGCCAATTCAGATCGAAACGCCGTCTGTAATCCGCGCGAGTGGTGCCGATTCGGGGAACCGGCGAGAGCGAACGACACGATTCTGAGTTTCGACGGCAGCCTGCTGCTCTCCGGTGACGAGCATCAGGGTGGCCACCTCGGTTTTTCGTGGCGGAACAGAAGCAAGACCTGGGTCTAGGGATTGGTGGGACTCGCGATCCCGCAGAATCGCGTGTTCGAACCCAAGTGCGGCGAGAATCGCCCGCTCACGCTCCTGCAGCGGACATGATCCGACAACGGGGAAGCAGTCATGAGGCCCGAGGAAGAGTGGGTGCACACACGCCGCCTCACCCACGGAATTGGAGTGCCCCGAGGGAGCCCCCAGAGCCTTCTGCACGCCATCGAGTATCGAGCTCTCCCCCAGGACCTCGATGAAGCCGGATCGGCCGAATCCCCAGGCCGCATTCCAAGCCACAACGGCAACCGGGCTGGACGCGCCGCATCCGGGCTCCTTCTTCTGATGTTGGGTGGCGTCGCCGGTTGGATCGCTCACCCGACCCCATCGACCGAGCCTCGCGTGCAGCGTCCCCCGCTGATCGAAGAAAACGCGGTCTTCACCGACGCGCAGCGGAATGAGTACACGAAGCTCGTGGACGGGGAAAAGAGCGCGGGGACACTGGGCCTCGTAGCCGACACCATCATTGCCCAGGTTCCGATTCGCCTGCTCCTCCGTGACGATCTCCACAGCCAGGCGCGGGCGGACATCAAAACGTGCCTCGCGTTGCTCGGTCGCGCGAGCAGCCTTGGCAGCGAAGTGCCCGGGGCTCAGTCCTGGGCTAAGGCCGCACTCCTGCATCCAGACCCAGAGGTCCGACGAACAGCCGCGGTCTGGTACCCGGTCATCGATTCCGATTGGCGCAAAGGCGAAGAGATCCGGCACCTCGTCGAAGCGGCAAAGGTCGCACGGATGAACGATTGACACCAATTCTGTGAGGTCACGCGATGCTTACTATCAGTTGCCCGGGGGGGCCTGTGAATCCCGGGGGGTTCATCGAAGTCACGGGAACATCGTCCAACTGCAACGACACCGAAGCCGTGGTCACGATGGATGGCGACGAACTCGACCACGTCTGGTCGTGCAAGGACGGTGTGTTCAAGATCACGATGACCGCGCCTCAGTGCGGCTCGGGCAGCAACGTCATCATATTCAGGGTCAAGCTCGGTAACGAAGATGACTCCTGCGTTGTCGCGGTGGATTGCCCGTAGCGCTCGGGACGAGCAAGGCTCGCGGTAGGAGCCAGGCGTGACGTCACGCGACGCGCCGGCAGTCAACGAGGAACGGGCCGAACCCATCGCGCTGAGACGCGGCAAGTGGTTCGAGCGCATCGTGAAGGCAGATTGGCGACTCGGTGCCGAGGGAGATGTGCTGCACGAAGAGGCGATCACGCTCAGCCTGCGGGCAGCCAAGCACGGGAAGAAGCGTCGCGGCCGGATGGACATGTTCATCGACGAGACAAGTGGTTATGTGACCATCGTCGAGATCAAAGCGACCGACTGGGACCGCGTGAAGCGCGTCACCCGCCTCCTTGGCAGCCACCGACGGCAGGTGTGGAAGTACATCGATGAGTTCGACGTCGGGAGGGTCAACATCTGCCCTGGCCTCATCTACCCAACGGCACCCAAGCAGGAGGGCCTGAAAGACCGGATCGAGGAGTACCTCAATGGCTGGGGGTTGCAGGTAGTCTGGTTCTACGACCCGTAGCGCACCCGGCGCGCGAGCCGAAAAACAACTGTCGCTACCCGTGGCTGCGCTGGAAGTTGTGAGCGGCGGTCACGGTGTCCGAGCTACGCCTGTGACGCGGATCAATCAACTAGTGTCAAATCGGCAGACTTGCCTGTCTCGAGATCACCTGTGTCCGCCGCTCCCCCGCCCCCATCTATCGCCAACCCGGAACCAGCACGTCCAAGAGGCTCGGGTCCAGGTCCTTGAACGGGTCGAACCAGCCGGCCTCGTACGCCCTCTTCATGTCGGCGGCGGTCGTAGCGGCCTTCACGACTGCGTCGTCCTCTTCCTTCAGCCACGCCGCGAACGCAGCAAAGAAGCTCGACATGATGGCCTGCTGCTTGAGCGCATTCTGAGCACCGATACTTGACGCCGCGACCTCAGCGACCTGAGCCACGAGGGTCTCAATCTCACTGGCCCGCTCTCGATTGTTCAGAGGTGTTCGGTGCTCTGGTCGCAACCTGTAGTGCTCGAGCGCCAGGGCGAGGCACATCGCGAGCTGCGCGCGCGCCAATTCTATGCGCGCCGTGGGAACGAACCATGGCGGGCAGCCCGGTCTCCGGATCTCCGCGCTGATGTCCTTGATCGCGGACCGAAGGCCAGGCACGGTCAAGTCCAACTGCGCACGAGCCGACGCCCGCCTGACGCTCACAACCGGATCCGAACCGTGCTCTTCGTACTCGCAAGCAGCCGTGAGATGCGCTTTCGCAGAGGTCCCGTCGCCCAGGTGCAGGGCGACAAGACCTGCGTTGTGCCGGGCGACCAGATAGTAGCGAGACCACCGCAAGCTGCTCCTATCCGCCAAGCCTTCAAGCACCTCAAGCGCCTCGGTCGCCGCGCTCGACATCCGATCTCTCCACTCTTCTTGTCCACTGCGCACGAAGAGCTGGTCAGCCATGCTGCACTTCGATATCAGGATCTGGGCGCGAGAAAGGCCAGGGCCCATGGCTGAAAGCTCTGCTGACGCAACGACGTCAAGACCAGCCTTCTCCAAGTCCGCCAGACTCCGTTTCGTCGAGAATGCGGCACGTGCCCTGAGGTGGAGGGCAACGGCGAGAAGACCATTTCGGCTCAGTCGTTCCTCGCTGTCCGGATCAGTTTCGTCTCTCCACAAGCGGGCAAGCTGCTCGGATCTCGTGGCCGAGGCCAGGGCCGCTTCCCCGTCTCCAATCATGAAATGGCTGGAGCCTGCGATGCAGTGCGCCAGCGCGGCAATCCCGCCCTCACCCGACGGCAAATCATCGGCGTGCTTGACTGCAGCAGTCGCCGCCTCCGACCAGCGGTGCTGATCTAGCAGACACCGTCCGTGCCAAACACCGGCGATGGCGCGTGCCTGCTTCAGCTGCCTGTCTCCTGCAACGCTCTTCGACCGATTCGAGCCGCCGGAATCAAGCAGGTCGTTCAGTCGACGAGCCGCATCCGATAGGACCGACTCGGCTTTCGCGGTATTCCCCTTCGCATAGGCACGAAGGCCCACCGAGAGCAGGCATAGTGGCACGGTCGTCCTCCGAGCCAAGACGGGAATATGCACAGGCTGCATGTCGATGCCTGGGACGAGTATGTCCTCCCACACTCCACCGGGAAGAGCGTCGGGCGCGAAACGATACCCCCAGACGGGCACCGATTCGTGCAAGTACCTCCACACCTTGACATCTACCGGGCCGCCGAATGCCGAGTCATCGGGAGGTTCGTGATGTATGTCTACCTGGCAGCCGGTCACGATTCTCACCGTTCCCGCGTTCGCGACCTCCGTACTCAGGAGCTTTGCCAGAAGCTGCGCGTCACCATGTCCGTCCGGACTGGCCGCGACTCCGACGGTCAGTTCCGGATCGTCGGGGTCAACCACAACCGTCCGGTGGTCGTCTGGGCAGTTGACTGGCCAGAGCGCGATCACAAGCGGCACGGTCGACAAGGCGAGGATGAGCCACGCGGCGACCTTGTACGAGCGATCGTACGGCACCTGGAGGCGTCTTGGCTTCTCCCCCGGAGCTACGAAGTTTTCCACGATGGCCCCGTCGTGCTTCTTGGTGTGCACCCACCACACCCAGCCTGAGGCCGTCACGAAAACCACGCCTGAAACCAGTACGGGGCCAAGCTTGGAAAGCGCGTCAGACAGGAAGACCAAAGCGCCGAGTACCCACGCAACAATAGCAACTGGTGCTCCGTGGTCTTTGGCGAGGCGACTCAACTCATGCCTATCCATTTGGTACCTCCGCGCTTCGAGTCAGACGCTCATAGTACAAGTCCTGCCCGCACGGCGCGGTCTGCAGACAGCCACAAGTCCGCTCTGAAGCGACGTGGCAGAACTGGCACGGGGTTCCCCGAGGCAAGAACCTGCAGGCCGACGACCGCAGGTCACACTTCCAGCTCGTCGACTTCAGTGTCTCCCAACAGTGCCTCCAGGACGGCGAACTCGAGCCCCTTCAGGCTCGTGCACTCTGGCGCTCGATCGACGCAAGGAGCGCTGACCGAGCTCGTTGCCAGAGGCCCACTACTGCTTCCCCGCTCAATCCGAGCGCACCGGTGGCTTCCGTGAGATCCCCACCCGCGGCAATTCGCCATTCGAGTACTGCTCTTTGTTCTGGCCGCATTTCCGCAATGTGCCTGAACATCCAATCGAGCCACTCCGCGGCTCGTCCGTCTGGTCTGTCATCGAACCCCCCATCCTTCCCCGCTCTGAAGGATGGGATCACTGAAAGGTTCGTCAGGATTCTGATACCTGTGGCAATAGCGGCGCGTCGCGGAATTGTAGAAGAGATGCAGCGAAGAGCGGTGCGCAGGAGCCCCCAAAGGACCCGCGGACCGCTAAGAAGCTGCCCGCACGAAGCAAGCAGGCAACCTCCACAGGGATGGACGCTCGAGCGGACAATCTCCGTTGGGAAATCAGGTCCGGGCAACGAAGCGTGGCCCACAGCGCCATTGCCCCAGGAGCTGCGGGCCACATGGAAGGGACACCGCGGATGCGAGGTCCCCCCAGGAATGAAACCCTCCGACTGACGTTCGTTGTCAGAAAAAGAAGCGGCCCGCGGATCCAGACAGGACACGGGCCGCTATGGAGAGGGTTGACCGCGACGTGGCGCGAAGCGGCCATGCGTACCGCCCTCCCCGTATGGGGGCGTCGAGATACCGAAATCCGACAGGTTTTCTCAGAATCCCAACAGATCGTGCGACGCGCTAGAGCTCGTCGCGTGTCCCCCACTCGGCCCCCGTGGGCCTCGGAGTGCGAGCCGCGCCTCCGGTGTGGCGCTCACAGCAGACTGAGCAGCACCCCTACAACGATCGCTGTCGTTCGGATCGATGCCATCACGAGCCATGCAAGGTCGATTCTGGCGGCGTCGCAACGGCGTGATGTGCGCGCGGACGGAGTGTTCGGGACACACAGGTGTCCACGGACACGTAGCCTGCGAACGAAAAGCCTCGCGTCGAGCCGCGTCCTCGTTGGTCTCGGCGAAGCATGTGTGCCGCCCCCGCTGCTCGCGTGCGTGGCAAGTGCAGTGTCAAGCTCGCGCATGTCGTCGGCTACGCCGAAGGCCACCGCCACTTGTCCGCCGCTTAGGCGCGAACCGGGTGTTCGGGCCCCACTGCTACTTCGCGGTCACGGGAATCGGAACCATCTCGAACGCTCCCCGTCGGACCGTCACTGGCGGCAAGGTGCCGATGATCCGGTGGTCCCCCCCCGCGATGCCGATGACGCGATATGTGCCCGGACGTTGCAGCTCTACCCTGCCCGATGTTCCGGTCGAGTGAATCCACAACTTCTGGCGCGAATCCCGAACGACGTCGTGCACCTCCAAGCGCGCACCGGGCGGCCATGGGATGTCCCTCCCATCCTCTCGGAGCTTCACGAGGAGACCCAACTTCGGATCAGCACTGACTTCAACGGCGTTCTCACCGGGGACGACGTCGAGGGTTGTTGATCCGCTCTGATAGGCGCCATCACTCCACGACACTCTGATCTTCCCGATGGGCGCACGAAACACCACGGGGTGAGCTGCGGAACCCCTGAGAGGCGAGGACCTGTGTGGGACGGAGGGGAACGCCACAGGCTCCCAGTACACATAGTCGAAGAACAAGGGCTCCTGACTCTCTGCGTCCTTGGCGGTGACCCGAACCACCCCCAATGGCGGTAGGACGAGCCGCACGGCGCGATCGCCCGAATCCGGCACGTCGACAAGTGTCGCCACCTTGAAGGGCTCAACCGTGATGAGATGCCGCATGGGCCTGACCAGACCGGCGTCCCAAAGCAACACGTCAGGTCGAGCTGGGTCTATTGTCATGTCAGAGCGGTTGAGCCTCTTTCGGTTGATGAACTCCTCCCCCGGGCCCTCCACTTGCGTGATGAAAACGGTCATGGGACCCCCCGGGTCATCGCGGACAGTGAGGGTCCCCGACAAGGGGACCTTCCGATCAGATGAGTCGGTCCGGGGGATGTCCAGAACTACTGAAGTGGCAACGCCCGCGGAAACCTGTGCCTCGACCTCGCACAGAACCCGGGCAGCGGTGATGTTGCCTCCGATCTCAGCACGCACGGTGTACTTGCGAGGCACCAACGAGCTGAACTGCACCATGCCATCTTCCCCGGGCGTGGCAGCTGCGCCTCGGTACTCCTTGTCATTCGATGGGTTCGGGTAGTACAAGCGAATCCGCATGTGGGGATTCGTGCCAGACCCACGACAAGTCACTTTGAGGTCGCCTCCGGCATCCAAGAGGATAGTCCGGGTCTTCGCCGTCCCGCCTATCCGCATCGACTTCCACGCGTGACCTGGGGCAGCGACACAGTACTCGCCTGGCGGCACCCGCACCGGCGAGACGCCGCCCGAGACCACGTTCTCGGGGCGGTACCCCGCAGACGGGAACACATAATGCGGCGACCAATGGCGAACACGCATCACACTGACGCCGTCCAACGGCGCTCGCGTGAACGCATCCAAGACATGAAGAACCACGCCTTGCATCTCGAGAGCTCGGATGGTCAGGATTCTACTTGCCGGAACAGATTCCCATTCGTTCAGGGGCGACGCCGGTCGGCCAGACATGGTCAGTTCTCTAATGCCAACCTGGGTCGATGACGGCACTCTCGCGCTCCACTGTCCGCCGACAACACGCACGGCGAGCCGGCGACGCGCGGGCGGCACACCGCAGACAAGGGTGAACTTGCCGTCTCCATCTCGCTTCTCAGTTCCACCCGGCAGCTCGACAATGATCACGCCTCTCAGCACGACGTCGCCCGATACGGGGATGTCCTCCTTAGAATCTGGTTCCTCCGCAAAGCGTGAGGTTGCCAGTCCACCCGGGATCGGTGTGCTATCGGGCTCGTTGGAGCCCTCTACGTTCGCCTCGGAGGCGGGACCACCAAGCTCGGGTTTCCCGCCGTCTTGCAAGGTCGCCACGCCGACAAAGAGACCGGCAACGACAAGGACGACGGCCACCACGGTTGTTTTGAGACCCATGGAGAAGACTCCTATGGCGGTTGTCGCCATCGCCTTCGACGGCGCGGTCAAGTGGACGGGAGCCACTAGAGTGGCAAACGCTGACCGCCATGCTCCTGGTGCCGCATCGTCCAGCTGGCTTCTCAGTTTCGCCAGAGCGTGCCCGAGCCGAGACTTCACGGTTCGGACAGGCAGATTGAGCTGGCCGGAGATCTCGCTCGGGGTGAGGTCCTCGTAGTAGCGGAGATAGACCACCACTCTCATGGGCTGTGGCAACCTCAGCACGGCTTCCGTGAGACGCCGGAAGTGGGTCTCACGTTCAGTCACGTCCACGGAAGACGGCACCACTTCCAACCTGGCCGCGCGGTGTTCACGCCGAAGGCGACGGCCCTCACCGCGTCGCTTCTTCCAAGCCAGGCGGCGGGTCACGGCGGCGAGCCAAGCCCTGAGCGCCTCACCCCGCCGCGGAGGCCGCTCAAGGGTGGCGAGCCACGTCTGCTGCGCCAGGTCCGCCGCATCGCCCGGATCCCGCATCAAGCGGCGCGCGAGTCGGACGACGAAGTCCGCGTGGGCGTCGACGTGCTGGTTGGTCAGGCCTTCAAGATCACTCATCGATTCCTGGGACCATACTCTCCATGGTCCCAGTCCCCGCGAATCGCTGATCGACCCCTCTTTTCTGGGGCTTTTCACCCGGGCGCTGTCGAGGGCGGCGCGGCCACCCGCAGGTGGACCTGGCCCGAAGGAGCTGCCTCACGGTGGCCGGGGTGCACCACTCGGTCCCGGTCTCCTGAGTGTGCGAGCCGCGGCTCAGCCGACGCTCACAGCAAGGTGAGCAGCGCCCCGACGAAGACCAGGCCATGCAGACGCAGGACCTTGACGAAGCGTCTTCTCGCGCGCTTGAGTCGCGACTCAACTTGTCTCTTCGAAGTCGTGCGCCCCTGACTCGCGAATTCGGCAGCGATCTCCGGGACGCTCCTCCCGTCCAAGTATCGAAGGCACAGGATCTCGGCATCGAGTGGGCCCAGAAACGACAGATACCCATTCAACTCCCCGTCGCAATCGTGACTGCAATCAGAGACTTCGAGATCCTCCTCCCTAAGCGGCACCGTCCGTTTCTCGCTGGCCAGATCGTTGGCATAGACCGACTGCAGGACGACCCAGGCGTAGCCATCGAGCCGTGCGATCTCCTCGAAGTCCCGCGAGCTCCTGAGGATCTTCAGCGCCGCTTCCTGCGCCAGATCCTCCCGCCTGGACTCCGGCATTTGGTGCGAAAGCGCCCTAATCGCCGCGTAGAGGCGGAGTTTCGCTTCCTCACCGTCGGAAGGGATGCCTGAAGAGGACTTGTTGCACATACGCCAATATTTTGCGGCGGAATGGGCAAGAGATTCTGGTTCATCTAAATGAACGGGAAGGTCTGCCGCAAGGTGGCACCACCCTTAGGTTTGATGGAATGACGGATAACAGACCTCGCGATCGCGCGCTCAAACGCGCTGCGGAAGCGCTCCGCTTCTTGGAGGGCAAGATGGCCCCGGAGGACGACGCTGCGTACAAGGATGCCCTCGAGGCCGGCGACGAAGAAAAGTACGACGCAGTGGTACACGCCCTCACGCTCGCAGCCGTTGCACGGGTGCGAGATGACGACCCTGAAGACGTGGCCGACCCCGAGCTCTGCGAGGCGTTCACAGCCCAGCTTCCGCGCTATCTCGACAAGACGCTGTCGCGTCCGCAGCGCCGCGATCTCGACGAGCACCTTGAGCGCTGCTACGACTGCCACGGGCGTCTGGCGGAGCTACAGCGCCAGCCCGCACCAAGTGAGAAGAGGAAGCTCGTGCGAGCCGGCGCGGTTGCCGTGCTGCTGGTGGCACTGGGCGGTGTCGGCGGATGGGTCGCGCGTCCGATCCCGACCGTGGGCGTACAGGAAGACCCGCTCACAGGACGGAACGCGGTGTTTTCGAACGCGGAGCGGGTCGAGTACGGCGCAACAGCGATGAGCGCCAAGAACCCTCGACAGCTTGGGGCAGCGGCTGCGGTGATCATTCGGACGGTTCCGCTGGAGAGGCTCTCCCGTAGCGACCTGCACAGACAAGCCGACGCAGATATCCGACGCTGTATCAGCTTGCTTGGACGAGCCGCAGTTGCCGGGTCAGCGCCAGAAGGCACCAAGGCGTGGTTGCAGCGGGCTCTGCTCCACCCAAGCTCCAAGATTCGGCAAGAAGCAGGGGTCTGGTACCCGAAAGCCGACCCAGAGTGGCAATCAAGCGGTGAGTTGAGCCACCTCGTCATGGCAGCGCGAAACGCCAATCCCCTGCCGAAGCTGCCTGATCAGGGACAGCAGCAGTAACCGGCGAGAGGCTCCTTCGGAGTGTCTCGCCCTTACTTGGGGAGACTTCCGATGTTGAGCATCAGCTGCCCGTCCGGGCCCGTTGCGCCCCGTTCGCAGGTCGTGGTCACAGGGTCCACGTCCGATTGCGCAAACACGGGCCACAACGTCAAGGTCGACGGCAACGACCTACCGCACGACTGGTCGTGCACGAATGGCGACTTCACCATCACGTGCGAGGCGCCGGCATGCGACCCCACCGGGAGCAACACCATTCAGTTCGAAGTGACACTGAATGGCGACGAAGACTCCTGCTCTGTCGCAATCGACTGCCCGTAGAGGCACAAGAAAGGCCGGCGCCCTCCATCACGAGGCGGCGCCGGCCTCTTTGATCGCCTGCGCGTTGGTTCGGTGAACGGTGACGGTGAGCGCACGGCGACCTGTGGAGGTCCGAATCCCTGAATCTCTTGCCGCAGGGAGCCTCCACGCTGTGCCAAACCGTCCGGGCGACGACACTCCGCCGCAAAATCCAAAAGTGCGAGATCCGGCCGCCGGGGGAAGCCCAGCCTCCGACCAAACTGAGCGCGGCCGGCCCTCGCTTTTCGCCGCTCCGCGGCGCGTGCGTAGCCCCAGCACGCCGGTGGGGAGAACGGGTGTTGAGCTTCCCGCTCTGGGCCGGCGGCTAGGACCAACGTGTCTCTCTACGGGGGTGATGCCCGTATGAGGAAGACCGACGCCTCAGGCGAATTCCGCCGCGAATATCGAATTAGGATCAGATCGAATCGCCGTCACGAAATTCGTGACGGAGTTTGGTCACAGCGATGGTCATTGGAATGAGAGCGGAACGTTCCGCACACGCTACTCGTGCGCCAACGCCATCGTGCATGCCATCATGCCCGTCGTTCCAGGAGCTGCATGAAGCAAACAGACGCCGAGCGGTGCGTCACCGACCGGTGGCGAACCTGGTCCAAAGGGAAGGACGTCAGCGACTACACCGTCCAATACGAGTTCTTCCTCTGGCTCGAGGCGAATCAGTCGGCCTTGCTGGACTTCCGTGTCGACGACGGTCAAGACAAGTGGCAGACCGTACGCAGGTGGATCATCGCCGACCTCCACCCACGACGGCAGGGCCGGTGATGCACGGCCGTCTGGACCCGCGGGGCGCTTCTTTTTCTGACGACGAATGCCAGCCCGCGCGTTCATTCCGGGGAAGGGACCTCCGCGCGCGCGGGGATCTCTTCCCTGTGGTCCGCAGCTCCTGGGGCAATGGCGCTGCGGGCCACGCTTCCTTGACTTCGCAACGGGTCTTGGCGACTCAAGCGTTCGACCTTCCTTGGGGGTCGCTCGCTTCCGTCACGCAAGCGGCTTCCGTCGCGGCCCGCAGGCTCAGGGGGCTTCTGCGGGCGCTCTTGGCGGCGAACTGCGACCGCGCTGGGTGACACCCTCACAGATAGCCGGCGCCGAGATAAAGGGCGGGTCGGCAGCGCTTGCCTTTGAATCGAAAGAGAGCCGGACACGTCCCGGCCACCGCCGCCCCGGAGACTGGATGTCCGCACGAACCGCGGCACGAGCAACGGTTGGGTGTTCTGACGGCGCTTGGATGGGCTGAAGCGCGAATGAGAGGGCGTCGAGTGCGCCCTGGGCGACCGAACAAGTAGGAGCAGCCCACCCGGCACGACTCATCTCAGAAGAGCCGGGGGGCCGCTACCGACACTTTGGAGTAAGTAGTCAAGTGTACCCCGGAAGCAAGACGAAGGCGAACAAACGGAGAGAGACCATCAGATCAAACAGG
>JANQEO010000465.1 GCA_028278325.1 Candidatus Binatia bacterium
AAACAAACATCGTTATTGGAAGCGTTGCCGTCATCGCATTCCTCGACGCCACCACCCGGGCCGCTCGTGCAGCTTCCGTCCGTGCAGTCGAAGCCGTCACCGCAGCTCGCCGCCGTGCAGTCGTTCAAGCAAGCATCGTTGTTGGAAGCGTTGCCGTCATCACAGTCTTCGCCGGGATCAGTGAAACCGTTGCCGCAGTGGGCGCAGCTGCCGTTGACGACACCGTCATCATAAGTGTCGCAGTCGGCATTCATGCCGTCGATACCGTTCAAGAGGCGGCAGGATCGGCACCGTACACGCTCGGTTACACAGGTGTTGAACTCGGCAGGCGTCGCGCTGGTTCCGCAAACGCCGTTCGGGAAGGTATTCGTAAAATCGACCGTCGGGCACTTCTTCTCCTCGATCGACTCCATCAGCTTGGTCTCGGCCTTTCCGATCTTGGTTTTGGGATCGGCGCCTACGCAGGCCTCGAGGTCGGCGATGCTGAATACCAACTCGTCCTTGAACGCGAGCTTCTTACACTTGGTGAACTCTTTGACGATGGTCTTCGAGACCTTCTCCGCCTTGTTGATGACGTCGGACTGGCAAAGGGCCTGGGTCTTCTCGAGAGCATCGGTCGCATCGAAGATCCCGGGCGCTGTGTCGAGGTCGCCGAATATATCGGCGGCTATGCCGAGCTCTTCATCTACGGCCACCTGGTTGATGACGGCTGCATCCTGGAAACCGTAGGGCGCATCAGGGCCCGAGCACTTCTTGCCCTGGAGGTCGATGGTCTTGTCCGTCGCCTTCATGACCTTGTTCTTGCGGTCTTCGGTCAGGCACTCTTCGGCGGTCACGCCCACCAGCTTGTTCTTGGTGGCGTCCTTGACGCACTTGAAGTTCTCCTTGCCCTGAGTCTTCTCGACCTTCGACCCACTCTTGTTCTGGGTGTTGACGCAGGTCACCTGGTCCTTGGAAAGCGGCTGCGCGGAAGCCTCGGGCGTGGCGGCCAGCAGCAAGCAACCTGTAGCAATGATCGAGAAAAGACGTGACACAGCGCCTTTTGAGTTCATGGTCCCCTCCTCTTTACGGGCCAAACGGTGTGAAGCTCTGAGCTCTTACGAACATGACAGCGATTCGCGCGTCCCCGCCGCGACTATCGAAACACGCTCTTCGTGAACGAAGTCAGCGCTATTCGACCTCGGGCCTCCGTCCCTCACCTATATAAGAGGAAGGCGCGATAGATGGCGTCGGCGAACGGGCGCGGCACCGGCTCCTTCCCGGCCGGCACCGATTGCATTTTCGCCTGATCATACACTCCCCTCGGAGAGACCTGTCAAGTAGAAATCCGATCCGCTTGTGTCGTGGGGCCCTTGCACGTATGCACGTTGCCGGGCGGGCCCGCTTAGCCCACCACCGCGGCCGAGAAGGGCCGCCGGCCAGCCCCGGCACGGTGTCAGCGTGGTTCCCGGCAGCGTGGGCATCCGGGGGGTAGCCGGCAACGCGCCCGCCTACTCTCGTCGGTCCGGACGGACCTGCCTCGGCCGGACGAGGACGACGGCCTCACGCCGAACGGGCGGTCGGAGCGGCCGGCGACATGAGACGCGTCACTTCTGTAATCGAACGGTTCCCCCTTCTGATCATCGTGGCTTTCGTGGCATCTTGTGCCGCGGCCTTGGCCGTTCACTACACCTACGCCCGCTACGACTTCTCCTACGAAACGATGGCACCCAAGAGGACTCGGCAGTTCGAGTTGTTCGAGGAGTTTCTCGAGATCTTCGGCGAAGGAGAGGATCTCTACCTGATCGCCTTTCAGGACGATCCCCTTCTGACCAACAACAACCTGGAGATGGTCGACCGCATCACGAAGCGTATCGAGGAGCTTCACGATACGGGCTCGGTGACCAGCCTGACCAACGTGCTCGACATCCAAGGCCTCGAAGGCGCTCTCGACGTGTCGGAATTCGTCGATGGGTTGCCCCAAAGCGACTCCGGACTCGAAGCGCTTAGACTACGCCTGACCTCCGACCCCCTGGTTGCAGGCAACCTGATATCGAGCGACGGCTCCACCGCTGCCTTCGTCGGAAGACTGCACGAATGGTCGACGGACCCGTCGGTTCGGATCGTTTACTTTGATCAGATCGAAGAAATCCTGGCCGAGGAAGGACAGGGGCGCATCGAGTTTCACATAGCCGGCGAGCCTTTCATGGACCGCACTCTCATCACCCACATGATCGACGACACATCGACGTTCATGCCGATCACAGTCCTGGTCTTCGCCGTTGCCATGTGGATCGCCTTCGGTCAGCTGCGTTGGGTGTGGATGCCCATCGTACCGATTCTCATTTCCGGCATTCTCACCCTGGGCGCTTTGACGGGGTCGGGCCGATCCATGTCGGTGCTCACCGGACAGGGCGTGATGATGATGCTCATCATGGTGATCGGCCTGTCCGACGCTGTGCACCTTCTGAATCGCTACAGGGAGGACGTACTCAGACGCCACAACGAACCGCGTCTGCTGGCACTGGCCGACACAATCGGAGACATGGGCGTCGCCTGCTTCTTGACCAGCCTTACGACCTCCATAGGGTTTTTGTCGCTGGCCATCGCCGAGATACCCACGATCAAGGACTTCGGAACCTTCGGTGCTCTCGGGATCGGGTTCGCATACCTCGGCGCGATCCTGTTCTTGCCCGCCACCATCGTGCTCATGGAGCGTTGGCGGCAATCGCCCGTTCCCCGAGCCGCCAAATCCGACGCTCTCGACAGGATGCTCGATGGGGCTGCCGACCTCGTCATCCACCACCCTCGCCCCCTGATAGCCGCAGGAGTCATCGTCCTACTCTTGTCGGCCTCGGGAGCAGCCTTCGTACGGATAGACAACCGTTGGACCAAAGACCTCAAGGCCAACGACCCTGCGGTGGTTTCGCTGAAATTCCTTGAGGATCACATGAGCGGCCCCTTCCAGATGGAGATCATCGTGGAGGGCGACCGGCCCGACGCGGTCAAAGACCCGCAGGTCCTGGCCGACATGGAGGCCGTTCGAGAGGGGCTCGAAGCGATGCCCACCGTCTCGAAGGTGCTCAGCCCGGCCCCCTACATCAAGAAGATGAACCGCGCGATGAACGAAGGACGCCCCGAGGAGTACCGTTTGCCGGACACTAGCGAGGCCGTCGCCCAGTATCTGCTGTTGTTCGAGATGGCGGGCAGCGACTCGAACTTCGAACGGCTGGTCAACTACGACTATTCGGTCGCCCGCATGACGGCACTGATCGACGACATCACCCCCGAAGAACACGACGATATCGTCGTGCGCCTGGACAGTCTCGTCGAGGGCCGCTTCGGCGACGGAATCGAAGTCTACGAATCGGGCGACATGCCTCTCTTCTACACCGTCACCGATCGGCTCATCTCGACGCTCATTCGCAGCCTCTACTTCGCAATGCCGCTGATCTTCCTGATCACCATCGTGTTCTTCCGCTCGATCAAACTGGGAGTGTTGAGCGCACTGCCGAACATTCTGCCGCTGACGATGGGGATGGGCCTGTTGGGCGTAGCCGACATCAGCCTCCGGTTCTCGACTATAATCGCCTTCCCCGTCGCCTTCGGTATCGCCATCGACGACACGATTCATTTCCTCGCCCGCTACCGTACGGAGCTTGCCGCCGGCAACTCACCGGAAGACGCTATCCGAACCACATTGCGGACGGCGGGCCGAGCGATGGTGTTGACCACCGTATTGCTGGTGGCCGGCTACGCGGTGTTCTTGACGTCGAACTTTCTCGCAGCGGTGCACATGGGCATCCTGTTGATGGTCATCCTGACCGGCGCCGTCTTCGGCGACGTCTACGTACTGCCGGCGCTGCTGTTGACCTTCCGGCCCAAGATCCCCGTCAAAGCGCCCGACAAAATCGCAACCGGCGACTGAACCGAGCGCGTCAGCCTGCGCCGTTTTCGACGGTCTTGAAGAATTCCAGTGCGGCCTCGAGCACGGGCTTGGGCGCCTCGACCTGAGGGTAGTGCCCGATACCGTCGAGCACGACCACGTCGGGATGAGGGATCAACTCTCGGTAGCGCTGCACCATGTGCCCTCCCGAGACGGGATCTTCCGGGCCGTTTACCAGGCGCAAGGGCACTTCCGTAGCCTGCATTGCGCCCACCCAGCGTTCCCGGTTTCGGATGCGGTCGGCCATGTAGGCGATGAGCTTGTGCATGATGCGGTTACCGTCATTGTGGGCGACCAGGTTCCAGAAGTCGGCCAACTCTTCAGAAGATGGTTGAGTATCGGGCCCGAACACGGCGGAAAAGCTGCGCTCGAAACTTCGCCGGTTGAACATGCGCGAGAGCATCCACCCCGCGGGCGATGCGAGCACCTTCTGCACGAACCTCGCTCGGTGGGTTTCAGGAAACAGGCCCCCGTTCAAGAAGCAGATCGATCTGAGCCGGGGCCCGCCTTGGCCGCCGCGTCGCCGGTCTTCGTAACGGGCCAAGAGTTCCTGGGCGACCGACACCCCGTAGTCGTGGGCCAGGACGTGAACCCCATCAACACCGACCGATTCGAGCAGTTCCTCCTGGATGTCGGCCTGGTCTTCGATGGAATAATGATAACCGGCCGGCTTGTCCGAGAAACCGAAGCCGATCATGTCGCAGGCGATCACACGGTAGCGAGCCCGCAGACCGTCCCATATCCGGTACCAGTCCCAGGAGGCCGTGGGGAAACCGTGGATGCACAGCAGAATGTCGCCCTCGCCTTCCTCCCGGAAGAAGATGCGATGGCCGGTATGAGAGAAATGCCCGCCGGCACTTTGCCAATCACCAAGGTTCACTGCTGCCAACCCCTGATCCGCACCGCCGGCCGACAAGGCCATGCCGCCCGGAACTCCAGGCAAAGACCGTGCAGGGATCGCTAAGGTGCGTCAATCCAGGGCGCAGACGCCCCATGACGTGCCCGGGAACCCCGAGTCGACGTCATAGCTCGTGTCGCAGGTCGTCGTACCCTTCAACTTGGGCGGTACACAGGGAGAGACGTCCGCACAGGTCTGACTGACACCGCAACTCGCGTCGGTCCCGTTGCCGGTGAGCGTAGTGTCCCGGAGATCCGCCCGGACGCCGGGGAAGGCCCCGGGGCACTTGGTCACCACGCCATGCACGCCGTTGCTGTTTATGGCGCTGTCCTTGCCCTTTACACGCAACCCGGCGAATACCCCTGAGAGCGTGTTGAACTCGACGCTGCTCTCCTTCACTGTCACCTTGCCGTCCTTCGAGGACGCATCGACGCCGAACCCGCCATTCCCGGATACCGTGGACCGTTTCAGCTTCACCTTCTGACTAGCCCCCACGCCGTCGGCATCATTGGCAGTCACATCGCTATCCACCAGAACTGCGGACTTCCCCGACCACACGCCCACTCCGGCGTTGGCGGTCACTGTCGACTCTCGCAGCTTGATACGACCTGGGAACGCACTCAGAGCTGCGGTGCCGCCCGTGACCAGATTGCCCGAGGCAAGAACGCCGCGTGCGAACAGACGCTCGCCGGCTTCTATAGCCTCCCATCCCGAACCCGAGACTGTGATGAACTCGGCACGCACGCTCCGATCACTCTCGATCCCCTGAAAGCCACTGCCTACAATCGAACCGCCGGGCGGATCGGAGAAGACCCTACAGCTTCGATCGCAGAAAACACCGTCATCGTCGCCGCCGGTGAGTGTGAAACCGGCAAGATTCAAGGAACCCTTGTTCACGATGACAGCGGCGCCGGGAAAGCCGGTGCAATCGAGATCGGCGATCAGCTCACCTTTGCCTGCTACTATCTGACCGCAGGTCGTGACATCCGCGGCGGCGGCCGGCATCGAGAAGAGTAGCATCGCTAGGAGACACCCAAGAGAGAAACGCCCGGGGTTGTGTAACTTTACGTTCATTGCGTTGGCCTCCTTGCCCTGAGGCGTTGCCCGCAAAGACGCTCGAACGATACTAAATCTGGCGCTCCTCTGTCCAGACCCTACTCTGCTGCGGGCCCCCAAAGCGAGGGGCCGCGACACGACTTCTTCGATGATGGTATGATCCTGCCTGTGCGATTGGGCCGTGGTCAAGACGGCACAGGCACAGTGGGGCGGTGGCAGACGGTCGGACCGAGAACGCAGCGGACCCTGGTGATGCCGCGGTCAGAAACCTCCAAGCACCTCCGAGCGCAATACGTGCGCTGCCCTTGTGGCTCGCCTGCCTCTTCATTCTCGTAGCACCCAACTTCGACCTCCTGCCCTTCGCCGGCGTCTACGACGAAAAGCGCCTTCTGCAACTGCTCGTGTTCGCACTGACGGCGGCTTGGCTGGCCACTCACCCGGCAGGGCGAGGCACTTGCGTAGCCGTAGTTCGAGCTTTGCCTCCGGTCGCCCGCAAATTCCTGGCCGCAGTCGCCGTCGGCGGCATCGTCTCGGCGGCCTTCGCGGCGTTTCCGCGTGCGGCTCTTCTGGAGGTCTCCAGCGTCACGATGCTGGCGCTGCTGGCTCTTGCGCTGGCGGCCGGCTTCCGCTTGGCCGGCCAAACGAGTCACCGCACGGTGGTGTTGGCCGTCGCCCTGAGCGCAACTGCCTACGTTGCGGGCTTTACGATCCTCTACATCGCCGGGCTCTACGTAAGCGCCGGCCCTCCGCCGAGCTACAGAGAGGTATGGCCGGGCTTCGCCCACGTCCGCTTCCTCGGGCAGTGGCAGACATGGACCTTGCCCTTGATCGTGTTGCCCATGGCCATGTTTACGGAGTCCACGAAAACGATGCGTGCAGGCCAGCAGATCTTGGCAGCATGCTGGTGGGCTCTGCTGCTTGCCGCCGGCACGCGAGGAACCTACGTCGCTGAAGCCGTCGCCTTCGTGACCGTCGCGTTGATGTTCGGTCGTTCCAGTCTCGTTTGGCTGCGCCTGCAGGCACGCTCGATCTTTGCCGGCGCGGTGTTGTACCTATTTACCTACGTAATCGTCGCGGGCGACCGCAGCGCGTTCCTGGACATGTTCGCTCACATCACGGCGCGTTCTACGAGCGGACGCTCAGACTTGTGGCAGGCGGCCATAGACGCGACGCTGAGTTCACCCTTGCTGGGCATCGGTCCTCAACACTACGTGTATGTCAGACCCGAGGGTGCGTTTGCGGCTCATCCGCATAACGCCCTGCTGCAGTGGAGCAGCGAGTGGGGATTGGTCTCGGCGCTGATCGTGGCCGGCTTGGCTGCGTGGGGACTCATCGCCTGGCTGCGACGTGCGCGAGAAGAACTCGTGGGACATGAGGAAACGGATCGAACGACCCTCTTAGTCGCGCTGAGCGCGTCACTGGTCGCCGGCGGCGTCCACATGATGCTGAGCGGCCTCATCGTCATGCCGATGAGCCAGATGCAGATGGTGATTGTCGTGGCCTGGGCGCTCTCATTGCACCTCCGGCCCTCCCCCGAGACCCCGGGCCCAGCGCCACCGGCGGGGCAGATCGCCTTGGCTTGTGGCGCCGTATTGTCACTTTCGATGCTGCTGGCCTGCTCTGCGCCCGACCTCAACCGCCGGCAGTTCGACACGGCACCTCGCTCGGAAACGATCGGCCCAAGATTCTGGCTCTACGGCAAGCTCATCAGTCTGGACCCGGGCCATGCATCTGCCGAACCGGTCGACTGACGACAAACTACCAAGCGCTGCTCATTTCAACACGCATACCAGCGCGTGGAGCCGGCCAAGCCGGTAGACGTCACGTTGCTAGGTGGGGGGGTGCGTGCTAGCGATCGAAGGATGTGCGGCAGCAGGGGCAGCCTGTCATGGCTTGCCCCGACATCGAACATTCCCCGCCTTTTCTGTGCCGGACTCCTGACGGTTGTCCTGTCGGCGCAAACAGCCGGCGCCGCGATCGAGTTCCGGACTATCGACGGGTCAGGGAACAATCTCGCCAACCCGCTCTGGGGCAGCGCGGGACAACCCTTGGCCAGGTCGGGGCCCGCAGCCTACGGTGACGGCGCGTCCACGCCCGCAGGCGCTTCTCGTCCCGGCGCCCGAGAGATCAGCAACGCAGTGTCCTCGCAGGTCGCCACGATCCCCAACGCGGCTGGTGCGTCGGGCTTCCTCTGGCAATGGGGACAGTTCCTCGACCACGATATCGACCTGACCGGACCGGCATTACCCACCGAGAGCTTCGACATCCCCATCCTGCCCGGCGACGCCTTCTTCGACCCTCTGGGCTCGGGCACTGCCTCGCTTCCGTTCCACCGATCCCTGCACACGACCGTGGGCACCTCCACCCAACGAGAGCAGGTCAACGAGATCACCTCATTCATCGACGCCTCCAATGTGTACGGATCCGATGCACAGAGAGCCGCCGCCCTCAGGCGCTTCGACGGAAGCGGCCGTTTGAAGACGAGCCGACGACGCATGCCGCCGCGCAACACGGATGGTTTGCCCAACGCACCGAGCGACTTGGATCCGACGATGTTCTTGGCGGGAGACGTCAGGGCCAACGAACAAGTCGCCCTCACGGTCATGCACGCCCTGTTCGTGCGCGAGCACAACAGGCTCGCCGGGCGCAGCAAGCTGCTCAAGAGCCTGCGCGAGGCCCTCGGTGGCGACGCCAATGATACGCCGCTGACAGGTGAGGAGAGATACCAACTCGCGCGTATTCTCGTCGGCGCGGAGATGCAGGCCATAACCTACAATGAGTTCCTACCCGTACTGCTCGGCCCCACAGGGTTGCCCGCCTATGCGGGTTACGACGCCGGGATCGATGCAACCATCGCTAACGGGTTCTCGACCGCTGCCTACCGCTTCGGCCACAGCATGGTCACGCCGACCCTCTCGCGCCTGAATCGCCAACTCACCGACAAGCCTGTCGGGCCGCTTCCTTTGAAAGAGGCGTTCTTTTCGCCCCAGAAGCTGCGAAAAGGACGCCTGGCACCATATCTGCGCGGGTTGGCCGTCGACCGCTCCCAGGCCATCGACACGTTGGTAGTCGACGGACTACGCAACTTCCTTTTCGGCCTGCCGGGCCAGGGCGGTCTGGACCTGGCAGCGCTCAACATCCAAAGGGGCCGTGATCACGGCCTTGCCGACTACAACGCCTTTAGAACGGCGCTCGGCCTCACTGCGGTTAGCGACTTCGACGAGATCACTTCGGATCCCGACCTGCAGAACACGCTGTTCGCGCTCTACGGAAACGTCGACGACATAGACGCTTGGGTCGGATGCCTGGCAGAGGACAGATACGCAGATTCCCTGCTGGGCGAGCTGGCCTTCGCTGCAATCAAGGATCAGTTCGAGCGCCTGCGCAACGGCGACCGCTTCTGGTATCAACACCACCTGCCTCCAGGAATGGTAGCCTGGGTCGAGAGCAGGACCCTTTCCAAGATCATCAGGCGCAATACCAAAGTCCGCAGCGAGCTTTCGGCCAACGTTTTCGTTGCCGCTCCCTGACGGCGTGCCGGAGAGCGTGGAGCCTGCTGGACGAAGTCACTCTCGAGTTGATGCAGCGTTGGGGTCTAGCGATTACCGCCCATCACTAGACGATGAAACCGTCGCCCCAAGTCAGATACCAGTTCGACGCTTCCATCCAGCGTAAAGGATCGGGGTCATTCCGATCGAGTCGCACCACGAAGTAGACCGACCGGGGCCGCAGGAAAGAAGGGACGGCCAAGAACCCCGCACGACGTAATAATCGCCGGTGGAGGGTGCCGGGCATGGCGATGGCCGAGGCTGCTGTGGCCCCCAAACGCTTGCCCAGCGCTACGGCATCCCGTAGGAGTCGAGCCCCATGCGTCTCGAACCCGTCAGCCCAGACCCAGTCCATGATCAGTAGACTCTTGATCCCGAACAGGTCCACGACGCGGACTATGGCTGAAGATACGATTTGCCCATCAATTTCGAGGTCGCGCTGCAGGTAAGGAGACGTCTCTCCGCTCGGGTATCGCCACTCGAGGTGGGCGCGGTCACGAACCACGGCAATAGGCGCCAGACCTTCGGCCCTCTCGAAGAGCGCAGTATGGCGGTCGTCGAAACGAGGGCGACACCAGCCGTGATAATCGGCCGCGGTTTCTTTCTCGTCAGCGTCGACGGCCAGGGGACCCGAAGTTGCGGCCTCCGGTACCGGTTCTGAACCGGCGGTCCCACCGAAAGCAAACTTCCCCCGGATATAGCGTATCGCTGCCCTCAGGGGCCTCAGCGGCCGCACCATGATGGGAAGGTCGTGCACGGCGGTCGCCCCGTCGTACTTCAACGCTCCCGGTTGCGACTGATCATTGTTGAAAGCGTAACTCACATCCAAGCCGGCCTCGGATATCCTGTCCCTGGCCGCCAAGGCGAGCTTTGTCTTGATGCCGCGACGTTGCCATCCTCTTCGTGTCGTCGCATCTATTGCATGGGCGGCTATGCCGGCTTTCCCGAAGGCCACAATACGACGCCGTAACACGCCGTAGTGGCTCACGATCTTCCGACCCGACCGGGCCACGAGGATGATGGATTTCCCGCCTGGGCTTTCGAAAAACAGATGATGCCAACGGCCCCGGTCGGCCTGAAAGGAAAAGCCTTCGCTCAAGCAATCGAGGACAGCGGCTTCGTCACCCGGGCCGAGGGTGTCGATTACGATCTCATCATGGGAGGCAGGCCGATCAGTCGTATCGCCCACCCGGTCAGTTTGCGGTATCCGGTGCCTCGATGCTAGGAGGATCACCATGACACTCGACGCCGCCGGATTCGTAGGAAACATCCCGGAGAACTACGAGAAGGGCCTCGTGCCCCACATCTTCATCGACTATGCCAGGCACTTGGCGGAAAGGTCCGTCGCCGGCGCGCCCGCCAGCGTGCTCGAGCTGGCCGCGGGCACCGGTGTCGTCACAAGAGAGTTGAGGAGCCGGCTACCGGAATCCAGCCAGCTCACAGCCACGGACCTCAACCAACCGATGCTCGACGTTGCCAAGGAAAGATTCGGCAAGGGCGAGAGCGTCAAGTTCGAGGCGGTCGACGCACTCGAGCTTCCCTATGACGACGCCTCTTTCGATGCGGTGGTATGTCAATTCGGCGTGATGTTCTTTCCGGACAAGGCCAAGTCCTACCGCGAAGTTCATCGTACGCTGAAGCCGGGCGGTAGGTACCTGTTCAACGTCTGGGACAAAATCGACTTGAACCCCTTCGCGCGAGTCGCTCACGAAACGGCTGCGAAGTTCTTCACCGGCGACCCGCCGATGTTCTACCAAGTGCCTTTCGGCTACCACCAAACGGGGGAAATTGAGGGTGCGCTGGCCGAGGCAAGCTTTACAGGCATTCGCAGTGAGGTCGTCGAAGTGACCAAGGAGATCCCCGATGCGTCGCTATTCGCGCGCGGGCTCGTCTACGGCAACCCCCTCTTCCAAGAGATCACATCGCGCGGCACCACATCACCGGATGAGGTGATGGCCGCGATCACGGAGGAGTTACAAGCCGAGTTCGGAGCCAACCCGGGCGTGATGCCCTTGCAGGCGATTTTCTTCAGCTCCGAGAAAGCCTGACCCGCGCTCAATCGAGATAGCCGAGGGAGCGCAGTTGCTCCTTGACGCCCGAATCCAGCTGCACCGGCGCGTCCTCAAATACTGGCGCCATGTCAGCGAACTTCTTCTCGAGGCGCCTTGCTTGCTCCACCAGCGGCTTGCCCCGCGGATGCTCGTCGGCGGAACGCGGCTCCAACTCGCCGGGATTTTTGGAAAGGTCGAAATAGGAAGCCGAGCCTGTTCCATGATCGATGATGACCTTGTCGTCCCCGACACGAAGAGCCGTAAGGTCATTGCTGCGTGATGCACCGGTCAGCTGACTGAGTGCGGCTCTCGGCTCACCGCCCCTACCGGTCATCAAGCCGACCAAACTCTCACCGACGATATCCTCAAGGGGCTCGAGGCCTGCGAGCTCCAGCAGAGTCGGCGCAACATCCACGATCCGCACCACCTCTTCGCGCCGACCCGCGTCGATCATTCCCGGCCGCCACAAGATCAGGGGGATGCGAACCAATTCCTCATAGAGGGTGTGGCGATGTCCTTTGCTGCCGTGATCGAGAAATTCGTCGCCGTGATCGGCGGTGATCACCACAACCGTATCATCCAAGCGCCCGCGAGATTCCAGCTCCCCGAGTATCGTTGCGATGGTGTCGTCGGTGAAACGGATCTCGCCATCATAGAGTGCGACCACGTGCTCGAAGTCGCTCTGTTTCATCCCGGGCTTGAAAAAGATGTTGTTGTAGAAGTTCTCGCCCGTGAAGCGGCCTTCGTAGTCGGGATCGAACATCTCATCGTAAGGCGGAGGCGGAATGTAGTCGTAGTGGACATCCCATAGGTGCACGAAGAAGAAGAACGGCCGGGCGGAATCCCGGTCGAGCGCGGCGCTGAGTTCCTTCAGAACTATGGGGTTGGTGATGTCCGCCTCGGCCTTTTGGTGGTACGCACGCGGGTCCGGCCGGTCGACTGTTCCCAGGCCGTAGGATGTGCAGTCCACATACTCATCGAAACCCTGATCCAGTCCGAAGACGGGATGAAGGAAAGGACCCGCATAGAACCCGACCGTGCGGTAACCCCCATCGGCAAAAGCCTCGGCCAGCGTAGCGAACCCCCCGGCAAGCGCCCTCTCTGCACTCGCGCCGTGAACCGAATCCGGCAGCCCCGTGAACAGGGCCGCATGAGCGGGCAGAGTCCACGAAGTCGAGCTTATGGCGTTGCTGAACACCATGCCCTCGCGCGCCAGACGGTCCATCGTCGGGCTCGTGTCCCGTTCGTAGCCGAGGGCGCCCACGTGGTCGGCGCGCAGACTGTCGATGGAGATCAGTACCACGTTGAGCGATGGCCCACTGGCCTGCCGAAAACACCCCCAAGCATTCAGGAGCGCCAGGGCTAGTCCGATGAGTACCGTAGATCGAAGCATCGTCGCTCGGGCCGTTACCAATGAAGGCTTCACACTCCCAGAGTAGCGAAGCATGGCGATTCCGCCAGAAGCGGAGGCGACTCTCTAGACACTCCGGATCGCCACATGGTAGCGTTCTAAGCACATGCCGATACAGGTGAAGCACCGCTTTCCCAGCCTTGTGTCTGCTGCCCTATTGGTGGGCGCGGTCGGGCTGGCGCTCAACCTCACTTCGGCTGACGCCGATGCTCCTGCAAGCTGCGCGCAAAGCAAGATCAACAAGGCTAGGCGCCACGTGGCATGTCAACTCAGGGCCGAGCTGCTGGAAGGAGCAGCCAAGGAGGCCGCCTCGGCCGCCTGCGATAGGAAGCTCGTACGCCGATGGCGACGTGCCGAAGCTAATGGCGGCACAGCCTGCGCGGGCACAGGCGGGGTTCCCGAAGTCGAAGCGTTCAGCAAACTATGCTCCTCCACGCTTGCAGACATGGCCGGCGCGGGCGCCGCCCCGCCCGTGTGCACCCCGGTAAGCACAACGACCACCACGCTATGCGAAGACGTTGTCGTATCCACTACGACTACCACCATGTATGTGCCCTCGCACTGCCTCAACGAGGTCACCGACGGAGACGAATCGGACGTCGACTGCGGAGGGTCATGCTTTCTCTGCGCAACCAATCAGACCTGCAACAGCTTCAACGACTGCTTTAGCCAAGTATGCGAGGACGCCAAATGCGTCTCACCGTCGTGCGATGACGGCGTACGTAACGGCCAAGAGTCCGGGCGGGATTGCGGAGGCCACGCCTGCCCACCGTGCTCCAACGGCGAGACGTGCTTTGCTTGCGACGACTGCGAGAGCGGGGACTGCAATCGCGAAACCTTCTTCGGCATCTGCGTCCCGTAGCCGGTGCCTGGGAGCCGGAACCCAGCTCAAACGCAGCCGCCTTCTCGATCAACCTGACCCGGCGAGGCCATCATCACCATGCCCACATGTATCGCCAGCACGGCCGCAAGGGCCACCGTGTTGGCTACCCCGATAGTCACACTGCCACCACGGTACTCGGTCACCATAGACCACACGGCATGCGCGGTCAGGTAGTTCACGAAGGGCAGCGCCGTCAAGACAAGCGCCAGCAGATGAAGGCGCGGATGGTTCGCCCACGGGGGACGATCCCGTCCGTACCAGAGCGCGACTAGAACAACCGTAAGCGCCACTAGGTCGTACTGCTGATGATAACAACACAGCATCACGGCGGGGATAGCGACCCCAAGAGACAGGAGGCGCGCGCTGTGATCATCGGCCCGTCGGAGCTTTCGCAGTGCCGCGCCGGCTACGCCCAAGGTCAACACCAGAGCCAGTGCCGGAATCACTCGCGACGCCGGCCTGCCGATGATCTGAAGGGACGCCGACACCAAGTCTACTCGGGTAGGCTGTTGGAAGGGGTGCTTGCGCGACTCCATGGCCGGCTCGATAGCGTTGGCAGTGGTCTGCGCAACGGTCGCGAACCAGGTCGACACCAACCCGTCCACGCCGTCGATCCGTGCCAGCGCGATCACGCCGGGCGCCGTCAGCAGCACGGCCGCAAGTACTCCCCACAACAACGCGCGGCGGTCTCCGCGGATGAGCATGAGTGCCGCAACCGGCAACGCGTAGTTCAGCTTGATGGTCGTGAGGGCCAGCGACACTCCTGCCAGCGCCGGGCGTGACCTCGAATACCAAAGGGCTAGACAAGCGGGGAATCCGACCTGGAGGGCGAGTTGCCCCAGGAAGAAATTCCAATTGCCGGGCCGACCGAGCAACACGACCGCCGTGAGTGTCGCTACGGAAACGGCCGTCACGCCTGCACCCGTGACGCTCAGGCACCACGCGGCGAAGCAGGCCATCAACGCAAGCAGCATGACACAATAGAGAGTCTCAGCGCTCTCGTATGGGAGGATGGCAAAAGGCGCATGCGTCCACAGGAGTAGCGGCGAATACATCGGATAGCCGTTACCCACCGGATACTTGGCGGCATAGGCGGCTCTGTCGTAAGGGTTCTCGCCGGCAAGAAGCGCCATGCCCGGAAAGTACACCGCATCACGGAAATCACCGAGCGCGTAGTTGTCAGTCAGAGGCTGGCCGGGGACATTGAGATTGGTCATGATTCGCCAGGACGAAAAGACCAAGGCGATCAGCAACAGTGCGCAGGCGGCAGCAAGTCGCGCTCGCCGCCCGCCGGGAACCGGGTCGCTCACAGAATTACCCGCGGACGTCCGCCGAGCCGCGCAGACGCCAGTTCGAGCACAACCCTGTGAGCCGTGGGCCAAGGTTGGGGAGCCTTCTCGATACGCGCCCCGTAGGATCGATAGAGCACCAACGGTGCGGCGTCATGCCCCCTATGATTCCACTCGACGCGGTCGAAGCCGCGGTCCTTGAAGTACCAGAGAGCCTGGTCGAAGAGCAGATTCGGAAGGCGCTGCCCCGAATCCTCGTCGACCAACCGAGAGAAGTCATGGCGAACGCCGAAGGTCAGCAGCTCACCGGTCTTCTCGTTCACGTGCCTTGCCCTCGTGCGCCCGAACATGAAGCTGCGAACGAGCACGCGCACTCGCGAAGGCTTGGCAAGCACCGCAGCCAGGAGGGCTCGCATGACCCTTAAGGGATGGTTGCGAGCGCCCTGCGCCATGAAAGACGCGGGATAGGCCGTATACGTGACCATGCCGACCGCATTGCCGTCTCGCAGATAGAGGATGGTTCGGATGAGGCCGTCGCGGACCAAGTCCGTAAAGAAGAACTCCGTGAGGAATCTTCTGCCGAGGCCGACTACCGGGCTCTCGTCGAATAGGTGCTCGTAGAGTTCCGCGGCCTGACTGCGAAGCCCTGTGTCCGCGGGATCCAACAACGCCAAGCCCGTCATCGATGCTTCCCGGTAGTTACCAGCCCGGCCAAGCGCTCGACTCCGCTTAGAACGATGTCGGCCGGCAGTCCGAAGTCGACCAGACAGGCGATCTCATTGATGCCCATCTCTGCCAACTCTTGGATGCGGAGCCGCCCCTGCTCTACCGTGCCGAATAAACCACTTGTGCGGAAGTAGCGTTGAAAAGCGAACTCCAAGCCGCCCGGGCGCTCGAGGAGCTTGCCCAGCGCAGGATCGCGTTGCTTCCACAACTCCACCGAATCCGCCAGATAAGTCTTCAGCGGCTCACGCACAACGGCGCCGACTTCGTCTGCCGACTCGCCGATATAGGTATGCAAGGTCAGCGTTACGCACCCCGCCTCCGGATCGAGGCCTGCCTGTTCACGCGCCAGACGGTAGGCACCGATGTTCGAGGCAAGCTCCTCGGATGACTGCGATATCAGTGCGGTAAGAACATTCAGCCCCATGCGCCCGGCCTCGACGAATCTCGGCGCCGGGCCCGTGCATGTCATCCAGGCACCGAACTCGTCCTGCACCGGCCGAGGAAAGGTCCTTACCGTGGCAGGTTCGCCTTGGCCGTTACGCGTCGCGTGCTCCTCGCCTCGCCAAAGGCGCTTGAGGACCTCGATGCGTTCGAACGTCACGGCGACCCGGTCGGCGTAGTTGTCCGGGGCCAAGACGAAGTCGTTAGGATTCCATCCGGTCGCGAAGGACAGATCCACACGGCCACCGGAGACGTTGTCGACCATGCTCCAGTCCTCGGCTACGCGAAGGGGGTCGTTCAAAGGCAGGACTATGCTGCCCGCGCGTACCCGCACGTTTTCGGTAGCGGTGGCCACCAATAGAGACGCGAGCGCCGGGTTGGGGAATATCCCGCCGAATGGATCGAAATGCCGCTCAGGGACCCACACGGCTTCGAAACCGTTCCTGTCTGCGATTCTCGACGACTCGACCAGCAACGCGTACTTGTTCGGCTCGTCTTCGCTTACGTGGCTCGAGAAGAAAGACAGACTCAGGCGCATTCAGTTGCCCGCCACCAGACGTACGTGCACCGCGTGGACCGTGTATGGAATCCCCTCGGATTGTTCGAGTCCCTCGATAGCAGCCCTGACGGCAGCGTTGCACGCTTCGCGGCGGTCCGGCGGCACGGCATCCAACTGACCCTGCGCACGCGCGACCCACCAGCCCCAATGGCCGTCGAGATCGTCGTAGTAAGCCTGCAAGTCCTCCTCTATCTCCAAACGCGAATCCGGAAAGCTCGCAGCGAACAGCTCTCTAGTCGCATCAAGGTCGAGTTGCTGGCGAAGCTTGGCCGCCTGAAGCAGCTGTCGCGGCCCCATGAACTTCAGGAATATCGGCGTCAGCACCTTGGCGAACTCATGGCCCGTACGACGTCCCGCGAACACGATGTCCATCTGCCCTTCATCGCCGAGCACGCGGGCCAGTTCGGATAGCGCCGGCTGAGGGTCGGGCACCCAGTGAAACGCCATGAGGCTGAAGAGATAATCGACCGACGCCGCCTCCAGGGGCATGGCCTCGAAGCGCCCGTCGACCACGCGAACGTTGGGGCGATCTCGGCATAACCCCACGGCGCCTTCGCGCATTGCGGCGGCGGGCTCCACGCCGACGATCTGTGTCGACGGTCCCACCATTTCGGCTACCCGAACCAGGTATTCGCCCGTGCCACAGCCGACGTCGACGATTCTGTCAAAGTGCGATGCCGGCCTCAGCCACGCGAATGCCTTGTCGGTAGCAAGCCCCCAACACGATCCCAGGTTGGCGTCGCCACCGTACATCCCTGCCCTGTTCGAGTACGCGCGAACGACCTGGTCGGGCTTGTCCGGCCTCTTAACCACTTCCTACCGTATCGGCGACGTGGTTACAGAGACCTCGGATGGAGGTCAGATTGTCGGGGTCGACTTCCATGAGATCGATCGTGCAGTCGGCCTCGTCCTCGAGGAATGCGATCAACTCGAGAAACCCCATCGAGTCGATCACGGCCTTCTCGAGAAGATCCGTCTCGGGCCCTAAGTCCGCCGGCACTTCGGCATCGGCCCCGACACGCTCCTGAAGCCATCCCATAGCGGCAGTCTCAAGGGTTTCACGTTCGATAACGTTCGAGTTTGCCACTGTACCAATGCGTCCTGCAACGGCTCGGCGCCCTGACCACGCATACGCGTGGGCCTTTGAATAGTTGTCGTCAGCCGTCCTCGCCGAAGAAGGACCGGCGCATGGCGTCGTCGGGCACGCACAGGTCGGGTCCGGCCAAGGGAGTGTCTGGAATGCGGGTCGGGTCTGCGGCAATCAGGGGAAGCGCACGCCCGCGGCGCTCGTCGGCTTCCTCGCCGATCTCGAGGAAGAGATCCGTATACCAGGTGTCGACCAAGCGGATCGCCTCGCTCCCGTGATCGTGAGCCTCGGCGTAGGCATGGCCGGCCTCGTTCCAATCCTCGGAGCCGGTTAGGGATTCACCCAGCACCCGAACGTCGCGCAGCGTTTGGGACATCCCCTGCCCCCAGGTCGGATCGCCCGTCGATGCCGCATCGCCGATCAGCGCGACGCCGTCACGGTAGGGATGATCCACCCATTCATCGGTAGCATCAAAGGTGGCGAGAGGCCCGGCGGGTTTGGCCTCGGAGAAATATTCGGTCGGCACACCGAGCCGAACCGACGTCTCCATGAAGCGCTCGACATCGCGGCCGCCCTGCAAGCGCTGGAACGAGGATGCAGCATGATACCCGATGTAGGCGCGCACCCGGCCACCTCCCTGGGGGAATACCCAGCTCATCAAGCCTTGAGACGCAGCGAAGCGGGAATGCATCGCGTCCTCCGGCGCGCTCATACCGTCGATCAGGACTCCCCCGAAGAAGCGTCGTTGCTCGGCACGCTTGGGCTCCAAGTCCGCCCACTTGCGCACCGCCGAACCGCGCCCGTCGGCACCGACTGCCAAACGCGCCCGCACGGTCTTCTCACTACCGTTTCTCGTGTAGGTCACCTCGGCCGGTTGCCCCGGCGTGACGGCTTTGACGGCGGTTCCGCGCAGAACATCCGCGCCGGCATCGACGGCAGCTTGCCACAGCAACTCCTGCATCTCCGGATGATAGTAGGTCAAGACCGGTAGATGCTGGGGCACGGTCTCGACCAGATCGCGGCTAGGCAACTGCACGCCGTCGAGTTCGGCTGCCCAGTAACGGAGTTCATGACCGCAGGCATCGTGTAGCAGATCGTAGAGGCCCAAGGCTCGTGCCTCGCCGCAGCCCCACGGCACGAGCACCTCGCCGCGCACCCTGTCCTTGAACTCGGTCGTCTTCTCGAGGACGAGCACGCGCGCGCCGGCCTCGGCCATGACCTTGGCCAATGCGCAGCCGCCCATGCCACCGCCTATGGTCACTATGTCGTAGTCGGCAACGGTCACGATTTCCTAACTAGGGGATTGTTGCGGTTGTTTCTAGCTCCGGCGCAGGTAGATATGCTGACCGCCGCAAGGCGCACCGATCATGGACAAGTCCGTCAAGTTCTGGGACCGGTTTGCGAACCGCTACTCCAAGCAAGCGATCGCCGATCCGGATACCTACCAAAGAAAGCTCGAACTGACCTGGAAGTACCTGACGCCGGAATCCCGTGTCTTCGAGTTCGGTTGTGGCACAGGCTCAACCGCCCTGCTCCATGCACCCAAGGTCAAGCACATCGTCGCCACCGACTACTCACACAACATGATCGAGATCGCCAATCGCAAGCTGGCCGACACCGATCTGAACAACGTCGAATTCAAGTGCGCCACACTCTTCGACCTTCCCTACGGCGATGAATCCTTCGACGCCGTTCTCGGACTGAACGTCCTGCACCTGATCAACGATCCGGCGAGATACATCGAGAAGGCGTACGCCCTTCTCAAGCCCGGCGGGGTCCTGATAACGAGCACGGCCTGCCTGACAGGCAAGTTCCGGGTACTGAAGCTCGTGTTGCCTCTCGGAGCTGCCTTGGGATTGATCCCGGAGGTAAAGTTCATGACTCTGGAGGAACTCGAGGGCGACATGACTTCATGCGGCTTCACGCTGATCGAGAAGCTGCTGCCTCCGAAGCCCACCGGCGCGGTATTTCTGATCGCCAAGAAGTAAGCCGACGGGTGTAGCCTCCGCTCTCGCCGAAGCACCGGCCGACCGCCGTCTTTTCAATCCTGCGAATTCCAAGCCGACTTTTACCATATCTGGCAGGCCGCTAGCGGCGAGTTCGGCGGCCGGGCGCGAAACGCCTAGCCTCTCCGCTGGCATGCCTGCTGCACATCCTATTTCGGCTTGTCGGGCACTCGGGCAACCTGGCCTGACGGAAAGCGGAGAATGACGACGAGGATGCTCAGTTACGTACACGGCACCGGCCTAGAGCCCCTTCGCGGGCAAACCGTAGGCCAGTGTTTCGACCGAGCGGTTGAAAGATTCGGCGACAACGAGGCCCTTGCCGTACCCCACCAGGGCATACGCCTGAGCTATCAGGATCTAGGCCGCAGGATCGACGCACTCGCCGCGGGCCTGGTCTCCCTCGGACTCGAGCCCGGTGAGCGCATCGGAATAGTCGCGCCCAACTGCGTCGAATGGGTCCTCACTCAATTCGCATCGGCCAAGGCCGGACTGATCCTCGTCAACATCAACCCGGCCTACCGCAAAGATGAGCTCGCCTACGCCTTGAATACAGTCGGTTGCAAGGCGCTGATCACTACGGTCCGGCTAAAGACCAGTAACTATGTCGAAATGATTCGCGAGCTGGTGCCCGAGGTCGACGGATGTCGGCCCGGCCGGCTCGAGTCGCAGACGATACCCAGCCTGACGACGCTCATCGTATTGGGGAGAGAGGCGGAAGCCGGCATGCTCTCTTTCGACGATGTCGCCACGCGCGGCACTCGGGCTGAACATCAACGCCTCGAGGAACTCGCCGACGTTCTGCAGTTCGACGATCCGATCAATATCCAGTTCACCAGTGGAACGACCGGCTCACCCAAAGCCGCCACGCTGACCCATCACAACATCGTGAACAACGCCTACTTCGCAGGCGAGAAGATGGCGCTGTCGAGCGTGGACCGGCTCTGCATACCTGTGCCCATGTACCACTGCTTCGGAATGGTGCTGGGGACGCTCTGCGCCGTGGCCCACGGCGCCACCAGCATCTTCCCCTCGGAAAGCTTCGACGCGGGCGCTGTTTTGGCGACGATCGAGTCCGAGGGCTGCACGGCTGTTCATGGCGTGCCGACCATGTTCATCGCCGAGCTCGACCATCCGGACTTCGCGCAACGCGACATGAGCACTCTACGCACGGGCATCATGGCGGGAGCCCCCTGCCCGGAAGAGCTGATGAAGCGCGTCGTCGAAGAGATGCACGCCCAGCAGATCACCATAGCCTACGGGATGACCGAAACCGGCCCGGTGAGTTTCCAGACGTCCGTGGATGATCCGCTCGATCGGCGCGTCACCACTGTAGGCCGCGTGCTACCGCACACCGAGATCAAGATAGTAGACAGCGAAGGGAGGATCGTGCCGCGCGGCGAGCCGGGTGAACTACTGACCCGCGGGTATCTCGTCATGCGTGAGTACTGGAACGACCCCGAGCGCACTGCGGCGGCGATCGATGCCGGCGGCTGGATCGCCAGCGGCGACCGCGCGGTGATCGATGAAGAGGGCTACTGCAAGATAGTCGGGCGCATCAAGGACATGCTGATCCGTGGCGGCGAGAATATCTTTCCTCGTGAAATCGAAGAGTTTCTGTACACTTGCCCCAAGATCGAGGAGGTCGAGGTCTTCGGCGTGCCGGACGAGAAGTACGGGGAGGAGGTCTGTGCCTGGATCAAGCTGCGCCACGGCGCCAGTGCCAGCGAGGACGACATCAGGGCGTTCTGCGAAGGGCACATATCCCACTTCAAGATCCCCCGCTACATTCGTTTCGTCGACGAGTTTCCGATGACTGTTACCGGCAAGGTCAAGAAGTACGTGATGCGCGAGATCATGACCGAAGAGCTCGGCTTGGAGCAGTAAGCGTGCCGAACGAGACCGGAAAGAAGCCGATGTTGGAGACCGTCGCTACGTTCTCCATAGACCGGCTGGCTTTTCTCGACGAGCAGGGCCGTGCCCAGGGGCCCCTCCCCGACTTCGCCAACGAGAAAGCCGAGCTCGTTCGGCTGTACGAAGCCATGGTCTTGACGCGGACCTTCGATGCCAAGGCGGTCGCCCTGCAACGCACCGGCCGTCTGGGTACCTATGCGTCGTCTCTCGGCCAAGAAGCTGTGGCCGTGGGCATCGGCGCGGCGATGCACGATGACGACGTGCTCGTCCCGTCGTTCAGAGAGCATGGGGCTCAGCTGCTGCGGGGCGTGACGATGACCGAGCTGTTCCTGTATTGGGGTGGCGACGAGCGCGGGAGTGACTTTTCAGGACCTCGCGAGGATTTCCCAGTGTGCATACCGGTGGCCAGCCAGGTTCCCCACGCCGTCGGTGTGGCGATGGCGATGGAACTGAGGCGGCAGAAGCGCGCAACCGTCTGCGTTTGTGGCGATGGCGCAACCTCCAAAGGGGACTTTTACGAAGGCATAAACGCGGCGGGCATCTGGAAACTGCCGGTGGTGTTCATCGTCGACAACAACGAGTGGGCGATATCGGTGCCGCGCTCGGCACAAACGGCCGCCGAGACCCTTGCTCAGAAGGCTGTAGCGGCAGGCATGGAAGGCATCCAGGTCGACGGCAACGACGTCGTCGCCGTACGCCACGCGGTCGCCGAGGCCGTCACCAGAGCACGGGCCGGCGGCGGACCGATGCTGATTGAATCTCAAACCTACAGGCTTGCCGACCACACGACCGCCGACGACGCCAGCCGCTACCGCGACGATGCCGACGTGAGCAAACACTGGGTCGGCGAACCGGTAGCCCGCCTGAGGTCCTTTCTCGTAGAACAGGAACACTGGAACAAAAAGGACGAGGAACAACTGCTCGCGCGCTGCAGAGACGAAGTAGAGGCCGCAGCCGAACAGTTCCTCACCGTCGCGCCACAGGAGCCGGAATCGATCTTCGACCATCTGTTCGCCGAGCTACCCGAAGAGACTGCTGCTCAGCGACGCTCGTTAAGCGACACGGGCCAAAGCGATGAGTGAAGTCGCACCCGACACCACCCTCGTCGAGGCCGTAACTCTGGCGCTGGCCCGGGCGATGAGCGAGGACGAAGAAGTGCTCGTACTCGGAGAAGACGTCGGCGTAGACGGCGGTGTCTTCCGAGCAACCCAAGGGCTACGCGCACGCTTCGGTGACGAGAGGGTCCGAGATACTCCACTTTCCGAGCTGCTCATCGCTGGAGTGTCTGTCGGGCTTGCCGCCCAAGGCTTCAAGCCCGTTGCAGAGATACAGTTCATGGGATTCATCTATCCGGCCATCGGCCAACTCCTCAACCATGCATCACGTTTGCGCACTCGCACGCGCGGGCGGCTTACCTGCCCCATGGTGCTGCGCGCACCGTACGGCGGCGGCATAGGCGCACCGGAACACCACTCGGAGAGCACCGAGGCCCTGTTCGCACACATACCCGGACTGCGAACCGTGATCCCGTCGAGCCCCGAACGTGCCTATCGTCTGCTGCTGGCGGCTATTCGCAATCCGGATCCCGTCGTCTTCCTGGAACCCAAGCGGATATACAGAGCAGCAAAGGAAGCAATCAGCGACGATGGGAAGCCCGGCGAACTCGACCGTTGTTTCGTGTTGCGAGAAGGCGCGGACTTGACCTTCGTTACCTGGGGCGCGATGACGGTGGAAACTCTGACTGCAGCCGACACACTGGCCGGCGAAGGATTCGACTGTGAAGTGATCGATGTGGCCACACTCAGGCCGCTTGATACCCAGACAATCCTGGAATCCGTGGAAAAGACTGGGCATTGCGTAATTGTGCATGAAGCCCCGAGGACGGGCGGCTTCGGTGCGGAGATTGCCGCACAGTTGGCGGAGCACGCACTGGTGTCACTTCTCGCTCCTGTCGAACGCGTTACCGGGTACGACACCGTGATCCCGTATCCGCGCCTGGAAAAACACTATCTACCGTCCGAACAGCGGATCCTGGAGGCGGCGCGACGGGCGCTGACATTCGAATGACGGTATTCCACCTACCGGATCTCGGTGAAGGCCTCCAGGAAGCGGAGATCGTTACCTGGCATGTCTCGGTCGGCGACCATGTGGTTGCCGACCAACCCTTGGTCGCCGTGGAGACGGAGAAGGCCGTCGTCGAGATCCCCGCTCCGCAGTCAGGACGCATCGCGAAGCTCTGCGGCCAAGCCGGCGACGTCCTTCGCATCGGCGATCCCCTAGTAGAGTTCGGCGAAGGAGAACCCGCAGACGAAGGCACGGTCGTGGGCAAGGTCGAAGGCGCCGCGCCGTCACCGACCGAAGCGGTCGTCGAGAAAGGCCGCAGGCCTTCCGCGCCGAGTGTATCCAAGGCGCTTCCCGCCGTGCGCGCCCTCGCGAACCGGCTCGGGGTAGAGCTGAGCCGCGTGGCCGGCTCGGGACCCGGTGGACGCATCACGGCTTCCGACGTCGAGAAAGCGGCGCGCTCGACCCTACCCAAGGACCTGGAAGGCCTGCAGCCGTTGCGGGGTGTCCGCCGTTCCATGGCGCGCAACATGAGCCGCGCACACGCCGAGGTGGTTCCCGCAACCGTAACCGAGGATGCCGACATCAACGGGTGGGCCGGCGGGCAGGATCCGACCATGCGTCTTGTCAGGGCAGTTGCCCGTGCCTGCGAGGCCGAGCCCGCCCTCAATGCCTGGTACGATGGCGCGTCCGAAGCGCGCCGCTTCAACGAGCAAGTCGATCTGGGCATCGCCATGGATACCGAAGACGGCCTGTTCGTGCCGGTACTGCGCGACGCCGGCAACCGCGACGTAGAGGATCTCAGGCGTGGCCTGGACGCGCTCCGTGCCGATGTCAAAGCCAGGACCGTTCCGCCCGGAGAGCTGCGCGGTCAGACCATCACCTTGTCGAACTTCGGGATGATCGCCGGACGTTATGGTGCGCTGGTGATCGTCCCGCCCCAGGTCGCCATACTCGGCGCCGGCCGCATAGCCGAACGCGTGGTCGCAACGGGCGGACAAGCGGTGGTTCGCCGCACCCTGCCGCTGTCGCTCACCTTCGATCACCGCGCCGTGACCGGGGGTGAGGCTGCAAGGTTCTTGTCGACGGTCATCGCCGACCTCGAGTACGAAAAGTGAGGAAGGAAACCATGGAAGATGCGTTCAAGTTCGCCGACGAACTGGGCCCCAAAAAGATCATCTACATCCATGATCCCGGTGTCGAACTGAAAGCCATCCTCGTAGTCGACAACGTGGCCCGAGGTCCGTCGATCGGCGGGGTGCGTATGGCACCCGACGTGAGCACTGAGGAGTGTTTCCGCCTGGCCCGTGCCATGACGATGAAAAACGCTGCCGCCGACCTACGCCATGGTGGAGGCAAAGCCGTCATATTCGGCGACCCGAAGATGGCGCCGGAACGAAAAGAAAGAGTCGTCAGGGCCTTCGCCAGCGCCATCGGCGACGTTCAGGACTACATCGTCGGCCCCGACATGGGCACCGACGAAGCATGCATGGCATGGGCCTACGACGAGATCGGCCGCTCAGTGGGGTTGCCTCGAGCGATCGGCGGTATCCCTCTGGATGAGATAGGTGCCACCGGCCTCGGGCTGGCTGCCGCAGTCGACGTCGCCCGCGAGTATTGCGATCTGGATCTCGACGGCGCACGGGTGGCCGTACAAGGGTTCGGCTCGGTGGGACAACACGCTGCCCGCTTTCTGGCCGAGAAGGGAACGGTTCTGGTGGCGGCGGCCGACTCTCAGGGGACGCTCTGCGACGAGTCGGGCATCGACGTAACCGCCTTGATGAATCACAAGCAAGCCGGCGAAAGCGTGGTCACCTACGAACAGGGCCGGACTCTATCTCGCGATGCCATCATCGACGTCGAGTGCGAGATCTGGATTCCCGCGGCACGCCCGGACGTCATCAGCACCGACAATGTCGAGCGTCTCAAGACCAAGCTCATCCCTCAGGGCGCCAACATCCCGATCACGGCGGACGCGGAGCAAGCCCTCCACGAACGCGGTGTCCTTTGCATACCCGACTTCATCGCCAATGCCGGCGGCGTGATCTGTGCGGCAGTGGAGTACAGCGGTGACACCGAGAGCGTTGCCCTCCAGGTCATCGAAGAGAAAGTCCGCAACAACACGGCCGAGGTACTCGAGCAAGCCAGAGCGACCGGAACGGTCCCGCGGCAGGCGGCCGTCACGATGGCCGAGCGGCGTGTACGTGAAGCCATGACCTTTCACCGTTGGATGTGACGTGCCCAAAGGAAGGGTTCTCCGGCGACTGTTCACACAGCAGGGGAACGCGGCTATTGTCGAGTTTAGCCGCGGTCGGCAACCGTACCGGCTCCTACGGTACGGATAGCGTTTGCACCGCGCAGGCAGGGGGCAAGGTCGAGGCCAGCAAATGAGCGTCGTCGGCTATCTCAAATTCCCGTTGTGGACGCTATGGCGCTACCTAACCGATTTTCGCCTGGCCCTCCGTAACACGCGGCTGGTTCTCACTGCGTTCCAGCGCACCATCTATCTCGGCTACCGTGCCATCCCCGTACTCAAGCACAATGAGACCCGCTGGAGCGAGAGAGGCCGGGGCCGCTACATATGGAAGATCGCGCAGAAGTATTGGGCTCGATGGATCCTGGAGCGGATCGAGGCCGGCGTCGATGTGGAGGGACTGGACAGAGTCGACTGGTCGCGCCCCCACATCGTCGTCTCCAACCATCAGAGCACGCTCGACATTCTCCTGATCGTCGCCACCGTGCCCTTCGGTCGCTTCGTCGCCAAGAAAGAAATCCTCGCCTATCCGGCCGTGGGCGGTGCGGCGCGCCACGGCGGGCAGATCATCATCGACCGCAAGGCCCACGAACAAGCCATGGCCGCGATACGCACGGGGCTGGAGGCTTGGTCGGATTCCAACTTGATCTTCTTCGCCGAGGGCACACGCACGCGCACGGGCGAGCTGAACCGCTTCAAGAAGGGAGCGTTCGCGATGGCCAAGGAGTTCGATCTGCCCATCGTTCCGGTGGCCGTCAGCGGCACCTACGACGCTCTCCCCAAAGGCTCGTTACTACGTCTTGTGCGGCAACCCCGCTTTAGACTCGAGGTCGCGGAAGAGATCAGGCCGCAGCCGGGCGAAGATGTCCCCGCGCTTTGCGACAGGACGCGCGACGTGATCGCAGGCATGATTCGCGAGGGAGAGCCTGCGCACCGCCACGCCTACGTGAGGTCACCCTCCTTCCAACCCGGCTCTTAGCCGTCTTGGAGCTGCGCTACTCGCGCTCCGGGACTGGCCGCGATGGAGGGTTGTAGTCCGCCCCGTCCTCGGCGGCTTCGAACACGTCCTCGCTCTGTTCGCTGATGGCCGGTTCGATTTCAGCGGCAACGTCTTCCGGCAGTTGCGGCCTCACCTTCTGCGCCGGCTCCGTGGCCAGCTCCGTCAGGCGAACCCGGTCGAGCACCGCCAGGCCGATCTCCGTCTCGATGATCTTCTTGGCGACCTGCCGTAGCTCGTCGCTGGGAAGCTCGCCGTCGAGTTGCACTACACCGTTCAAGCAACCAACAGACAGGCCTACCATCGCATCGCCCATCTCACCCTCGAGCGTTTCGCGCACGACGCGAGCAATCTCCTCGTCCTCGAGCCCGTCGAGCTCGGTCGGCAACTCGGAGGCCGGCAGCTCTTCCCGCACCCGCTCTATGCCGCGACGCTGCAGATCCTCGAACTCCTCCTCGCAGTCGATGCACAAAGCTGCTGTCGGAAGGGCGTCGAGACGTCCACCGGCAATGGGCTCTTCACACTCCGTGCACAACCCGTAGGTGCCATTGCGTACTCGCCAAAGGGCGTCGTGTATCCGCTGCAACGCCGCGGCGTCATGCTCTTGAAGACGCGTCAGGAGAGAAGCCGCAGCCTGCTCCTGCGCCCGCTCCTCGAGCTCGCTCTCGGTGTCCTGTTCGATGACATGAAGGTCCTGTTCGATGCTCTCGAACTCGTCGAACATGGCCCGTTGCTCGTCCAACAACCGACGTCGGTACTTCTCTAGCGCGTCAGTATCCATGAATCGCTCTCCCCCCGTGTTCATCTACGCTACTAAGGTGGCTCGTGTGCATTCGCTATGCCAGCCCGCCTCCAGAAGCTACCCCCCGAAAAAGCGCCTCTTTGTGGCCGCCCCGAGGATGCCCATATGCGAATTCGATGAAAAGCTGCGTTCAGGGTTTTCATAAGTAGGAAGGCTCGGCCGCAGAGCGCCATGGGCCGGCCGCGTCGCGCCGAGAACGCAGCACCGGACACCCGCCTGAGTGGTCGTAGGCCTTGACTGAATCCGGGCCGCCTCGTAACGGTTGACGTCTAGCCCGGTGGCCGCGCCGGAGAGGTTGAGCCAGTGCGTGCCGAGCAACCGACAGTCGTTCGCTTCGTCTTCCTGGCCGCTCTGGTCGTATCAGCCTCTGCGCCCGTTGCCTCAAGCGCCGACTTCCCGGCGGTAAGCACATCTACGTCATCGACCAGCACTACGAGCACAACGATGTTTTCCGCCGTGACGGCGGTGCTCGATGTGCCGCCCTGCTCTCAGCCCGTTACGGGCGGAGACCTGCCCAAGGCCAGCGACTGCTTGTTCATCCTGAACGTCGGCGTGGGTATCGGGTTGTGCGTGCCCGCATGCATCTGCGACGTGAACGGTGACTTCAGCGAGAATGCTTCAGATGCCCTGCTCTGCCTCAAGATCGCCGTCGGCATAGATTTGCCGCGGCAGTGCCCCTGCCCGGTGAGCACCACGACCACGACGCTAGAACCGGTCGTCGGAGCCTGCTGCGTGGCGGGCATTTGCTCTATCGGCTCCCGTGACTCCTGCAGCGGTGCCTATCTCGGCGACAACGAAGGTCCGCAATGCTCACTCGCTCAACAGTTGGCCTGTTCCGCCGGCCCGACGACCACTACGCAACCGCCGACGTCGACTACGACTACGGTGCCTGTAACGACCACTACTCTGCCGCCTTCCGGCGGCGTGTGCTGCATCGAGGATACATGCCAGATTCTCGATGCGCGCGACTGCAGGGCCGGCACGATCATCGGCGAAAGTGACAACACGGTCTGCGATGCCGATGAGATCGCCGCCTGCGCCAACCGGCCTAAAGGTGCGTGCTGTTTCAACTCTCGGCTCGGCCGAGACTGCGTGATTCGCTTCCGTGACGACTGTGATGGATTCTTTGACGAGTATCTTGGTGACAGCGAGGACTCCGTCTGTAGCCCGGCAGAGATGGCGGCATGCACGGGCTCTCCTACTACGACGACGTCCACGACCTCAACGACCGTGCCCAACGACGGCGGCGCCTGCTGCACGCCCGCACGAACGTGCATCGTCACCTCCCCGGAGGCATGCACCGGAACATACATCGGCGATATCGGCTTTCCCGAATGCACATCGGGTGCGGCACGGAGATGCGCCCGGGGCGGAGGCCCCAGTACTACGACGACCACGATGGCCGGGCCGACCACGACCTCGACAACCGTCACTTCCACGACGACCAGCACACTGCCTGCGCCCACGGGCGCTTGCTGCGTCAGAAGATCGTGCCTGATCCGTACGGCAGCGGGCTGTAACGACTTGTCGGGCACCTACCTGGGAGACAGTAACGAGCTACTCTGCACGGTCGATGAGACCACGCAGTGCCTCGACATGACGACGACGACTACGACTACAACTACTAGCTCGACGACCACGAGCACGACCCTGCCGACATCAATGGGCGCATGCTGCCTACGGAAAGGAGGCTGCATAGTCACTTCCAGCGACGACTGCACGGGTTTCTATCTCGGCGACAATGGCTTCTCCGAATGTACGCCGGAGGCACTAACAAGATGTGAGCGAGGTGGAGGCGGGAGCACTACGACGACCACGCTGCCCGAGGCTACCGGATCCTGCTGCATACCCGGGGCATGTTCGATAACGACCCCGGGGAACTGCCCAGGCGTCTATCTCGGCGACAGCGGCAGCGTCGGGTTTTGTAGCTTGGCCGAAGAGCTGGCGTGCTCGTCGGCGGTGACTACGACCACGACCACTTCCACGACGACCACCACCCTGCCGGCGGCTACCGGCGCATGTTGTCAGCGGCGTGGCCTCGGATGCGCAATCACGACCGAAGCCGACTGTGTGGGAACGTATCTCGGCGATAGTGACAGCGTCGGCGCATGCAGCCCCGAAGAAGAGGCCATGTGCCCATGAGCCTGCCACTGGCACTAACGGGTTTCGCCGTAGTCAACGGCGCAATGATTCACTATTTCGCAACGATCGCGAAAGAGCGGGTGCCGGTCGACGTCCGCCCTCACAGCGCCGCGTTTGGTGCGGGCGGCCTCCTCGGCCTCGCCGGGATCATCGCGGGCCCGAGCGCTGCAACTCTTGCGTTGGGCATCATGGCCGCGTCTACCGGCGGCTTCCTGCTCTGGTTGATATCTCAGCGCCGCACCCCCGATGGCGAACTCATTGCAAAGATCGGCGAAACCCTGCCCGATCTCTCCGCTCCGAACCAAGACGGCGAACAGGTTCGTATCGCCGATCTGCGTGGACGGCGCGTACTGCTCAAGTTCTACCGAGGACACTGGTGACCTTATTGCTGCGCCGAGTTACGGCGCTTCGACTCAATGCGGTCCCTACTCGACAAGTATCGCGCAAAGGTAGTGGCACTCAGCAAGGATACCCAAGAGGATGCTCGCGCCCATCGCGAGCGTGACGGTCTGGGTTTCGATCTCCTCAGCGACCCGGATCTCGCCATCATAAAGCGCTTCGGGCTCCTGCACGAAGGAGCAGTGGAGTTCGCGACCTGGTATCTAGCCGGCCATTTTCCGATCGGCTATCCCGTCGGGTTCAAGCAGATGGCAATCCCGACCACGTTGATCCTGGACGAAGAGGGCGTGGTGCGCTGGATAGACCAAGCCGACGACTACCGGCTAAGGGGCGACCGCAGGCGAACCGAATTCGCGTTGCGCGAGGTCTTCGGCGAGCCGGGCTGACGGATCGCGCGTGCGGGATCTAAGCCTCGCTTCGTGCGTAGCCGTCTTCATTCTGGCCTGCGGCCTCCTGCTGGCCGGCCTGTACCCCACCACCCAGCGAGATGTCACTGGAAACGACATCTATTACACCTGGCTCGAGGGCGAACGCCTCGTAGACGGCGAGAACCCATACTCGCGCATACACGGCGCCGACATGCGCCGGAACCGCAAGTACTCCACGTACCTTCCGGGTTTCTATCTGTTGTCTGCGGGCACTCAGGTCCTGGGGCTCGAAACTTTTCAGGATTGGATAGCCACGTGGCGTGTCGTCTTCGCAACCGCGCACTTGACGATCGGAGCGCTGATCTTTTACCACTCCCTTCGCAACGGATTTCTCGTGCTCGGCATGTTTGGTGCCGCTTTCTGGCTGTTCAATCGCTGGTCTCTCAAGGTTCTTGCGGCAGCCCACATAGAGCCTCTGGCGATACTACCCCTAGTGTGTTCGATCCTGCTCATAGCCAAACACCGGCGTGCGGCCCTCTTGCTGTTCGGAGTGTCGCTGAGCGTGAAGCAGTTGGCGCTGATTCTCCTGCCCGCGATGTTGGCCTGGGACCTGCGCTCGGCCGACACACGCCGGATTCCCCTGCAAGCAACGACTACGCTCGCCTGGATGCTGGTAGTTCCAGTGGCCCTAAGCATCCCCTTCCTGTTGTGGGATGCCGGCGGGTTCCTGAAGTCTCTGCTCTTCTCCGCCACACGTGATCCTGCGGGCTTGTTCAACGCCGAAGCCCTGAGCAGCACACTCGGGCTCACGGGTCTGTGGGGACGGCTCCCCACCCTGGCGTTGATGGTGGCGCTCTACTGGGCGATCTTCAGACGGCAGTTGGGGCTGGTTGCCGGATCCTTTCTCCTGTTCGTGGTTTTCGTCACCTTCAACGACGTATTGTTCGTACAGTACTTGGTGTGGCCTGCCGCCCTACTGCCCATTGCGGCCGTGGAACGACGCGAAGCGGAAACCTCGCCGGATCTTTCGCAGTTACGTCATGGCGCCTACCTGGCACCCGTGGCGGGAGGCCTGGCTCTACTCTTGTGGTCCGGCTCGTTCTTCATCCGGGATACCGCAAATGACGCTGGGCCGTGGTCGGTGACCTACTATTCGAGCCGGAATTTCGACGGACACCGGGTTCATGAGCGAAGCGCCGCCGTCCAATACGATTGGCAACGTAAGCGGCCCTTGGCCACGATCCGGCGTGACAACTTTTCTGTGCGTTGGGACACTTGCCTGGACCTGGAGCGGGACCGAGAGCTGCAAATCACGTTGACCGCGGACGACGGTGCCAAGATTGCTGTAGACGGCGAAACGGTAGTGGACCTGTGGAACCGCAAAGGGAAAACGATGACCGCTAGGGTACCTCTGAGCGCTGGGATCCATCACGTGCGTGTCGCCTACTTCGAGAAGCGTGGCGCCGCCAGCATACATGCAGAAGCCGCCCTCGATGGAGATGTAGACACTTTCGAGGAACGCCTTTCCTTTCCCGTCCGATGGAGAGACAGCGACCGCCCATGCGGCGTTGCGCCGTCACAGTAACGGGGGCCAGAGGCAATGCGCCCCTGGGAGTGACCGGTTCTTCGAGGCCGACCTCTAGATGCAGGGCGGGCACAGGAGGTCGATCTGAATCCCTACGCCGGCTTGCAACACGCGGAAAGCATCCGTCGCTACGATCATGCCGTTGCCGTCGCTGTCGCAGATGCATGGCGAGCAAGCACGGGCGCCGACAGCGGACTCCAATACGAAGAGAGCGTCTGAAGCGCTCGGACCGTCACCGGCCAGATCCCCGCAGGAGGCCTGAGCGGGAATCGTCGTGGTCGTCGTGCTGCTCGTCGTGCCACCCATCGATGTAGTAGTCGTCGACGATGTTGTGGTTGTGGACGTCGTAGTCGTGGGGGGGTTGCTGAGGAACTCGCCCGATTCCGAAGTGAAGCTCGCTCCGGGTGGCAACTCGACCGTGATCCCGGCGGTGCTCGAGAAGTCCAGGCCCGCCAAGGGATTGAGCGCCGACTGCGTGATTGCCCCGCTGATCATGCCCTGAACACCGACCAGGACGCCGGCCGGATCACATGTGAGCTGCAACGGTACCGTGTTGCTGGCGGACAGGATGTCGTTGGGATCGGGAACCTCTTGAAAGGGCCCGTCCAGCTGCGCGTCGAGAATCTCGAGGGGCGAGAAGTCGTTGACGTTCATGCCGATGACGAAGAACGGCGGGTCAAGCACATGGAACTGGGCGCGGAACTGCGCGAGTTGGATATCGGGCGCTCCGCCGAAGTAGAACCCCTCGGCACTGGCCGTCCAGTGCACGGTGAAAGTGCTGGGCGAAACACACCCGGGCGGCGGAAAGAACGTCAGTAGCTCCTTGAACAGGGCGGTCCCTGTACCGTGTCCACTCTGAGCCGGCACGAATGGGTTTTGGGAGCCCGTGCCGCCCTGCCCCGTCGCTTTCAGCCTGAGCTGACCGCTGGTCATATCCGCCTGCGCCAGCACGGACCCGGCGCACCGCGCGGTGCCCTCGGAGAGGTTCGTAGAGTAAAACGTCGCGAATGGAGTGCCGGTCAAGGAGTCCTTCGTCTCCTGAGCCAGAATGGTAGCGCCACTCGGTGGCGGCACTCCGATGTTCTCGATCCTGCAGATGACAGAGCCGGTCGTCTTGATCGCCTGTTCGACTTTGATCTGGGCGAGCGCCGAACCAGCACTCGAGATCGCGACTAGGAAAGCCGCGCAGACGGACACTCTGAAGAGGATCGGCACACGTCCTCGGAGAGAAAGGCCACGGCGAACACGCCTCCGGCGAATGACGAAGGGCCTGTGACGGGAAACGGCGGTGCTTGAGTCATGCATACCGGTGTTCAACGAGAACCGCGCTTGCCGAAGCGACGCAGTCTACTCGAACTTGGGACCATCCGTCCAGCGATTCGGCTACCTGGATAGTGGAAAGCGCGATGGACACGGGAATCCGTCGGGAGGGGCCAGCATGGATCGCTTGTCGACGGCCTCTGCCTAGTCCATCTGAAAGCCGGGCGTCGACCTCATCAGCTCGATCTCCGCCTCGTCCATGTCGGCCTCGATGCCATCGAACAGCGGCGTCGACAGGTAGCGTTCACCGGTGTCGGGCAACATGGCCAGGAGCACCGAGCCCTGCGGAGCCTTCTCGGCCACCTGCATGGCGACCGCTAAGGTGGAACCACCAGAAACCCCGGTGAAGATGCCCTCGCGCTGCGCGAGCTTGCGCGCCCACTCCATCCCTACCTCGCCGGCCACCGGGATAAGCTCGTCAACGAAGGAACTGTCGAGGGCCTCCTGCAGGACCCAAGGAATGAAGTCCGGCGTCCAGCCCTGGATGGGATGGGGCTCGAAGGCCGGATGGCTCTCGATCGGCTCGTGCGCTGCATTGCGCTGCTGCGCTTCACCGCTACCCACTAGCTGCGCATTGGCAGGCTCGCTGAGGATGATCTTCAGTTCCGGGCGCGCTTCGCGCAGCACGCGTCCGATGCCCGTCAGAGTACCTCCGGTTCCGTAGCCGGTGACGAAATAGTCCAGGCGTTGGCCCTCGAAGTCCGCCATGATCTCGCGCGCCGTGGTGGCCTCATGAATGTCGGCGTTGGCCTCGGTCTCGAACTGCTGAGCCAGAAACCACCCGTTGGCCTCGGCCAGTTCCTTGGCCTTCTGATACATCCCGTAGCCCTTGAGCTCGCGTGGCGTCAGTACGACCTTCGCGCCCAAGAAGCGCATCAACTTACGCCGCTCGATGGAGAAGCTCTCGGCCATGGTCACCACCAGCGGGTAACCCCTGGCCGCGCACACCATCGCGAGTCCGATACCGGTGTTGCCGCTGGTCGCCTCGACCACCGTTTGGCCGGGCTCGAGCGCGCCGCTACGCTCGGCCGCCTCGATGATGCCGAGCGCGAGGCGATCTTTGACCGACGCAGCGGGATTGAAGAACTCCGCCTTGACGTAGATGGTGGCGTGGTCTGGTGTGAGGTTGTTGACGCGCACGCATGGAGTGTCGCCCACGGTGTCAACGACGCTGTCATAGAGACGCCCGCGCCCGTTGGTGGTCCTGGTGCCTTCTTTCATTCCTGATCTCCCTTCTAATGCGAACACGCCGGCACGGTCTCGCGACAGAGGCCACGCCTGACTTACACGCTCTGTATGAAAGGCGGGGTGACATGTCGACCACGCTCATGGCCGATGGGCCCGACCCCCGAGCTGGCGGCTGGCGACGTACACGTGAAGAGGGAAAGCCGCTGTCGAGAGTTGAAGGAAAGCACCCCCCGACGGGATCTGAGACCGTGTCGCCGGCGTGAAAGACCCAAAGGCCAAATGACAAACCAGGTGAAATAAGGGGAAAGGTGCTACTTCATGGTGCTAAGAGTCGAGAAAAGGTGACTCTTGGTGCAATGCGACTTCCCAATTTCTGAACCAGGTTGGCGGCTAACATGGCTACTCAGAGAGTCCGCTGGCAACCCTGCGCTCATTCATAGCGACCCACTTCAGCCGAACGAGAGAATCTGACGCCGTGGCGCTCCTGTTATCGACCTGACTAGGGGCCTAAGATTGTTCGCACGAGTGATAGCGCCATGATACGCAGACCTGCGAAAGCAGAGAGGCCGCCATGCCCGCACCAGTTCCCTTCGATCCCGAAGAAGTAGCAACCGCCAAACCGCTCAAGCGTGACACCCCTCCTGACGTCACGCTCAAACGTGTGATATGCCAGAGCTGCGACATCGCTTGCAGCGTTCAGGCCGAAGTCAAAGACGGCCGCGTCATCAAGGTGCGCTCCTCGGACAACCCCATCTTCCGCGACAACATCTGCATGAAGGCCATCTACGCACCCAAGGGCTTCGCACACCCAGACCGTGTCATCTATCCGCAGAGACGGGTCGGCGAGCGTGGCTCCGGCGAATGGGAGCGGGTGAGCTGGGATGAGGCGATGGCCGATATCGGCGAGCGTCTCAACTCGGTGATTGACAGGTACGGACCCGAAGCCTGGGCCGTTTCCACCAGCCAGTGGAACACCGCCACCGACCACGGCCTGGGCCGCCGCATCATGAACAACGTCGGCTCACCCAACTGGATCAGCGGCGTGGCCCTGTGCGCGGGCAACACCGCAGCCATCAACCGCATGACCTACGGCTGGTTTCCGATGGCCGATTTCACCAACGCAAACTGCATCGTGCTCATCGGCCACAACCCGCGCCGTCACAGCTGGACGCCGATCTATAACTACGTCCGCAGCGCGCAGGCCCGCGGTGCCAAGCTCATCGTTTTCGACCCGCGCAAGAGTTCGAATGCCGAGCGTGCCGACATATGGCTGCCCCTCAAGGCCGGCAGCGACGCCGCCATGTTGCTCGGTTGGCTCAAGGTTATTTTCGATGAAGGACTCTACGACGCGGACTTCGTCGAGAGCTGGACCGTCGGATTCGAAGAGCTACGCGCACGAGTGGACGAGTATCCGCTCGAGCGGGTCAGCGAACTGACCGGTTGCCGGCCTGAGTTGATCGCGAAGGCCGCCCGTACTTACGCGACCGAGGGGCCTTCAATCATCCCGTGGACTCCGATCACGGACATGCAGCGCAACAGCACGTCCGGCATCCGTCTGCAGAGCATCCTTCGGGCCGTGTGCGGATACGTCGACGTTCCCGGCGGGGAAACGCTTCAAGGCTTCCACCCCGAGATCATCCCCGAGTCGACGATAGAGATGCATGAGACCCTGTCCGACGAACAAAAGTCCAAGCAGCTCGGCGCAGATACACACCCCGCATTCGGATACCGCGGGCAGGCCGCGTTCAAGGAGCCGATGCAGAAGGTGTGGGGGCACGAGTACCCGAACCAGGTCATGGGCTGTTACATGGCCAACCCCTCGGCGACCTTCCGTGCCATGGCCGGCGAGGGTCCCTATCCCGTCAAGGCATTCTTCGTGGCGGGCAACAACGCCGTCATGAGCTACGCCAACATGCCCCTGATCATCAAGGCGATGATGAACCAGGATTTGATAGTCGCCCACGAGCAGTTCATGACACCGACCGCCCAGCTCGCCGACTATGTGTTGCCGGGCGATAGCTGGCTGGAGCGTCCGTGGCTCACGGACGGGTTCGGATGGATGTCGACTTACCGGCCCTCCGAGCAGGCAATGGAGCCGCCGGGAGAAGCCGTGAGTACTTTCGAGTTCTGGAAGCGAGTGGCCGGCGCGATCGGGAGGCCCGAACTCGTACCCTGGGAGTCTCTAGAAGAGTTCTACGACTACCGGCTTCGAGACACGGGCATGACCTTCGAGCAGCTCACCCAGGAAACCGAGATGTACTTCACGAAGCCGGAGTTCCGCAAGTACCAACGGACCGGCTTTGCGACCCCAAGCGGAAAGGTCGAGCTCAAATCCTCAGTGCTCGAGAACCTCGGCTTCGACCCGCTGCCCTACTTCCGCGAAGATCCGCCGATCGATCCCGACTATCCGTTGAAAATGTTTACGGGCGTGCGCGAAGACGAGTACTTCCAGACCGGCCATCGCCACATACCCGAGCTTCGAGCACGCAAGCCGGAGCCCGTGATGTTCGTGAGCCCGGACACCGCGCGCGAGTACGGCATCGCCGAAGACGAGTGGGTCGAACTAGAAAACCCCACGGGCAAGATCGCGATCAAAGTCGGCGTCCGTGACGCCATGCCGGACGGACTGGTACGCGTGCCTCACGGATGGTGGAAGCCGGAAACCCAGCAAGGCGCCGGACATCTGTCCGGGGCGCTCGAGTTCGCCGATGCTCAACTCTGTCGCGACGACGAGGACTACCTGGATCGCGAGCAGGGCATCCCTCACCTCAAGGGAGTGCCCTGTCGAATCAACAAGCTACCGGGCTCGGCATGACCGCGAGCGACAAGGAGCTAC
>JANQEO010000467.1 GCA_028278325.1 Candidatus Binatia bacterium
TTCCCTCTCTGGGCCTGAAAGTGGTCACCGCCGAATGTGACGGCTTCGCGGGTGAGGTCGCCCATCGCTGGACCGGAGAGTTCGACGATGCAGTGTTCGCGCTCTATGACCACCGCACCAACGGCGTCAGCCTGAGACGAAGCATCGGCAGCGACATCGACCTCTCACGGTTGGCGGGCGCTTTCGACGGTGGCGGGCATGCGGCGGCTGCCGGCTGCAACATCCCGTCTCCGACCGACGGGAGAGCGGCGGTGATAGCCCACAAGATCACCGATGTGCTGACAAGGAAACACGCCAAGTGACCAACTCACTGGCCAGCCTGGTTTCCAAGTACGGAGACCCGAAGAGGGTGACATGTCAGCTTCCGATGCTGAAGTTTCCCCCGGTAAACGAGAATCGCCACGGTGAAGTCTGCATGGCCATCCTTCGCCCTAACGGCCGCTTCTTACTGCAGACCAAACAGTCCTACCCCAACTCGATAATGCGGCTGCCTACAGGCGGCATCAAAGAGAGCGAAGACATCGAGCACGCTCTGTTCCGTGAGATCTGGGAAGAAACAAACCTCGAAGTCGACGTCGAGCGCTTCGTAGCTACGCTCCGTTACAACGACGGTAAGACCAAGTCGGGCTTCCAGACCCACATGTTCTTCTGCCTGGAGATCAAGGGAGACCTTCAGGTCAACGACCCCAAGGAAAGGATATCGGCGTGGGCTGAAGCCAAGCCTGACGAACTGCGCGGCTACGCCGAAGAACTCCGCCAGATCACCCCCAGCTGGAACAGCTGGGGCCACTTCCGTGCGGCAGCTCTCGACGAGCTCGCCGAATTCTGTACACGCGAAAAGGTCTGACCCTCGGTGCGCCGGCGCCTCGGCCTTCTTAGCGGTCCGATAGTTCTGCTGGCGGTCGCGTTCGCACCCGCGCCTGCGGGGATGGATCGCAACGCACAACTGACTGCGGCGATCACGCTCATGATGGCTGTCTGGTGGCTCACCGAAGCCGTGCCCGTGGCGGTTACCGGTCTGGTGCCGTTGGTAGGTTTCCCCGTGGTGGGTGTCATGTCCGCAGCCGATATTGCCGCGCCTTACGCGAGCCAGACCAACATGCTGTTCCTTGGTGGTCTCATAATCGCCACGGCGATCGAGAGATGGGGACTACACCGCCGCATCGCGCTGAATACGGTAGCAAAGTTTGGTCGTACCCCCTCCACGCTCGTGCTCGGGTTCATGGTCGGTACGGCCTGCGTGTCGGCGTGGATATCCAACTCGGCCACGACGATGATGATGCTGCCCATCGCGATGGCTGTCATCCAGTATTTCCGGGAAACGGATGCAGAGCTGGGCAACACACTGGCTCCTATCTTGATGCTGGCAGTCGCCTACTCAGCGACGATCGGCGGCCTGGCGACCATCGTGAGCACGCCGCCCAACGCCGTTTTCGTCGGCGCTTTCCGGCAGCTCTTTCCCCAGGCTCCCGAGATCGGATTCCTTCAGTGGATGCTGGTCGGGGTTCCCATCGCCGCGATCATGATTCCTCTGGCATGGTTCTACCTGGTGAGAATCGCCACCAAACTCGGCCGGCGCAAAATTCGTGTCGACATGGCGAGCATCCATTCCCAACTCGAGGGGCTGGGAAAGCTCAGTGGAGCAGAGCTTCGCGTGCTCATCGTTTTCTGCATCACGGCCGCCCTCTGGATGTTCAGGCGCGACATCAACCTGGGAAGTGCGACCCTGCACGGTTGGGCGTCGTGGCTGCCCATGCCTTCCGCGGTCGGCGACTCCACCGTAGCCATGACCATGGCCCTGGCGCTCTTTGTCTTGCCCGCCGGCAAAGGCTCGAAAGATAGGCTGCTCGACTGGGAGACCGCGGTGCGCTTACCCTGGGGAGTCATCGTACTGTTGGGTGGGGGCTTTGCGCTGGCGGAGGCGATCCGGGTGTCGGGGCTTGCCGAGTGGCTCGGCGGTAATCTCGCCTGGGTAGGCGATGCCCCGCCTTTGCTGAGCATCGCCATGATCGCGTTGGCAATCAGCTTCGCCACCGAGATCACCACGAACACGGCGATCACCACCATCATGATGCCGATACTGGCATCGAGCGCGGTGGCCAGCGGCAGCGATCCGCTCCTGCTGATGGTGCCCTGCACCCTGGCGGCGTCTCTTTGCTTCATGATGCCTTCGGGCACGGCACCCAACGCCATCGTGTTCTCCGGAGGAGAGCTGACCGTTCCCTTGATGGCCAGGGTGGGTGTCGGCTTGAATCTCATTGCAGTGATCGTCGTAACGGCGATGACCTACTTCGTAGCGGTGCCGGTCTTCGACATACAGGTAAGCGGACAACCGGCATGGGTGATCGACTGATGCCTCCTTCTCTTGTCCAGCGGACTATGGTTTAAGTCCGGCCATGCAGCCCACCCTTACCCATGTCGCACTGCTGTGCCGGGACATCGACAAATCAGTCGACTTCTACTCCCGCTATGCCCGCCTTGTCGAGGTGCACCGCCGCGTGGACGATGACGTCACCGTGGTGTGGATCGGAGAGAAGGGGCGGGAAACAGAGTTCGTTCTGGTCCTCCTGGGTTTCGACCACGCCGATGCCGTCGAGCCGGCGCCACTCGCTCATCTCGGTTACGCCGTCGACTCGCGAAGCGAGGTCGACCGGCTGGCGAACATGGCCGACCAAGAAGGAATCGTGAAAGATCCGCCCACCGACGGCGGACCGGTAGTGGGCTACTATTGCATCGTCACCGACCCGGACGGCAACCAGGTCGAGTTCTCTTACGGTCAGTCTCTCGGGCCGGGCCGGTAACCGTTCAGAGCACTCCCTCGGAACGAAGGGCCTCTATGTCCTCGCTGCCCAACCCCAGTATCTCGGTCAGAACCTGATCGCTGTGTTGGCCCAGCAACGGCGCGGGGCCTACATCGACTGCGTGGGCGTTGCCCATCTTGATCGGGCATCCGGGGACGTCGATGCTGCCCCTGTCGGGATGCTCGACCGACACGATCATGTCACGAGCCCGCAGGTGCGGGTCCTTGAACAGATCGGCGGAATCGAGCACGGCGCCGCAGGGAACGCCGTTGTCACTCATGCTGCGCATGACCTCGTACTTGTCGCGCGCCTCGGTCCACTGAGAAATCATCTCGGTCACTTCATCCCAGTGATTGTTACGCTCGGCTTGCTCTTCATAGCGATCATCGCCGATGAGTTCTTTACGGCCGATGCACTCCAGCACGCCATGCCACATTCTCTTGGTGGTACACATTATGTAGACGTAGTCGTTGGGCCCGCCGCCGGTACAGGGATATAGATCGGTCGGAGACACCAGCCCGACGCGGTTTCCGAAACGCATCGCCGGCATACCGCCGGTCAGATAGTGGGCCACGAAGGCCGAGCGTCCGAAGTTGACCATCGCATCCTGCATCGACACCTCTACGTACTGGCCCTTTCCCGTGCGCTCGCGCTCGATGTAAGCGGCGAGGATAGCGATGCCCAGATGGACGCCCGTTCCGCTGTCGGCGAAAGTGTATCCCGGTCTCAAGGGCGGGGTCTCAGGTGTGCCGTTGACCGACAACACGCCGCCCATTGCCTGAGCGACCATGTCGAAGCTCTTGTAGTCTTTGTACGGCCCGGTGCTGCCGTAGCCGCGTATGGCCGCGTAGATCAGATCGGGTTTGGCCGCGCGCAGCGTCTCGTACCCGACCTCCAGTTTGTCGGCGACACCCTCGGCGAAGTTTTCCGCCACGACGTCGCACTTGGTCACGAGTTCGAGTAGCAGCTCCCGCCCCTTCGGTTGCTTGAGGTCCAAGGTGAGAGAACGCTTGTTGGCGTTGAACATCAGGAAGTAGAAGCCGTCCTTGCCCGGCAGCTCAGATATCATCGCCCTGCCCGGGTCACCCCCCGGAGGCTCGACCTTGATCACATCGGCGCCCAGCCAGGCGAGCAGCTGGGTGCATGATGTGCCCGCTTCCCATTGGGTGAGATCCAGGATTCTTATTCCTTCGAGTGCTGCCATGGCGTCTTTCTATCCGTCGTCCTCCTGCGTGTGAAGCAAGACCGCAGGGCTGTCCAGGGCAGCGAGCACCGACAAGTCGTGGCCGGGCACGACTACCAGATCGGTGGCCAGTTCCGCGAACTTCTTGATACGCCAAGCGTGCTGCCACCACTCCTCGGGCAGGGCCGTCCACCTCGGCTTGGAGACGAAGCGCCAGCTATTCGTAGTAATGGCTGCGTTGCCCGCAAGCATCAGAGTCAAGCCGGGCAAGGTCACGATCGCTCCTTGAGTTCCTCGGTCCTGACCGCTCAAACTCACGAGGATGACCGATCCGTCTCCGAACACGTCGTGACGGCCGGCGAAAATCGCAAACGGTCGAGAGTCATCGTAGTCGACGTGACGCCAACTCCTGACTTCTTCGATCGAAGCTCTGTCCAGCAGAGTGGTGAGACTTCGCACACCTACATCCTCGCGGCGAGCTCTCCGGTCCACGACGACTTCGGCATCTTCGAAGCCCGATAGGCCGCCGGTCTGGTCGAAGCCGAGGTCCGATACGATGACGTGCGCGACAGCAGACGGATCTAGGCCGGCGTCCCTCATCTGCTTGGCAAGATCGCCGGCAGGTGAGGGGCTCACTTCCATGAGGGCTTCGACAAGCGGGCTCGGATAGACGAACTTGCCGCCTTCGTCCGCTCGAGAGACCCCAGTGCCGAAGACCACCAAGCCTTCGTCCGGATGCTCCAATACGAAGCCGGGCAGATCGATCGTCAGCATCTTCGACCACGCGCCGCCCCCATGCACCAGAGGAGCCGGCAGGGTCAACGTCCCCGTGTTGAAAGCGTGCAGGCGCCTTACTTCTCCAGCGGCCGGCGGCGGCCAATCATGCAGAACGGGTTCGATGCGCGGCACTCTGAGGGGTTCGTCACAGCCCCAGGAAAGAACCGATAGCGCCAGCAAGACGCCGAGCGTGTGAATTAAGCGGCGTAGCCTGCGTCGATGAAAGAAGATCAGAAAGAGTCGGAGCCTACGGCCAGTAACAGCCGAAGGGATCACGAGAGATCTCGGACAGACTGTCCGCGAGAGCACCTATGAACCGGTCGCCACGCTGGTCGTAATAGGCTGTCCAGCGCCCGTTGCCTTTCTTCCAGTACAACTGGTAGGCACCGGTGCTGGGACGCAGCTGCGCGATTCGATGTTCGATCACGTCGCTGCTGCAGCCGTCGCGAACACGGTGGATTACGGTGATAACGCCCGAGTTGTTCCGATGTGCCAGGAGCACGCCGCGCGGGCCTACTCTCCATCCCAGGATTCGGCGTACGAGGAAGGGTACGAAATCGTAAATCGTTGCCGCTCGTTGAGCGTTCTTCCTTGATACCGAGGTGCGTGCCATCCGCGATTGAGAATACAGACGGTTGAGCCTATGGGGCAAGTAACTAGTGTAACTAATTGCCTGGAGTGCACCCAAAGTGCAAATTTCACCAAAGTTTAGTTGCCGATGATTATTGACGCTTTGCGACACGAAAACCCGCTATTAGAACAACGGTCCGATCACGCGCTTGCCGCAGACGGGGGATCATCACGATGACCAAGAAGCGTGCAGCTATCGTCGGCGCCACCGGAATCGCGGGACAGCAGTTCGTCAGCGCTCTGGCCTCCCATCCCCTATTCCGCATTACTCGATTGGGGGCGTCGGCAAGATCCGCCGGCAAGAAGTACGTCGACGCTCTCAAGGATGAATCGAGCGGCCAAATGCGTTGGTGGGCCGAAGGACCCCCTCCCGAAGCAGCGAACTCGATAGTCGTGGATGAAGCCTCTCGCATGTCGCTCAAGAACGTGGACGTCGTGTTCTCGGCCGTCGAGTCCGACGTGGCCGCAGAACTCGAACCGCAGTACGCACGTACCACTCCCGTGTTGTCCACGGCGTCGGCGTACCGCTACGAGGACGACATTCCGCTTCTGCTCGCGGGAGTCAGCCTCGAACACGCTTCACTGGTCAAACGCCACCAGAAGTTTCGAGGTTGGAAAGGTTACATACTTCCCCAGCCCAATTGCACGGTCATCGGGCTGGCCATCACGCTGCGTCCACTCCACGACGCCTTCGGCGTGAAGCGTGTATCGGTCGTATCCATGCAGGGCATTTCCGGTGCGGGCCGTTCGCCGGGTGTCAGCGCGCTCGACGCCATCGACAACATCATCCCCTTCATCCCCAAGGAAGAGGAGAAAGTGGCACTGGAAGCCAACAAGCTTCTCGGTAAGGTTTCGGCCGGCCGCGTAGTGCCGGCCACCTTCAAGGTGTCGGCCACATGTACGCGGGCCTCCGTCATCGAGGGACACACGGAAGCCGTCAGCGTCGAGTTGGAGAAGAAGGCAACTCCGGCTCAGGTGGCCAAGGTCATGTCGGCATCGGGGCGGGCACTGCAAAAGCTCGATCTTCCTTCCATGCCCGAACAACTGATCGAGGTGCACGAAGATCCGTTCCGTCCCCAGCCGCGGCTGGATCGTGATGCCGGTGACGGCATGACGACATCGGTGGGCAGGATCCGGCCGGAGCCGCTGTACAGAAACGGGATCAAGTACCTTCTGGTCTCCCACAATACCAAGATGGGAGCCGCCAAAGGGTCCATACTCGTGGCCGAGTACCTCATGCGCAAAGGGCTTCTCTGAGTCCGGGCGCGTGGCCGCCCCCCAGTACGCACCGGCGGATCTTCCCGAGAAGCCGCATGGCTTCTTCAAGCTGGTAGGTCCCGGCGCCGTTCTCGTCGGCCTTTCCATCGGAGCCGGCGAACTGATCGTTTGGCCCATACTGACGGCGCGCTTCGGTGCAGCCGTCGCTTGGGCGGCAGTGCTCGGCCTCCTCCTTCAACTGATCATCAACATCGAGGTGGGCCGCTACACTCTGGCGAGCGGAGAAAGCGTATACGGCGCCGTGGCCCGTCTCAGCAAGCGCTGGGTGCCGATCTTCCTCGTGCTCAACGTATGCGGCTGGATTCTGCCCGCCTGGGCGCGCACCTGTGCCGGCGCGCTAAAGGCGCTGGTCGTGGGACCCACCGGCCCGGGGGAGCCGTGGCTATGGACGGCCATCACCTTCGCAATGGTCGGGACTGTCATGTTCGGGCCTCGCCACGTCTACCGCTACCTGGAGAAGATCACGATCACTCTCGTTGTCATCATGCTCGTCGGCCTGATCGTGATCGCGGCCACCATCGCCACACCGGAGTCCTTCGTTGCCCTGGCTGAAGGTTTGAGCAACTTCGGACGCAAACCGGCGGGACTGCCCACCTACGAACTGTTCTCGGCCATCGTGTTCGCCGGCGCCGGCGGCACGACCAACCTCATGCTTTCCTATTATCTGCGCGACAAAGGCTGGGGAATGGGAGCACGCGTGAGGGATCACGAAGGATCGACTCGAGCTTTCCGTGTCAGCGACACGCCTCCCAACCGCAACCGTTGGCGGCAATGGTTCACGCACATGCGAGCCGACCAATCCTTGTTCTTCTGGATCACGAACACCGTCACCATCCTTCTGTTCGTGATCAGCGCCCTCGTGGTTCTGCACCCCGCGGGTATCGTGCCCGAAAGAGAGATGCTGGTGCTGCAGGAGGCTGCCATCCTCGAGAGAGTCTGGGGAAGCACGGGAGCATACGTGTTTCTGGCCGTGGGCATCGCTTGTCTGTTCTCGACTCAGCTCACACTTCTCGACGGTGTCGCTCGTAGTTGTGCCGATCTTCTCCACAGTAACTACGCCTGGGCCTCACGCCGACCCTTTGCATCCTGGTACAAGGGCATCGCATTGGCGTGGATGGTCGCCGGCACCTTACTGACCTGGGCGTGGTCGAGCCTGCCCCCCGCCATGTTTCTGCTCTCCGCCGGGTTCTTCGGAGGGCTCGCGATGGCTCTCTACTGCCCCTTGCTGCTGAGGGCCAACCTGGTGTTGCTGCCCGATTTCTGCCGACCCTCACGGATGGAAACCGGGCTAATGGGCGCAGTCAGCGCGTTCTACGTGTGCTTCGCCCTGGCGTCCATCTGGGTAGTCGGGACGCGGCTTATCGGCTACTGAAGGCCCCGGCGACGCAGCATTCCGCATGGCGAATGCGGTGTCCACGGGCCCGAACGCGGGCTTGGTGCGAAAGGGCGTTTTAACCTGAGAATCCGAGAGCTAATATTGGAAGTTAGGTAGTTGTCATGGCCAGGCGCAGAACCGTCCAGGACCGTGTAACGGATTTCCTGATCAAGCACCTCACCAAGGAACACCACGGCTACAACCAGCGGTTTCCGAACGACATCTCAAGGATGGCCCGGACCCTCAAGCCCGGTGACATCGTGTTGGTGGAGGGCTCTCAACGAGTCAGTGAGGTCATCAAGTATCTGACCCAGAGCTGTTGGTCGCATGCCGCACTCTACGTCGGAAACACTCTGATGAAGCGAGGCGATGCTACCTCCGACGAGCTCTACGCCGAGTACGGAGACGATGCCTACGCGATGCTGGTCGAAGCCAACGCGGAAAGCGGCGTAATCGCTGTCCCGCTGGCCAAGTACCGGCATCACAACGTGCGTGTGTGCCGTCCCATCAATCTACGTCCGGGAGACCTGAACACGGTCTTGCAAACGGTGATCGGTCAGATCGGTGCGCCTTACAACGTCAGGCACATCGTCGATCTCCTGCGTTACTTCTTCCCGGTGAGCCTCATACCGAAACGCTTCCGCCGCAAAGCGCTCGAGCACTCGGGGGAATTCTCCCAGCAAGTCATTTGTTCGGCTCAGATCGCGATGGCGTTTCAGAAGGTTCGCTACCCGATACAGCCGCACGTGACGCTAGTGGACGAGTCGACCGTCGGCAACGGCAGGCTGCTTTCGGGATTCAAGTGGCTACCGCGCTTTGGCAGCCGGAACAGCGTCTTGGAGACCTACAAGCGCGGGGTGTTCACTCCGGCTAACCCCAAGCTGGTAACACCTCGCGATTTCGATCTCTCACCCTACTTCGAAGTGGTCAAGCTCCACCTGCGCAGCAAAGGGGAATTCGACTACAAGAAGATCGTGTGGTCGGGTCAGAAAGACTCCGTCTCCGAAAACGGCCGCGAGATCGAGGCCGAGGCGGAAGCCGCCACCGTGCAGCGTGCTGCCAAAGGCAACGGTTGACAGGCCCGCAGCGGGACAGCGTCCGCCCGGACATCCTCCGGCCCGGCGACTGCGGGCTCCGAGTGGCCCGCGCTATCGACCCGCGGCGATAATCGAACTCAGAGCAAAAAATTCTTCGGTCGTGCCCTCACGATCACCGAGGTTTATGTACCAGCCTTGCTCGTTCGGAAAACGGTGGCTGGGCAATGCGCAGAACGTGGCATGTTCGAGCTGCATGTCGACCATGGAGATCGACGGATTGTAACTCACGTCCCAATCGAAACCGTATTCGGCCTCGGGGATGGGCTTCCTCGCGTACTTGAACTCGTTGACCCACATCTTCCAGAGTTCGCCGGCCTGATCATAGATGTCGGTATACGGAATCCTGTAGGAATCCTGGTCCAGATAGATGACCCGCTTCGAGTAAGCGTACTGAGGGAGCTTGGACACTCCTTGCACGACCCACACCTGGCGAGGCTCCCAGACGTCGGCATGCATGAAGTCACCCGACGGCTCGCCCCACTTCACCGGCAAGTTCTCCGCGTGGAAGCTTCCCAGTAGGGTCTTTTCCCCCAGGTACTTCCACGTCATCCACGCCGGGTTGCCGGCGTAGCCCGCATAGCTGTCCTGATCGGTGTCTTGCCCGAACAAGGCATCGGAACGCTGAGCCGACGACAGTCGCCGGACTCGGCGAAGTTGCGGCAGGTAGAGCCAGGAATCGTCCTGGCGCGTATGATCCAGATAGCGGTTGGAGGTGAATCCCGTGCCCTTGAGATCGAAAGGCTCGATGATGGGATACAGCGCTTCCTTGTATCGAGCCTCGTCCTGGTTCTCCATCGCCGGCTTAGGATCGACCTGGGTGCGCTCCACGAAATAGAGCCGGCGTATATGGTCGAGAAGAAAATGCCTTTCCACCCTGACTGGATCACCGTTCCTACCCAGAGCCCCCGTATCGCAATCGAAGTTTCTCAGATCCAGGTCATCGAGAGCTATCGACGCGTTGAAATTGAACATGTGCTTGGCGCCCGCAGACGGATCGTTCGGATCCACCGTGGGGAACGGCAGGCCTGCCACATGATTGAGTAGGTGGGTTTCGTCCTCGGCAAGCTGGACCTGGGCGGAGTACTTCTCCGTCGCTTCCAGATAAGGCGGAGGATGTTCGACCTTCTTGTAGTCTACGATCCGAAGCTTTACGCCACGCTCGACGACCCACTGCATGCCCGGGCCGAGAAAGTCGGTATAGTTGTGCATGTTGGTCCGGTCGACGACGGTTCCGGCCGGTGGAAGTGTCTGGGCGGCTTGAGCGCCGGCGGCTATGAAGGCGGCAAGGACTGCGGCGGCAATCGCCAGTCGCATGAAAGCTTTGAAGGTCATTGTTCTCTCCTACGCCGGCCAGGGTACGAAATTGCGAGAGTTATGTGTAGTGACTTTCTGCGCTTTCTGAGACGCCGCGTCATGGGCCGGTGCCGCGGCTGCCTTTGTGGGTGCGTACACGTAACATAGGACCGTCGAAGTGGGCGTAGAGCGGGAAAACGGGGGCGAATGCTGCGGGCACCATGCGGAGCCCCGGCCGCGTACTCAGGGCGCAGCCGCGGGGCCCTTCACCTGCCCCATGCACCCGGAAGTCCGCTCCGACGACGACATCCCCTGCCCCCTATGTGGGATGGCCCTCGAGCCGGTTGCGCCGGCCGCCGAGCTGAGCGACGCGGAGCTCAACGACATGTCGAGGCGGTTCAAGGTCTCGGCCGGCCTGACCTTGCCGGTTTTCGTGTTGGCCATGTCAGAGATGTTACCGGGCCGGCCGGTGAACGCGGCCCTCGGCCCGGCGTTGGTAGCTTGGATCCAGCTGGCCTTCTCCGCGCCGGTGGTGCTGTGGGGCGGTCTGCCGTTCTTCCACCGTGCCGCTCTGTCGGTGGTCAACCGCAGTCTCAACATGTTTACATTGATCGCTATCGGCACGGGCACTGCCTTCGCCTACAGCACCGCCGCCGTTCTCAGGCCCGAACTCTTCCCCCACTCGTTCCGCGGCCACGGAGGCGAGATACCCCTTTACTTCGAGTCGGCGGCCGTCATCACCACCCTGGTTCTCCTCGGCCAGGTCCTGGAACTCAGAGCGCGGCGTCGAACGGGCCGGGCAATCCGCGAGCTATTGTCACTGGTGCCGGACACGGCCGTGCGCGTTTTTCCTGACGGCACCGACTCGGAAGTCTCCATCGACGACATCAAGGTCGGCGACCGTCTAAGGGTGCGTCCGGGTGAGCGGGTTCCGGTCGACGGAACTATCGTCGACGGCAGCAGCAACATCGACGAGTCGATGATCACCGGTGAGCCGATTCCCGTCGCCAAAGGCCCCGGCGACCGCATTACCGGCGGCACGGTCAGCGAGACCGGCGCCGTGGTGATGGAAGCTACGCGGGTGGGATCGGGAACACTGCTCTCACGCATCGTCGCAATGGTGAGCGAAGCGCAGCGCAGCAAGGCGCCGGTCCAGCGTCTCGCCGACGTCGTAGCATCATGGTTCGTGCCCGCGGTGATCCTGACGGCCGTTGTCACCTTCATGGTATGGGCATCGTTCGGACCCGAGCCGCGCATGGCTCACGCCATCCTCAGCGCCGTCGCCGTCTTGATCATCGCCTGTCCCTGCGCCCTTGGACTGGCTACACCGATGGCGGTCATGGTCGCTACCGGCCGCGGCGCCCATGAAGGCGTGCTGTTCAAGCACGCGGAGGCCATCGAACAACTCGAACGCGTCGATACGCTACTGGTCGACAAGACGGGCACCATAACCGAGGGACGGCCGCGCGTAGTCGAGGTGCAGTGCGCCGGTGGTTGGACGGAGCAGCAACTGGTGTCGATGACAGGCGCGCTCGAGCGATCGAGTCAGCATCCTTTGGCTGCAGCGATCATAGAGTACGCTCGTGAATCGGGTTTCGACCTTCCGGCCGCCTCGGACTTCCAATCGGTGGCCGGGCGGGGAGTCCGGGGCCTGGTCGACAGTCACAACGTGCTGGTGGGAAACACCGAGTTCCTCGCAGCCTCGGGCATCCCCACGGAGGAACTCGACAACCGAGCCACTCCGCTTTGGACACGGGGACATTCGATCATCCTCGTCGCCATCGATGGGGAACCCGCCGGCATCATCGCCATCACTGACCCGATCAAGACCTCGAGCGCCGATGCCCTGAGGGCGCTGCGTGATGCACGGCTGACGGTGAGGATGCTCACCGGAGACGACGAGAGAACGGCCATGGCCGTCGCTAAAGAGGTAGGTATCCGTGAGGTTGAAGCCGGCGTGTTGCCGGACCGCAAGCAGGCCGTCGTCGAAGAGGTTCAGCGAGAAGGTGGTCTGGTAGCCATGGCCGGCGACGGAATCAACGATGCGCCGGCCCTGGCGCAGGCCGATATCGGCATCGCCATGGGTGACGGCACCGACATCGCCATCGAGAGTGCCGACATCACACTGGTCAAGGGAGATCTTCGCGCGATCACCCGGGCCTGGCGTCTCAGCAGGCTCACGATGACCAACATCCGCCAGAACCTGTTCTTCGCCTTCATATACAACGGCCTCGGGGTTCCGATTGCCGCCGGCGTCCTGTACCCCGCCTTGGGGCTCACACTGAACCCCATGATCGCAAGTGCGGCCATGACGTTGAGCTCCCTCTCGGTGATCGCCAACTCCCTACGACTCGGTCGTGTCCGGCTCTAGGACAGGGAAAGAACGGCTCCACGGTTCGGCTTCGACGCGCACGGCGTTCACCGTGTAGGACACGAGGTGGTAGAAGCCGACGATGAGCACGAGTTCGAGCAGCTGTTCTTCATTCCAGCACTCACGCATGCCGGCCCACAGCCCTTCCGAGACGGTCGAGGTCGCGTGAAGCTCATCCGCGAAGCGAATCAACAAGGATTGCTCGGGCGACCATGATTCGTCGGCGGCGTCACCATGGACGGTCGCGTCGATGCATTCCTGACTGAGCCCGCTCCGGGGCGACATGCCGACAGCGTGAACTCCCCACTCGTACTCGGCCCCGCACAAAGCCGTGACACGCAGGATCAATAGCTCGCGCTGATCAGGATCGACGAGCCCGCGTCCGAGTATGTAACTTCCCATTCCTCTCAGGCCTTCGGCGAGCGGAAGGTGACGCGCCCATATACGGAACAGCCTCAGCGGCTCGACCCCCGTCGACCACTTCGGCATCAAGGAACCGAGATGGCGCTCGGCTTCGTTGGGATAAGGCGGATTCAAGGGAGCGATTCTCTCTCTGTCCGGTGACTTCATGATCTCATCCTCGTTGTCGGGACCCGAAACACAGCGGGCCCAAGGGTGTGCGCGTTCACGGAGAAGCGCTTTCGCAACTTCGATTTTCGTAGTAGACTATATCTCGCTTCGAAAATCGAAGTCAAGACTGGAGAAGATCGAACAATGGCTGACTCTGCGGCTTCACGACGCCCGATCATGGCGTTGCTGGATATTCTGGGAAGACGCTGGACCTTACGAATACTGTGGGAGCTGCGCGACGGCCCGTTGAGTTTCGGTGACCTCCAGGACCGCTGCGACGGGATGTCGCCGAGCGTGCTGTCCCAGCGTCTGTCGGAACTGAGAGAAGCGTCTATCGTCGAACCGGCCGACGGTGGGTGCTACCGGGTCACCACCAGGGCTCGAGCGCTAGGAGAGATGCTGCTCGACATGAACGATTGGGCCAAAGCCTGGGCCCGCCGCCGATAACGACGAACTCAGCCCTCCCGCGGATGGGACGCGGAAATAGCGGGGTCGTACATGAGCAACAGCGCCGGCAGGAGAAGCAGGTCGGCAACCAAGGCGCTCACCAGAACTACCGAAACCACGGCGGCAATGTGTACAACGGCCAGGAACTCGGAAAAGAAGAGCACCGAGAATCCGACAACCAGGAACACCGTCGTCAATAACATGGCCCTGCCGGCGCTTGCCATGGCCGTCCGTATCGCTGCCGGCCGAGAAGCTCCCGCCGAGACTTCCTCCCGATAGCGAGACAGAAAGTGAATCGTGTCGTCGACCGCGATCCCGAACGCCACCGGGAACGCAACCACGGTAGAGAATCTCAAGCTGATGTCCGCGAGCGCGAGGAAACCGAGGCCGACGGTGAGCGGAAGCAGATTCGGCAACACGGTCAACAATCCCACCCGCCAAGAACGAAAGGCGAGGCCGGTTACGACGAAGATGACAGGCATCGCCACGTACAGGCTTCGTACCAGAGCCGATATCGCGCGTCCCGACATGGCGTGGAAAAGTGGAGCTTCGCCGGCCGCCGTGACGCTCACACCGGTGCCTGACGCCGCCGTAGCCAAACCATCGAGCTCCGCGAGGATCCGGTTGAATTCGGCAGTGGGTAGATCATCCATCAGGGCGCGCAGACGTGCCGTCGAGTAGTCGTAGTTGACCAGCCTCTCGAACTCGGAATCGCTTCCTGCCATCTCGAACAACAACAGGTACTGAGATACCGCCTCTCGCGAAGCTGGCACGTCGAAGGCAGCTTCGTCACCTCCATGCATGGCCCGGTTCATCTGCTTGATGTAGGCGACCGGGCTGACGACTCTCGAAATGCCGTCGAGTTCCTCCAGCCCCCGTGCAACCGTGTCCATGGCCCCGAGCACCTTCGGGTTCTTGATCGCCCCCTCCGCGGAACCATTGAACAGCACCTCGAGGGGAAAGGCCCCGCCCAGGTTCTCCTCGACGAACCGCACGCCGGCCACCGTCGGGTCATCGCGCTTGAGATCGGCCAGGGGGCGGCTGTCCACTGCGACTCCGGGAATGAGGAACGCCGAAACAATGAATGCAGCCACGCCGAGGACGAACACGGCTCGAGGGCCGGCCACGACCAGGCGATGAGCGAGGTCAGTCACACGGTCCGGCCAAACCGCACGGCGGCCGGAAGCTTCGCCCTCGGGACTGAGCCGCCCGAGCAGGCTCGCAGCAGGAACAAAGACCACGGTGGCGACGAACGCACACAGCATGCCGAGTGCACCGTAGGTTCCGAAGTCTCTGACCATAGGCACACCTGAAAATACCAGGGAAAGAAATCCTATGCCGGTGGTAAGACTGGTGAGGAAGCAGGCACGGGCCACGGGAGCCAAGCTCTTTTCGAGAGAGGATGCCCCGTCATCGCCTTCATCCAAACGGCTGAGCAAATGGATGGCATCGGACAACCCGATGATGATGATCAATACGGCCAACACGCCATGCCCGGTCAGTACCGTGATCGGCAAATCGAACACCGACAGGACGCCGTAGGTGACCGCCACCGCGATAGCGATGGGTGCCAGAGCCTGCCACACGACTGCCAGCCTTCCGAAGGTCAGCCACAACAAAACCCCCATGGTCAGGGCCGTCAGCGGCAGCAGTACGGTGGCGTCGCGCAGCATGTGCCCCATGAGAGTCGCGTAGGTCGACGGGTTCCCGACGATGTGGAACTCCGCGCCGGGCCATGCCTCTTCATCGAGGATGCGGCGGATCTCGTTGAAGTACAGATACTGTCCGTAGGGATCGGTAGCCGAGGCGACCATGCGCCCTACCATCGCGGAAGTGCGCCCGTCGGCCGAGATGAGCGTGCCGCCGGCCAGGGGGTGCGCGACGAGCCTGCGCCGGAGCTCCTCACGCTCAGCAAGATCTGCCGGGTATTCGGAAACGAGGGGCGCGACAATGAGGCGCTTGCCGTCCCCCTGTATATCGCGGGCGTTGGTCAGGCTGACGATCTCACTCGTGTCCTCTAGCTCCAGCAAACGCCCGGTGATGGCGGCCGTCATCGTCAAGCTCTCCCGCGACAACACGTCCTCGGATGAAGCGACGATCAGAAAGAGACGCTCGAAATCCCCGAACTCATCCACGAGCCGTTCGAACGCGGCGAGTTCGGGGATTTCGCCGGATACGGCCGTCTGGAAGCTGAGGTCGAAGCGGGCACGCGTGAGATGAAGGGCGAGAAAAGCCGTGGCGGCCAGCGTAAACACGATCACGATGCGACGGGGATGGCGCTCGATGAAACGGGCTAGACGGCGCAAGGTGGTCTCCGTGAACGCGGCGAGGAGTTCATGGCGCTGGGGCCTCGCCACATTATCGGTTGCCGCGCGACTCGGCTAATCGGTCACGCCCGGCTCGTCTTCGCACCGGCTTGTCTTTTGGTTGGAGTTTCGAATAATTAGCTGATCCCTGTGACCACCGGCTGCGGACTACTGCGCGCGGAAGAAACGTGACCAATCTCGCTGAAACCGACCGCTCGATACGCGACGTCATCCTCGAACTCATAGAGGCCGGGGATAGCGGGGAACTGTCTTCGCGGACCTCCGAGATGCACTCGGCCGACATCGCCGAGATTCTCAACTGGCTGGAGGAGCCGGAACAGAAACTCTTCCTCTACAGACTTCTGGACGTCGAGGTCGCGTCCGACGTCCTCGCCGATGTCAGCGAAGCCACACGCGAGATCCTGCTGGAAAACCTTCGCGATGAGCAAGTCGCCGAAGTCATCGAGCACCTCGACACCGACGACGCCACCGACGTCGTCGCCGATCTACCCGAAGAACGGCAGGAGACCGTCCTTCATCAGGCTGATCCGGAAATACGTAAAGAGGTAGAGGACTTACTTCATTATCCCGAAGACACCGCCGGCGGGATAATGAAGAAAGAGATCGCCGCGGTCATGGTCGGCGCTACGGTGTCGGAGACGGTGGAGTACATTCGCAGCCGCGCCGAGATCTTCCACGACATCCACAACGTGTTCGTCATCGATCACAGCGGCCATCTAAAGGGCCTCGTCTCCCTTCGCCGCCTCTTGTTGGCGGAGCCCGGCACGCAGATCGCGGCGATCATGGACGAAGATTTCGTATCGGTGCGCGTGGACGTGGACCAAGAGGAAACCGCGCACTTGTTCGAAAAGTACGATCTGCTGTCGATGCCGGTGGTGGACTCACTCGGACGTCTGGTCGGGCGCATAACTGTGGATGACATCGTCGACGTCATCGCCGAAGAGGCCACCGAGGACATCCTGGCCCTGGGCGGCTTGGGCTCGGAAGCCGCCCAACCGGTTACGGCGGGGTCGGCTATCAGGGCCCGCTTCCCTTGGCTCGGTCTCAACCTGTTGACCGCGGCGGCAGGCACGCTGACGGTAGCCTTGTTCGAGAGCACGATCCGCAACCTCGCCATAGCCGCGGCCCTCATGAACATCGTCGTCATCCAGGGCGGCAACGCCGGCATACAGACGATGACATTGGTAGTGCGCGGTCTGGCCCTCGGTGAAGTCGAGAGCCGAGACGCCATGCGCATCCTCGGCCGCGAGTGCCTGACTGCCCTCGGCAACGGCTTGCTGCTCGGAATGATCTCGGCGGTGTTCGTCTATTTCTGGAAGGCCAATCTGGCGCTGAGCCTGGTCCTCGGCTCTTCGCTCCTGATCAACCTGCTGGTGGCGGCCACCCTGGGCAGCCTGGTGCCTCTGACCCTCAAGGCACTGAGAGTAGACCCTGCCGTGTCCTCGACGGTGCTGGTGACGGCCGGCACCGACATACTCGGCTTCTTCATCTTCCTGGGGCTGCTGACGCTCGCTATCTGACCGTCTCCGGCATCACCCCTCGAAACCCTCCGCGATGTCCCGATAGGAGATCAACTCGGCGTCACCGTCGTCGAGTGCCTGGCGAACGCGCGAACTCGTCACGATCGCCGCTTCTCCCACGCCGTCATAGCAGGGCGCTTGCGACGCCGGATGACAGATCAACTCCGTCACACCGGAAGACGTGCCGGCTACCCGGGCGGAGATGGCGTCCTCGGTCAGCGGCAACTCTAGTCCAAGCGGCTCGACTCGCCGAGGTCCTAGAAAAGCGCGGCCTTTCAATCGACCCCAGCCCAGCATCGGCCGCATGAAGGATCCTTCCACCCATCGCTCCCAAGCCGGTATGAGTGGCGGCAACGACCACCTCCACAGCCCGCCGCAAGGCTTCCTCACAGCCGAGATCGGGTAGTTGGCCGCCAACTCGACGAGAATGGACATGACGGTCGGATGGAGGTGCAGATTGAAGTGGCCCGAGATGTGGGTGAGATACAGCCCGCTCGACAGAAACTTCTCTATCTGGGCCCTGATCTCGGCCTTGAGTGCCTCCCGCAGCCCGCCCGCACGCCTGTACAGCCAGACCGCCTCCAGAGGCCGCTCTACGAAACGCCCCGAGGCATCGACCAGATGCGGGATGTGGCGCGGAGAGAGAGTCGAGTTCCCGTCGCAGAGCACCAGATGCAGACCCATGCCGAGCCCGGGCCTCATGGTCGCGGAAACTATGGCAGCATCAGCCGCGCGGGCGCCCACCCGCACACCGGCACTGGTGATGACGCCGGCATCATAACCGGCCATGACTGCATCGTTGATCTCGGGAGTCAGTCCGAGATCATCGGCGGTGATTATGAGAGCACGGCTTGCCACGGCTGCCAGGGAATGGATCGCAGTATCAGCCGTGTATTTCCCGAGCAAGCAGACGCTTTTGATAGAAGCTCTGTAGGTCGACCAGGGACAGCATGCCGACCACCTTGCCGGGATTTTCCTCGTCGACTACCACCAGCTGCTGAAGTCCGCTTCCGGTCAACAGCTTCATCGCCTCGTAGAGAGTGTCGGACCCGGTGACGGTGACCACGTCACGGTTGGCCAACTCGCCTACGACCAGGAAAGGCCATGCATCACGCTCCATGAGGACGCCGCGAAGATCACCCATGCTGACGACACCGCTCAGGTCGCCGTCCTTGTTGACGACCGGGAAGTACATGTGAGGGCTGTTCGTCAGATAACGAACGAAATCGGTAACGGCCATGGACTCGGGGATCGCTCTATATTCCTTCCTGACCAGACCGCGCACGTAGAGGCTACGGAGTATGTTGGCCTCGCTGCCGGCATGCACGTCGAGACCGCGTTGAGCCAGATCGTAGGTGTCGATGCTCTCGGGCATCATACGGCGCGATACCAGAGTAGCCGACACCGCCGTGATCATGATGGGGATCACGACGTTGTAGTCACGCGTCATCTCCACGAGTAGAAAGATCGCCGTCAGCGGCGCATGGGTGGCGGCCGCAAGAAACGCACCCATACCGATGAGAGCGAACCCGTGGGGGCTCGCGATGGTACCCGGTAGTACGATGTTGATCAGCTTTGCAAAGCCGCCTCCGAATACGGTGCCGATGAACATCGACGGCGCGAATACACCTCCCGCACCGCCGCAACCGAGGGTTACACCCGTCATGATGATCTTGACGAAAACCAACGACAGCAGCAGCGCCGCCCCCATGGTGCCGTTCAACGCTTCGTTCATGGTGGCATAGCCGCTCGAGCTTACCTGAGGGAAGAAGATCAGCGTGACGCCGACGATCATGCCTCCGACCAGAGGCTGATAGGTGGGGGGAATACGTGACTCAGCGAAGTAATCTCTGATTCTGTAGAAGGAACGAATGAAGAAGACGGCCAACAGGCCGCACAGCATCCCCATCAAGACGTAGAACATGACTTCGTGGTTGACCTGGAAGTCGAACTCGGGCGCGGCGATGATCGGATGGCTGGCCTTCAGATACTCCGACACGGCCACCGCCGTCCCCGCAGCCAACACGATCAGCGCCAAGGACTCGGCGTGGAACTCGCCGATGAGCACGATCTCTTGAGCGAAGAAAACTCCTCCGATCGGGCTGCCGAAGGTGGCGGATACGGCCGAGGCGGCGCCACAGGCGACGAGGATTCGCAGTCGGCTGAACGACGGCCTCAACCCGCGGCCGACTGTGGAACCTATCGAGCCGCCGATCTGTGCGATCGGACCTTCGATGCCGGCGCTCATGCCCGAGCCCAGCGTGATCGCGCTCGACAGAGTCTTGAGCGTGATCCATCGCCTGCGCAGATACCCGCCCCTGAAGTTCACGATCTCGAGGAAACGAGGCAGACCGTACCCCTTCATCTCGCCCGGGAACCAGCGATCGAGGATCACGATGGCCAGCATTCCGGCCATCGGGATGAGTGGAATCAGCCACCAGCGTGAAGGGATGCCTGCGAGCCCGGTCTGGAAGATGTCGTCTGTGGCCGACTGCCGGCCTATGCCGATGGCGCCGCCGAGGTGAACCCAGAAGACGTCATGGGCACCGTCGATGGCCCAGTGGAAAGCGACGTTGGCCAGCGCGGTGAGTGCCCCGATGAGCACCGCCGCAACAAGAAACCAGCTGTTGCTTTCCGATATGGTGCGGCGCCAGTCCGAGACCGGCGCGCCCTCGGAGGCTGCCTGGCTCAGATCAGCGGGTTCCGGAGACACGGGGCATGATTCCTGTTTCGAGTATGAGCCACGGTCGGACTCGATTCAAAACAATCGCCGACTCGGCACTCAACCGTCGAGACTCAGAGCATCGCCCAGACCTGCCAACGATCCATCCACATCGCCAGGGTCGAGCCACAGGATTCGGGCGCCCGGCTCGGGGGGCCTGGTCCTGACCCATGTGGCCAGGATGCTGTTGGCATCCGCCTCCGCCACCGTCTCGGGCTTGCCGGCCTCGCTCTGAGACAGCCGGCGGCGAACGAAGGAGCGCAGCTCGTCGACGTCCGGCGGCGTACGAACGATCGTAGAGCCGGCAAAACGTCCGTCGATCACCAGAGCCGCGAACTTCGAGTGACCGACACTGGGAACGACAGCTACATAGCAATGACTGCTCGCCACCCATCCGAGCTGCTTGTCGAGACGGCCGAGGCGGTGAAGAGCCGACGGGATCTTGGTCGAGGTGTCGCGGGCGCGTATCTCATCCTGGAGCGCATCGAATCCCCTGGACACCGCATCGCGTAGCTCGCCTGCTCGGCGCAAGCATCCTTCGTCGACCGCACTCTCATCTCGGCGGCGGCGCCGCGATCCGGCGCGCGCCCGCGGGCCTATCGCCGGTTCACCCAGCGGGATGTCGAACACAGCGGAGAGATAGCGTGCGGATTCTTCGGCAAGGGCACGGTTGCGCACCGGACCCAGGTAGAGGGAACCGTCGGCCAGCAGCCTCGAAGCGGCGCAGATCTGGGCCCGCGAACGCTCACAGACGAGTTTCACGAAGAAGGTGCGGGGCAGATGTTTGCCGCCCCGGTTGGTCGAAGGGTCATAGTCCCGAATCTGCCTGGATTCCTCCAGGAAGGCTTCGAGCTCCGAGGGGGCCTGCACGAAATCGATCCCGTGCACCTCGGATACCATCTTGATGTCGCGGGCGCTTGCATGCGTCGTAACCGAGAACAGCTCGACGAGCTTGGCGCGCAGGTCGGCAGCCCGGCCTACGTAGAGAGCATCGCCCTGCTCGTCGGAGAGACGGTAGACTCCGGCGGCGGCGGGGAGCGCTTCCAGCGCCGCCTGGGCCACATTGAGAACGAACCTCCGTCGCGCGACGGGCTCACCCTCGGCGAGCACACCGTCAATGCTGGTCGCACCCCGCTCCTTGGCTATATCGAGCAGGCGTTGCAGCACCTGTGCCGTGAGCCGTGCATCCGCCATCGCGCGGTGCCTGGCTTCCATGTCCAAACCGAAATGAACCGCCAGGGCATCGAGGGACGTCCTCTCCAGGTCGGGGATCATCTCGTTGGCTATGTCGATCGTGCACAGAGTCGGACATCCCAACGGCCCTCCCAAAAGACGGGAACTCTCACGGTTGAGTAGGATGGAATCGAAGGAGGCGTTGTGAGCTACCAGAACCGACCCCTTGGCGAAGTCGCGGAACTTTCCGATCACCTCTTCGATGCGGGGTGCATCGGCAACCAGCGAGTCGTTGATGCCGGTCAGTTTCGAAACGTAAGGGGGGATGGCTCGCCCCGGGTTCACGAGCTGCTCGAAGGCTTCGACCTCGGCTCCACCGATGACCTTCACCGCACCGATCTCGGTGATACCGCCCTCGTCGATGCGATTACCCGTCGCCTCGAGGTCCACGACGACGAATGGCACCGAGTCCAGCGGTTGCGAGAAGAGGTGGTCGTCTACTGCCCGCCACCGGCGCCGCTCAGAGTCGAACTCGAAGCGTGGATCCTCGGACAGGAGCCTCTCGAGAAACAGGGCGCCGAATTCATTGTCGCGGCCGCGTCCGTCGAAGAGCAGGTCGAGCAACTCTTGGGAGCCGGCCCCGTCCGGGCGACCACTGAGATATGTGTGGAGTTCGTGCCTCAATCGACGACGGCTTAGCCGAACATCGACTTCTTGGGAACCTCCGTCAGGCGATCGACGATGTCGGACACATCGTCGGAAGCCTCATCGAGAATACGCCCGGTGTTCGTTTCGAAGCGTCGCTTCTCGGTCGACAGAAGGTCGTCGTGCCGGTCGATCTCCGCGTTCATTTCCTGGGCGTATTTCTCCAGGCGCTGGCCGACGGAGATATACATGCGTTGTGAAGGGCTGAACGACTCCTGGCAGGTCGGACAACGTAACACCGTACCCGGTGTCAGAAAGCGATAAGCGACCCCGTAGGTGGCTCCACAAGTCCTGCAGGGTACGGGAACCTCGAAGTCTTCTATGGACGCCACCGAAGGTGCGGCCTGTGCGACCGGCGCGCTCGCCGGAGGCGGTGGCGACGGGGAAGCTGCCGCGGGAGCGGCGGGTGCGTCCTGCGCAGGCGCTGCAGGAGCAGGAGCAGCGTCACCGCCTGCACCCTCCTTGAAGCGCGATGGGAAGTCGTCACCGAACTGCGCGTCGGGATGCAGTTCCTTGGCACGCTGTAACAACACTTCTTCGCTCTCGGGCCGGTCGGGATCGGGGATGCAGCAGTCGACGGGACATACGGCCGCACACGCTTCCTGGTCGAAGAAGCCTACACACTCGGTACATTTCTCGGGGACTATGTAGAAGAAATCGTCGGACAGGGCGCCGTGCATGGCATCCTGCCACTGGTATTCCACGCCGCCCTGATAGATCGCCGTGTTGGGGCATTCGGGCTCGCAGGCGCCACAGTTGATGCATTCCTCGGTGATTACGGTTGCCATGTTCGTCTCCCGCGACTGGCCGAGTCGACCAAGAAAAAACCTTATCAGTAGCAACCATCTTGACGCAATCCGACGCCTGGCGTAGCTGTCTCGGCCGTGTCCTCACCCGCCGACTGCTCCATCGTCGGTCTCGGGCTGACCCCCCAAGGGAAGGTCTTCGATCGCAGCTACATCGGGTTCGCCGTGCAAGCGACCAAACTCGCCCTCGAAGACGCCGGCCTCGACAAGAGCGACCTCGACGGACTGATCGTCAACCCGGGACTCAGTTGGGCCAACGCCACCATGGCATCCAACACCTTGCAGAACGCTCTCGGCCTCGAGGACCTGGGGTTGTCCGTTTCCATGGGATCGGGAGGTGCAACAGCCGGCTCCATGGTCCAGCAGGCGGTGGAAGCCATCCGCGCGGGCTTGGCTACAACCGTCGCCTGCGTGTTCTCGGATGCTCCCTTGAAGCCTCCACGAAAGACCGGGCGCGGGACCGGCGGCTCCGCCAAACCCTACGCGGGGGCCCGCGGTTGGGATGCCGCCTTCGGTTATTTCGGGGTCAACGCTCAGTACGCCATGGTCGCACAGCGTCACATGCACGTGTACGGCACGACCCAAGATCAACTCGGAATGGTGGCCGTCAACCAACGGCAGTGGGCTGCCGACAATCCCGCCGCGCAGATGAAGGATACGCCTCTGACCATGGCCGACTATCATCAGTCGCGCTGGGTGGCCGAGCCCTTCCACGTCCTCGACTGCTGTCTGGTTTCGAACGGCGGCGCCTGTGTGATCGTCAGCTCGACTCAGCGAGCAGCCGATCTTCGCCAGACCCCGGTGGAAATCCTGGGGTTCGGGCAGGGGCATCCCGGCGGAGATCCGGTCGAAACGCTTTGCAGCGGCGCACCCCGCGCCGCTCGCACCGCGTTTTCGATGGCGGGTCTGACTCTCGGCGACGTCGACATAGCCGAACTCTACGACTGCTACACCTTCACCGTGCTCATCACCTTGGAAGACTACGGCTTCTGCGCGAAAGGAGAAGGCGGGCCCTTCGTGCAGTCGGGTGCGACCGCTCGTGGCGGATCCTTGCCGGTCAACACGGGGGGAGGACAACTATCGAGCTTCTACATGTGGGGCATGACTCCCATCGTCGAAGCGGTCACGCAGCTTCGCGGCCATGGGGGCGCGCGTCAGGTCGATGACGCCCGCGTCGCCCTCGTCTCCGGTAACGGTGGAGTACTGGCTACCCACTCCTGCCTGCTCCTCGGCGGCGGATCATGAACAAGCCGTTGCCGAGGATCACCGAACGCATGAAGCCGTTCTGGGATGCCGCAGCGCAGGGCCGGCTCTTGGTGCAGCAGTGCACGGGCTGCGGCGCATGCCACTTTCCGGCCAGGGACAGCTGCCCTGTTTGCCTGGGCACGGACATGGACTGGTCTGACGCAACGGGCCACGCGACCCTCTTCTCCTTCACCGTCATGCATCACGTCTACGACCCGTCCTTCGCCGACGAGGTGCCCTACGCGGTAGCGGCCGTCAAACTCGATGAAGGTCCGTTGATCATATCCAACGTCGTCGATTGCCCCCCGACGGAGTTGACCATCGGCATGCCGCTCGAGGTCGTGTTCGACGAGATAGACGAGGGCCTGTTCCTGCCCCGTTTCAGACGTTCCGCCACGTGAATCGCACCGCCCCCGGTGCGTCTCAAGATTGTGCCTTGTTACACCCCGTCAACCTGGCTAGAGTCCTAACGCATTGATTCTTAAGCGATTTCTTCAGGGACTCAGCGAACGTGTAGGCCTCAAGGAGCGCCTCGAGGGCTACACCATCTCCGCCGTCTTCCACATCGTGCTGTTGTTCGTGCTCGCGACCATCACGGTATCGGCCGGTAGCGACACTTTCGGCTTTCACCTCCGTTCGAAGGGCGCGGAGGTAAGGCTGGCTTTCCGCGAAGAGAACATCAGCGATGCTCAACTCGAGGATCTGATCGAGGAGCCGGACGTCAAGCCCTTGCCTGTCGAGCGTCTCAAGATGCGACGGATGGAGCTGCCGGAGCTCGCCAGCTTCTCGAGCCCGCGTCCCAGCTCGGAGAGACTCGCCAAGATAAACACGCGCTTCTCCCCGGCATCGAACCTCGGCGACCTCTCGACTCAGTTCGGCAGCTTCATCATCGGCCTGAGGAAGAGCGGACTCGACATCGCCCTCGTCATCGACGCCACCGCGAGCATGCAGCACGTGATCGATGACATCAAAGGAAAGGCTCTGTCTCTGGTCGGCAACATTCAAGAGTTAGTGCCGGTGGCCCGGGTCGGAGTCGTCGCGTTCCGGGACAGAGGAGAAGAATTCGTCGTCAAATGGACCGATCTTAGTTTTCACGCAACCAAGATCGAGACTTTCATCAGGAACCTCGAAGCCGATGGCGGCGGGGACTACGAGGAGGGCGTTCGCCAAGGATTGGAAGCCGCCATGGACGAGCTCAGTTGGCGCAAACGCTCCAAGCGCGTGATCATCATCGTCGGCAGCTCCCCGCCCCACAAAGAGGACATACCCGCGCTGGAAGCTCTCGCGAAGGAGTTCCGCGACACCAACGGCGTGATCAGCGCCATCGACGTGACCCAGCGCATGCACGAAGAGTACGAGCGCGATTTTCACATTCATCGCTACGGCAAACCGCCGGACGAATACACGCCTCTACCCGCCTTCTACCTGGACGTTCGCAAGAACTTCCGGCTGATCGCCGACAACGGCGGAGGTGAGCTGGCGAGCCTAGGAACCGACGCCCAACTGACGGAGCAGATCTTGTTCTTCGCCTTCGGCTCCAAGTGGCAAAAAGAAGTGGCGAGATACAGTTCTTCCAAATGAGTACCGATAAAGGAGCTTCCCGAATGACGCGGTCATTGAATTCCGATCTGTCAGTCCGACTACTGCTTGTGCTGTCTCCTATGTTCTTGGCGACTGATGCGTTCGCCCAGGCGGCGGAAGGAGCACAGGGCGGGGCCCTCAACTACAGCCTCATCGACCTGATCAAGTTCGGCGGCTGGGTCGGCTACCTGATCATCCTGATGTCCGTCGTCGCGATGGCACTAGTGGTCGAGTACGCGCTGTCGATCAGATCCAAGACCATCAGCCCCGAGGAAGACCTCAACGAGCTCCGAGGACTTCTCGAGAGCCGCGACTACGACAAGATCACCGCAAAACTCAACGGCACCAACGCCTCTTTCCTGGCCACAGTGGTCGCTTCCGGTGTGAAGGAAAGATCGCGGGGCTACGACGCGATGGTCAAGGCTATGGAGGATTCGGCCGACAGCCTGACCGGCGGCCTGCTGCGCAAGATCGAGCACCTCAACATCATCGCCAACATCGCCCCGATGCTCGGGCTCCTCGGCACCGTCATGGGGATGGTTCAATCGTTCAACCAGATCTCCGTAGCTGTAGGCGGGGTGGATCCCCGCCGCCTGGCCGGAGGCATCTTCGAAGCTCTGATGACCACCGTCATGGGCCTGATCGTCGGGATCCCGTCGCTGTATGCGTTCGGGATCTTCCGCAATCGCGTCGATGCCGTCGCGGCCGAGGCCGCAGCCAATGCCGCCGACCTAGTCGAGCCGCTCAAGCACTCGTCGGAGGCCGGTGGGTGAGACTCCCCCACTCACATCGAGCCAGGTCGGTGTCTTTCAGGGCCACGCCGCTGATCGACATGGCCTTCCTGCTGATCACGTTTTTCATAATGTCGATCCGCTTCGGTCAGGCGGGCGAGGAACAGGTCAAGCTGCCCAACGCCGATCAAGCCAAGGACGTCACCGACGAGCGCGTGGAGTTGGTGACCGTCAACATCACGGGTGACGGTCTCTATCTGGTCTCCGGTGTCCACAAGTCCGGCGGAGAGCTGTTCAAGTACTTGCAGGCCCGCAAGACGGAGACCCGCAAAGAAATGGAGGTCGTCATTCGCGGTGACCGAAAGACCGAGTTCGGCTCCGTGCAGCGGGCCATGCGACTGACGGCGGAGGCCGGCATCACCAACGTCAGCCTCGCCGCCCTGCAAGCGGGCGACGACGAGGAACCTTGATGCGCTGTCCGGGTCGCTCACGGGCCGCGACGTCGGCCAAAGAACTGCAGATGGGACCCTTGATCGACTGCGTGTTCCTTCTGCTCACCTATTTCCTGTTCACGATCTCATTGTCGACCATCGAAGGTCTGTTGCCCTCGGAACTGGCACTCGGGAGTGAACAGCAGCAGCGCACTCTCGACATGAAGTCGGAAGAAGACGAGGTCGTCGTTAGAGTCGTGAGTACCGGCGGAGGTGCACAGTACTTCGTCGACGATTGGCCGGTCGGAGACTTCGCCGCCGTCGCCGATCACTTGGCCGGGGTCCGCAAGGGAACTCTCGTTGTCATCGATGCCGGGACCAACGTGGCATACGAACACGTGGTCAGACTCTACAACCAGTGCCTGCGCACGGGCATAGACCGCGTGGTGTTTCCAGTGACCGGCGCTACCGGCGTAACAGGGGAAGCGCCACGTTCGTGACCAAGCACCGATTGCTGGCCGCCTCCATTGCGGTCTTGGCGCTTGCCACGGCTGCGCCGGCCGCGAGCGTGGGAGAGTTGGCAAGCGGCGTCGCCTCGGCGCAACGCCGGGCCGACTCGCTCGCTTCCAAACGCTGGAACGTCGAAGCCGAGACCGAGCTCGTGAATCGGATCGACCGTCTCTGTGATGACTTTCATGGTCTGGCGGAAGCGGGCGCCTCCATGCCCAAGACGGCCTACGCGCTGCTGAATCTGATTGAGCGCACACGAGACCGTCACACGAATGTGCTCGAAGAACTGCAGGCGGAGGTCATCCGCTTGGACGGAGACCTCGAGGCGGTTCAGGACAGCGCCGCGTGGAGACAACGCGAATTGCTGGCCATGCGTCTCCTCTACCGGCTCAACTGGGTCCGCTACGAGGTAGCGATGCGTTACGAACGCAGCTCTTCCAAGCGTGCCCGTCTGCTTACGCGGAGCCGTAACGGATTCGCCGAGTTCTTGTCGTCGGGTGATCGCGAGTTGACCATCGAGGCGTTGCTCGGACACGGACTCACGAACAAAGCGATGAGAGAGTACTCGACGGCGGTGTCCGACTTCGAGTCCGCTCTCTCCCAAGGCCCCGACACGGCCACCGCCAACAAGCTTCGTGCTGCCCTTGCCGATGCACTCATATCGATGGGCCGCATCTCGGCTGCGCTCGATCAGACCGCGCGCCTGGCTCGCTCGGCCTCCGGCAAGGAGATTCGCGCCCAGGCTCGCTTCCTGCGCTCGAAGGCGCTTCTGCTTGCGGTAGGAAAATACAAGACGAGCTTCGATGCGTCCCGGCGTGCGGCCTTTCGAAGCGAGGCCGCCAAAACGATGGAAAGCCTGTACTCGACGAACAGGTACTGGCGCAGCAAGGTCGTTCAACTCATAGACGCCGGCATAGAAGATCCGCTTGAGTGGGCGGCCGACCAGTCGAGCCCCTTCGTTACGTTCTTGATCGCCAACTCCTTGAGGCGTCGGGGTGAGTGCGATGACGCCGTACCCTTGTACGAAGCAATGATCGGCAGGGACGAGTACATAACTGAATCTTACTACGGCGTGGGCTTCTGCAATTTCCATGAAAGTCTCTACGCGCAGGCCATCACGGAACTGAGCCGCTTCCTCGAACTCGCCGACCGCGGCGACCCGCATCTCGGCCAGGCCGCTTACCTTCGCTTCAAGGCTGCCGAGTCCCAGTACCTGAAAGCTCTGGAAGCCGGGGGTGGCGGCGGCGACATCGAAGAGTCCTATGCCGACTACCTGGAATCCTTCGTAGAACTGGCTCCCGGACACGAACGGGCGCACGAAGGTTGGTTCAGGCTCGGCGAGCTTTACCGGTCCCGAGGGCGTCTCGTTGACGCAGCCGAGGCTTTCGCCAATGTCGAAGGCGACCCGGCCTTCACGGTAAATGCATCCTTCCAATCCGCGCAGTGTTACTTCGAGGCAGTAGATGCAGCTTCCAAAGACGGTGCTGCCGACATCGACCTGGTACGCAAGGCCATGGACTCCTTCGACGGCTTCGACTCTCGCGCCCAAGCGTTCCGAGAGCAACGCAAAGCCGGTCAGGGCACCGACGCTCTTATCGATCCCCTGCAGGCCAAGGCAACGGTGATGGCCGCTGCAACCACCACAGCCGGCGGGCACGCCACGATGGAAGACAGACTGCGTAGGCTGGCCGAGTTCGAGACGCGGTTTCCCGATCAGCTCTCGTTGTTTCCGGAAGTCTCCTTCCTGAGAATCACCGCTTACCGGCGCATGGAGGACATGGACTCGGCGGGTAAGGAAGTCGAGACTCTCCTTGCGGCCACCGAAGGCGATGCTTCTCACTCCGCAACGCTCAAGAAGCTTGGCCTGGCTTTCCTCAAGGACGGCGCGGAGCGCGAGGAGAAGGGTGATACCGGAGGCGCCGACCGCTCGCGCAGGGTTGCTCTGCGCGTCTACGAGAGATTGCTGGCCGACATGCGCGCCGGCCGGCTGCAGGCCGACTCCACGGCCGGACTCGAGAAGATCGTGACCGACCTTCGCGCCGGCCTGGGCGGGTGACGCCGGTCAGAAGTCGACGAGGAAACCTTCGGTCTCCCCCGTCGCTACATCTATGAGAGTCAGCCTGGCTCGGTCGTACTCAGCCAGCGGGTAGTACAGAAAGCCGCTGTGGAGGAGACCCGGGTTCATGCGCACGGGCCTCAACCTGAGTTCCTTGACCTTGCCTGCGGCCGCGTCGATATCGCCCAGGCTGGCGGCCCCGTCCGTAGCCGCCTCGCCGCTCCCGTCTCCTTCTTCCGATTCCAAGCGGGCCGCGGTCGCCTCGAGCTTGCCAACGACCTGCGTCGGCGTCATGGGCCTGGCACGTTGGCGCGAGCCACGTTGCCTGAGTGTTATGTCTGCGGGATCGAACTCGTACACACGCGACGTAGCATTGGTCAACGTTACCTTGACGGGCAGCACACCGGCGGCGCTCAAATCGGCCTCGAAATCCAGCACCGTCGCGAACCCGTAAACAGGCGCCAACTCGAGCACGACGCCCTTGGCTTTCTTTTCTTCGACCCTGCGCCGTGCCGGTGGCGGCGCGACGGCACTCGGCTTGCCTTCAAGAGCGTCGGCTTTCTGAACGCTCTCGGATTTCACCGCTGCAGCCTCCTGATGCTTGTTGGCCGACAGTCCGGCCCGCCCCGTTACCGACAGATACACGCCTCGGCTCAGCCGCTTGTCGCTCGACAATCCGCCCTCGTCGGTAACGATGTGAGCGCCGGCGGCGTCGCAAGTAATCTTCACGGTGGCAGCAGGCTCCGCACCCGTCTCTCCTTGCTTCACTCGGACGTAGCCGGGCTCTCCCGGCTTGGCCAGCTTGAAGCCGGTGATCACCCGGCCGAGCCCGACGACGGCGTCGTGCACGAAACGGTTCGCCTCGTCGCAGGTAAGCTCGGGCGTGTGAATCTCGTAGTGCTGGGAGGTCGGCGTGCAAGAACTGCCGATGCAGAGAGCGGTGGCCAGTACCAGGGCGCGGGACCTGAACTCGCTACCAAAGGAAAGCAAAGGGTTTCGTCTGCGCACTTTCACCGCCGTGCGGCTGCCAACCTCAACAGGATGCCGATGTTGTCTCCTCCGGCCGACAGATTCAGTAGAGCCACCGTTACAAATGCGGGCTCGAGAATCCAGGGGCTCAGGAACACGCCGGGGATAACCGCGACCCCTCCGAGCAATACGAGCAGGTAGTTGGCGATCCCGGCCACGTGGCCCTGGGGCGAGCCGGGCGTGCCACGGAACCAGTGGATCACGTAGGTGCCGAAGCCGAAGGCCAACCCCAGCAGGGGTAGCCAGTTGGCGTTCACATTGTACTGGATCGCGCGCCCTACGATGGGGTGGCTCCAAGTGTGTGCGATCGCGAAACCTGCAAACGCCAGAGCGAGGAATGCGGCGTCACAGAGATTGTCTATGTACCTGCCCAGCGGTCTTTGCTCGGGGCTGAGGCGCGCCAGTCGCCCATCCCACATGTCGGTCAGACAAGCGATGACGACGGCGGGCAGCACTGCGCTCGACGTCGGCGCGCGCATCAAACTGTAAAGCACGAAAAGGCCGAGGATCGGCCGAACGAGGCTCAGGAGATCGTGAACTCTCAGACCGGCGATGGCGCTAGGCCCTCTGGCGCCTCACTCTCGCATCCCAACAAGCGAAGTGCCCGGATGCCAGCTTTTGTGCCGGCTCGGGCCGAGTCAGGGAAACCAGATAGACGCTGCTCCGCCCTTCCAGGCGGGTTCGGTCGGGCTCAGCGAGGTGGCCCGCAAACACGAGGCTGCTTCCGTCCGGGGAAACCAAAGGATGTGAGGAAGCGAACTGATCGAAGAACTGACAGAAGTACACGAACTCGTTGCTCGGATAGAACTGCGAGCTCAGTGTCCTTCGCATGCCGCGAACGTCGAAGACCGACCACTCCATTCCGGCTTTCTCGTCGAAAGCGATCGACACGAGACGCTCGGAGCAGGGCGACCAGAAGAAGCTGATGACGTCCTTCTCATTGATGACATCTATGCGGCCGGTCTTGGGATCCACCAGCGTAACGCCCGTATACATGTGGGGTGTGTCGCCTAGCGCCTGGGAGAACGCCAGACGAGAACCGTCGGGAGACCAGAGCATGACGGAGTGCCCCTCGACCGGACACACGATCTCGCTTACACCGTCGTCGATCCGGTAGAAGGCGAGAAATTCACGCGAACCGCTCACGTCGATGTAGGCGAGACGCTTTCCGTCCGGCGACCAGGCCGGCGTCCGAAACTCCCCCGGTGCCAGACTGGCGATACGCTCCGCGCCCCTATCCAAGCGGAAGATGGACAGGGCAGCTTCCGAGGAGATGCTGCGGCTGCCGCCCGTGTGAACCGCGATGACCTGTTCCACAGGTGACCAGGACCAGAAAAGCGGCGCCCCGCTGGCCAGAGACAACTGCTGACCCGGCCGTGAAATGTCGGCTATGTCGAGCTTGAGCCCGTTTTCCGAGTGGAAGACCACGGCGATGTGCGAAGAATCGGGCGACCAGCTCACCGAAATCGGATCGGCATCGTCGCGGCACCATACCTGGTCGCTGCGAACACCGTCGTCGGCCACTGCGTACACGCCCGCCGTGCTGAATCCCGGACGGACTCCGAAGCAGGCCACACGGCTACCGTCAGGAGAATAAGCCGGCCATATGTAATGAATGCGCTCGCGCGCGTCGGTATCCGACCAGGCGCAGGTCAATCGCCGGTGGTCGTCACGCGCGGCCGAGCCGACGGCCTGATATACGTCGCCGTCTTCGCCGACGTAGACTAGGCGGCAGGCCTGTGTACTTGGAAACATCTCCACCTCCGCTCCCGCCTCCGAGACCGGTCGCAACCGCGGCTCAGCCCACGCCTCCGGTCTCGAGATCTATCCGGCTCTTGCCCGACCGGTGCTTGCGCAGCAACACGTAAAGGGCGCCCTCGCCGCCGTCGCAAGGCCGCGCCGTCACGAACGCCAGGATACGCCTGGAGCTCGGGCCGCGCGACAGCCACTCGGGAATCTTCGAACGTAACACGCCGACCTGTCCCCTGGAGTTCTGCCCCTTGCCGGTTACCACCAGAACGCATCTTACCCCCCGATCCTGACTGTGGGCGATGAATTCGTCCACCTCCCGCATCGCATCGTCGAGGATCATGCCGTGGAGGTCAAGGTGAGAACGCACCGAGAACTCGCCCCGTGAGAGCTTGTCGACGGTCTCCTGACTTACCCCCGCAGCACGGGCGCGAATGTATTGGTCGGAAAAACGCAGATCGAAGCCACTCAGCGATGCCATTTCTTCGAGTTCGAGCTCGCGGGCGGAATCGATGCCCCCAACCTTCGCCGTACGCTTGGGGCTCAAACGGTCGTTGCGGTGGTCGATGGGGGTCACGTCGCCGACGGCCTGCATGAAGGCCTCCTGGTCGTCCCTGCCTTCCTCCGCATCATTCCCGGGACTTCCACGCCGTGCGCCGGTTTCCTGCGGAGCCGGGGATGCGGGCGTGTCGCCGCCTTCAGGCTTCGGTGGTGCGGACTCCGGAAGACTTTCCTTGAGAGGACCGAGAGCGTCGGCAAACGGGTTGTTGAAGGGCTTATCCGCAGGCATGTCGGGGGCGTCCGGTAGCTTGCTCCATGGTGTCAGTAAACGGTATAGACCTCCACACGGAGGTTGCAGCGTGGCGACATCACTCTCTTTTCATCTCTTCCTTCCCCAGGCTGGCATGAGCTACGACATGCTCAAAGAACGTTCGGTCCTGCTCGAATCCATCGGATACGACGGTCTCTGGGTGGTCGACCACATGTTCGCGAAGGGTCTTCCGGATGTCGACTTCCTGGAGGGTTGGACGACGCTGGCCGGCCTCGCCGAGGCCACCGAAAAGCTGAGGCTCGGCGTGATGGTGACCTGCAACTCCTATCGAAACCCCGGCCTGCTGGCGAAGATGGCGGCTACCGTCGACCAGATCAGCGGCGGCAGGCTCGAGCTCGGTATCGGTGCCGGATGGATGGAGGAGGAGTACACAGCCTACGGTTACGAGTTTCCGTCGGTCGGCACGAGGCTCGAGCAATTGGGCGAAGCGCTCGAGATAATCACACATCTGTGCTCGAGCGACCGGACGAACTTCGCAGGGAAGCACTACACTTTCAGAGACGCTCCTTTCGCGCCCAAACCCGCGCAGTCGCCTTTGCCCATCACCATCGGCGGAGCGGGAGAGAAAGTGCTGCTGCGCCTGGTGGCGCGCTACGCATCCCGATGGAATTGTCCGATGACGAGCGCCCACGAGGTCGGACGTCTACTCGGCGTTCTCCGCGAGCATTGCCGCGACGTCGACCGCAACTTCGACGAGATAACGATCAGCGAGCAGACGGCCGTGGTGCTCGGCAGAGATCAGGAAGATCTGAGCGCGAAGATGGGACTCGCAAAGATGATGATCGGCGGATGGGTAGACATAAAGCGCATGGCTGTGGTGGGCACACCGGATGAAGTCGCGGCCGGGCTTCAAGCCAAGATCGACGCCGGCGTCACCGACTTCGCCGTGGTGTTCGGCGACATGGGCATGCCCGACACCCTCGAACTGTTCCGCGAGAAAGTCGTACCGGCGTTAACGAGCGGCTGACTCGGCGCCATCGCCGGCACTCTTGGAGGACTCACGGGCCTTTCGTCCCTGGTCCGAGCCGGCTTGCAGATACTCTATGAACTTGTCGGCCGCCGGGCTGAAGTGCTTGCCGGTGCGGTGAATGATGCCGATCGGCCTCGTCACGCCCGGGCCGGTTAGCTCGACCCTCGCCAGGGTCCCCGCCTGCACTTCATTGCGGCACGACTTCTCCGGAATAATCGCGATGCCGGCGCCGACCTCCACCAGGCGCTTGACCATCTCGATGTTGTCGAGCTCAGCTACATACTGAACGCTGATCTGTTTGTCGGCGAACAGCCGGTCCAGGGCCAAGCGGGTCGGAATACCTTTCTCGAAGCCGACGAACTTCTCACCGTCGAGGCCGCCGAGCGCGATCTTCTGAGAATCGGCGATGGCGTGATCGGGAGCACAAACGACCACGAGTCGGTCGGTCACGAAGTCCAGCACGGTGATCTGCGCACGCGCCGTCGGATAGGCGACTATCCCCAAGTCGATGTTGCCGCGAAGCACCTGTTCGTAGATGTGGCTGGAGCGACCGTAGTCGATGTGAAAATCGACATACGGAAAATCGGCAAAGTAGGCCTTGAGGGGTTCCGACAACTCATAGAGGGCTACGCTGTGAACCGCCGCTACCCTCACGCTGCCCGTAACGATGTTGCTCAACCCCTGAATCTGGGCCTCGGTTTCGTTGAACAGGTGAACGATCTCACGTCCCGCCCTGTGAAGGATTTCGCCCGCGGTAGTCGGTCTCACGCTGCCACGCTTACGCTCGAGCAGACGTTTCCCGTAGCGTTCCTCGAGGCCTCGGATCTGTTGGCTCACCGCGGACTGGGTTATCGAGTTCTGAGAGGCGGCCAACGAAAAGCTCTGGTTGTCGACGACGTCGCAGAAAATCTTGAGCGTCTCTATATGCATGCTGTTCTCCCCGATTACTTAAGAACCGGTAATCCTCAGCTATCGTTTCGCTGCGACTCGCTTATACCAGCGACTATTTGAGCTTCCAAACCCGGCTCTTGCTTATCTTGGGATGAAGTTGTGCTTCAAGCACGGCCCATGGGGCGCCGCGGTTCAGCTCAATAGCGCGCGGCCCTTTCCGGTGATAATTATGGCCGGTGGCGGCAGCGGGACTGAAGGTCGTCGTGCTCATGGGCGGGGTCTCCGCCGAGCACTCCATCTCGATCCGATCGGCTGCCGCGATCTGCGCGGCTCTGTCCAAGACCCCCCACGACGTCACCGTGGTCGGCCTTGCCACCGACGGCACTTGGCTCTGCGCAGACTTTTCAGCGCTGCTCCAAAGTGCGCGTGACAAACTCGTCACCGTCGAGCGCGACGCAGGACAGCCGGTCGGCCTCGCCTTCGACGGAGACCGCACCCGCCTGATCGACCTCGCCTCCGGCTCCACCATCGTCGAAGGCGTGGATGTCGTGTTTCCCGCCTTGCACGGGCCTGGAGGCGAGGACGGATCCGTTCAGGGCCTTCTCGAGTCCATGCGTGTGGCCTTCGTAGGCGCGGGCTCGGGGGCCTCGGCCATCGCCATCGACAAGCTCGCGATGAAGCACCTGTGCAAGGGCTGCGGGATCGAGCAGGCGGACTTCGTCGACGTGAGCGACCTCAACGACCGGGAAGCCATAGACTTGATCGAAGCGTCCTTCGGTTTTCCGTGTTTCGTCAAGCCCTCGCGGCTCGGCTCCTCACTCGGCATAAGCCGCGTGGGCGAAAGCGCCGGCCTGGCTGAAGCCCTGGAGCAGGCCCGCCGCTTCGACGTACGTGTCGTGGTCGAGCAGGCCGTCGACGGCCGCGAGATCGAAGTCGCGATGATGGGCGATCGAAACCCCGACATCAGCCCGGCAGGCGAGATCGTGGCCAAGGGGGGCTTCTACGACTTCGAGTCCAAGTACGTAACAGACGACGTCGAGCTGATCGCGCCGACGCGGGTGGACCCGGACACCTATGACAGGATGGTCTCGGTCAGCCGACGAGCATGGAATGCGATCGGATGCCGGGGCATGGCGCGCGCCGACTTCTTTGTGCGCAACGGTGACGGCAAAGTCTTGCTCAACGAGCTCAACACGATCCCCGGCTTCACGGCCATCAGCATGTTCCCACGCCTGTGGAAGGCCACCGGTCTGAGCATGGAGGAAATCGTCGAGCGTCTCATTGCCCTGGCTTTGGAGTCGGGGCCACCGCGGCCAAGCGGTTCCTGATCTCGCGCCTGAGAATCTTGCCCGATGCGTTCTTGGGCAACTCCTCGACTATTTCGACCGACCGCGGCTTCTTGAAGCCGGCCAGCTTGGCAGCACAGTGACGCGCGAGCTCCTGCTCGGTCGCCGCAGCCCCACGGCGGAGAACCACACTGGCATGAACCCTCTCTCCCCATTCCTCGTCGGGCAGACCGACGACGGCGGCCTCGAGCACGGCTTCGTGACGGCACAGGCAATGCTCGACTTCCTTCGGATAGACGTTGAAGCCGCCGGACACGATCATGTCGTGGAGGCGATCGACTATGGTCACGAAGCCCTCGTCGTCCATGAACCCTACGTCACCGGTGTGCATCCACCCGTCCTCGTCCAAGCCCTTGGCGTCGACCACGTCGGCGCGGCCCCGCGTATGCCAATACCCGAGCATCGTGTTCTTGCCACGCACGTGGATCTCGCCGGTCTCGCCGGCGCTTACGGGTTTGCCGGCCGGCGACATGATACGCAGGTCTCCGATCGGCGTCGGGCGGCCGCAAGAGGCCAGGCGGGCAGTTGTAGCCGGCTCTCCCCCGCCGACTACGTGGTCGTCCCTGAGCAAAGCCGTAATCGGCCAGGTCGACTCAGTCAGACCGTAGATCTGCACGAATCGACGTCCGAGTAGACGAAGCGCCTTTTGCAGCGGCACCACCGGCATGGAGGCACCGCCGTACACCACGGTTCTCAAGCTCGTCATCTTGCGGGGATCGTCGAGCACGTCGAGAAGCCTGACGAGCATGGTGGGAACGAGAAATACGGCCGTTACGCAGTACTCCTCGATGAGATCGATGATCGCGCGTGCGTCGAAGCGGTCGAGCAACACCGAGCGAGCACCCACACGGACGTGAGGGAGCCACATAGCGCCGCTGGCATGCGTCATCGGTGCTATCTGCAGAAGCGTGTCGGTGCTCTGCAGCGGTCCGATCGCTCGATCGACCTCTTCGACGGACGCATCGTATGCGCGTCTCGGCAACACGGCGCCCTTCGGCCGGCCGCTGGTGCCCGACGTATAGCGGATCCGCACCGGCGTCTCCGCGTCCGGCGCCCACGACGGCTCTACAGGTTCAGCCGCGGCGAGCAGCGCCTCCCACTCACTTCCGACACCCAGGCCGATGACGCGACAGTCGGAGGGAACAATCCCCGATTCCAGTAGAGCCGCGTGCTCCGGGTCTACCAGCAAGACGGCCGGGCGGCTGTCGTCGAGTATCGCGGCGAGTTCCTCGGGTGAAGAGCGCGCATTGAGGGCGACCCACAAGAATCCCGTCTTCAAGCAGGCCCATTCGCTGATGATCAAGGCCGAGCAGTTGTCCGCGAGCACAGCCACGCGGTCACCGACCGCGACACCCGCCCGAAACAATGCATCGCAACACCTGAGAGTTCGATCGTAGAGCTCGGCGTAGGTGAGCTCCTCGACCTCCCGAACGCACGCTCCGGTGGTTGTCCCCTCACGAAGCGTCAACACGGCCGTCGATGATGCGTACTCGCGACAAGCGTCACGGATCAGGTCGCCGACCGACAAGCTAGTCTCCCATCATTTCCCGCCAGGCCAGAGAAACTTCCAACTCGAGGTCTTCGATGGTCCCATTGTTCTCTATGACCCTGGTTGCAGTGGAACGCCGCTCATCGTTGCTGGTCTGAGCAGCCATACGTAGACGCGCCTCCTCGGGCGTCATCTGCCGGGACTGCACCAGCCTCTCCACGGCCAGGTCGGGATCGGTGATCACTACCCAGAGTTCACCGGCCCCTCCGCTCCAACCGGTTTCAGTCATCAACGCCGCCTCGATTACGATGGGCTGCTCGGGGTCATCCGCAGTTACAGCCGCAACGCGTTCGGCGACTTCCTTGAGAACCAAGGGGTGAATTATTCGATTGAGCTCCTCGAGCTTCTCTCGATCGTCGAAGACCAGGGCGCCGAGCTTTTGGCGGTCGACCCGGCCCTGCTCATCGAGAACGCCGGTACCGAAATGATCGACGATACGGTCATAGCCCTCCTTGCCGGGCTCGTATATTTCGTGTGCTATCCTGTCGGCGTCGATGATACTCGCGCCCTTCTCGGCCAACAGTTCCGCCACCGTCGACTTGCCCGCGCCTATGCCCCCGGTAAGACCTATCAACTTGCCCATGGTGTCCTCATGACGGCACCTAAGATGCACGAGGGCTTGCGGCAATTCTAACGAGATCGACAGCCGGCGACCTTGGCGTTGCCGCGGCAATCTTCACGGCTGCCTTGGCCTTCTTCTTCAGTTTCGATCCGCTCTCCAGGCCCGTGCTCCTGGACGCAGCCACCTGGGACTACATGTCCATAGAGGTGGCCAAGGGGCTGGTTCCCTACCGCGACATCTTTCTCCACAAGACCCCGCTCGCGGCCTATTTCGGTGCGACAGGCGCCTGGCTGGCACCGGCCGTTTCGTCACTCACGGCAGTGAACGGAGCACACCTCGTGTATCTCGCCCTCGGCTCGGCGGCGCCCGCGTTGCTCTACCTCCTTTGCCGTCCTGCGCTGCCGGTCGCCGGCGCGGTGGCGGCGGCCGCCTTCATGATGGCGGTCGACCAATGGATGGTCGCCGCCCTCGAAGGAGCCAGGCCCAAGGTAGCCACTGTGGCACTGGGACTGGGGTCGCTGTTGTGCGCATCACGCGGGAGTTTCCTATGGTCGGGAGTGCTCGGCGGGCTTTCGACGCTGTGCTGGCAGCCCGGCGTCTCCTTCTTGGTAGGTAGCGCCGTGCACGCCGTCGTCGAGGAGACACGTCACGGGCGGCGTCCGCTCGCGGCGCTGCTGCGTATCGGCGGCGGCTCGGGCTTGCCCGTAGCGGCACTGCTGGCGTGGTTCTACTCGGTCGGTGCCCTCGGCGACTTCTTCGAACAGGCCGTCGGCTTCAACCTTCATTACATCAAGACGAAGTCGATGACGGCACGCCGAACCGCCGCAACCGTCTGGACGGTAGTGAAGCAGTGGAACCGCACCGAACTGATGCTCATGCTGCCGGCGCTCCTCGGGATGGTGGTCGGCCGCAGGCTGCCGCCCACGGGCATCCTCGTCGCGGGGCTCTGCTATGTCGTCATGACCTTCATCAGCTTTCAGGCCTGGCCCGACACCATCCTGTTCGCACCATTCCTGGGGGCTTTGTTGGCGGTCGGGCTGTGCGCGCTGGTCGCCAGACTGCCGAAGGTAGTGCTGGCGGTAGTCCTTGGCGTCGCCGTCATCGCCGCCTCGACTCCCCACAGCGCCAGACTCCGTCCGCCGGTGACCTACGAGAAACAGGGCAAGTTCTACCGCAAGATCGTCGGGCCGATCGGATCCGGGGATCCGATCGTGACGATCAGTACACCCGAAGCGCTCATACATCTCGAGCGGCGCTCTGCCTGGCGATGGCCCTACATGTGGTCGGGGGTCGACCGTTTCGCGGCGAGGAAGACCGGTGGCGACTTCGATTCTCTCTATGCCGAACTCGCCGCCATAGATCCTGCCGTCATCATCATATCGAGGCGCTGGGGTGGCCGTGGACGCGCGGCCTTCAACCGGTGGGCGGAGTCGCGCTACGAGCGCAGCAACCACCGCTTCTATCCCGGCGGCGCTCCTATAGTGGTCTACAAGCGCGTGTCCGGCGCCGACGGCGGAGCCTGAGAGGGGACCTCAGAAGTTGTCCTTCAGTTGTCGGGTCGCAGCGAACACGGCGACATCGTCGTCAGCGACGCCTTGCACGCGTGTTTGCACGGACGCGCGCAACTCCGCGCTGTCGCTGCGCAGGAAGGGATTGGTAGCCTTTTCGATCTCTATGGTGGTCGGCACGCTCGGCTTTCCGTCGCCGCGAAGCCTCGCCACCTCCTCGGCTCTCGCGCTCAGACGGGCGTTGCCCGGCTCCAACGTGAGCGCGAACCTCAGGTTCGACTCGGTGTACTCATGGCCGCAATACACCTTGGTCTCGTCAGGCAAGGCGGCCAAGCGACCGAGCGAGGAACGCATCTGGGCGGCGTCTCCCTCGAACAACCGTCCACATCCACCGGCGAACAGGGTGTCACCGGTAAACACTGCAGCCTCCGACTCGAAGTAGTAGGCGATGTGTCCCCGCGTGTGAGCGGGTATGAAGATCGCCCGGCCTCGAAGGCTCCCCAATTCGAAACTCTGGCCGTCCTCCAAGGGATGGGTAATGCCCGGGATCCTTTCCGCGTCCTCCGCGTACCCGAAGACCGTCAGCTCTTGGGGGCGAAGACACTCTATCAACTCCTCGTTGCCGCCGACGTGGTCGTAGTGGTGGTGGGTGGAAAGAATGGCGCGTAACTCCACCCCCTCCTTCTGTATAGCTTCCAGGACCGGACCCGCTTCGGCAACGTCGACTATTCCCGCAACCCCGCTGCTCTCGTCGATGACGAGGTAACCGTAGTTGTCGGCAAGCTGCGCTACGGGAACTACACGCATGCCTGCGCCTGGCTACTCCTTGGAGTCCCCGTCGCCGGCCGGTTCTTGGCCCTCGGCAAAGAATGGGTCATCGGCGACGTCGTCTTCGGCTTGATACGGGCGTGAAGCGCTGGAGCTGTCCAGGACTTCTCCGGTATCGGGATCCAGCCTCGATTGCGTGACCGTCTCCGTCTTGGCTTCGTCGTCATACTCGTAGTCGAGGGTCGTGATGACCTTGTGGTCCGCATTGAACATGCGGCGCTTCGTGAAGAAATAGATGCCGTCCTTGACGATGCCCTCGGAGCGGTTCATCTCCACGCCGTTCACCCAGGTTGCAAACTCGAAGGCATCCTCGGGGCCGTGCTTCACCCCTATGAGGAGCCCGCGGTTGGTAGGCTTCTTTACTTCGCCGTTGAAGCCGCCCAAGCGCAGACGTCCATGCGGGTCGTTGCGCATGATCGGTCCGCCGACGTAGTACTGCCAGCCCTCTTCGGCCTGCACAGCCGGGGCCGGGGCCGGCGCTTCTTCTTTGTTGAATATCCTTGCGATGTCCTGGCAACCGGCGGTCGCCACGATCATCGCCAACACCGCGCACAGGCAGGCGCGGTAGGCGAACCCGCGTTCAATCATGATGTCTCCTCGGACGAGTCGTCCGTCAGTGTATAAAGGTTATTGCTGGGCCCCGGAGGGATTGTCAACGCCGGCGGCAGCGGCAACGACGGGCTGACCACCCTTGCCGATGGCGCTGGCGAGCCGGCCCTCCAGGGAGGCAAGGTGCCTCGTGATGGCGTCCAGGCGTCCGCTCTTGGCTCGTGCCTCGCGGGAGATCTCGGCAGCCCTGGTCTCGATCCTGGCCAGACGTTCCCTGAGGCTTTCCATCCCCTCGACCTGTCCGCGCCGGCGCGCATGGGTGGCATTGCTCAGGTCTTTGACCTTGGCCTCTACCTTCTCGAGCCGGCCTAGTGCCTCGTCGAGCCGTGACTCGACCACATCACTGAGGGCGGGGGATCCACCGCCACTCGTGAGGGCGGCCAACTCCTCCGACATGCGCTCGAGCTGGGTGCGTTGGACGGTGGTGTCACGAATCAGACGGGTGATGTGGCCATCCCGCCTGGACATGACTTCATCCATCTCGCGGCTACGCCGCTCACCGGCCTCGATCCGAGCGAGGTTGCGCCCCTGTAGGCGGGCCAGCGCCGTCATCGCGCGCTCGAGGCGGCCGAACTTGGTTTGTGTCGACTCCAGCGACCTCTGCCTCTCGACGCCCATGCGTGCCTGGTAGCGGCCTTGCACCCGCGCCAAACCGGTCAGAGCCTCTTCGAAACGGGCGGCTTTCGCTCGCATGTCGCGCACGCCGCCCGCCAACAACACCTCGCGGTCGCGCAGCTGATCGACGTGAGACATGAACTCGGTGAGCTGACGCCTCACCTCTGCGAGCTCGGAAGCATTCGCCAGACCCAGGACGCCGGCGAAGCGCCGCGGTGACATCCCACGTGTAATCCCGCCGGCGGAGAGACTTTCCAACAGCGACAGCTTTCTCGCACGCGCGATAAGCTTGTTCAGATACTTGGTGATGTCGGTCAGGGACTGCGGAGGCTCGATGTCGAAGCGTTCGAAGATGACGGCGATCTCCTTTTCGAAGCTAGCGAAGGTGTCGAGAAGGCTACGAACGGATTTGCTGATCGTCGTAGATCCCAAGGACTCGTCAGCCATCTCCGCACCTCGCCCCGACATACTCCAGCCTGCCCGGCTTCCTCTTCCCAACTTCGCCCATGTCGTCGGTGCGGCTGCCGACGAACACGCACGTCCAGGAACCATGAGAATACAACCATCGAAGTTTGCTACGCAAGCCGATGAGGTGTCCGGCAGTGCTTAACTTCCGATGCTCTGAAGGAGACGAACCAGCCTGAACACCGCCGGGGCAAGCCGTTCGACGGTAACGTTCTCGTCGGGCGCATGAATCGAGGCTCTTTGCTCCTTGGTAATTACCAACGGAGTAAACCCGTATGCGGCTATTCCCACGTCACGGAAGTAGTGACTGTCGGTAAACCCGGTGATGAGATCCGACAAGACGACCGCTTCCTCGCTTTCCTCTCGCGCCAACCCTTCTATCGCCACGGTGAACTCATTGTTGACCGGAGATTGGGAAGCGGGAAACGCCACGTCCATCGCCTCGACGGATACACCCTCGCCCGCAACGACCTTCGCGACCTCGCTGATGAAGGACTGGCATCCCGTGCCCGGCAGAAGACGGGCATCCACTTCGGCGACGGCCTCAGCAGGGATTATGTTCGTCTTCGAACTCCCCGACAGCACGGTGGGAGCGATGGTGTCACGGATCCGGGCCGCGGCTCGGGGGTCGCTGACGAAGGAATCGTGAAATTCCTGATCCTCGAGGGACCTTTCCAACTGCCTGTATTGCCTAGCCTTCTCCTCCTCGAGCTGGGCGTAGGCCGCATAGTAAGCCGCCACTACGGGCCCGACGCGGTAGGGACGCTCCCACGAGAGCAGCTTCTGCAGCGCATCCACGAGCCTGGTGACCGAAGTCTCCGAAGACGGGCGGGAGCCGTGCCCCGGCGTGCCCCTGGCCATGATGCGGAACCAGCACGGGCCCTTTTCGGCAACATCGAGGGCATAGATCAAGGGCTTGCCTTCCTCCTCGATTATCCAGCCCCCCTCGTTGAGCAAGAACTCCGCGTCACCGAAGAGGTCGAGGTGGTTCTCGATCATCCATTTGGCCCCCGCCACTCCTCCCGTCTCTTCATCGGCGGTCGCCAAGAGAATTACGTCGCGCGACAGCGGCACTCCCAGACGTTTGAGTGCGATCATCGCAAGAGCCTGGATCGTGCCCACGCCCTTGCAATCGAGCACGCCTCTTCCGTAGAGCTTGCCCTCGCGTGTGCGAGCCTCGTAAGGGGGTTCACTCCAAAACTTGGACTCTGCCGCAACCACGTCGAGGTGACTGAGAAGGACCACCGGCCGCTTGTCACCGGTGCCGGGCAGCCGTGCGTATACGTTGCCGCGGCCCGGAGCCGACTCGAGGACTCGCGATTCGATACCCTCGGCTTGCAAGAGACCGGAAAGAAACTGAGCGGCGGCGAGTTCGTTGCCCGGCGGATTGGTCGTGTCTATGCGCACGAAGTGCGCCAGCATCTCGGGCGCCGATGATGCTACAGCTTCGAGCGCCGCTCCCGGGTCTTTCGGATCAGAGGCCGGCAGGCGGAAAGGTTGGGGTGTGTCCGGACCCTGCGGCGCATCCGCCTCAGGAGGTGAAACAGAATCGGCCTCTTCACCACCCGTTGTCGGCTGAGGCCGTTCGCCGGTTTGCAATGACCACACGGCCGTCGCCGTCAGCAGCAGCGCGGCTGCGATGGCGAGCCAGACGGTCCTGTATCCCCTCGGCGTTGTCGTCATTCTTGCAGGCTGAACGGCGCGAGAACGTTCATCTTATGCGGCTGAGTCGATAAAGGCGACCTTCCCCCGCCCCGACCGCCGGCCGCTCAGTCGATCTCGAACACCGCGGTGACCGTAACACTGAGCTTGACGTCACCCGGTTCGACCGGAGTCGCGGCCGCGGCAAGTCCGCCGTGAAGAGACTCAGCACGCGCCAAGGGTCTGGGTATCACGAGACCCGGACCTCCGTGACTGGCGCTGATGAGGCGGCCGAGATCGACGTCCAAAGACTCGGCCAGCGTCACGGCGTCGGCCTTGGCTCTTTCTCCCGCCTCGGACAACGCCTTACGGCGAAGCGGGTCGGTGTCCTCTATATAGAAATTGACGGCGCCCACACCTGTAGCGCCGGTGCCGACCGCAGCGTCCATCAATGCGCCGATGATCTCCAGATCCGCCGTAACCACGGCTATGGCGTGGCGGGCAGAGTAACCGTCGAGTACCTGCCGGCGGACCCCGCCTTGTATTTCCGTCGAGTAGCGCGGCGACAGTGAGTAACTGTCGGTCGTCACGGTGCCTTGCGCACCGGCTACACGCTTTACGGCCTTCATGACCGCATCACTTGCCTCGGCGTTGCGCTCCGCGCAGCGCTCCGCGACCTTGTCGGTCGTCTCCACTTCGAGAACGAAGCGCGCCCGGTCGGGCGCCGCCTCCACGGTGGCCGTGCCGGTAGTCGTCAAAGTACGGCTCGGGGCGCCGCCTTCACCGTTTTCGGCGCCTCCGGCCAGGCACGCACTGCAGGCCAGCAGTAAGGTTGCCAACAGGGCTGTGGTGGCACGATTCCGGTTCATGATCTCATCCTCCCGCTCACTAAATGCCGATGCTGAGCACCAGCGGTGTCACAGCAAGTGATGCTATCGTACTCAAGAATACCGCGGCTGCGACCTCCGCCGATTCGCTCCCGTACTTCTCGGCGAACACGAAGTTGATCACGGCCGAAGGCATTGCGGAAGCGAGCAGAAGGGTGCTTCGCTCCACGCCTCCGGCGCCGCTGACTCCAACCACCACGCAACCCATGGCGTAACCGCCTCCTAGCCGCGCGAGCACCGCCATGGACGGTCGCTTCCATGACTGCAACCTCGAGAGGCGCAATCGCAGACCCAGGGAAACGAGCATCAGCGGGATCGCGACGTCGGCAAGCAACCCGATGGGCCGGGCGACGACCTGTGGCGGGGCGAATCCCGAAAAACTGACTGCCAGGCCGAGTACCGCTGCGTAAAGGTAGGGCAGACGCAGTGTTTCTCCGGGCCTGAAGCGCCCGCTGGCGATCGCTACTCCCAGTGTGGTCTGCAACAGCGTAGCGGTCGCAAAGATCACCACCGCACTTTGGAGCCCCGACTCACCGAAGGCGAAGAGAGACAAAGGCAACAGCATGTTGCCGGCATTCATGAACATTGCCGGAAGATACAAGGCTCCCGGTCGAGCGCCGGACACGGCGGCAACAGCCACCACCAGTGCGCCTACACCGATGATGATCGCGGTGGTGCCACCGGCCAACAGTGTCAGACGCTGCAGAGATATCGATCCGCTCGCCAAGGCATCGAACACCAGTGCGGGACCGGCCAGATATACGACCGTCTCGGTAAGCGTACCCAGGTCCAGCCTCAGTCTTGCCGAGACCGCGTACCCCAGTGCGATCAATGCGAAGACCGGCAGGACGGTCTCGACTACCGCAACGAAACTCATCGATTGTGGGCCAAAGCGTATAACTCCGAGGAGCCCTTGCGCGTGGAGGCAGGCCTGAACTTGACCACCGTATCGAAGTGGCCGCGCAAGAGAGCGGTTATCTCCGACTCCGTACCGGAGAACAGCTTGATCAGGAACTTTCCCTGGGGGGCCATGCACCTGACCGCAGCGTCGATGGCTGCGGTCGCCAAGCGGACGTGACGGGCCCGATCGGTGAGGCTAACGCCCGTCAAAGCCGGAGACATATCGCAAAGCACTACGTCGGCCGGAGCTCCGAGTTCCGCCGTCGCCGCGTCGATCACCTCCGTATCGCCCACGTCACCTTCCAGCGTGCGCACGTTGCCGAGAGATACGTTGGTGACCGGCTTGAGATCCACGCCGACTACCCTGCCCGAGGGGCCCACACGCCGAGCCGCTATCTGAAGCCAGCCCCCCGGCCAGCAACCGAGATCCAGGACGCGCATACCGCCTTTGAAGAGACCGAACTTGCGGTCGAGGTCCTCGAGCTTCACGGCTGCGCGCGACGCTAGGCCCTGCTTCTTCGCTCTCCGATATGCGGCGTCCTTTCTCTGATACGCGCCCACTGTTGCTTGCCCGCCATACTCGGCTGCGGCACCATGCCGGGGTTTCCCGTGTCACTCAACAACCGACAAGCCGAAGCCGTCGAGCACGAAACCGGTCCGCTACTGATCCTCGCAGGCGCCGGAAGCGGCAAAACACGCGTGCTCGTACATCGTATGGCGCGTCTGATCGAAGCCGACCGTGTCGCTCCTTGGGAGATCCTCGCGGTCACCTTCACCAACAAGGCGGCCGGGGA
>JANQEO010000468.1 GCA_028278325.1 Candidatus Binatia bacterium
GCCCCGGCCCGTGGCAAGATCTCCAGACAGGCGCCAACCACAATTCTCAAATCATCATCTACTTCGATGCGTCTATTCCGCATGAGATAGCCCGCTTACGCTGGGGCGGTCGCCTCCTCGACAATGCGGATCTCCTCGTCCGTGAGGCGGTACAACTCGTACACCAACGGAGTCAACGTCCCGGTCTGCCGCAGCGATCTAACCCGCCTCGACCGGCTCGTGGTGAAGCAGCATGAGTTGGGAGGCTTTCAACGCGAGCATCGCGTACGTCCGTCCGTCGTTGTCGCAGAATTCGACTTCAAAGACGTCTGGAGCGAGCGATTCCACAATGGTGCCGACCTGACCGCGTACCAAGCTGCGTTCCGGTTGGTCCTCCGTCAAGGCAACGACGTCGAGCATCCCAAAGGTGTCTCTTGGCATAGTCGGCTCCTACAGCGCGTAACAGGAAACAAATCTGGGGAAGTCCTCGCCATAGCGGACGATCCAGGCACTACGGACCGAAGCCGCTCCCGTGGGTCCCGCTACTTCTAAGTCTATCACGTATCGCTGTCCGTAGTCATCCTCTTCTCCCACGTCTGCGTCAAGATTCAGGGCTGCCTCCAGCAACGCGTCGCGCAAGTCGTCCGCGTGTTCGGCGGTCAATCCGCAGGACGACAGGAAGACCCGTGCCTTGTGCTTCCCTCGCGTATGGTTCGGGTTGAGACAATAGCCCAAGAGCTTCTCCATCTCGACCACGGCGTTTTCAGCATTCGGCAGCTTCATCGGGCGGCGGCCTCCTCAACGATGCGGATCTCCTCATCCGTGAGGCCGTACAACTCGTACACCAACCGGTCAATCTCTCCGTCTGTCGCCTCGATCTGACGCTGAAGCGCCGTGCGCTGGTGGGTCGTCTTGGACTGTCGCAGTCGTACGGTGCGTGAAACGCACCCTACACGGCTTCAGCGAGGCCAATCAAGGCGATCGTTACTATGTCGTCCATGTTCTGCGGTGGACGTCGGGATGAGCGGCAAGTCAGTGCATAACGTCTGAGCTAAACTGGTTTGCGGACCAGCGCGGACGAACTTCCACACGACCGAGCAACATGGTCGTAACGACACGGCTGGAAGAACCAAGGAACTAGTAAACTCACCTTCAGCGTTTTGTTATGTGGCAATTGCTCGTTCAACCGGTAGTTCTTTCGTAGATCTCAACTTGAATGTGCCCTCGATTATCGACGTAGCCGACTCCATATCGTCCATCAAGATCATCATTGATTGTCAAATAGAGTTCGCCGGTGCCAACATCTTCCGGCACACGGCCGCGGCCGCCTAAATGGAATGCGGTATCTTCGACTCTGCCAACAAGCGATCCTTCCGGAGCATCAGGGACGGCATATCCTGGTTTGGCGGGAATCGTCTCATAGCCGTCGGCGGTGTACCAAGCGTGCCCAGGATTTGCAGTCCAGCCGCCACTGATCCAAATCACGTACAAATCTTGGCCTTGCATCGCGCGTACGCCGGTTGCCTGCCACTTCTCATTGGCATTCACCTGAAATCGTTTCACCAGTCGCGCGCCCTCCGGGACGGCTTGAGCAATCACTCCCGCACGTTGTGGTGAGACAGACACGCGCTTGCGCTCTAGCGCTTCAGTGATGTTCCGTGCCAAGTCTGCAACCGCCGCGCGCAAGTCCGCGGATTCAAAATCCTTGAACCGAAGAGGGCGCCAATCGGCGTACTGCCGATTAGCGATTTCGGTCGCCAAACTGCCGGTAGATTGAACCGCCGGATCATTCAACTCTCGGCAATCCGTGTAGTAGATTGGCAAGATTAGGTCGTTTCGATTCAGTTCACTCTCTCGGTGCAAGAAACGTGTGACCTCATCTTTGCACGCATCGCTCTTGAAAAAGCTCGGCGTAACGATCGGGATAAGAAACGTTGTTGAGTCTATTGAGTTATCGATGCGCTCCTTCCACTTCTGTCCCCACTTTATGTCTAGCCGGTCTTGGAATATCGAGAAGTCTGTCGCTGTTTGAAAGCGAACTTCTTTTTCGAGGTATTCGCGAAGCTGCGTCAGTCGTCCGCCCTCATGCTGGTCGTCGAACCGGGAATAGCTGAGGAAGGCCAGCGCTTTCAATTCCATTGTGGTCATCCTACGAGCATTTGTCGTTCTGTCCTAGCCACATGACTTTGTTAGTAGACCGATCGGCCTATACGCGTTGTCCGCGTGTCGGGCCAACAGATCGGTTTGCCCAACACGCCTCCTGATTTCCTGATTCTCGCCAAACAAGTGCTTTGGTGTCAAGAGGTTCCCAATGGGTGCCCGTTGATCAGGCGGTCTCATCCCGTTTTCAGTAGAACGCGCAGCCTCCGCCCCAACCCTTTGAGCGCTTATTTGTTGGACCACCCCTTCACCGCACCAACAATTCCCCATCAACCTCGACAAGCGGCACAACTTCCGTCACTTGCGGGTGAGCACTTGCCGTAGCGCGGCGTAGCCGCAGCGGTTAGGCTGGAGGCCGGAGACTGGAGGAGGTTGGGACTTTCGTCCTACGGCCTCCGGTCCCGGGCCTCCAGGCTTCGCCCGCAAGTCGTTTTGTGGAGTCGCGATACATCTGTGTGCTGGGGGACCGTGAGGGCATTTCCTCAATTCTGAAGGCCAATGGTATACTACCATCTGCGGCCGGGGCCGCAAGGCATTTCTGGCCACCCCTTGGTTGGTCAGTTTCTCCGCTGCGTAGGAAGTCCTCGTTTCTCTTCACACACCGTCGTCGATCTGGATCTCGATGCCGTCAAACGCCGGCCGGCCCTCCAACGGGACGCGGAGGAAGACGCCGCTGTTCCCGCCCGAGGAGACGTTGAATTTCAGATCCAGTTCGAAGTCGTCGAACGTTTCCCGGGTGGCGATCCATTTCGACCCCGGCTTGCCGGTGCAAAGGAGCACGCCGCCGTCGACGGTCCAGTTGTCGATCGGTCCGCGGACGCCCTGCCAACCGGCGAGGCTCTATCCGTCGAACAGCGATTTCCACCCGTCGTCTCCACGGGTCGAACCGGCCGGCAAGACGAGTATTGCCAGGAGAGCGGCGAATCGGATCGGGGGCCAGACAGCACTCATGTCGATCGCGATCCGGTGAAGCGGTGGAAACAGCGCTGGTTGCTCCATTCTAGTCGGCCCTTGCGGCCGTAGCCAGCCGAGACTCGTTTCCCACGATCGCGCGGCTATGCTGAATGAGCGAGCGCGATTGTGAGACGTCAATTCCCACAGAACCGGACGCTAGCGCGTCCCGGCTGATCTTGTTGTGGCAAAATCACGCTCGGTCATATAGACTCAGGGCTGCGATCCTCACGGGAAGTCCGCCTGCAGGGATTATAAGATGAGCAAACACGCGATCGTTGCGCTGGCGGCTTGGTTGGCTCTTTGCAGTTGGCTCGCGCGAGCCGAGGAGCCGGACGTAGAAGCAGCCCTGCTCCTGGCCCGAAACACGCTCGATTTCGTCGGGAAGAGCGTTCCTCGTGCCGAGATGGCCACCGAACTGGCCTCGCTAGAGAAACGCTTCATCCAACTTAGGGCGGAGAAGCCCGACGAGAGAGTCGCGGCGATGGCAGACCTCGACGTCCAGGTTCGGCGGCTGCGGCGGCGGATCATCTTCTCGCATCCGCTCCTGGACTTCGACCGCCTGTTGATCAATCAGCGTCCTCCCACGCGATATTCGCATCAGTCGCGACAGTACCTCGGCCGCTACAGCGGGGCGGGTCCGGGGCTGGTGGTGTTGGATTCGTGGAAAGAGGGCCCGAGGGAGACCGCGCTCTTGGAGGGGAAGCTGCCGGTGGGGTCGGTGCTCCATCCGGATCTTTCGTTCGACGGGCAGCGCGTGCTGTTTTCGTTCTGCGACCACACGCCGAGCGATCCGAACCTGCGGCGTTTTTTCATCTACGAGGTGGGGATCGACGGCGACGGGCTCCGCCAGCTCACCGGCACTTCCACCGACCCGCTCTTGGGAGCCGGCGGACGCCGGACCGCCGTGATCGAGGATTTTGACCCGTGTTACCTGCCCGACGGCGGGTTCGCGTTTGTGAGCACGCGGCTCCAGACCCACGTGCGTTGCCAGTACGGCGGCCGGTACTTCGCCAACTTCGTGCTCTATCGCGCCGACGCCGACGGCTCGAACCTCCGTCGGCTCTCTTTTGGCGAAGCGCCCGAGTGGGAGCCGAGTCTCCTGGAAGACGGGCGGATCGTCTACACGCGATGGGATTACGTCAATCGTCACGATACGTTTTTTCAGAGCCTTTGGGTCACCAGGCCCGACGGCACGGCAACGGCCCACGTGTACGGCAACTACACGCGAAACCCCTGCACGACCGGCGAGCCCCGGGCGGTTCCCGGCTCGCAGAAGATCGTCACCACGGCGATGGCCCATCACGGGTACACGGCCGGCTCGATCGTCCTGGTCGATCCTCGCCGCGGCCAGGACGGGCAGAGGCCGCTGGAGCGGATCACGCCGGAGATCGGGTTTCCGGAGACCGAAGGCTGGCCGACCGGGGCGTATGCCAACCCGTACCCGCTCAGCGAAGAGCTGTTCCTCGTGGCCTACACGCCCGACCCGCTGGTGCGGGAAGGGGCCGTGCAACGCGACAACGCCTATGGCATCTACCTGATCGACACGCTGGGCGGCCGCGAGCTGATCTATCGGAACCCGACGATGTCTTGCTTCGCCCCCATTCCCGTCAAGGCGCGCCCCGAGCCGCCCCAGCTTCCGCGGCAGACGCAGCCCGAGGAGGCCGAAGCGACGGGGATTTTCTACGTCCAGGACGTCTACCGCTCGACCCAGCCGATCGCTCGCGGCAGCGTAGAGCGTCTGCGGGTGATCCGCATTCTGCCGCAGCCGATCGAGACACCGCCCAGCCGTGGGAAGGCGATCATCGACATGCCGAAACGGATCGAGGGGACGGTGCCGGTCGACGTCGACGGATCGGTCGCATTTCGGGCGCCGGCGGGTGAGCCCCTCATGTTTCAACTCCTCGACCGCCACGGCATGGCCGTGATGACGATGCGGACCCTGGTCTACCTGCAACCGGGCGAGACGGCGGGTTGTGTCGGGTGCCACGAGCCGCGCGGCTCGAGCACGTCCGGCGCGGCGATGCCGGGGGAGGTCCGGATTCACGAGCTGGCGCTGCCCGTGGGGCCGCGTTACGAGGGCGGCGTGAGCTTCACGCGGTCGGTCCAGCCGGTCCTGGATCGATACTGCATCGGCTGCCACGGCCTCGAGCGGGTGGAAGGGGACGTCGATCTGTTGGGCACGCTGGGGCCGGTGACGTTTCCGTATCCGACCTGGCCGGGCCCCAACAAGATGGTCGTCAGCCGTGCCTACGAGTCGTTGATGAATCGCCCGGGGCTGGTCAGCATCGCCCAGCGGAATTTCGAGACCGATTTTAGCGTGCCGAAGGACTACTTCGCCCATGCCGGCCGCTTGGCTCACATGCTTCTGGAGGGGCACCGGGACGAGGACGGCAAGCCTCGCGTCGAGCTGGACCGGGAGAGCTTCCAGAGGATCGTCGACTGGCTCGACATGAACGCCATGTTCTACGGCGACTATTCCTGGAACAAGCCGGAGTGGCGAGTCGTCTCGCCAGAAGGGGAGCGAGCCCTGCGGGAACAGGTGGCGAAGACCTTCGGCCAGGCCATGGCCGAAGAGCCGCTTGC
>JANQEO010000029.1 GCA_028278325.1 Candidatus Binatia bacterium
CAGCACGACATACCGGCCCAGCAGCGCGAGCGCCGTGGGCAGTCGCGCCAGCCAAGGCTCGCCCACCAGGGGGTTCACGTGCGCGGGGATCCGCGTCCCCGTCCACGCGTCCAGGACCGCAGCGCGCAGCGTGAGCACGGCGACGACCGCCACCGCGGCGGCGGCCAGCGACCACGGCCGGCGGCGGCCCTGCGGCGGGCGCAGCTCGATCAGCGCCAGCAGCGGGAGCACGAGGACGCCGCTCTCCTTCGACAGGCACGCGAGGACGACGAAGGGCAGGACCCAACGCGACTGCGCCAGCCGCAACGAAACGGCGGCGAGCAACGCGGCAGTCGACCACAGACCCGCCGCGCCCGTGGCGTAGGCGACCGCATCCATGTGAATGGCCAGCACCGCGAACACGAGCCCACCGATCGTGGCGGCCCGTGCCGGCAGGCCGAGCTGGCGTCCGACGACCACCGCGAGGCACGCACACACGGCGTGGAGCAGCAGGGACAGCGCGCGGAACGGCCAGGCCTCGCCGCCGCCGAGGCGCTCGAGGAACCACCACGCGAGCACCGGCCACGGCCGCCACGACTGGATGCTGCGCGTGCGCCCGACCTCGCACCAGAAGTTCGTGCCGAAGATCCTCCGCAGGGAGAGCTCGCCCGTGACGCACGTCGATCCTTCGATCGCCACCGCATCGTCGAGCACGAGCTCGCCACCGAGCGACGGCAGCCCGCTCGCCATCGCCGCCAGCGCGACGAGCAGAAGGGGCCACCGTAGGCGCCCTGGCACGGCGTGAGCATATCAGCGCGCACGACCGTACGCGCCCGTACCCCGTGATACGCTGCGAACGTGCCTCAAACTTGCCGATTTTTCTGGAGGCGCTCGGTCTCCACTACGCGTCGGTAGCCGTCTGATGGAAGGGAGCCCAGCGGCGCCCTTAGATGGCCGTACGGAGTCGACCATCCCATGCATCGTGGCGACGGTGGGCTTGAGGCAGCCACCGGCGCTCACAGCGGCTGCGTCCGGGCCCTATTCCGGCGACGATGCCACCAAGTGAGTGTGTGCGTCATCAGCAGCTTTCGGAGTCGAGGGGGCGGGGGACCCCTCGCTGCATGATGAGCGACGGGAAAAGCGCAAGTGACTACGCCATCGGTCGCGCCGCCGATCAGCGAATCACGACCCCCCACGCGCATTTTCGGACTGCTTGACGGCTTTGAGTGCATCCAGAAGAACCCAAAGCTCCCTCTGCCATTCCATTGCGAGAGAGGGCTCTGCGATGCCGCAACGCAGACGAACCTGTCCCACCCGTGCCTCTACTGGGAACTGGTTCACCGCCGCAACGAGACCCAAGAACGCGACGAAGGCGCTCTCGTAGTCGTTCTCGCTGGTACCGTTCGGTGCTTCAATCTGAAGATAGCTCCGTAGGCGATTCCCGAAAGGGGGGTGAACGGTATGCCGTTCAGCGATCAGTTGGACTTGAGGAAGCTCTGCACTCGGGCCTTTCTGACCATACCTGCGCCCGACGTGCGTGTAGTACCAGGCATTGATGCCGGTGACGCCATCCGCTCGAGCAACGTGGTGAGCAACTAGCAGCATCTTCTATGCGGGCTGTTCGAGACGTTCTGGAGGCTCGTTGTCACCTGAAGCGCCAGGAGGCGGATGCACACGGGGCACCGCTGATGCCACTGCGAAACGTTCTCTTGCTCCTAGTCTTGCAAGCAATTCTGGCAGCTCGGGTGCCACCCCGTCTCGCTCCGTCGTCCTCAGAAGGTCGACCGCGCGCGACATCATGCGCGCCATCTCGGCCACCCTCTGTTTCGCGACGGCGTCCTCGGGAACCTCTTCCAGAATGCTCTCGGCGGTTCTGAAGTCCGTGCCCATGAGGGCGAGCGTGGCGCCCTGAAGAAGCAATTCTCCTCTCGTCTCACTATCTTCTACGAGCCAAGCAATCCCAAGCTCTGCAAGGGCAGCGCTAGCGTAGTAGTCAGCGGCTCGAAGAGGATCTCGCTCTTCGACAGCGCGTCGCACTTCAGTATCGACGTAGCCTTGGAGGGCCAAGAGCTTTTCGTCAAGACCTCGCATCGCAAGTTGGGCCCGCTCATGTCCGATTTCGTGGCGTTCAGCTCGTGCGAGGAGAAACCTCCGAAGCAAGCCCAGCGTCACCGCAACGACGACGCCGACAGACGCGAGCGCCGTCGCAAACGTCGCGACCGATCCGGATCCCATCAAGATCGACAACGCGACAACCACTAGTCCCGCTCCAACGAGCGCGCCCCGGGTGATTGTGCGCCATTTGCGTTGTGCGGTCTCAAGCACCGCGAGCCTCTGGCGCGCTGCTTGGACCCGCACCTCGAAGATGTTCTGCGTCGCCATTGCGTGTTCCAATTCTAGCGTCACGGTTTCACCTCCCCAAGACTGATTCGCGAAATGCCGGCGGACGCTTGTCTGTTGGCCAGCTCGTCCTTGGCTTTGCGTATTCGCGCCAAGTGCCAGCGGTCGCCGAGCCCAACTCCAAATAGCACCAGCCCGCTAACAAAGGCGACGCCACTGATCATCAGGAACAAGGACATCAGTGGCGCGGCCCCCACTATCGTTGCGCACCCCATCAATCCCGCGAATCCGGCCCCAGCGAGTACGAGGCCAGTTCCGGTACGGAATTTTGCGTTGGACTCGTTATCCCGCTCTGCGCGCTCCAACCTCACGGTTTCGTCTGGGCGAGTGGCAGGGAGGGGGCGGCTCACGAGTCTTCCGCGCGATTTACGGATTCGGCATCTCGACAGACACCGTGACACCCCCGTCGTTCATTTCGCACGGAATCTCATCGCGTCCGTAGTCCGGAACGATCAACTCGTCGACAACAGGGACATCGTTTCGAAGGACGCCAACTTGCACGGCGTCGGGGCCCCACCGACGCCCATCATGATCTACTGCGCACCAGATCACGAACGAGTCCGTCAGTCCGGAGATCTGCGCGGTCCAACCATCGCCGTCGATCCCACCAGAGCGACCACTGCAAGGAGACGTTTCGGATGGCTCAGCGCACTCACGGGTCAGGACGTGATCGCCAACTCTCACTTCTACTGCGTACTCACCGGGTGCGAGCATGCGCCCGTCAGCAGTTTCCACGACCACGAACAGCCCGAGCTCCCGGAGCTGCTTCGTGCACTCGTCGGCGCAACCCGACAACACAAGGCAGAACGACACGGTCGAGAGTCTTAGGAGCGTTTGAAACACGGACAGTTGAGCTCGGCCGGACCCGTAGTTCCCAGTAGCCATCCTCCCCCTGCTCACCCCACGAAGCCTACGCAGGTAGTTGGATACGGATCGTCGTTCTCCAAATCGATGTCCGTCATGCTCGACTCCCAATGAACGGGGCCGATCTCCTGAACAGACCCAGGCGGGGGCTCTGGGAACTGGTTTCGGATCCCCCAATCGCCAGCTCGAAGGTTGGCGAAATCTGACCGATCAAAAGCCGCAGAGTCTGGTGTCCCAGGCGCGCTGACGGTGAAGACAATAGGTCGGTTCGGATCGTTTTGAATCGGCTTCCAAGCCTCTTGTAGCCACGTCCAGGTATTCGAGCTGAATGGCTCGGCCAACCTGTTGAACCACACGGCCAGAGCATCCCGATTGAGACCGGGGCTGTCATAGAAGGCGAGATGTTGCCACACTAGATTTTCGCCTAAACTCCGCCTGAAGCTCTTGTAGTTTGGTGGCGTAGACTGGCCCTCATAGATGTGGTGCCCAGTGCAACTACTGGCCCAGATAGCGACACGTGCCCTCGCTCCACGTCCGCGGCCAAGCCACACGTCACCATCTTTGATCGAAGCTGTACAACGGCCGTTGGGATCTGTGTACGCGAATTGGATGCGTTTCGCATCAGACGTTCCGTGTCCCGCGAAGACCATCAAGGAGTTGCCGTCCGCGAACATGTGGTCCTGACCGAAGTTGTTTCCAAAGCACACGTCCCTGATGTCGGTGGCTACCGCTCGACCTTCATCAGTGTTGGGGTTGTCGTCTCGAACCAAACCACGCCACCCATTGTCCTCCAGCGCCCTGTGGAGTTCGATATTGAGAGAGTTCGTATTCGTGTTCTCGCAGTCGTCGAACTGTGCACTTTCATAGAGAGTGTTCTCACCGATGTAGAACGTCTCGTAGCTGGCGTCGTCTGGCTCGTCCGTCCCTTCGGGGCCGCGGTCATCGTCGTGGCACTCCCCTGGAACCACGTGACCGCCGAGGAGGTTGAAGTGACCACAAGCGAAGACACTTCCCACCAGCGTCGCACCCCCAAGAAAGACGGCCGCCAAAGCAGGAATTGGATTGAGTTCTTTCGTCTGCATCGTGTCTCCCTGTTCGCGCCGCTATCTGAACGCGAGTGAAGCAAGCCGTCGCGGAACAACTGAATCTGACGAAGCTCGAGGTTCGACGAGAACGGTTCCCTGGCTGATTTCGTGTTGGCGCCTCACGCCACTGAGTTCCAGAAGGAAATTGTATTCGCCGGAGGCGATCTGCTCGTTCGTAAAGCCGACATCGCTTGCGAATGTGGGCGGCAGTCGAACTTGCAGACCGAGACCTTCGCTCTCCCTGACTTCAGCCTCGGTCGAAGCTGTGTATCGGTGCCTTCTATCGAGCACCAAGTCCACCGTCACTCGTACCGTAACCTCTGGATGACAGGCCAGGCGATGGAAGGGCGGCGGAACCGCAACTACCTCACGATAGACGATGCTGGTTTTGTCGAGCTTGACTCGTAGCTTCAGCGGAGCGAGCTCGCTGCCACCCACAGGCAGGCCGATATTGTTGTCTCCGACTGGCCACCATCTGAGGGAACCGTGACGCCAACGACTCATTTCACGAAAGCCTCGCAGCGAGGAGGGTAAGCCCGGCGCATGTTCGTTGCGTGCTAGCTGTCGTACTCGGTGCCTGCAACCGGTTTGCGGAAGAGTGGTCGGATCGTAGGAAGGCGCGCTGCGTTCGATGCAGCCCATGCTGCAAACGAAAAGCACGGGCAAGATCTGAGCGCTACAACGCTCAGGGAGCACACGAGGTCCGGTGGAGCTCAGACGTTCTATGGGATCGGTTGGCATGTGGTTCCGGTGAAGCCGGACAGTATTCCGAAACTCGCTTGGGTGCACGTCTGACTGGGACCGCAGTCCTCGTGCTCACTACACTCGCCGCAGACGCCGACTTCCGATCCATCATAGAAGATGAACGGGTCGCAGTAGCCCGAGGCACATGCGACCTCGCTTGCGCAAGTCGAGCCGTTCTGCAACGTTCCCGCATCAACGCACTTGTTTGAGGCCCTCGGCGGCACCAGCTGGAAATCGGGATTGCAGGTGACACCGGCCTGCGTTCCACAGTCATCGTCGGTGCGGCATTCGCCGCAAGTACGTAGGGTGTATCCCGCTGCCGTCTCGCCTACTGCTCCGCAGAACAGCCCCTCCTGACAAGCGGCATCGGTCTCGCATCCGGATCCGGGACTCCCATCGTTGCAGGTGGGTCCCGTCAGGGTGAACGGGTTGGGAGGAGAGCAACCGCCGGCAACGCAGTCCCCGTCGTTGCTGCACTCGCCACAAGCCCCTGTGAGCCCGGGTATGACGTAGCAGTGCCCGCTACTGCACTGCGAATCGTCTGAACAAGAGCCGCCGTCGGGGGTGGGAGTTCTGATGCTCGCTCCGTCCCATGGAAGGATGGGTTCGAAGTCTGGAGATTCATCTAGCATCGAGACGGCGGCGACTTGTGAACGCGAGACAAACTCGCCGTTGACGTGCGTGATCTTCGCGACGTAGCGAGGCTCAACGCTGGCGCTACTCAAGTCCGGGTCGAGGAAATACGCGGCCAAGCCACCGGAAAGGACGTTCGTTCCAGGGATGCTCGCTGTTTCCACGTCGGCGCGACTCTGGAGCAGCTGTGCGGCTGCCGTTTCCGACACCATTGCAGTCGTCGTCCCAACCACGGCGATGTCGACGTCGCCAATGCTCACGTAGGTGAACGCGCCGCTGCGATCAATGCCTAGCTCCAGCAGAGAGGAGCGCACGGGGAGACCACAGACGTAACGATGTAGGCGGAAGATGTACTCCTGCACCCACGCATATCCAGGATCGCCGTCCTCCCGCTGGAACCCACGTACGATGCGGCGCGCGCCGTCCGCGTGGAACGTCGCTCCCTCGAGCAAACCGCTCTCCACCAGATCTCGGTGAACGCTCTCCATCTGCTGGAGCGCTGCCGGCTTGCCGATCCCAGGATCTGGTGCCGTCCCTTCCGTGAGTGTTGCGAGATCTGAGGCTTGAAGGCGGAGGGAACGGTTCTGGATCGTCAGACGATCCTCGTACGGTTCATAGGAAACAACGAGGTCCGGTTGCTCTACGAAGACGTCTTGTTCCGCGGCGCCAACGCCAGGCGCGGCCATGGCCCTCTGGGCCCAGCTGAGAGCACCGGGGTCCGCGGTCAGCGGCGCGCCACCAAGTGCCTCGGCGAACGAGGTAGCCCGGGCAACGACCTCCGCCGGGGTCCGAACCGGTCGAGAAAGCTGGACAATTCCAACGTCCGAACCGCTCTGGACTGCTTGAAGACCACATTCCGACGCGCATATGTCCGTCTGAATCTGAATATTCTCGAAACCGGTTACCGTGACGCCCATAGCCTGCAACGCGGCGAGGTCAATGGGGGTCACCAAGGTGTCGACCCCGGAACCTCCGTCATAGCTTTCTCCGGCGACGAGCTCACAGACATCGTGGATGATGGCGATATCCGCCCCCGAGCCTCCTTGAACGATGTCGAGCCCCGGGCCTCCGATCAGCGTGTCGTTGCCGGATTCACCGCTTAGCTGGTCATCGCCTTCGTTCCCATGGATTTCGTCCGAATGGCTTCCACCGCTGACAACGTCGTTGCCGGCCCCCGCGTAGATCGTGTCGTCACCGCTGGCCCCGTCTACCTCGTCGTTCCCGCTGCCCGCAGCGCACTCATCGGCTCCGCTACCGAGATCGATCTCGTCATCGCCATGGCCGGAGTTCACCTTGTCATGGCCACTGCCAGCGTCGATGATGTCTCGGTCCACGCCGCCGAAGATCACGTCCGGACCTGAGTCTCCGTTGCAGTGGTCTTGACCCGGTCCGCAGATCAGCCAGTCGCCAGCTGACCCCGCCTCAAGAGTATCGTCGCCCGCGAAGCCCAGAATACACTGAGAGGACGACCCTCCCGACAGGTTGTCGTTCCCAGGTGTGCCAGACAACGTCGGCATCCCATTCGGGCAACACGCTTCATCATGCGTCGTGCATTCGGGAATGGCTCGTTGCGGTTCGGTCGGCTGAACAACCGCGTCGTCTCGGTCCCTATGGCGCCTCTCCCCATCCCTCTCCGCCTCGCCAGTGGTCTCATGCCCACCAGCAAAGGGTTCGCTGGGTGTGCTCGTGCAGCTACCGAGGATCGATGAGAGGGAGAGCAGCGCGAACGTCGAGACTAGCCGGCTGTGCATCGAGAATCTCCGTCGAGTTTAAACCGACATAACCTACCATGCGGGACCACGTCGAAGATAGACCCAACGGACCGGACTGCCAGCGCGGCCGGAGCTTGGCGTGTGCGACATCGGGCGAGCGCTGAGCCCCCGCGTGTACGTCCACGGGATCAGCGCGCCCAACGTTGGCCGTGTGGCCTGTGACGACCATGTAACAGCCAATACAAAAGAGGGCTTGTCGAGCCCTCTTTCTGTTCAGTTGGCTCGCCCATCGTTCCTTCGTGGCTCCCCCCGCCTACGAGGACGTTCTCGCGCATCTCGGAGCGAATATTCGCCGCCGCCGCAAGCGAAACGGGTGGACTCAGGCCGAGGCCGCTGAGGAAGCCGAGTTAGAACTGCGTTACTTCCAACGCATCGAACGGGGGCTAGCCAGCCCGAGCCTTCGCACCCTTGTTGATATCGCTGAAGCACTGGATTGCGAGCCGGCGGCTCTCTTGCGGCCGTGCAGGATCTCTCCGCGCCCGACCGGGCGCCCCCCCAAAAGGAAGCGCTAGACCTTCAGCCCCCTAAGATGCTAGCGTCCTGACGTCGCCGGCTGGGCACCGGCGAATGCACTTCCAGTAATTCCGACCAGATGCGGCCGCCGCAGGTGGCGCGCGACCGGTGGAAGTCCGGTCGGTTACACTATTCGATCTATGAGACGCGTTGCCTTCGCTTTCTCCGTCCTGCTCGCCTGCAAGTACGAACTCCCCGAGCATCTGGAAAAGGACTGGAGCGAGCTCCAGCAGAAGCGCGAGCAACACAAGGCTACAGCCACAGTCGTCGCGGCGACCATTGGACAAGGTGAGCCTTGTGAGGGGAGCCCCGCACAGTCGAACTGCGCGGCGCCGAACGTCTGCTACGCCGACGTATGTCGAGGCGTCGGCGAGTGGCAGAGGATGGTCGCAGAGAGTGTCGATGCGAATGACCTCCAAGTCGGACAGAGTTATCGCAGCAGCGGTGCGGTCCCGCTTATGCCCGACCCAGAGCCCAAAGGAGAGATCGCCATCGAGCGGGCCGTCGCCGGAGCCAGCGAACTCGCAGCGGGCAGCCCGTTCCGGGTGCTCAGCATTCGAAAGGGCGCCGACGACCTCTCCCCAGACTGGTTTCAGGTGTCTGTGTCGACACCTGACGGAAAGCGCACAGGGTGGATCAAATTTGAGGCGCTTCTCGGCGACCACATCACGGCGGTCGCTGAGCGAACTCCGAGTCCTCCCAAGAAATCCAAGGCCGAATCTGAGCACAGCGACGCAGATGGAACGGATGCACGCTGCAAACGCGAGGCATTCGGCAACGAATCCAGATTCAAAACTTGCGTCGCGCAGGAGCGCAAGGCCCAGCGAAGGCTCAGGCGCGGAGTCAATCAGCGCCGCAAGGCCGGCACTCCCGCAGCGAAGCTCAGCCTCTCCAAGTACCTCACGTGCAAAGAGCGGACGAAGGACGCCTACGGTATCTACTGGACTGAGGTACTGAGCTGCCTCAACCAGAGCCCGGACGCCGCGGAGGCGACCACGGATGCACAGGACTTCCTCGAGCGTGGGCCGTGACGCGGCTCGCAAGTAAGATGCCCTGATGTATTTGAAAGCGGCAGAAGAACAAGCACGGAGATTTGAAGGTTCGTCAACCCCACGAGGACCGCTCGCTGCGATGATACTCCGGTTCACTACGGACGACGCATGGATCCGGGTCGTCGTCGTGGACGATGCAACCTTCCTGCAGATGGACCCCGACCGCCAAAGTACAGCAAGCGCGGGCCGGTATCCGTATCGAAGAACACCTCCACCGGAAAACCGAAATCACATCCGTCTGCTAGCCACCTACCGACCCCAGGCGGCCAATCATCGCGAGTGAGGACTACGAGTTCCAATCCATGCACCAATAATCTCGCGCCGAATACGGCGCCGCTCCATTCGATCAACCCGACCTCGATCTCGCCGGCCCAGAGCCTGTCACCCGGCTTGCTCCGCAAACGAAGCCCGAGATGGGAAGGAAGCGGGCGTTCGCCCGTGATGGCACGAAGCCATCTGGTGGGGATGTCACCCGTGACGGCCCCCCCGGTCTGAGAGGGCGCTGTTCCACCCCACCACATTGCCGCGCCTGTCTTCAAGATCGCTCGTTCAATATCGTTGGCATTGAAGGTAATGAGGAGACGTCCACCGACGACCGGATACTGATTCACATTCTCGCCGGGGATCACCGCTTTCGCGAGGCGTAGGAGCTGATCATCAAGTGGAGAAAAGGCCGTGTTGTGCCGTTCACACAGACAACGAACCGCGACGTTTGCCCACGAGACTTCGCGTTCCTCATTCTTGACGAGCCACGGGGCGCCACCCATCACCGGTACCGATCCAAAACGGTCGAGGGTTTGAAGGACGCCAAGCGGAGGGTAGTGCTCTCGCGTCAGCTTGGCGCTGCAGTTCCCGTATTGCGCCAAATAGCATTTCGAGTGCCTGAGCTTCGTCGACTTCCCGCGGGGACGCGTATCAACCGGGCTTGGAACCGGAAAGCCTCGCTTGTCGAGAGGGCAGCACGCTCCCCACTTGCGCCAGCTGCCACACGAGCAGCGTGAACGCCAAAGGACGTCCCGGTGTTGGGAGGCGATTCCCATTCTGAACCCCTCGTCGGTATAGCTCGTCGACGTCGCCGGGCATGGGGATTTCATGGCGTTCGGCTCGGAAGCATGATTGCGCATCCCACGCTCGATGCGGCGATCGCGAAACGGCCAAAAAAACGTGCCTAGCGAGTTTGTTTCGGCACCTTAGGATTTTCGGTAAATTTGAGGAACGTGCCGGGCGCGGTCGCACGCCACTTCGACACGGTCGTGGGCGTGGTCCTCGTGCTCGTCTGCCTGGTGGCGTACGGCTCCCACGCCTGCCCCACGGTGTACTGGTACGACAGCGCCGAGTACGCTGCGGCCGCGGCGACGCTGGGGATCCCCCATCCGCCGGGTTACCCGCTGTACACCCTGGTCGCGCACGTCTTCACGTGGCTGCCCATGGAGCCCGCGCGCGCGGTGAACCTCATGAGCTCCACCTTCGGCGCCCTGACCGTGGGCACGGTCTACGCGGTGGGGCGAGCGCTCGGCGCACGACCGACGGCGTCGGGGCTCGGCGCGCTGTCGCTCGCGTCGGCGCCGATCTTCTTCGGCAACTCGCTCGTCGCCGAGGTCTACACACCGGCGCTGTTCGTGGCGCTGCTCGTGTTGTGGCTGCTGCTGCGTGGGCGCGCCCGGGGGCAGCGCCGCCTCGTCGTGCTGGCCGCGTTCGTGGCCGGGCTCGGCCTCGGGATGCACCTGTTCGTCGCCACCTGCGGCCTCGGCTACGCGCTGCTCGTGCTCGGCTTCGGGACCGGGGCCGGCGGCCCACGGACGCTCGCCCACCTGGCGCGGCGCGACGACCTCGGGCAGACGCTCCGGCTCGTCGGGCTGTGCCTGCTCGCGACGTTCGTCGGCAGCCTGATCTATCTGTACATCCCGCTGCGTGCCGCGTCGGGACCCGCGGTGAACGTCAACGACCCCTCGACGTGGGAGCGTTTTTGGTGGGTCGTCACGGGCGGGAACTACCGCAACTGGTTCCTGAAGGAGTACGACCTGGGACAGCGCCTATGGGGCGCGACGAGGTTGTTCTGGGACCAGCTCGGCGCGGTCGGGGCGTTGCTCGCAGGCGCCGGCCTGTGGGCCCTCGGTCGCCGTGACGTGCAGGTCGCCTTGGCGCTCGTGCTCGCGGCCGCCGGGAACATCTGGTTCTTCATCGACTACAACGTGCACGACCTGCCGGTCTTCCTGCTGCCGGCGGTGGCGATGTTGGCGTGCGCGATCCCGGCGGGGGCCCAGTGGGCGCTGGACGCCGCCCGCGTCGATGAGCGCCGCACGCTGCCGCGGACGATCGTGATCGCAGCGCTGTGGGGCTATGGCCTGCTGCGGTTATGGTCCACTCGCAGCGAGGCCGACCTGTCCGAGTTCACCGAGGCGCGCGACTACGGCGAGCAGCTCGCGCGCGAGCTGCCAAAGGGCGCGGTGATCGTCAACTTCACCACGCCACCCGAGTGGCAACGCGACGCCGTGTTCCGCCTGTACTTCCGCGAGGTCCTCGGCGAGCGACGCGACGTCGAGATCGTGACGCTCCCGCCACCCGAGTGGCTCGTGGCCCAGGTGCGCAGCGGCCGACCCGTGTACTTCTACGTGCCGGTGCCGATGGCGGGCGAATTCGTGGTGATGGAACCCGTGGGCGTCGCCGTGCGTGCGGTCGCCGTGCGCGAGCGACCGCCACGCTGAGCGGTGCAAATCGTTCGCACGGTTCGCGCACGAAATACGCAAAACCTTCGCGCGTGCCCGCACCACGCTAGCGGCTCACGTGCAGCCCCGCGTGACCAACGGCGACGCATGGCGCGTAAGTGAGCGATGCAACGATGGAATTCTCGCATCGCCGGCCGGGGTTCGCCGGTAGCTTGGACACAGGGTGAGCACGCAGCCGCAGACGAAGGTCGCGCCTCCCCTGCTCGTCGACGAGCCGGGGCACGAGGCGCTCCTGCTCGGCAACGAGGCCATCGTGCGCGGCGCGTTGGAGGCGGGCGTCGGGTTCGCGAGCGGCTATCCGGGAACGCCGTCGTCCGAGATCACGGATGCGTTCGCGCGGCTGTCGGCGTCGCGCGGGATCGTCTTCGAGTACTCGGTCAACGAGAAGATCGCCCTCGAGGTGGCATTCGCGGCGTGTCTCGCGGGCACACGCGCGATCGTGGCGATGAAGCACCTCGGCCTGACCTACGCCGGCGATCCGCTCACGACGATCCCCTACGTCGGCACCGTGGGCGGGCTGGTGATCGTCAGCGCCGGCGACCCGTCGTGCCGCACGAGCCCCAACGAGCAGGACCAGCGCCACCTGGCGGACATGCTGCACATCCCCACGCTCGACCCCTCGACGCCGCAGGAGGCGCTCGAGATGACGCGCTTCGCGTTCGAGCTGTCGGAGCGGTCGAAGCTGCCCGTGCTGCTGCGGCCGACGACACGCGTGTGTCACACGCGGGCGCGGGTCACCTTCGGGCCGCTGCG
>JANQEO010000128.1 GCA_028278325.1 Candidatus Binatia bacterium
CAAGCAGAAAGTCCTCGAGATAGTCTGCGAGAAAACGGGATACCCGCCCGACATGCTCGACCTGGATCTCGACCTGGAAGCCGACCTCGGCATCGACACGGTCAAGCAAGCAGAAACGTTTGCGGCTATTCGCGAAGCCTACGGCATACCACGCGACGAGAACTTGAAGCTGCGTGACTATCCGACCCTGGCCCACGCGATAGGGTTCGTGAAAGAAAGGCGAACCGACAAGGCCGGCGCAACCGCGCCCGCATCCGGAGACGCCCAACCTGCCGCGGCGACCACTGCTGCAGCGGAAGTGATCAAGGGCAGCCTGGAAGCGGCCGCACGCATACCCCGCCGTGTACCGAAGGCGGTGCTCCGTCCTGCCCTCGAGCAATGCAAACCGAGCGGCGTCCACCTCGGACCCGACAGCCGCGTCGTTGTCATGCTCGACGGCGGCGGCGTGGGTAAAGCCCTCGTCAAACGACTCGACAAACTCGGCGTCACCACGCTGGTCATCGACGATGTTCCCTCACGCGAAGAACTCGCCGATCGCCTACAGAAATGGGCCGAGGAGGGTCCCATACAGGGACTCTACTGGCTGCCCGCTCTGGAATCGGAAGGCAACCACTCCGACTTGGACCTCGACGGCTGGAGAAACGGCCTCGAGCTGAGGGTCAAACTTCTCTATACGGCGGCCCGTGCTCTCTACGAGCAGTTCGACAAAGAAGGAACTTTCCTAGTGTCCGCCACCAGACTCGGCGGGCGTCACGGCTACGAGGACTCCGGCGCAACCTCGCCGATGGGTGGAGCCGTCGTCGGCTTTACCAAGGCGTTCAAGAGGGAGCGCCCCGCCTCGATCGTCAAGGCCGTCGACTTCCCCGCGACACGAAAAACCGCGGAGTTGGCAGACGCCTTGATAGCAGAGGCCACAACGGATCCGGGTGCGACCGAGATCGGCATAGTAGACGGCAAGCGTTGGACGGTAGCGCTGGTCGAAGAAGATCTCGACGACGCCAACCCCGGCATGGAGCTGGGCGCGGACACCGTGTACGTCGTGACAGGCGCCGCGGGCAGCATAGTCTCGGCCATCACCGCAGATCTGGCCTCTGCCGACGGCGGCAGCTTCCACTTGCTCGACCTCACGCCGGAACCGGATCCCGACGACGCCGACATCCGCCGCTTTACCGAAGACCGCGACGCTCTCAAGCTCGAGATCTTCGAACGCATCAAGGCCGCGGGCGAACGCGCGACACCGGCCATGGTCGAAAAGCAACTGGCGTCACTCGAGCGTGCCCACGCGGCTTTGGAAGCTATCGAAGCCGTTCGGGCGGCGGGGGGAACCGCTCACTACCACTCCGTGGATCTCAAGGACGCGGCGGGCGTGAGAAGCGTCATCGAAAAGGTCCGTGAGCAAAGCGGCAAGATCGACGTTCTGCTGCATGCCGCCGGCCTCGAACGCAGCCGCCGGCTTCCCGACAAGGAACCGTCGGAGTTCGATCTGATCTTCGACGTAAAAGCCGACGGCTGGTTCAACCTGATGTCAGCAGCCGGCGACATGCCTATCGCTTCGACGGTATGCTTCAGCTCCATCGCGGGGCGCTTCGGTAACGCGGGCCAGTCCGATTACAGCTCGGCCAACGACCTGTTGTGCAAGTGCACTTCCAACCTGCGCAGCACGCGCGGGCAGACACGGGGCATCGTGATCGACTGGACGGCGTGGGGCGGCATAGGGATGGCCACGCGCGGCTCGATCCCGGAAGTCATGAAAGCGGTAGGCATCGACATGCTCGACCCCGAAGCCGGGATAGCCATGATTCGCCATGAATTGACGGGCGGTGGACGCCGCGGCGAGATTCTGGTGGCCGAACGCCTCGGCGTGCTTCTCGAAGAGTTCGACGATGAGGGCGGACTCGACCGGTCGCGGGTAGACACGAGCGTACGCGGACCGATGACCGGAGAGGTCGTGGCTATGGGCGTCAATGACGGCCTCCACGTACGGACCCGGCTCGATCCGGCCAAGCAGCCTTTCCTCCATGACCATCAGATCGACGACACGCCGGTCTTACCCGGAGTCATGGGCATCGAAGGCTTCTGTGAAGCGGCCGGGCTGCTGCTCCCGGAGTGGACGGCGGTATCGATCGAGGATGTCCGCTTCCTCGCACCCTTCAAGTTCTACCGTAACGAGCCTCGCGAGGTTGATCTGTACACACAACTGACATCCGACGGCCAAGAGATCGTGGCCCACTGCCGGTTGGTTGGTTCGCGTATGGTGAAAGGGTCGGACGCCCCGAGGGTGACGACTCACTTCACCGCGAAAGTGCGAATGACACTCGAGGTCCCCGCCGAACAGAAAGCCGACGCGCCACCCGCGGATGGAGAAGGCGTGGGCGCGACGGATGTCTATCGCGTCTACTTCCACGGACCGGCCTACCAGGTGCTCGACAAAGCCTGGCGCCATGGAGACGGAGTGGTGGGCCGACTCGCCCAAGAACTGCCGGCCAACCATGACCCGGGCGACGCGCCGTTGACGGCCTGCCCGCGACTCATCGAGCTTTGCTTCCAGGCGGCCGGTGTGTGGCAGATAGGCAAGACCGGCCGGATGGGACTTCCCAGCCGCATCGCACGCGTTGCTTTGCCTCCGCGCAAGGCCGATGGCGACCTGTTCGCCGTGGTCAGCGCCGCAAACGGCGACGAGCGCTATGACGCCGTCGTCGTGGACGGCTCGGGCCGCGTCCAGGTCGCACTCGAAGGTTACGAGACGGCTACGCTGCCGAGTGAGCTGCCGAGCGAAGAACGCGCGCCGCTAGCAGCCGCCGTATCGGTGGAAGCCTAGGGAAGCTGCGTGTACGCGACGGACCCACTGACACAGGCGCCGGTCGGCACAGAGAAAGCGACCTGGCTGACCCAGTCACATGCGCATATGGCGCCGGGTGAGGGATGGCTATCACCGAACGAAGTCGAGCGTTGCCGCGCCTTTCGTTTTTCCAAGCGGCGTGAGGATTGGAAGCTGGGGCGATGGACGGCGAAGCTGAATGTCGCGCGGCGGTTGGGCCTCACGGAAGATGTATCGTCCCTTTCCGCAATCGACATAAGCAACGACGAGGACGGCAAGCCGCATGTGTTGGTTGCCGGAGACCCTTCCGCTTGCGCGCTGTCGATCAGCCACCGCGCGGGCCGCGCAATGTGCACGGTCGTCGATAGCGGGGTGCGCAACGGCTGCGATCTGGAACTGTGCGAGCCGCATGGCGAGACTTTTGCCGCCGACTATTTCAATGCCGAAGAATTGGCGCTTGCACACGCAAGGCCCGGCGCCGATCGCGACGCGGCCATCGCGCTTCTGTGGGCCGCCAAGGAGAGCGCGGTCAAGGCTGTCGGCACGGGCTTTCGGATCCCCACGGGCAGTATCACGGCACTTCCCGAAGACATCACCGTCCGGGGTGACTGGCGTCCCTTGAACGTGGCCGTCGATTACGCCGACCTCCACGAAGCCCTGCATGGCTGGTGGAGAATCGACTCCGCGTGGGTGATGACCTGGGTGTCGGACCGACGGTCGGCGCCGCCGGCAGCCGCTCTCGCTTACTGAAGGTAGCCCAGGCTACGAAGCTGCTCTTTCATGCTCGCGTCGATCCCGTCGCGACGCTCGCCTTGGTCGTGGCCGCGGCCGGACTCGTAGCTCGCAACGCTCGGTAACTCCCGCGTCGATGCCAGCCGCCAAGGCAGGGTGCCGGCCGCATCGAGCGCCTCGCGGTGAACAACGCCATCGAAGTCACGCGCTACGGGTACTCCGAGTCCTGCCAACAGTGTGGGCATGATGTCGAGCAAGCGGAGTTCCTGGGAGCGAACCGTGTTGCTGTGCGCCGCCCCGATCTCGACGTTCGTCGGCACCCCGCCGCGAGCCATCACATAGATGCCGGCCGTGTCGTGAACGCCGGCACCCGGACTCAGCGGATGCCGGCCAGACTTGGCCCCGTGATCGGATAGCAACACCACGAGGGTACGAGAGTCGGTGAGTTCGAGCAGGTCACCGATGCGCGCGTCCACGGCGGCATAGGTGTCTTCGATGACATGGCCGTACCTTTCGACACCGCGAGCCGACGGGGCCAGCGATGAGTAGACAGGATCCTCTACGCTCCAGTAGAAGTCGGGGTCGCGGAACTTCCAGAAACCATGCTGGGCACGATCAGTGGCCGTGAACACGGTTATGGCAGCACGAGCCTCGCGCGCTTCGATCAGAGAAAGGAAATACTCCGCGCGGGACCTCACGAGCAAGGGAAAGCTCGCCGCCAAACCTTCCAGTGCAACTGCATCATAGAACGTATTCCAGCCGAGTAGCTCGGGCGTATAGGGGACCTGACTCACCATCGCCGCATCGCCGACTGCGCCGTGCATGAGAGCAGGGTCATCCAGCCGCATGAAGGGCGCGAAAAGAATGCGGGGAGCACCTGAGCCGTCATCGGCTAGATAGGCAACCGTCCAAAGCTGTTCCTGCTCGCTGTCCACGACCAGGGGCTTCGACCAGCTGCCGGGTTCCAGACTCAACAACGCCGGGCAGGGCCGGGAGCGGTGTTGCTTGTCCCTGCACCTACCGGAGGTCCCGGGATAGAGTGTGACGACGCCTTCATCAGTCTGACCCGCAACGCTCTCGGACTGAACGCGAAGATCGATGTAGCTTCTTTCGAACATGCGCCGTTCGATGGCGTCGGCAAGATTCGGATCGATCGAACCGAGAACTCGGAACCACAGTGAGCCCTGCGATACCACATCGGCGGGCAGGTCTCGCAGGGATATGTCGGCACTTCCCGACTCGTCGAAAGCAAGCTGCACGTGACGGAACACCCCGGAGATGCCCGGCCTTTCAGCAGCAAGCCAACCTTTCCTGTTCAAGGTCCGCGATTGGAAAGGGAAACCTGAGAGCAACCCGGAACTCAGGGCTTCGGCGGGATAGGTGCCGGGCACATTGCTGACGACGGTAGGCACTCCGGCATCTTCGAGGACGGCCCACAAGGGCTTGACCTGTCGGTTGACCGACATAGCCGCATCCCAGTCGTCTATGCCATGCTCCTCGGGCGGCTTGCCGGTAAACAAAGTCGTCCAAACCACCGGAGATGCGGTAGGTTCCTCGGAACGCAGCACGCCGGCGGCTCCACGGTTCGCGAGCGAGGCGATGTTCGGCAGACGGCCCGACGCGATCATCGGATCGATGACTTCCCACGTCGCCCCGTCGATGCCCACCACCAACAACGACAATCGCAGCTCGGATCTTCCTTCACGGATGGGAGCCTGCTCTGGGGCGTTGCCTCCCGGCCACACCGATACCGTTGGCGCCTGCCCGCCGGTAGCGCCGAGGAAGGGAAGCAGATTGAAGGCAAGGAGGAGAGCGACTGCGCCCGCGGCACGCGGGTCTAGTCGACGGTTCTTGATAGCGGAAACCATGAAGCCGACGAGACCGCCGGACACCAGCCACAGGCCTGCCAAACGCAGAACCGATGACAAGGTCACGCTGCCCTCACCGGCGAGCGTGCCGGTCCCGGCGAAGAACAACCCGTCAGCGAGGGCCAAGATCGCACCCACGCCTATACCAACAACCACCCCGCGCATTTCGGTGAGACGCCGGCAGCGCCGCCGCAATTGTAGCACTATCCGACGCCGGCGGCGCCGCTCGGAACACGCCTAGCTCACTAACAGATTCGAGGAAGCTGCTCGCCGCTGGGCATGTCGACGACGCGGGCCGGACCCAGTCCGGTGTCGAGCTTCACGAGGCCTCGGCCGGACGATTCCACCGTTCCGATCTGCACGGCATCACGGGCCTGCGCGTGGGACCGGAGTGCGGCGAGTGCACGGTCGGCATCGCGAGGCGCCACGAAACACACGAAACGTCCTTCGTTGGCGACGTACAAGGGATCGAGGCCCAGGATCTCGCAAGCGCCCCTGACCGCATCGCCGACCGGAATCGAGCGCTCACGGATTCCGATCTCGACCCCAGCCACCTCGGCAATCTCGATCAAGGGGGCCGCCAACCCGCCCCGCGTAAGGTCGCGCATACAGTGAACGTCGGCGCTGGAGGACAGCAACGATGCGACCGGCTCACCAAGCGGAGCGCTGTCGCTCTCGATGCTCGTCTCGAACTGCAATCCCTCTCGGACCGACATCACCGCAATGCCGTGGCGACCGAGATCGCCGCTGACGATTACGGCATCTCCCGGCGACACCCGGTGTGGCCCGATATCTACTCCATCAGCAACGGCACCCACGCCGGCCGTGTTGATGAAAAGACCATCGCCCTTTCCGTGGTCGACGACCTTGGTGTCGCCGGTGACGATCGTCACTCCGGCGCGGTCGGCCGCTTCCCGAATCGAGCAAGCGATGCGCCAAAGCCTTTCGATGGAAAAGCCTTCCTCGATCACGAAGCCGGCGCTGAGGTAAGACGGCACGGCCCCGCACATCGCCAGGTCGTTGACCGTTCCGTTCACGGCCAGCGTTCCTATATCTCCGCCGGGAAACTCGATCGGCTGCACTACATAGGTATCGGTAGTGAAAGCCACCCTGGCGCCGTCGAACGCCAGCACAGCACCGTCGTGACGCCGAGAGAGTTCGGGATTGTCGAACACCCGCACGAATATCTTCTCAACCAATTCCTGGGTGAGTTTGCCCCCGCCCCCATGGGCCATGGTGATTTCAGGGTAGTCGGCAACCGGCAGCGGGCAGCTTACCGTGAAATCGGGCTTGCGCGTCATTGCTGGATCCGGCGGTAGCGGTAGTAGGCTGCGCAGGCCCCCTCGGAAGAGACCATCGTGGCGCCTAGGGGGTGCTCCGGCGTACAGGAAGTCGCGAAGGCCGGGCAATCCGCAGGCTTTTTCAACCCCTGCAGTATCTCGCCGCTCACGCACTCCGCAGGCTCTTCGGCCGTTCTCTCTTCCACCTCGAAGCGCTTCCCGGCGTCGATCTCCGCGTAGTCTTCGGCCAGCTCCAAACCGCTTGCCGTTATCTCGCCGACCCCCCTCCACTTGCGGGGCGTCACGCGGAAAACCTTTGCCATCAACTCACGCGCCGGCTCGTTGCCTTCTCTCTTGACCGAACGCGTGTACTGATTCTCGACCTCGGCGCGGCCTTCCTCGAGTTGAGCGACGCACATCGTCACGCCCTGAATGATGTCGAGGGGCTCGAAACCTGTGACGACGATAGGAACCCCGTAGCGGCGAGCGAGGGGCTCATACTCTTCGTAACCCATCACGGTGCACACATGGCCGGCGGCCAAGAAGCCCTGTACCCGGTTGCTCGGAGACGAGAGTATCGCCTCCATGGCCGGCGGCACCAACACATGGGAGATCAAGAGCGAGAAGTTCGGAATTCCTTCCGCCTTTGCGCGCGCGACGGCGAGAGCGGTGGCGGGCGCCGTGGTCTCGAAACCGACGGCGAAGAATACCACCTGTTTGGCCGGATTCTCCTGTGCTATCTCAAGCGCGTCCAGCGGTGAGTAGACGATGCGCAGGTCCGCCCCCTTGGCTTTGACCGTGAGTAGGTTCTCATCGGAGCCGGGTACGCGCACCATGTCACCGAATGAACAGAAGATGACGTCGTCTCTTGCGGCGATCGCGGCCGCCTTGTCGATCATCTCCAACGGCGTAACGCATACCGGACAACCGGGCCCGTGAACCAGAGTGATGCCCGGCGGCAGTAGCTCGTCGATTCCGAAACGCACGATCGCGTGGGTCTGGCCACCGCAGACTTCCATGATGGTCCAGGGCTTGGTCGCGACCGAGGCCAGAGCGCGAGCCTGGCGCTGCACGAGATCGGGATCGCGATACTCGTCGATGAAGCGCATCAGTCTTCGGTTTCTCCGGCCGCGTCCTCCGGCGCCGGCTCTTCGAGCTCTTCGAGATAGGCAAGAGTTCTGGCCGCTTCGGCCTCGTCGAGCGAGGTGATCGCGAAGCCTGCGTGGACCAAGACGTAATCGCCCGGTGCGACCTCCGGCACGTATGCCAGGCTTATCGACCGCACGATGCCGCCGAACTCGACCCGCCCGCTGCGAGAAAGGTCGTCGGCGCCCGACACGCTGAGAACTTTACCCGGGACTGCGAGGCACATCAGCGAGTCTCCTGGTCCCGGGGTGCCTGGGCATGCAAACGAGCAAGCCAGCAGAGCTGGCCGAAGGCGAGACCGCCGTCACCCGGCGGTATGCGCGAATGCGCAAACGGCGTGAACCCCTCTTCCTCGAGCCGCGCCAGTGCGCGTGCCGACAAGTAGCGATTCTGGAAACAACCACCGCTGAGTACTACCTGCTGCTGCCCGACTGCGCCGGCGACGTCGACTATGGCCTCTGCCAGTGCGTCGTGGAAACAGCGCGCGATCACTCCCGGATCGAGGCCGCGGCGGGAGGAATCGACAACCCAGGACAGAGTCGGCTGCCAGTCGGCGACCCACGCGCCGTCCTCCTTACGAACAGCGCAACGCGCGTTCTCAGGTAAGCCGTCACCCGGGGCTATTGCGAACTCCAACGCCATGGCCGCCTGCCCCTCGAAGCTGGCTCGCGCGCAGAGACCGACGATGGCCGCCACCGCATCGAAGAGTCGTCCCGCACTCGAGGTGAACGGAGAATTGACGCCACGCTCGAGCATCGCGGCAATGAGATCCCGCTCGTTCTCGGAGAACACGCCGGCCGCCCACGTGCCGTCGGCCAAGGCTGCCTGCCCCGACATCTCATGGAGCACTCCGGCGGCAGCCCGGCGCGGCTCGCGTATGGCTTGCTCTCCCCCCGCCAACCGAAACCGTCTGAGGTAGCCGGCGCGCTGCCAGTCAGCCCCATCCACGGACAGGAATTCTCCTCCCCACACCGTGGCATCGTCGCCGTAGCCCGCGCCGTCCCATGCGACACCGAGAAAGGGCCCTTCCACCGCGTTCTCGGCAGCGCACCCGACGACATGGGCGAGATGATGTTGGACCGGCAAGGCCGGAATGCCGGTCTCTTGCGCGTATCGCGTCGAGTAGTAGTCGGGATGACGGTCATGGACCACGACGTCGGGGACGGTTCCCCGCATTTCACAGGTGTCGCTGACCGACTTGCGGAACTCCGCTCGCGCCAGATCCGTTTCGAGATCACCGACATGACGGCCTACGAAAACGCCGGCGCCATTCATACAGGCAACAGCGCTCTTGAGATGGCCTCCTAGGGCCAAAGCGGCAGGCCCCGAGCCGCCGGTGTCCAACGACATGGGCGCGAAGCCGCGGGCGCGGCGTAACACCATCATCTGCCCGCCAACTTCCTGTACGATCGAATCGTCCATCGGCCGCGCGATCGGCCTGTCGTGCACGAGGAAGAGGTCAGCGATGCCCCCGAGCCGAGACAGTGCATCCTTCTCATCGGTAACGATGGGCTCATCGGACACGTTGCCGCTCGTGGCCACTACCGCCCGCCCGACGGCGGCGAGCACCAGATGATGCAAGGGCGTGTAGGGAAGCATGACGCCGAGATAGGGATTGGCGGGCGCCACGGAAGCGGCCAGGCTCGAGCGGGCATCTTCACGCCGCCGCAGAAGAACAATCGGCGCAGCAGACGATCCCAGGAGTCTGCGCTCACCCGGACTCGGCGCGCACAGGGTTTCCACTTCAGGCCATGCTGCACACATGACGGCGAAGGGCTTTTCTTCACGATTCTTGCGCTTGCGCAGCGCAGTGACGGCCTCGTCGTTGTAAGCATCAACCAGAAGGTGAAAGCCCCCGAGGCCTTTGAGCGCCACTATGCCCCCGACCTTGATCCGCTGTGCGGCTTCTTCCAATGCAGCCTGGCCGTCAGACACGACCTCGCCGGCGCGATCCCACAGGGTCAAGCGCGGCCCGCAGTCGGGACATGCGTTGGCCACAGCGTGGAAACGCCTGCTCGAAGGATCCGCATACTCGTCTGCACACGCAATGCACATCTCGAAGGCCCGCATCGTCGTGTTTTCGCGGTCGAAGGGCACCGCCTCGATGATGGTGTAGCGCGGGCCGCAGTCCGTGCAGTTGGTGAAAGGATAGAGATAACGGCGGTCGGCGGGGTCGAGCACTTCGGACACGCACTTCGGACAAGTCGCTTCGTCGGGATGCAAAACAGCCGTTGGCGGACCTCCTGCGGTGCTTGCGCGAATCTCGAAGTCGTGGCTCCCGGTAGGCTCGGCTTCTTGCACCGACACCTTGGTCACGTCGGCCAGCGGTGGCGGCTGCTTGCGCAAGGCCCTTACGAACTCGTCGACACGCCCGGCGTCTCCCTCGACCTCGATGGTTACACCCGCATTGTCGTTGGCTACCCAGCCGCCGAGCTCGAGCCTGGAAGCCAGCCGGTATACGAAGGGCCGAAAACCGACCCCTTGCACGGCCCCGCCCACATTCAGGCGAGCGCGCCGGGTGACTGCGGAAATCGCGCCCACTACTCGACCTCTACGCTCATCAACACGATATGGAGAGCGTCAGCGTGTGAGGTATCGGTGGAAACGTCGACGTCGAGGTCGGCGCCCTCGGCGATGGTCCCGGAGGAGGCCTGTTCGAAGTGCTCGCGGAAATGATCCGCCGACATGTGGCAGAGTGCGCCCAGCCAGACCTCGACACCCACTACCTTCTGGGCGTTCTGCTCGGCTGCAACCGTCGATATCTTTCCAATCAAATCGTTGATCAGTGAAGCTTCATGCACCGTCTTTCACTCCACCGACTCGGGGGGCGCGCCTGCAGCGGCCTCATCGGATATCTCTTCAACGACCCGCGCGCAGATCTCGTCGCAAGCTCGAGACGCTTCGGCCGACAGGCTGCTGCCCGGGTCGAAAGACAAAGCTTCTGCGGTATAGACGACGACACGGTCCGGCAATCTGCCGAGAGTGGAAGCGAGTTCCAACGCCTCGGCAAGCCCGAAACCGTGAGTCGAACAACGGGCAGCGTCCTTTGGAAGTACGGCACCATGCGCTTGAAAGCGACGAACGGTTCCGGCTTCTACGTCACCGTTTGCAGAAGCATCGACGATCACGGCGCAGCCGGCTCCTTCCCAGGCGACGATCAGATCCATGGCATCACCGCGATTCTCTCTCAATGTGGTACCGGCGGGCACGCGGCCACGAAGACGGCGTACCGACTCCGGCCCTATAGCGTCATCGCCGCGAAGATCGTTGCCGATCCCTATCACGACGGTCTTGGGCAACTGGGTCGGCGTGCACACGGGCCGTCAACTACGGTCGACGTTCAACCGCAAGAAATGCGTCGAGCAGGAAATGCACGGATCGTAGTTGCGTATGGTCTGCTCGCAACGGTGACGCAATTCGTTATCGGGCATGTCTACATGACGCTCGATGAAGCCGCGCAAGTCATCTTCGATACTGGGCTGGTTCTGTGAGGTCGGCGGCACTATCTGCGCGCTGACGATCGATCCTTCGTTGTCGACCTCATAGCGGTGGTAGAGCAGACCGCGGGGCGCCTCGGTAGCTCCATGGCCGGTGCCGGCGACCGGCTCGCATTCGACCGCGGGCTCGTCCGGGGGCTCGTACGCGTCGATGATGCGCAGCGCCTCGTCGCAGGCGTGCAGCACCTCGAGGGCGCGCACGATGATGCTGCGAAACGGGTTGTTGCAGGTCTCGCCCAAGCCGACCTCGGCGGCGGCGGCCTTGACCTCCGCAGACAGTAGATCGTAGTTGAGGGCGTAGCGCGCCAAAGGACCCACGAGGTAAGCTCCTCGGCCGCGTATGTGTGAGTGCAGGGCAGTGGAGTGCTCGACGTGCTCCTCTTGGAAGTAGGAATCGTAGTCGCGCACGTCGATGTCTATTCCCTTGCTCGACACGATTCTTCCTTCGCAGAAGGGATACTCGGCCGGATGCCGTAGCGCCACGAACTCGTAGTCTTTCTCGAAGTCGGGAAACGGAAGCGTCGCCGTCCACGCGACCGTTTCCAGTGCGGCCTCCCGCGCCCACTTGAGCTCCTCGGCCAGTTCGAGGAGATCCCGCTTGCGTGGAGCTTTGTAGAAGCCACCCACCCTGACGTTGATGGGATGTATCTCGCGCCCGCCGACTAGGTTGACGATACTGTTTCCGGCCTTCTTCAGGCGCAGGCCGCGCTCGACCGCCTCGCGGTGATCGGCGGCCATGCGGATCGCATCGTCGTATCCCAGAAAATCGGGCGCATGCAGCATGTAGATGTGCAGCACGTGGCTCTCTATCCACTCGCCACAGTAAAGAAGCCTGCGCAGCTCACGGATCTGCTCCGACGGAGTCACGCCGAGCGCGTCCTCGATCGCATGCACGGCGCTCATCTCGTACGCGACCGGGCAAATCCCACAGATGCGGGCGGTTATATCGGGCGCTTCGCGGTAAGAGCGTCCACGTAGGAAGGCCTCGAAAAACCTCGGGGGCTCGAAGATCCTCAGCTTCACATCCTCCACAGATCCATCGTGGATCTTGACGTCGAGAGCCCCCTCACCTTCGACGCGTGCAAGATAGTCGACCTTTATCCTTTTGCGCTTAGTCACCGCCCGTCTCCTTGCGGAACTCGTCCGACCAGGCATTGAAAGTTCGCAATGCCCGCACCGTGTCCTCACGGTTGACGCCGAGCTCACTCCAATGCGTGGTAAGCGAAGCGGTGTTGCAGGTCTCGGCCGGACCGAAGCACCCGTAGCAGCCGCGGTCGTAGGCGGGGCAGATCGCGCCGCAACCTGCGTGCGTGATGGGGCCCAGACAGGGTGTGCCTCGTGCGACCATCACGCATACGGTGCCGGACAATTTACACTCCACGCACACACTGTGAGCGGGCGTAACAGGGCGGCGTCCACCGAGAAAAGCCGCGATGACGTCGACCAGTTGCCCCTTGTCGATGGGACAACCACGCAGCTCGAAGTCGACCCGAACATGGTGAGAAATCGGTGTGGACGTCTTGAGGGTGTCTATATAAGCGGGGGTCGCGTACACCGCCGCAACGAAAGATTCGACGTCCTTGAAGTTTCTCAGCGCCTGGATACCGCCGGCCGTTGCACAGGCCCCGATGGTCACGAGGTGCTTCGATGCACGGCGGATCTGGTGGATGCGCTCGGCGTCGTGAGACGTGGTGATCGAGCCTTCTACCAGGGATAGATCATAGGGCCCCTTGGCCACGGCACTGGAGGCCTCGGGGAAGTTGGCGATTTCGACGGCGCCCGCAACAGCCAGCAACTCGTCCTCGCAGTCGAGCAGACTCAACTGGCAGCCGTCGCAGGATGCGAACTTCCACACGGCAAGTTTGGGCTTCTTGCGACGTGCCACTTCAGAACTCCCGCACGGCGAGCATGTCAGTCACACGATCGAGCGCGAAAACCGGTCCGTCCTTGCACACGAAGTTGGGTCCGAACTGGCAATGGCCGCAGAATCCGACCGCGCATTTCATGTTGCGCTCCAGCGAAATATAAATGCGATCAGCAGGCTGCCCTTCTTCGAGCAGTTCAGCCGCTGCCACACGTATCATTATCTCGGGCCCGCAGATCAGAGCTACCGCGTCGGTCGGGTCGTACTGGGCACGTCGTATGAGATTGCTCACGAACCCTACGTCGCCCTGCCAACCGCGGCCCGCGTGATCGACGGTGACCATCAAGTCCATCGCTGCACCGGTACTCCAGCGCTCGAGATCGTCCGAAAACAGAATATCGTTCGGGCTGCGTGTCCCGAAGAGCAGCGTTATCCGTCCGTAGCGGGAACGCTCGGCTAGAAGCCGCAAGATGGCGCCCCGCAGCGGAGCCAAGCCTATCCCGCCCGCTATGATGATGACGTCACGGCCTTCGCATTCCTCGATCGGCCACGGAGTGCCGTAGGGCCCACGCACTCCGATGGTGTCACCGCGACGCATGGACATCATGGCGTGGGTAACCGTGCCGACGTCACGAAACGTGTGAATCAGCTTGCTGGAGTCCCCCGGCTCCGCACTGATGCTGATCGGCACTTCGCCGACGCCGAAGACGTAAAGCATGTTGAACTGCCCTGCCTGATGGCCGAAGGGCCCCGTTGCATCGGGATCTTCGATCTCGAACGTCTTGACGTCGTGCGTCTCCCTACGGACGCGCGAAATCCGCATGAAACGTGGAGTCATTGCATCCGGGCCCTGCACCAGGCCGCCCGCCGTCGCCGTGTCAGTCGGTGGGCTTTCCATATATGTCCACGGTTTGCAGTCGCGCCGTCTGCAGACGCTGCACCAGCAATGGCACGAAGCGCTTCATCATCTCGTAACCGAGAGCGGGCTCGTTATCACATTTCTCGCGAAGACAGTCGGCGTCAAAAGCTACGGCACGGACCAGCTCGATTGCACGCGCGTCGAACTGCCATCGATAAGGCGGGACGAGCCACGAAGAGCCTATCACTTCCCCTTCCCTGATCGTCTGTACGATGACAGGATCACGGGTTTCACGGTGGATCTCCAACGCTACTGCTCCGTGACGAAGCAAGTAGAAGTAGTTCGCGTGGTCGCCCTCCCGGAACAACACTTCGCCGGCATCGAACTTGACGTTTCGGGCACAGCCCGCGATGAACTCGATCCACGACTCTTTCAGGCCCTGGGTAAAGGGGTGGTCGTAGAGTAAGGAATCTATCCCTTTCATTTCGTGGACTCCTTGAGACGGTCGTCCGAGGCGGCGATAGCGGCGACCTCTTCGGTAATGTCTATTCCTACGGGGCACCAGGCGATACAGCGACCGCATCCGACGCAGCCCGATGTGCCGAACTGGTCGAACCAGGTCGATAGTTTGTGAGTCAGCCACTGCCGGTATCGGGCCTTGGTGGACGAGCGCAGAGCGCCGCCGGCCATATAGCTGAAGTCCATGGTGAAACAGGAATCCCAGCGCCTACGCCGTTCGGCCTCTTCGCCCGACAGGTCCGAAACATCCTCCACCGTTGAACAAAAGCAGGTCGGGCACACCATCGTACAGTTGGCGCAAGCAAGACAGCGCTCGGCGACATCATCCCAGCGCGCGTTCTCGAGATTGGCGGTAAGAAGATCACGAGCGCCCTCCCTGTCGAGGGTTCGTTTCATCGAGCCGGCGGTGCGCTCGACGATCGCGGAGGCTTCGTCGATCTCCGAACGTGACGCCACCTCGCTGTCGATGCCCGACATTACATCGGCGCCGGCATCACTGCCGATTTCCACCAAAAACATGTGGCGGCCGTCGCCGACGATCTCGGTCAGGGCGAGGTCATGATCGTCCTCGACGGCGGGACCGGTCCCCATCGAGGTACAGAAACAAGTTGCGGCTGCCTGACCACAGTTTACGGCGACAACGAACACGCCCTCTCTTCGCGTTTGATACGCCCGGTCGATGAACTCGCCGCCGATGAACACCCTGTCTTGTATCGAGATAGCGTTGAGCTCACAGGCACGCACGCCGAGGAAAGCGTAGCGCGGAGCCTCGGGCCGGCTGTCATCGAGCGTGACCTTCTTACCGTCACGCCGGGCTTTCCAGAGCGTCAACAGAGGCTGATGAAGGTAGCGCTTCCAGGACTGCACGCCCACGGCATAACCGAAGACAGCGTCATCACTACGTCGTTTCAGCCGGTAGGTGCCGGCCTCTTGCTCGTCGGTCCAGCCCGCCGGCAGGGAATCAGCGCCGGAGATTTCTTCGTAGACGATAGCCCCGTCGCGAACTGTGGGCCCGATGACCGTGTAGCCCCGGCCGGCGAGCGCGCCTATGAGTGCGGCAAGCCCATTAGCCCCGATGATGCGCCTGTCGCCCGCACTCGCCTTGTCGCCAGCCATGACCGTCCCCCTCCTGCTGTTAAATAGCGCCGTTTCAGCGGCATATCCACAGCCGAGAGGAACGCGGCCTCACTGCGAGACCTCGAGCGGAGGCCTACGGCGGGATCGAATCAGGACTGCGGCGATACTATCTCCCAGGAACCGTCCGGTTGCCGGCAGGCCGTACCGTAGGCCTCCTCGACACGATCCGCGATCTTGATCTTGTGATGGAACTCGCGGCAATAGCGCCCTGAGGTGCTTGCCCCGTCACGGGTGGTCGTTACGGAGCCCGATGCGTTGCCTTCGTTCCACAGTATGGTCTCGCCTACACGGGCAGAGGCCGCCTGCACCTGGGCAGCCTCATGCTTGCGCTGTGCATCCTCGTTGATGTTGTCGAGGACCTTGAGGGTGATCGCCGTGAACGCGATCCACGCGAATGCATCGTCGTCCGTGTAGAAGTACGCGTAGCCGGGATAGCGATGGCCGTAGTGCCTGGTCACGTGCACGCCTCGGTAGTAGCGATGCCTCGGCACCGGTGCCCAGCGATGATGACCGTGATGTGACGGCCTGTGCCTGTAGCTAGGATGCACGTGCGCCGACTGCCCGCGCCACTTGTAGAAGGGCTTTCTGTGGTCATAGACCCGTGCCTTGTGGTAACCGCTGCGATACCCGCGGTAGTCAGCGTGCCGGTAGGCGTGACCGGAGCCGTATCGAGCGAAGCGTCGGCCGCTGTCGCTGTCACTGTCTCCGTCTACATCGCGACGATAGTGCCCACGGTCACGGTCGTGGCCACGCCCATGATCGCGACCGTTGTCGTGATGGCGGCCCCAATGCGAGCCTCCGTCACGTCCCTTGACGTGGTCGGGCCTGCCCGCAACCGCATCTGCCGGGCTGAAACCGCTGCACATGAGAATCGCCGTGGCTAGAAAGATGGTTGTCGTAAGTGTTGTGCGTTTCATGGCCGTTTCTCCTATCCGTCCGATTCTCGAATCGGCCGGTGGCACCGGGCGGACGGCCTGTTTACCCGGGGCCACCAGCCTCGACGGTCTAAGGGGGGAGCTAGACCGCCACATCTAAAAACCCTCTTTGCGCGGGTCTCCGAACAGATCCCGCATCTCCGAGCGCCATTCATCGAGTCTCTTTCTCGTCGACGCCACCTTCTCGAGTTGCTCGGCTGTGAGGATGCGCCGAACTTCCAGCATCACCTCGGTACCTTCGCGCATCAGCTGTCCACGTAGATCCATGACCCTGTTGATGTCGGCGTCGAGGTCTCCGTCCGAGATCTCGGTCTTGCTGAACATCCGGTCACCAAGGGCCTCGTGGGCTTCGTGCAGTTGGTCGAAGAGTCGGCGGAAGGCCGGACGATGCGATTCCATTATCTCGTTGACCTTGCCCCGCTGCTCAGGAGTCAGATCGGCGTGCTTGAGCAGAATGGGCAACATGCGCCCGGGCCCGTGACCCATACCCGGACCACCGCCGAAACCTCCGCGCATATGACCGCCCGGCCCGCCGAACCCGCCACCCGGACGCGGGCCACCCGTAAAATGGAGACCGGGCTTGCCTCCCCTCATGCCGAACGGCCGCTCGGCTTGGGCTGACGCGACAAGCACGAACACCGCTATGAGTGGTAGACCTATCCATATCGAACGCTTCATTTCTTCACCTCG
>JANQEO010000145.1 GCA_028278325.1 Candidatus Binatia bacterium
CCCCATCAATGTCGCGGTCCTTGGCGCCGGGTCCCAGGGAAGGCTCCTGGCGATGACCGCTCGGCGCATCAGTGGCGTACGGTTCAAAGCGGTGTGCGACATCTGGGGAGCCTACAATCTCAAGTGGCTGAGCCGACTGCTGAAGGCGTATCGTCACCCCGTCAACGCCTACCTCGATTATGAGGAGATGCTCGCCGGAGAAAACGCTCTCGATGCGGTGATCGTCGCGACCCCCGACTGCTGGCACGCGCGGCACACCATCGCTTGCCTGGAGGCGGGCCTACATGTCTATTGCGAAACGCCCATGTCCAACAACGTGGAGGATGCCCGCGCGATGCTCCGAACCGCCCGGCGGACCGGCAAGCTCCTGCAGATCGGTCAGCAACGGCGCAGCAATCCCCGGTATCGCTTCTGCTGTGACAGACTCCTGCACGAGGTGAAGCTCTTCGGCCAACTCGTCGCGGCCGCTGGTCAATGGAACCGCGCCGTTCAAACGCCGTTCGGCTGGCCCAAGGGCCGGGAAGTCGACGAGGCCGTGCTGAAGAAACACGGCTACCCATCCATGAATCATCATCGAAACTGGCGCTGGTATCGCGGCTTGGGAAGTGGGCCTGTTGTCGCTCTCGGTTCGCACCAGATCGACGTCTACAACTGGTTCCTCGACGCCAGGCCAACCTCCGTACTGGCCAGTGGGCGGACCAACTACCACGACGAGCAGACTCACGAGTGGTGCGACACCGTCATGGCGGTCTACGAATACGAGACGACTGAAGGCGGCGTCACCGCCCGCTACGAGACGCTCACCGCTAACAGTCACGAAGGCTACTTCGAGAAGTTCATGGGCGAGAAGGGAACGCTCGTCCTCTCGGAGCGGTCCGACGTCGGCAGGCTCTATCCTGAACCAGCGATAAGGCGAGAAGATGTGATCAAGTGGGCCGTGGAACTCAAGGCAGGGCGCCTGACGGCGCCGAAAGCGGCGATGGAGATGATCGAGCGCATGACCGTCGAGCAGCTTGCCCAGGTCCTGTTTATCGCACCGACGCCCGACCCGATCGTCACGGGCGTTTCACAAGCCCCTAGCGCGACGGTGATGAGTTGTGGACTGGCCGCAACGCTGAACAAGCCTCATCACCAACCCCACCTGGAGAACTTCTTCGATGCCATTCGGGGCGAAGCGAAGCTCAACTGCCCGGCCGAGGTCGGCTACGAAACGACCGTGACAGTTCTGAAGATCAACAAGGCGATCGAGGCGGGCCGCAAACTGTCCTTCCGGCCGGAGGACTTCGTCGTGTAGAGGTCCGGCTCGCTTACCCGAAGTTGTAGTGCTTCTTGACCGGCTCGGCCACGTTCCAAACGCAGTCAAGGTCTTGCGGGAAGACCACCAGGTCGCCCGGGCCGAAGGAAACGGAGGCGTCGTCGCCCGTGATCGTGACCTGACCTTCGAGAATCAGGCAGGTCTCTTTCTCGGTGTAGGACCAATCGAAAGACTTGGGCTCGCACGTCCAGGTCGGCCAGGCCTTGCACCGTTCGATCTCTTGCTCCGTGGGTTTACGCACGACGATATCGTTCACCGTTGGCATCGTTTCTTTTCTCCTACCGAAAATCAGCCATCAGAGGTTGTTTACCAGGCGGCCTCATTATAGCGGTGCGCCCGGATTTGGGAATACCCGGCCGCTTTTTCTGCGAAAGCGACTGGCGGTTCGCAGCGTCTGCTCATAGACTCACGTTTTTGCTTGGGGATAGACCCTTTCGTGACGGTGCAACGCATATGGACCAGGACCAACTGGATCGATTCAAACACTGGTTTGGCGAGTACACGGCCGGTTTCTACAACGACGACGCGTATGTGAACGCCAATCTCCAGCTCAAGCAGGAGCACACGGAGCGGACGGTTCAAGAGATCGTGTTGCTCGCGCGCGAACTGGGCCTGAGCGAGAACGAGATCCGCGCCGCCGAGCTGATCGGCCTGCTTCACGATATCGGTCGCTTCCCCCAGTTCGCTCGGTACCGCACGTACAACGACCCGCGCAGCGTCAACCACTGCCAACTCGGCGTCGAGGTCCTGCGCAGCGAGGGCGTGCTGGAAACGCTGGCAACCGAAGAGCGACGTTGGGTGGAGACGGCGGTCGGCCTGCACGGCCGCAAGGCCTTGCCCTCGGCGCTCAAGGGCCAGGCGCTGCTCTTCGCCAAGCTCATTCGCGACGCGGATAAGATCGACATCTTCCGCATCGTCGTCGAGAACTACCAGCAGTACCGGGACGACCCTGAGGGCTTCCTGCTCGAGATCGAACTGCCCGACGTCCCCGAGTACACGCCGGACGTGCTCCAGGCGGTGCTG
>JANQEO010000185.1 GCA_028278325.1 Candidatus Binatia bacterium
ACGGCCACGTTTTCAACGCCTCCCCGGACCCTGTCAACCAATGCACTGCCTGCCATGGAAGTCGCGTGGGCAGTGAGTATTTCGGAAGTCGTGGGCAGGGGGACGTGCACCTCAGCAAGTACACTATGTCCTGTCGCGACTGCCACACGGCCGTGGAAATGCATGCTGCGGCGCCTGAGGGGCTGAAGAACAGATACCACCTCCCCCAGGCCCCACGATGCATCGACTGTCACCGGGATCTTCAGGCCGGTTCGGTCTACGAACACCGAATTCATAACCAAAAGGTGCAGTGCCAGGTATGTCACTCACAGACCTACACCAATTGCTACAGCTGCCATACCGGCACCGACGAAAAGGGCATCCCCTACTTCATCAACAAGCTCGACCGGGAAGACATGAAAATAGGATTCAACTCAGATCCGATTTCGGGAGAAGACGTGAAGTACGTGATGCTGAGACATGTGCCTGTCGAGCCGGAGCTCTTCGCCCAGTACGTCAAAGATGGCTTTCCGAGCTTTGACGCTTCGCCGACGTGGAAGAGGGCTTCACCCCACAATATTCAGCGGCGGACCTGGCAGAACGCCACGTGCAACAACTGCCACGGTCAGCGAGACCTCTTTCTTGCCAAAGACGATCTGCTCGAGTTCGAAGTCAAAGCCAACTCTGGACTCATAGTTGCTGACGACCAGGTACCGAGCCAGCGACGCCGCTCGCAAAAGCTCGCGATCGACACTTCCGGCGTCAGACATTCGCGGATCGCCGACGTCAGCTGGCTCGCCGAGCATCTCGGCGATGAGAGAGTCGTGGTCGTCGACGCTCGCGGGAAGAAGGACTACCTCAAAGCCCACATCCCAGGGGCGATCAACCTGAACCCAGGCCTGCCGAATGAGCTGCGTACACCGGCTTCGGATCAGAGTCCGTTGCGCCTTCAAAGCGCTGAGAGACTCGCTGAAGTTTTCGGTGGATACGGCCTTGCCGCCGGCGACTACATCGTCGTCTACTGCGAGCGGGGCCAGAGCAGCGGATTCCTGCTCTCGGTTCTCGACTACGCAGGAGCCGAGAACATCTCGCTTCTCAACGGCGGAATCACCGCATGGAAACAGGCTGGGCTCGAAACGACTAGCGAGGAAACGGCCTATGAGGCAAAGGAATTCAAAGTCAGCCTGCGCAAGGATCTTCTCGTCGACAACGAGTTCGTCAATGCAAATCTCGACAACCCGGACGTCGTGATCGTGGACGTACGAACCCTGCAGCATTCAATGCTCTACGGCAAGCACCGCCTCGCCTCGCGAGCCGGCCGCGTTCCTGGCTCGGTACAGCTCCCGGTCTTCGGCCTTTATGAGGACCACTCCTACATCAAATCACCCGAGGAACTACTCTGGGTTCTCAAAGATCGCAACATCCGCAAACACAAGACGATCGTCACTAGCTGTAACACCGGAGTCTGGGCCGGCGCTGCCCATTTCATTCTCCGTTACCTCGGCTATCCCGACGTTCGGGTCCACGATGAGTCATGGATCGGCTGGATCGACTGAGAGGCAAACGAGGCTCGGTCGAACGAATGTGAACGCGACGACTTCAAGCAGGCGCCAAACAGCAGGGCGAGAAACACTCGTCACCTGAGTCATGATGTCGAGCTAAGCTTCACTCTCGCGAAGAACCCTACGCTCGACCCGCCATCGTTGTCGAGCTGCGGACCGGCTGGGAGTTTTCTCCTTTACCCCAATCGCGTGTACCGCAGCACCATCACGCCGGCCGAAACCAGCAGCGACACGAGCAGTCCCATCGCCCAGGCGCCCAGCGTCGGCACGTCGTCCGTCGCCATGATGCTGACGTTGTCTACACCCTGATGGTGGAAGGCCTGATTGTCGACCTCGGCAAACCGCAGCTGAAACGTACCGCCTGAGCCAACGACCGAGGTGATGTCGAATTGGTAGGAGGTAAAAGGACGAGGTAGCGTTCCTGCGTCAACACCGAGATAGTAAGACCCGAGGACCCCAGCTCCAGTGTCAAATGGTGCGGCGGCAGCGGTGAGAATATCCACTCTTGCGTGTTGATTCGGAGGGCCCGTATGGTCCAGACCGATCGGATCGATGATTCCTCCCGATGCACTCCAATCATTCACGAACATGTCAAAGCTCAGAATCACCGAGTCCGAGTCTGCGCTCACTGTGAATGTCTGCAGCAGAGCATGAGTCCCCGGACCGCCCTGGTCGCTTACAGCGTAGAACGCACCGTTTGCGACCGGGTTTCCTTGAGTCGCAAACCCCGAGATCGGGGTTACCGCCCCAGGTGCGGCGATATAGAACGTCCCACTACTCGCAGGCAGATCAACGACTGACCAGCCGGCGAAAGATCCGGTTTCAAAATCCCCGTTGATGATGAGTTCTTGAGCATCTGCGACAAGACCCGGAGCCAGACAGCAGATTGCCGCGATCAAACCCGCGAAGATCCTCGTAGTGACGCAGCGCCTGACGAATACATTTGGAAGTACTCTCGTATTCATGACTTTTCTCCCAGATGTCTGTCCAACACTTCCAAAGCGTCTGGATTCAGCGAATCAGCAGTCCCCAGCAACTTGCCATCAACGTTGAACACCTCGTAGCCTCCACCCTCGACGACCCGGATTTCGCCAACAAACTCGCCGGCATCGTCCCTCACATCGAAGCTGCCGCCCTCCGTGCTATGAAGTGTGTACGTCGTGCCGGAGTCCAACGCGATTTCGTACCCTGCCGGTGCACTTTCGGCTACCGAGACGAGACTGAACACCAAAACTACCGCGACGACTGCCGCGCGCCGTTTCCTTAACATGCCCTCTTCCCTCCCAAAACCCGATAGTGAATACAATCTCTGCCCACACACAACGAGATGCAGCAACCATCCTAACATCGGCGATGAGATGGCATAGCCCCCCAGGCACTCCCTTAGGTCGTTCTCGGCCAGCGTGACGAGATCCGGTCGATCCTCCCGCGGAACCGCGTAAAGGGTAGAAGCCAGGAAACTCTCTCCAACGGGTTTGAGACGGGGGATACCAAGATTTGTTCAGGGGCCTTATGAATCGAGGTGTTTAGGTCTATACTGAGCGTGGGGGACAAACGCTCCGACCTCTTCCTCGGGGCGTCCATTCCGAGCTACCTAAACCACAACACAGCGGACTGTCCCCGGATGGGTCAGGACACTGTCCCAATTCGGGCCAGGCGATTGCCGTGGCATGCCAAGAATGGCCCGTTCAAGGGGTTCCGGATCACATGGAGTTGGCACCGAGCTTGCTCATTTCTCAGCAGGCTTTTTCAAGGGGGCAAGATGGATCGGCATTCAATCTCGAAATCTCTCACGCTATCGGCGCCTCGCCGTCTCGGCGACGCAACCGGGAAAGCAGCCCGACGCTTTCTGCGGTTGGCGGTGTCAGTTTCGATGCTCATCCTCATCACGGCGTCTATCGCCTATGCGAAGGCGCCCTACGAGGAGGACGTCGTTCGCGCGCTATCTGCGATCGAGAAAGTCCGCGATAAGGATCGCAGAGGCGATACCGAGGCAACGGCGCCTTTTGAAGACCGCTACTCAATCTCGACGTTCGAGAGCCGGTTCGAACGCGACCTCGCCAAATCCGCGATTCTCGAACGGCGTTGGGGGATCGTCTTCTCGGACGAAGAACTGCAGGCTGAGCTCGACCGCATGGCCCGCAACACACTGCGCCCGCAGAAGCTGCGTGAGCTCTTCGCGACTCTCGGCGACGACCCCGATCTGATCGCCGAGGTGCTCGTCCGTCCCGTCCTGGCAGACCGCCGCTTGCGCTCTCAATTCGAACGGGACACCCAGCTCCGTGCGTTGGCGCCGAAGCTCTCGTTCGATGCGTGGCTCGCCCGCCAACCCGAATCTTTCGCGCCGGGTGCGATGGATGCCGTTGTCGGACTTCTGTTGCCGCAGATTATCGGCATCGGCAGCGACGAGCCCGACTCCTGGACCCTTGAGCTACCTTCAGGGCCTCCGGGAAAGAAAGGCCAGTCTGCAGTGTGGACCGGCTCCGAAATGATCGTCTGGGGCGGAGCGACACCGGGCCTGCCAGAGAAGGGCATGTGGACCAATGCGGGGTTCTCCTACGATCCGGCGACGGACGTCTGGACGCCCATCCGTCTCGACTCGACGACACCGGAACCGCGGGCGTTTCACTCCGCGGTGTGGACGGGTTCGACCATGATCATCTGGGGTGGCGAGACCTGGAGCGAGGACGGGGCTTTCCCGTACTACACGGCACTGGACACCGGCGGCATCTATGATCCGGTGGAGGATACATGGATCGCTACCTCTCCCTCGCCCCTGACCGGCGCCCTGCCGAGCCCGAGGCTCGATCACATCGCAGTCTGGACCGGCGACGAGATGATCATCTGGGGAGGACTCGTTCCCGTCATTCCCGGCTCCCAGCCTTTGCCTGCACCTGAAATCCCCGACTACACCGCCCTTGATGACGGTTCGGTCTTCGATCCGGCCTTCGGCGATTGGCGACCCATGATTTCGGACGGCACCCAGCCGGCTGCCAGAGGCCGTGCCGCAGCGGTCTGGACCGGCGACGAGATGTGGATGCTCGGTGGATTCGACGGCGCGAACTGGCTGGATCATACTGCCGTGGGTGTGTTCTCGAGGTACGGCCCGGCTGCGGATCAGTGGGACACCATGCCTGCGCCACCGTGGGGAGAGCAATTCGGTGTACCGATACCCTACGAGGGCGCCACTGCGTTATGGACGGGCGAGAGCTTCTGGGCGACCCATCCGTCGAGCGGCAAGCTGCTGGCAAACTTCGACGGCACCGCATGGTCCGAACCCACGCTTCCGCCTCCGCCTTCGGCGTTTGCCGACGACCGCAGGTTCGCGAGCCTCGTCTGGACCGGCAGCCGGTTGCTCCTCTGGGGAGGCGCAGACAGCACCGGCCAACGCCAGGCCAACGGGGTGATCTACGACATCCGTATGGACGCATGGTCGATCATTCCTGTAGTGGCCTACTCCCCTCCGCCTGACCTCGTCTTCCCCTCTCCTGAACCACGCTTTGGGCACTTCGGGTTCTGGACCGGCGCTGAGATGCTCATATGGGGCGGCGGAGACGCGGGCGACACCAGTCGCCCGTCGAACATGCTCTCTAGCGGCGGCCGCTTCCGCCCGGCCTGGGATGGGCCGGAGGACAGCGGCACATGGGTACCGATGCCGGAACCTCCCAGGGCCGCGACTCAAGGCCACAGCATGGTGTGGACCGGCTCCGAGATGATCGTCTGGGGCGGCAAGAGCGCCAGTCCGACCGCCGGTGCGATAGCGGATGGCCTCGTCTACGATCCGACGCTCGACACCTGGTCGCCGACGAGCCTCGACAACACGCCCGAAGGGAGAGCCAACCACACCGCAGTGTGGACCGGCTCCAAGATGCTGATCTGGGGCGGACGTTGGACCGGAGAGTCGACTCCGACAATCGGCGGTCGCTACGACCCGGCGACCGACACCTGGTCGGCGATGGCGGACTCCCTCGATGGCGGCATCCAGGGCCGGGACTATCACAGCGCTGTGTGGACCGGCTCCGAGATGCTGGTCTTCGGCGGTCTGGACCAGAACGGTCTGGAACTCGCCGACGGCGGGCGCTACGATCCGGCAACCGATACCTGGTCCGCGATGGCCGCTTCACCGCTCGACGCCCGCCACAAGCACGCCTCGGTGTGGACCGGATCCGAGATGCTGATCTTCGGCGGCCTCGCCTGGTTTGGCGGCTTCGATTCCGAAATACGTGACGACGCCGCGACATACGACCCAGGCACTGATTCCTGGAGTCCTTCGTTCAATGGCGTCGACACCCAGCGCTGGGACCACAGCGCCGTGTGGACAGGCTCAGTAATGCTCGCTTGGGGTGGCTCCTCCGAGTATCTCTTCCAAGACCCGAACCCTTGCCGAAATGACGGCTTGATCGTGAATCCCGCCGGCACCATCTCCGCGATACCCGCAAACGGCGATGCCCGCTGCCAGCACTCGGCCGTCTGGAACGGTGAGGAGATGATCGTCTGGGGCGGCGCCGACCGGGTCAATGGTCCCGCAGCGGGTGCCAGCCCGCCCCATGCGCTGACGAGCGGCGGTCGCTACGCTGCCGACTCCGCCACCTGGACCCCAACCCGGGACGACGAGACGACGATCCCCGGCACCCGGATGCACTCGGCCGTGTGGACTGGCGAGGAGATGCTCGTTTGGGGTGGCATACCGGAGATCTCCGGCGCCCTGGGGGTCTACTACACCGACACCCAGCCATTCTCCAGTCCGAAGATCGAGATCGACGGCCTTCCCGGCAACACCGTCCTCTTGGGCGGCGCCGCAGAGACCATAGCATTGGGGCACACCCTACCGACGGCGCTCTTTGACGATGTGGAAGGAGTAACGCAATGGACTCCAAGCGCCGGTGGCGGTGAAACCGCAATCTGGCACATCGCCGAAGGCGGAATCTGCGCCGAACAGGGCGACTACTACTCACCATACCGCGCATACCGATTCGGAGAACCCGGGGCGTGCCACTACCAGGGCCCTGAGGGCACCTATTCGCTGACCTCTCCGGTCATCGAGATCACGGCATCGACCCTCCTCGAGCTTCGCTACTTCCTCGAGACCGACAGGGTGGGCAACCCTGCGGAGCAGGACGCAGCCACCATCGAGGTCTCGATCGACGGCGGAGTGGCCTGGATTCCAGTAGCCATCGATCGAACCCATTGGGTGGACGATGGGGGCACCATGCCCGTCCCACTAGACGACTCCGGTGACACCTGGCGTGGCCTATCCATTCGTCTGGCGGACTACGTGCCCACCGCACCCAGCGCCATGGTCCGGTTCAGTTTCCATCGCGGCGGCGAGCTGAACTTCGCCACCGGCTGGGTGATCGACGATATTGGTCTCGGCGAACCGGCCGGCGACGGTCGGATTCCCGCCGGCACCCTGGTTGCCAGCGACGGCAGCACGGCCACCCATCCAGTGGGATTCCACGACCTGTGGGATCGCCCCTCCTTCGGATGGGCACTCTCCGGTATCGCTGGTGCCGACACCGCCCATTCGAGCGTACCTAACTTCGAGTTCACTGAGAATGACCTGGCCACCTACGATCTCGATCAGCCTGGGCAGTACCCGCTGGAGCTCATAGTTAGCGACTCCAGCGGCCAGACCCACTCTGCGACCGTGACCCTTGAGGTTGTCGACGGCGAGCCGCCGACCGTTGAGGTCACGTCGCCCAACGGCGGCGAGGCGTGGTCCGCGGAGTCCACCCAGGTCATCAGCTGGTCAGCGAGTGACAACATCGGCCTCGGCGGATTCGACCTCGCTTACTATGACGACGAGGCGGGTGCCGGTCCTACCGCAATCACCTGCGCCGAGACCATAGATAGCAACTCCCGCAGCTGCACCTGGACCTTGCCCGCTACGACCTCGACCGCGATGCGCGTAGAGATCACCGCCAGGGACCTGCGCCCCACCCCAGGCGGACCCAACACCGCTGTCGACACCTCGGATGCACCTTTTTATGTTGTTCAGGCGAACTCCGACGAAATCCGCACCCTCGTGGTCTGGCACCGCGACCGGGTGGAGGCGCTCTACGGCACCACCGAGGCCGACGACCTCGCCGCCGACCTCTCGTTCTTCGTCTCCCACGTCAAGGTCGACGGGCAGGTCATCAATCTCGCAAACGTCCCCAGCCTCGATCCGCTCTACGCCGCCTGGGACGGAACCGCCTGGGCTACCGGCACCAACGCCGATCTCGACGACAACATCACCCAGGCGAACGCCCTCGCCGATGCGATCAGAACCTACCTCTTCGAGCAGATCTCCAACTCGTTTACCAAGCTGGAGTTTCTGGTCCTGGTCGGCGGCGACAGCTCGATTCCGTTCCACCGTATCGCCGAGAACCTGCCGAGGTATCCCGAGTCCAACTATATTGCCGAGCTTCAGAGCTTCGGTTTCCTCAATGACGCCTCGTCTCTCGCCGCCTTCTGCGACGAGACCGAAAGCCCGATAATGACCGCCTTCTGCCGAGACGCCTACCTCGCCGACACCCCATACGGATCGTCCCGAACCACGGGTGTTCCCGGCAGCTCCTTCACCTGGTACCTGCCGGACATCGCTGTCGGCCGCATAGTGGAAACACCGTCTCAGATAGGTGGTCTGATCGACGTCTTTGTCGCCCAAGACGGCGTCACTGTCGTCGATCGTGCCTTGACCTCGGCCTACGACTTCCTGACCGACGGCGGTGACGCGATCAACACCTTGCTCATGGCCGAGCTCGACACCGGCCAGACCACCGTCGAGCGCCTCAGCCAGGCGGTTGCCCCGTGGACCGACACCGACCTGCTCGACCCGATGTTCGGCGTCAACCCCGCCGAGCCCTCGGACCTCACGTTCATCGCCGGCCATGCCGACCACCGCTCTGAGGGCGCTGCGGCGGCAGGAGACGCCGGCTCGTTGACGACCCAAGAGATGCAGGCAGCCGGTGTCAGCAACCGAGGAAGCATTGTGATCGGCGTCGGTTGCCATAGCGGCGTACCAATCGAGCCCGATGGTGGAGCTACCGACGAGTACGATGCGGCATTCCTGCTCGATATCCCCGAAATCCTGGCCGAAAGATCGTTCCCGGTTCTGGTAGGCAACGGAGGCTACGGATGGGGTCTCTCCGAAGGAATCGGTCTCGGCGAGCAGCTCATCCTTCTCGTTGCCGAGGAGATCGTTGGATTCGGCCAGATTGCCGTCGGAGAGGCTCTCCGACGAGCCAAACTGGAGTACTTTCTGCGACAGGAACGCCTCGACGCGTTCGACCACAAGGTACTCCTCGAGTCAATGGTCTTGGGCATTCCCAACTATGAGGTGCGGGTCCACCGCCCGATCGCACTCTTGAGCCAGGCAGAGATCGACTCCACCGACGCTAGCGCGCCACAGCGCCGGGATCGGCCGCGGTTGGGCGATCCCGATTGGCACAGACTTGAATTGGCGTCAGGCTCCGTCCTGAACAAGACAAGCCCTTTGCCGGTCGCCATGGATGTTTCGCACGCGCAGGTCTCTACTCTACGGGTCTTGGACTTTGCCTATCAAGCCTACGAAAAGGGCCAGGACACCGATGGCAACCCCGACACCGCCGACTGGCAGGAGGCTTACGTCCAGTTCGACTGGTGCACCGATACCGGTGGCGCGTCGCTCCTGTGTACCGCCGGAGTCGGCGAAACGGAAGTAGGTACCTTCTTCACGCTGGACGGTCTTGCCACCAGCGAAAGCGGCCGACCGATTCAGCCGATGATCTCTTTCGACTCTCGCCTCTTCGGAACCGAGCTGCATGGCATCCTGATACGTGGCGGAGAGTACGTCCAGCCGGCCGTGATCAATCCGGCAGATCCGGCACAGTGCACCGACGTGCTGGGCACCGTCCACCAGTGCTTCGACCCGGTTATTGGCAACCCTGAGACAGAGGTCGACGAGGTCGAAGGTCCGGCGCCGACGCCGTTCATCAGTTTCGATCATCCGACTCCATTCATCAGTTTTGACCACCCGACGGCAAACGGCTTTGTGGGAGATAGCACTTCCGGGAACGACTCCGTTCGGTTTGACACTCTGAACGCTCCCATGGGAGTGGCGGTGCGCCGGGGCGTGAAGGAGATCGCTCCGGGCGAACGCCAGGAGATCTTCAGTCAGTGGATCTATCGGACCCGCGAGTTCACCAACTATTACTCGAGCTCCTCGGACTGGACCTCACCGGAGATCGGATCATTCACGGCCGATTGCCTTACGGAGATATCCGGAGCTGACTGCTTCCACTCTGTCGCGGGAACGACCGTCAACTTCGATGTGCCGGTGACCGACATCGGCGAGGGCGTCTACAAGGTCTACATTACCTACACCCAAGACGTCAACGTCAGTGGCGAGGGTTCATGGCTGACCGTAGAGCTGACTCCGGCGGGCGGTGACCATTTCATAGGCAGCATCGAGATCCAGCGAACGTCATACTACCTGGTGCAAGCCGTAGACTGGGCGGGCAACATTGGAACCGTCTCGGTCTCCGGTTCTGACACCGATGACACCGGGCAGCCGATCGGTTCGACCTACGATCTACCGAGGCTCTTCACAGTCGGTTTGGGGACTATCTTCAGCGACGGGTTCGACAGCGGCAGCACCACCCGTTGGAGCGAGGCGATCCCGTGAGAGATAGAGGCGGGAGGTAGTGAACAACTGAAGGTGCCCTCAGAAATCAGCGCGTTGTGGTTTCTGCTCTCCGGCACGAGGGTCGCTCTCGGGCGGCTCAGGACGCTTCACACGCGAAGATTGTCGCGTCCATGGGAAGTCCAGTTGATAATGGGGGCGGAGGCTGCAGGTGGACGCTGAGCTGTATCGACGAGTCAAACAGGTTATCGCCGAGGTCCTCGAACGCGAGCTTGAAGGTGATGAGCTCCGGCAATACGTATCGAAGGCTTGTGGAGAGGATGCCGGACTTTTGCGCGAGGTCGAGAGTTTGCTCGACCAGGGAGGCGCGAGCTGCGAGCAGTTCCTCGAAGAACCGCTCGTTGCCGATGTCACGATTCCCGAACGACCGGCCCGCTCCTCCCCAGACGGAGGAACTCCCGAAAGGGTAGAGGCAGGCGCGCACTCTCCCACGCCGACCGTACCTGATCTCCCCGAGGCCGTCGGCCCGTTTCGGGTCCTCGAACTCCTCGGAGAGGGCGGCATGGGCTCTGTATACCTCGCAGAGCAGGACCAGCCGGTACATCGCGAGCTGGCCGTCAAGGTCATCAGAGCCGATGTGACAGCGACGCAAGCGGCGGCCCGATTCGACCTCGAGCGCCAGACGCTGGCGCGACTGTCACATCCCCACATCGCTCAGCTGTATGAGGCTGGCACCACAGCGGAGGGTTACCCCTACTTCGCGATGGAGCACTGCTCCGGAGCGCCTGTCACCGACTATTGCGACCAACACCGCCTCTCGATCGAGCAGCGACTGGAGCTGTTCATCTCCATTTGCGAGGCAGTTCAACACGCCCACCAGCGCGGCATCATTCACCGAGATCTCAAACCGTCGAACATCCTCGTGACCGAGGTCGACGGGCGGCACTGGGCGAAGATCATCGACTTCGGAATCGCCAAGGCGATCGATCAGCCTCTGGCGGAGGCAATGGATTTGACCGGCGAGCGAATCGTCGGCACCCCGGCCTACATGAGCCCCGAATCACTGGGGCTGGTCAACGGCGTCGACCTCATAGATACCCGTACCGATGTCTACGCCCTCGGCGTGGTCCTGTACGAACTCCTGGTTGGTACGCGGCCGTTTGCGCTGGGCAGCGGGGGCTTGGCCCGCTTTCTGTCCATGGTGGCCAATGAACCGACGCCGCGACCGAGTCAGCGCCTCTCCACGGAGGACGCGGAATCCAGAGAGCAGGTCGCGGAACTGCGTCAGGTGGAAGCCTCGACCCTGCACCGCCGACTGATCGGCGATCTCGACTGGATCGTCGCCACCGCCGTCGCGAAGGACCGAGAGGAGCGTTATGGCTCGCCGGCCGAGCTCGCCGCCGATGTGCGTCGATTTCTTGACCACCAACCGGTGACGGCGAGCCCGCCATCACTACGATACCTGGCCGGCAAATTCGTCCGCCGCCATCGTGGGATGGTGGCCGCGGCTTCCCTGGCCGTCATCGCTTTGATCCTGGGCACGATCGGAACGACGTTCGGCATGATGCAGGCGCGGTGGGAGGCCGAGAGGGCGCGCGAGGCGCTGCTCGACGCCGAGGAGGTTACTGACTTCCTCGTCCACCTGTTCGAGGTTTCCGACCCGCGCGAGGCTGGAGGCGAAACGATCTCCGCCAGGCAGTTGCTGGACCGAGGTGCGGTGCGAATCGAAGAAAGGCTTGCGGGCCAACCGCTGCGCCAGGCACGGCTGATGCACTCGATCGGAGACATCTACGATCAGCTGCAGGTATACACCGAGGCCAAAGGGATGGTGTCCTCCGCTCTTGCGTTGCGAGAGCAGGAGCTCCCGGCAGATCACCAAGACATTGCCGAGAGTCTCTACAAACTGGGAGTAATCGAGAGAGAGCTGGCGGAATACGAAGCGGCCGAAGAAGTCGTTCGCCGCTCGTTAGAGATTCGGCAAGACGTCTTCGGACCCGATCATCCACTTGTCGGAGAGGCTCTGCGGGAGCTCGCAGTGACACTCTACCTCAGCGGCCGTCACGACGAAGCCGAGCCGTTAGTTCGCCGTTCGCTCGAGATCGCAACGACCCGGCTGGATGCAGACGACCCTGCGGTCGCGAGCAGCCTGGAGACCCTGGGGAATCTTCTGAAGGACCGAGGGCGCCAATTTGAGGCCATTCCCTTCTTACAGCAGGCCCTCGCCATTCGCGAACAGGCATTGGATGCTTCCGATCCCAGGCTTGCCACGTCGTTGAACAACTTGGGTTCTTGCCTGGGCTCGGAGCAGCGCTTTGAGGAAGCATTGCCGCTGTTCGAGCGCGCCTTGGTGATCCAAGAAAAAACTCTTGGACCAAGCGCACCACCGGTAGCGATGAGCCGCGCAAACCTCGGCATCGTCTACCGAGAGCTGGATCAGTTCGACGAGGCGGAGTCAGCGTTCGTCCGGGCTCAAGCAGACTTTGAGAGTGCTCTCGGACCGACTCATCCTCTGGTGGCGAATCCAATGGCCGAGCTGGGAGTGCTCTTCTGGCAGCAGGGCCGGATGGAAGACGCCGAAAAGCATCTTCGACAGGCGCTCGGCATGTGGATCAAGGTTCCCGGTCCGGACCATCCGTTGACGGCATGGGCACACTGGGGCCTGGCCAACGTCCTGCGCGACAGCAACCAACCGAACGAGGCCGAAACGCACTACAAAGCCTCACTCGAGGTTCGCGAGAAGGTCCTGCCTACAGGGCACCCTGAGTTGGTCCAGACCCTCGAAGACTATGCTCGGCTGCTGCGTGACGGCGGGCGTGTCGACGAAGCGGCCGTGTTGGAGGAGCAGGCCAAAGGAGCGTCCGACTAAGTCGGTCCCATGAGAGCTGTCGCCAGCTTAGCCACCGATCCAAACGCAACGTGCTAGTGTTTGGGTTGGAGTACGCAGATGGTCGATGACAGAACTCGCGAAGCGCCGACACCAACCCCGGAGGGAAATCGTTCCGGCACCGGGAGTCTCGTCCTGATCTATGGTGGCGAGCTCGGCCGGCGTTACGAGGTCTACGGCGAGTTGACCATCGGCAGAGATAGCACCTGCTCGATCGTGATTGATGCAGCGAACGTCTCCCGGCGCCACGCGGTTGTCCTCCAGCTGGATGAACAGTTCCTGGTACAGGATCTCGGAAGCACCAATGGAACCTTCGTCAACGGGGAAGAGATTCACGGCACGAGGCCGCTCGCCAATGGTGATCTCATTAACCTTGGCGGCACTATCTTCAAGTTCCTCGAAGGAGGCAACGCCGAGTCTCTCTATCACGAGGAGATCTACCGTCTGACGATTCTCGATGGCCTGACCGGTGTGCACAACAAACGCTATCTGCTCGAGTATCTCGACCGTGAGGTTGCGCGCTCGACACGTCACGATCGGCCCCTTTGCCTCGCCATGGTTGACGTCGACCACTTCAAGAAGGTCAACGACACCTACGGTCATCTGGCCGGCGATCAGATCCTGACCGAGCTTGCTTCGATGATCCAAAAAGAGATCAGGCAAGAGGAACTCGTTGCACGGTACGGCGGCGAGGAGTTCGCCGTCGTCCTGCCAGAGACGGATCTTCCCGGAGCGAAGGCTCTGTGCGAGCGCATACGACACGAGGTCGAAGACCGCAGCTTCACCTTCGATGAGACACTCATCAAGGTCACAATCAGCGTAGGAGTCGCTCCCGTTCGGACAGGCATCAGCTCGCTCGAACTGATCGCTCTGGCGGACCAGAACCTGTATCGAGCCAAAAACGGTGGGCGCAACCAGATCGTCGCCGACGCCGACGATCAGTGAGGCGACCCAGGGCATTTCCACCCAACTAGCCCGTGGAAGACCGAACGGCCAGAGTGCACTTCTGCGAAACGAATGCGTAGAATCGTGGTAGGACTTCAGTCTCCTGCCGACGAGAGGGATCATGAACGACCAGAAGACCCATCAGATCACCGAGCTCCTGCAACGCTGGGATCAAGATAAGTCCGAGGTCGTCGAGAAGGTCCTGCCTTTGGTCTATCACGAACTCGCCCGCCTCGCGTCCAACAAACTCCGCATGGAGCGTATGGGGCACACGCTACAGACCGGCGACCTAGTACATGAAGCATATCTGCGCCTCGTTGATCAGAGTCGAGCGGGATGGGAAGGCCGTTCCCATTTCTACGCAATCGCCGCTGTGGCGATGCGGCGCGTCCTGGTGGACCATGCACGCCGGCATGCTGCTCAGAAGCGAATCCATCCCCAGCTCATGGTTCCTCTGGAAAGCACTCCCGAACCGGCAGTCGAACAGGACGTCGACGTCATCGCGTTGGACCACGTTCTGGTAAAGCTCGCAGAGCTTGATCCGCGCCAAGCCCGAGTTGTCGAGCTGCGCGCATTTGTCGGCCTGACCCTGGAGGAAACGGCCGAGGTGCTCGAGATCTCGACCTCAACCGTGTACCGTGAGTGGCGCACGGCCAAGCTGTGGCTGAGACGTGAGCTCCAGAAGATCGCTGCATCGGCGCAGGACTCCGCCGGGTCCGAGACAGACCCAGGCGACGGGAGCTGAAGCCACCATCGCGAGCGCCGAGATCCTCATCCCCTAAATCCACCAGACCGATTTGACGAGAATCCTCGAACTCTCGCGCGGCGTCGTGCTCGATGCGACCTCGAATCTCGTGATGGCCGCCAACCCCGGTGGCGGGATCGACGCCGTCGATGCGGAGCTGGGAATCGTCATCTGGCACAGCGCCGGGGCCGACATGCCACTGGCGATTCATGCCGGCCTGCTGGTGGCCCAGGTCGACGTCAGCGACCGCGGCATCTCGTCCATCGCCATCATCGACATCGGTTCCGGTACGAGAGTAGCGCTCCGTCAGGTTTCCTTACCTGACCACGTCCTCGCGATTGTCGATCAGAGTCTGCGAGACCGGTTCCGGGTGCGAGCCGCCACGGTGCGCAACTCCACGATGATCCTCCACTGGAGTCATCGCCACCTCCCGATTCGCAGTACCAGCGATCCTGAGAATCAGCCTCGATCGTCCTCCGGCGTCGTTGAAGTCGACCTCGATCTGAGCGCGTATGACTCGTTCTCCAGCAGCACTGAAACACTGCTGCCTAAACCTCTGAAGCCCGACACCAACTCACTGGAAGTGCCCCCTGAAGGCTCCGAGGCAAAACAGGTCAGCACCGAAACGACGGGCTCCGACGATGTTACTCACGTCGCCGGGCAACATCTCCATACCGCCGGTGCTGTCCGCTTGCTCGTCAACGAGCGCCATGCTGGCGAAACCCACAGCCGTGCCTACCGGTGGTCGCTCAACAAGACCCAACGGACCTACCCCGCAACAGTGTTCATGATACTCATCTGCGTCGCAGTGACAGCGCAAGCTCAAACCACATATGAGACCACGCTGAACCTGCAGCCTCCGGGCAGCAATTTCAGTGGAATCGACCGGGTCGTATACGTCTGGTCCACCCCGGAGACCTCCGGGCAGGTCTACATCGTTCAGTTTCAGGACGGCTCGCAGCAGTGGATAATCGTTGAGGACCTTGCCTGGCAGAGCACCGTCCGCCTCGGCAGAGGCGTCCCGATTTCGTCCCCCCCCCAGCGCCGTCCTGCTGATCTTCGCAATCGGCGGCGTCACTTTGTGGCAGATCCGGAGAATGACCTGGGCATAGGCTGAGCCGTGTCGTCATCTTCACACATCGCTAGGCGGTATGATAATGCACTACTTCCTGGTACTCCTCGCCAGCCTCGGATTGTCATACGTCTCACTCGACAACCCATACGCCGCAGCAGGAGTCGCCGCCTTGACCCTCCTTGTTTCTCTTCCAGCAACGCTTGCGGTGTTGACGGCTACCGCCGACGGCTTTGCATTCGCTGGGTTGGCTCTGATATTGATCACCGTTCTGGTCCAACCCAACAGGCCCTCGTCGTTCAGACTCTTCGCCATGAGCTTCTCCGCGGCCCACTCATCTCTTGGACCTGAGGCCGAGTACGCCCAGGAAGAAGCTCGAAGAGAACGTTTGCGCTCCGATGATCATCGCCGTCGCGGAAGGAATGACGATCCGCAGGGACTCTGCCGGATCTAGATCACCGAACGCCACCGCACGCCAAGAGCCCACCGCGTAAAAGGCAGCGCCAAGTCCTCCAACGAAGAGCAACGCCCCAATCAGAATGCCGTACTCCAAGCGTAACCGCCTCTTGAGTCGCTTCACTGTTGGGTCGTAGGGCAGCAGGTCCGCATCGATAGCGAACACCTTTGCGAACAGGGCAAACACCACCGACTGGTATCCGCAAACGATTGCCGCGGCACAGTAGACCAGCGTGTTCACATCCAAGGTGATGGTCCCGAGATGGCGTGGACCGGCCAGCAGCCAGAGCATGGCCAGAAGGCCGGACACAATGAGAGCAAGGCCCGGGTAGAGGAAGAGCCAACTTGGACTGAACAGAAGCAGAAACCGCAAATGCCGCCAGCCATCGCGCCAACTGCGCAGATGAGGCGGCCGGCTGCGACCATCCTGCGACAGCGTCGTCGGTACCTCGGTCATCGATTGCCGCGCCAGGCTGGACCTCACCACGACTTCGCTGGCGAACTCCATTCCCGTGGTGGTCAGATCAAGATCCAGGATGCTCTGGCGAGAAAAGCCTCGCAGACCGCAATGGAAATCTCCGACTGGAGTTTGAAACAGAAGCTTACCGATTCCGCTGAGCACCGGATTGCCGAGATAGCGATGCAACAGTGGCATGGCCCCTGGCTCCATACCGCCCCGAAAACGATTGCCCATCACCAGGTCGTAGCCCTGGCGGAGCTTCTCGACGAACGGGTCCAGAGCGCCAAAGTCGTAGCTGGCATCAGCATCGCCCATGATCACGTATTGACCCCGAGCAGCCTCGATTCCACCCCTCAGCGCGCTGCCGTAGCCCTTCTCCTCCACCCGCACCACCCGCGCACCATGGGACCTCGCGATCTCCACCGAGTCGTCGCTGCTGCCATTGTCGGCGATCAGTATCTCGCCACTGATTCCGCTTCGTTCAAGAAAATCCGTGGCCTTGTCGATGCAAAAGCCCAGAGTCTCGGCCTCATTCAGGCAGGGCATCAGAATGGTCAGTTCCGGATCTACCCAGTGAACCTGCGACGCCGTTTCTGATGCTGTTTCGGTCACTTGAACCGTCATTCGTCTCCACCGAGGTTGTTGAGCGTTTTCTGTTCAGTTCGCGCCTAAAAGATCGAGCCAGTCCGAGTTGTGGTTGCCTCGACGTAGAATCTACCACTTCCACGTCCTTCGAGTCCTGGACGATTCACCGGCTGCGAAGGCATTGACATCCGACGGGCAGGCCTCTCCGGCCTGCTGAAGAGTCCCGCACGCGCTGGCGAGCTCCCCAGAACAGCCTGGAAACGTTACGAGCCGATCTCGGATCCGAGCGAGCGGTGTCTCGACACACCCACGTGGTAGCCATGACACATCGTGCAATTCTCGCCGGCACCTTGCTCGACGTGGCATCCGGAGCACATCTCCTTTTCGATGTCGAGAAAAGATGGCATCGGCCCCTCTGACTTGACGTTCGCCGATGCGGGTGCGACATCACCGGCTGCGGCTGGTTTGTGACAGCTCACACACTCAGCTCCCCCGGGCAAGCTGAAGTGAGAAACGTGCGAGAAGACCGTGAAGTCCTCTTCGGGCCTCGGCTGCCTGCTCGGCGACCAGCTGACACCGAGCTCGCCCGCCGTGGTCCGGTCCACACGATGACACTTCGTGCAGGCTCCGGGAGCGAACGGATCGGTCAGGGACTGGAACAACGGCCGAGACGTCCGCTCGTGTCGAGTGCCGAAGGTTCGAGACAGTACCTCGAGCCAGGTCCCCATGAACGAATCGGAATGGCCGATCGGCCGGTAGTAGAGAGTGAGTTCACTGCGATACCACCCGCCCAGACTCGCCCACTCCTCCGGGTCGATTGACGGTAGCTCGATGAGCGCGTCTGTGAGCTCTTCGGGCTCGGCGAAGTCGAAGAGCTCGTCGTCGGCCTGCCAGAGCTCATCGTCGCCCAGAAGCTCGTCATCGGTCAGGAGACCATCATCTGCCAGGAGGTCGTCGGCTTCTTCTCCCAGCAAGTCGTCCGATTCCAGAAGATCGGCGTCCTCATCTTCTCCAAGAAGATCGTCGGACGCGAGCAGATCGTCGCCACTTTCTTCGTCCCCCGGCTCAACAGCTCCGGCGCTCGGGTCGCCGCCCGACTCGGGACTCAAGTCTTCTGGACTCGCTTCAGAAGGCCCCAGATTCGATCCTTGCGAAACAGCCTCCGATCTGAAGTTCGGCACTTCGGTGAGAAGGTTCGGGAACCACTCCTGCTGGGCCGATGCCATGACCTCTCTCGGCAAAGCGCCTACTAGCTCGACCAGATCGGCTCGATTGAGGGGCCTTCCGGTCGTAGACTCCACTCGCTCCGAGATAGCGTCGACGCCGACAACCATCACGTCGTAGATCAGTTCCTTGACAGCCCAGGCCACCCTCGCCGCCGCTTCAAGCTGTTCGGGTTCAGCCTCTCGCAGGTCGAGAGGATCATCGAGTCCGGAAACCGTTCTCAGATCCCTGCGCACTTCAGGATCTCCAGACATCAACAGCCTCATGAATGGGGTTGGTTCGTCCTCGGCGAACCGAGGCCAGTCGCCGATGTCAAATTCTCGATCTTTGAGCGTCTCCGCGTCGAGCCCCGGAACTCTGAAGACCGCGATGGCCCGAGATCCAGCGGTTCGATCGACTCCGTTGATTTGGCCCAGGTGGCAATCGGCGCAGGTGTCGTCGAAGCTTCGAACGACCATGTCGCGACCGAAATCGTCCGGGATGTGGCAGGAACCGCATGTCGAAGGCGGCTGCTTCCCTGATTCGGGGAAATGTCGATTGAAATGGCGGGCGTGATCGAAGCTCACGTGCGGCCTTCGACTCGACGGATAGCCTTCAAAACGAGGGTGCCCATCTGAGAACGACGGAAACTGTAGCTGGTGGCAGGATTGACATCTCGCTTCCGCGACTCGCGCGAGATCCTCATCCCGTCCATGATGCTCCGAATGGCACCTGCTACACGGGACGGGCTCCTTCTCAACCTCGGGTCTTTCGTGAAACAGCAGCGCTCCCGCCAAAGGAACGGGATCCATCCTGGTCGAGACTGTCTGCTGAGAGAAGACCTCCATGGCCTCGACCGACATCGAATGCGCGAACAATGCGTCCGAGCCCATGTCGTGGCACGCAATACACTTCCCGCTTTCGAGTCTCAGGTCCGTACCGTTGATCGCGGCTGAAAGCCACGACGCCACACCGCGTTCGAAAGCCGAGTGACAGCCGGCGCACGACGGGATCTCACCGTGGGCCCGCGTCACCGGCCCCGGCGAGAGCCACCACGAAGAGGCGCCACCGAACATGACAAATGCAAGGCCGACCACCGCACAAACGACCAACTGTGCCACTCGAGCTCGGCGGTATCGGAGCGATCGCACAGGAACGCACGGAGGAATCGGGCGAGCGCAAGACCCGTCGGGCAGTGGCCCGTCTTCACACGGTCCCCCGGCGCTTTCCGGTCGAGTGCACACCCAGCGATCCCCCTTCTTGAAAGGTTTGCACTCCGCCCTGGTCCTGCACTGTCCCCTACTGTTCGGACCACGCCGACAGGGATCGCCTTCCTCGGCCCGGCCACAGACCCACTTTCTTCCCGGCCGCTCGTAGCTGCTCGACTTGTGACCGAAGAGCTGAAGCCGTATCTTCACGGACCGCCCCCGGAGAATGCGAAGACCATCAAGACGTGAATTCCAATCATCACGACCGCTGCGTACGAGATGGGCACATGCAGCACCCTCCAGCCTCGCAAGACGGACTGCAGAGCATGCTGGTAGTCGAGGTTGATCTTCGCCGCGACACAGTCCTCGATCTCGTCGAGGATCTCGCAGCCTCTCGGATCGAGATAGCGGCGCAAGTGCTGCGTCTCTGCCTGAAGTCTGCGAACGACCCGATTCGAGTCGAGGAGATGCTCCAATCGGCCTCGAGGGGCGGCGAAGAACTTCGCCAGGCGATGACAGTGATAGTCGACGATTGTCGACGACGCCGTCTCCCGCACCGACTTCATCGCAAGCGCCTGCACTCGCTCTGCCAACTGGCGTCTGAATACGGGAATGCGCTCGAACAGCACTCTCTCCCCGTGTCGCTCCATCCTGGGCGGCAGCCACCGAGAGAGCCCCAGCCCGACGATTCCGCTCACCACAATGAACACAAGAACCAGCCATAGAGCGGCTTCGAAGACGCCATCCGGCAGGCGCCAACGACCGTGGAGTAGAAAGTCAAGGGCACAGAGAAAGCCCAGGTACACGTGCGCCTGCAGCCAGGTCGATGCTCCGACGAGCGGCAAACCAGGGAGCTTCTTGCGCACGGCAAACAGCA
>JANQEO010000204.1 GCA_028278325.1 Candidatus Binatia bacterium
CACACCTGGCACACGCCCCGTTCCGCGCCGTCGAGCTGCGCAGCTGGATCGTACGGGCCACCAACACGGGGATCAGCGCGGTGCTGGACCCCCGCGGCCAGATCGTCGCGCAGCTCGGGCTCTTCGAGGAGGGCTCTCTCGTCGTCGACGTGCGGGGAGCGGGGCGCCCGCCTCCCTACGCCCGCTTCGGGGACGGCCCCGTGCTCGGCACGCTGGGCGCACTCCTGGGGCTGGCGCTGCTGGCTTCGCGCCCTTCCGGCTCGGAGGGCTGAACGCCGGGCTCAGCCCCTCGTCATTCCTCCGTTGCCTTCTTGCCGGTGGGGCCGATTCGCCTGAGATGCGCAGCACCAAAGCCCTACCGCGATCCTCCGGTCACTGTGGTTCAGTTCGAACATCCTCCATACGTGCCAGGAGTTGCTGCGGTTGGACGCGCGCTGAGAGTGGCACGCTTGTCAGTCATCGTCGTTGCCGTCGTGACCGTGCTGAGCCAAGGAGCAGGGAGGCGGTCGCCAACAGCACTCCGACGCCGGGCTCGGGGATGTGCGGATAGAGATAGTCCCGGCCTCCGATATCGTCGTATGTGAGGGTCGTATAGAAGAGGCGCGGGCAGTTCACGTATTCCTGCCCACATGGTCTGACAGTCATGATCGAATCGGTTGGGATGTTGGGGGAGTTGATCACGTTGCCCAGGGGATCGCCCGGATTGGTGACTATCGGATTCGTAGGGTCGAGATCCGTTGCAGTTGCGAACTCAATTCTCAGCAACGGGACACCACTGCTTGGCTCGGTCCACGGCTTTGCCGATCGCGTGGGGAAGGAACGGCCCAAACGAGAGGTGGCCGGAGGGATAGACAACCTCTTCAGGGTAGTCGAGTACCTCGCGCAGTCGCTGGGATGCGCAGTCGGGTACTACCTTGTCCCACAAGGCTCGCACGAGGAGTACGCGCTCGCGGGACAATCGCGAAGCCCATGTCGTCGGCTCCACCAAAGTCAGGTCCGATCGGTTCGAACCAGCGAAGCTCAACACGGTCTCTCTGAGCGCCTCAAGTCCCTCATAGCGACCTTCGGAGACGAGGCACGGAAGATCGGCCCCGCCCAGCATCGCGACTACCCCATCGAGGTCTCCCTCAAGCGCCGCAGCGGGCACCGCCGAGATCGCGCCCAGGCTGATTCCCAAGACGACGCGGCATTGAGCTCCGAGGACATCGCTAGCCAGCCGAAAGGCCGCCCGTGTGACCACTTGGGAAGCAGTCTCATCGTGACAGGAGCGGGCGGAGCGCTGATCTCTCGAGTCGAGTACGAGCCATATGGGCAGGCGACCATCACCCAAGGAGCTGTCCCGGAGTTCGGATTCGCTGGAGAACGCTTTGTAAGCGATGTCGGCGTCTACGACTTCGGAGCGCGGATGTACGGAACTGGGCCGGTTCCTTCAGCCTGACCCGCTACTCGGGGATCCCCTGCGACCGAAGACGTTGAACCCGTACAGCTATGCGACCAACGATCCGCTGAACCCCCACGATCCGACTGGGCTTCAGGCCGAAGTAGTTCCCTTGATCGAGGGCCTTCACAATGACTTCAACAAGTCGCGGCCTGAGCCGCCACCGCCAGGGGTGGATCTGGCGATTGGTGAGATCGCCAGGAGTGAGTTCGGCGCGGACGATCACTTGCGAGGGGCGCAGCCCGTCACGCCGGCTAGACTAGCGCCACGTCCCAAAGTAATCCATCGAGGCCCGCATCGCCCTCGCCGGAATCGCTCGTAGGAGTTGGCGCTGGCATCGTTGCGACGGAGATCAAGAACGACCCGATCAGTCCGCAGTCCTTCGATCCGCAAGCCCGCCGGGAAGTGCGTGGGCGCCTCGGGAAGTTCGTTCTCTTCTCGGTCCTGTCCACCGGCTTGGAGAAGTTCGACAAGCCAAGAGCCTGGCCAGCTCCGTTCAGGGGCCCTCGTGGGTGCCGGCCTACTCCGCACCGCGGGTGGAGCACAGGCGTTCGCTCTCGGAGCCTTGGTCACAGGAGTTGGCCTCACCGATCTCGGGATCGGAATCGCGACCGCGAACCCACTTCTGATCGGTTCGGGGGCTGGCATCACGGGGCTCGGTACGTTCGCCATCACTTCGGGAGCTGTCGAGTTCTCGAGTGGAGGCTTGCTCCTGATCGAAGGGTTCGGGGGCGGACCGTGACGCTCAGGACCGCCATCGGGGTCATCTTGGGCCTGGCGGCAGCCCTGTTCGGGGTGGCGGCTGCTCTCGGCATCGCGACGCTTCCCAGCGACTGGTCGAGAGTTGGCGTGGTGCTCTCGCTTGTCGCCGCCTGGGTTCTCTGGGAGCTGCTCCTACGTGTTCGAGCCCGAGCCTACGGTGGCACAGTGCCTCCCGCGCCGTCCCCAGCAGCGAATCGAATGGCGGTCGCGATCGCGGCCCTCATCGGCCTCGCCGTTGTCGTAGCAGTCGCGTTGGGCTGGCTACGGCTATGACGACGCTTCCCAGCTGTACGACGACCTGCCAATCGCGGTACGATCCGGGCCGATACAGTTGGCGGAGGCAAAGGAGGAGTCGGCGAGAAGCGTGGTGAATCGGCTGCACCATCGTCCCAAGGGACAAAGTCGCCGCTATCTAGCTCAGGCGGTCGATCGTGTCTTCGCGAACGAGAACATCCCGGACGCGGTACTCGATCAACTAAGTCTTAGGGAACTGAACAGAATCGCACAGGCTCGAGTAGAGATAGCGTTCGAACGTGCTGACGATCCCTTTGAACAAGCCTTCGCGAAGCTTGAACTGGAACGCCGACTCAACATCTTGGGTCGGCAGCAGATCGCGCTCGGCTTTGGAGTCAGAACGTTCGAGAACGCGCTCCTTGCCAAAGACGCTCTCTTCCCAGGAAGGACCGTGGGCGAAGTCCTCGCAACGACATTGGATGTCTCGGTGTCACAGGCAACGCCCGGAGGCTCCGACTTTCTTCCTGAGATCGCAAGAGGGGGCCTCTTGTCGATACGCCGAGTTGCTCAAGACCGGGTCCCATTCTAAACCGGGAGCCAACGCGCATGAGAGAGTACCTCGACCGATATTCCCCGAGATACGGTGTTGTCGCCGCAGCTGTGGTGGCCGTATTTCTCATCCTTGGAGCACTTGAGCGCGAAGCGCAAGCGAGTTTGCGACTGCAGGTTCCCGAGGATGACTCTCTCTTGGTCGGAGAGTATAGGAAGCGGGGCATTCCCGATCCCAGTGTCAACTGGTCCAAGGAACAGTACGTAACCACTCTGAGGCTGCTTGAATCGCTCGAGCGGAAAGAGCTTCCACGTGCAGGAAGTGATCGGTCCGGAATCCTCTTCGAGCGTCTTGTCAAGAGCCACCTCGAGGTGCCGAGCATCGCAACTGAGAGAGAAGGTGTTCGGAATCTCGGCGATCTCTACGCCGCGTCAGACGGGGACAATCTCCTGTTCGATCGCGAGCTGGTTGCGATCAGAGCTGCGGAGCTCAATCAGCTCCTCGCGAATTCGCCCACACGGGCAGAGCTGCGCGACACGGCCAGGGAGGCGGCGGCACTCTATCGAGAATCCGCTCACAGGCCAGAGCTAGCTGAAGAGATCAGAGCGCCCGGCCGGCTGGCCACACAGCTCCGCGAGTACGACGAGCTTCTTCAGCATTCGTCGAATGCACTCAGGAAGGACGCTAGCAGGCTGCTGTACCTCGCTACGTTGGCGGATCTCACGTCTCAGGCCCGTTACGAGCTCATCACGCATCTCCAGGAAGCTACTCCGCAGCTTCGGAGGCGGCTTGTTGTCGATGATCAGGCGTGGATGGCAACTGAGGTGCGGGGCCTCGGGAGATTGCACTTCAACTCAGCGATCCAACAAGAGCTGGACGGCATCGCGTCGTTGCTTGAGCTGGAGCCGGGTATGGTGTCAGTGGAGTAGAAGCTACCTCAGAAATACCGCAACAGGATGCAGATGCATCCGAGCTGGAGGAAGCCGAGGAAGTTCTCGGCGTGGCGTTCCCAGCGCGTGACCAGGCGCCGGTAGTTCTGAAGCCAGGCGAGCAGCCGTTCGACGAGCCAGCGCCGCTTGTAGCGGCGTAGCGGTCGGCCATCCTGGGTCTTGCGCCGGCGACTGGAGAGGTGAGGAGCGATCAGCTCGAT
>JANQEO010000225.1 GCA_028278325.1 Candidatus Binatia bacterium
GCCAGTCCGCCGCCCGGCGTCCGGGTCGCAGGGGGAACTGCAATGTCACAGCATTCATTTCGCAGGCAGCGGCTACAGGCCTTGGTGGAGGTGATTCACGCGGTTTTGGTGTCCGTCGAGGATGAGAGCGATCCGGTGCCCGGCAGCAGCCAGCTGCAGGCGGACTGGGGGGAAGTCGTCGCCGGGGTGCAAAACCGGCTGCGGTACGGTGCGGAGTGGCCCGACGCCAGTGGGGTCGGGCCGACGGAGCCCACCGTGGAGGCCAGCCCTCCGCCGCCTCCTCCGCCGCCTCCTCCGCCGCCGCCGCCTCCTCCACCGCCACCGCCACCGCCGGAATGGTGCGCAGCACCCGCTGTGGTTGCAGAGACCTGGCAAAAGGACGATGCCGGAGCATCCGCTTCTTACTTCGCTCTTCCGACTGGTGGAGTCGTATTCGGCGGCTCCGAGCCGTCAACGAGCGATGAGGTGCGATTCAGCGTCGTTGGCCTCGACTCTGCTTGCATGCCGGACAGCCTCAGTTGGTTGACTCTTCCAACACCGTTGCTGTTCACGAATCCAACGCCTCCTCCAACCCTGTTCATTTCGCAGTGGTGGGATGCAGGAGCCGTAAAGGGCGGAGGGACTACCTGGAAGGTCACCCTGACAGTCACCGCCGACTATCCGACGTATCCGGGCGGCGATTGCGAATGCGTGAACCCGGTCACTGGTCAACTGGGAGGACCTGTGCCGTCGGCGCCGTTCCAACTCGACATAGGAAAGCGCAGCGACGATATTGTATTGATCGGCTGGATCGATGCAGCGCAGGTGCCCTTGTCTACAACAGGAGTAGATGCTGACCTTCTTGATGTATACCCACCTTCAGGACCGTCGCCGTTCAAGGCCGACGAATGTCTAGCGAACTTGGGTTTTCTATCCTGGGGTATCACTGCATTCGGGACCGGAGGCGCGTCCTGGGACCTCGGGGACAACCCTGATCATCCCAACAGGACCTACTGGCTGAACTGGCAGTTCAAGTACACAGGTAACCCTGATCCACTGACCGTGCTGGAACAGTCCGGAGGCACGGCGGATTTTCGTGATCCAAGCGACTCATACTTCGACTACGCCCGCTACCAGACGTATGTAGACGACAAGACGAACTACAAGCTCGTGAACCGGTTCCAGGCCAAGTGGTACGGTGGGCAGACCCCCGGTGAACCTGAGGCACTCTTCAACCTCAGAGCGGAGGCCATGATCGGAACGACCGAAAACCCGTGCGGCATTGCGGGTGCCTTCCCCGGGCAGTCCGGTCCCAAGAACGAAACGCTCTACGACCTCGTTACCGCTGGAGGTTGGAGCAAGCAGGGACATATCAACGACGGAAGCCCGGACGTCTACGGAGTTAGGGGTTTCGCGACCCTGTCTTCGATGGGGTTCGATCCCGAAGTCTATGGTCGAATCTATTGGGAGAACATTGGTTCAAAGATCAGTTGGACCCCTGGCATTGGCGCCTATGCCCCAGGTGGTTCTCTGCAGGTCTATCCCACCTACTATCTCTTCTACAACGGCTCGCAGGGCGCCGTCTATCCGCAGGCAGCCGAGCCGAAGGCGAACTTCAAGCCCGCACCGTACCCCTTTGGATTGGATCCCTGCACCAACCCGGTGCAACCAGGCGGAAGGTGCGGCGATGCCGAGTCTCCCGCATCTCCGGGATCAGGGTCGCCGGCATTCAGCGTAGAGAACTAGACCTATGAGTCACTCGATCTCCACATCGCATCACCCGATCGCAACTTCGATAGTCTTGGTTCTTGCCGCCGGCCTGTTCACGGCGATTAGAAGCTCCTGCCAGGATGCTGGCACGCCCGCGTTCGAGCGGGCTGCTGTTTCCACTCCCTCCCGGGGCTTGGAGGGGAATCTGGAGATCCTTCGAAACACGGAATGGTGGAAGAGCGACGAGGCCTTTCTAGCACGAACACGCGAGCTCTCCGCACTTCGACAGTCGGGCGAGATTCGTGCAGCCGAGAGCCGCGCGTTCCAGGAGGCATTGGAGCTCGCGGCCCCTGACCTGCAAACTGATTACTGTGCGGAGTTCCTGGTTCATCCCAACGTCTCCGTTTCGGCATTGGCCGGTCGCGTACTCATCCAACGGGGAGCCTGGGAACATCTACCGTTGTTGCTCGACCGACTCTCGATAGGCACGGCGTCCTATCGACTTCAGTTGCTTCGAGCGATTCCTTCGTCAGGCCACCGAGCCGAGTGGACCGCCATCGCGCGGTCCGCGGTCAACCTCTCGCTCGCGCAAACGAAGGAGCCACACGATGAAGACCGGCTCCAAGTCCTTGATCGAGGGACGCGGATCTTGGCCCGTGCACCGAATGCCACACAGGATGCAGCCCTCCTGCGCGACGTCGTCGTCCTGAACCCAGATCTTCCCAGTGCTTGGATCGCGGCCTACCACGCACGAACTCGTGAATCCCAGGAGTCATGCAGCGCGTTGGCCACGTCGATTTGGAACGCCACGACCGGAGATGTGGTAACGCGCTGCGCGGCCGGCTTGATGCTCCTGGAGACAGACCCCGAAGTCGAGGCGACGATCATCTCCGAGATTCTCGATTTCATGGACGAGTACGCGACTCACGAATGGACCGGCGCGGCATTGGCCGCCTTTGAAGGGAATGGCACCGACTCCTTTGAGTCGAGGATGGCTGATTACCGTTCCCGACTGCTTCTTCTCGCGGTTCTCAATGAGCTCAGTAGTGAGGTCTTAGTAACGAATCTGCCGAAGCTCCTGGACGATCGTACGGGCCCGCCCGCGTCAATCGCGTGCCAGATTCTGGCCAGTCGGGTTCCCAAAGAGCTCTTGGGACATCTAGCGCAAATGTCATCTATTCCGCCGGAGGCAACGGCAGCGATCTTCGTTGCGGCGCAGCGGCTACCAGCTCTTGCGGATACAGCTCGCAAACTACTCTCTGACGACGTCTTTGACGAACTGGCTGCGACCGCTGAAGCTGACGGGCTTAGTCGGATAGCTAAGGCGTACAGCGTGGCAATCATCTCCTGACGAAGGTGATGTCAAGGGCGTAGATGGCTCACCGAACATCTCAGCGTCCAGCGGGCGTTGCCGTTGGGGACCTTGCTCACAACTACACCGCGAGGATTGGAGCAAGCCTTGCCGGAGGATAGGTCTGCGCGGATCGCCATCTCCGTCCCCGCGGCTGTCCGCTAGCAGCGATGCTCCCTGCCGCCAATGCACCGCCGAGCTCCAATCCGGCGGCTCAATCCCTCCACTATGTAGCTCCTTTCGTAGACGTCCCACTCATTGGCGGCATCTCCATTCTGTTCTTTGTCGCCCTACGGGTCTTGCAACCGGCCGCGAGTACCGAGCACTTCCTCGCAGCAGCCGCGATACTGACCTACCTCTGCAACTGGCCGCACTTTTCCGCCACGTCTTATCGCCTCTATCATTCCAAAGAGAACATCCGCCAGTACCCACTCACGGCGGTACTGGTTCCAGTGCTCGTTCTCCTGGCCCTTGCTGCCTCGTTCAACTCACCCAGTGGGTTCGCGCCTGTATTCGTCAAGATCTTTCTGATCTGGTCCCCGTATCACTTCAGCGGTCAAACACTGGGCATCACTCTCCTCTATGCTCGGCGCGCCGGCTTTCGCCTCGGTCGTGTTCAGCGCTTCGTTCTGGCGAGCTTCATATACTCGACCTTCATCTGGCCGACCCTTCGGGCTGAAGTTGGCGTCAGGACCCTATCGTTCTTTGGCGTAGCATACCCGAGCCTCGGGTTGCCCATGTGGGCGGCGCACATCGCTCATGCCTGGATGTGGCTGAGCCTCACTGCCGCCGCCGTGATCTTTCTGCAGCTATCGCTGCAAACACGCCGTTTGGTTCCCCTCGTAGTCGCGACACCCGCGGTTGCACAATTCGTCTGGTTTGTCCCCGGTAGCTCAGTCGAGGCATTCTACGCGTACGTGCCCTTCTTCCACGGTCTGCAGTACTTGTTCATTGCGTGGTACGTTCAGCTCAAGGAGACGCTGTCCGCGAAGCGTTCTTTCCGCCAGTACGCGCGCACCCGAACGACGCTCAGGTGGATAGCGATGAACCTTGCCGGCGGTGTGATTCTCTTTTGGGGTCTTCCCAGAGCAGCATCGCTCGTCGGACAACCACTGGCATTCGCCAACGCGGTCGTCATAGCGGGCGTTCAAATCCACCACTTCATGGTTGATGGAGTCATCTGGAAGCTGAGGAACCCTGCCGTACAGGCGCCCTTGTCCGGCTGCGTTCAAGACATGGGCTTACCGCGTGTAAACCCATAGCGGTCTCTGCGAGACCTCCGCTCCTCTGCGGCTTTCTTCTTAGAGCTCTTTGATCGCCGCCAGAATCGACCGCGTCGCCTGGCTCTTGTTGAGCGTATAGAAGTGGATCCCAGGCGCCCCTCCTTCGAGCAACCCGCGACATTGCTCGATCGCGTGCTCGATGCCGAGCGCCATCACGGACGCCGGATCGTCCTCGTAGCGGTTGAGGCGCTCGAGTAGCTCCTCGGGGATCTTCGCCCCGCACATCTCGGTGAAGCGCCGCACCTGCTTCGCGTTGGTGATCGGCATGATCCCCGGCGTGATCGGGACCGAGATGCCGGCGTCGAGGGCGCGTTCGAGGAAGCCGAAGTAGTCCTTGTTGTCGAAGAAGAGCTGCGTGATCAGGAAGGCGGCGCCGCAGTCGACCTTGTGCTTCGTCCACTTCAGGTCGTCTTCGGCGGACGGGGACTCCGGGTGCGATTCCGGATAGCAGGCGCCGCCGATCCCGACCTGGTAGTTGTCCTCCAGGTACTCGGTGAGCTCGCTGGCGTGAGCGAAGCCGCCCTCGGGCGCGACGAACTTTTCCTCGCCCTTCGGAGGGTCGCCGCGGAGGGCGAGCACGTTTTCGATGCCGTTGCCGATCAGCTTGCCCACGACCTCACAGATTTCGCCCACGTCGTGGCCGACGCAGGTCAGGTGCGCCATCGAGGTGATCCCGAGCTCGTTCTGGATGCGGGTCACGACCTCGAGCGTGCGCTCGCGGGTCGAGCCGCCGGCGCCGTAGGTGACCGAGATGAAGTCCGGCGCGACCATCTCCTTGAGCTCGGCGGCCGCGATCATCAGGTTCTCGGCGCCCTTGTCGGTCTTGGGCGGGAAGAACTCGAAGCTGAAGACCGGGTGCCCCCGGTCGTGCATCTCTTCGATTCTCACTGGCCCTCCATGATCGCTTCGAACCTCTCTCTCGTTTCGTCCGGAATCCGGCGGCTCTTGAGGCCGGGCAGCGAAACGCAGACCACCGTCATGTGCGCGTCCACGCAGAGCTCGTCGTTCACCGTGAAGACGTAGTGCAGCCCCAGCGACGACCGGCCGAGCTTCGTGCACGTCACGCGGACGAGGGGGCGGTCGCCGAAGCGCAGCGGGCGGCGGAAGTCGACCTCGGAGTGTACCAGCGGGAAGCCGACCTCGCGGTCGAGCAGCAGGTGGTAGTAGCGCGCGCCGACGTGCTCGTCCCAGAGCTCCTCGAAGGCCTCGTGGATGTAGTCGTAGATCTTCGGGAAGTAGACGATTCCCGCGGGATCGACGTCGCCGAAGCGCACCTTGAGCTGCGTGACGAACGCGCTCACGCGAAGAGCTCCGGCCACGTCTCGCGGATCGACCCGACGATCATCGCCGCGAGCCGGTCGATCAGGTCCTCGCCCTCGGCCGCGCTCGCCGCCGCCGGGTCTCCGCAGTAGGCCTTG
>JANQEO010000226.1 GCA_028278325.1 Candidatus Binatia bacterium
AGTGACTTTCCACCTGCTCGATTAAGGGCTGCGACTCCGCGTCCGACCTGAGCTTGGCGAGAACCGCCTCAGTCAGCCCCGCGATGGCGGGGATGAGTGGCCTGTCTTCTCCTTCATGCTGAACGCGGATGGCTTGCGGACAACCGGCTCCGAGTAGAAGCCCGAGCGCGAGCTTGTCTGTGGACGCGGCTTGCCGAAGGAGCCGTGTCTGGCCTGCCGGGTCGTGGACCTGCTCAGGCGTCACGAGATCCAACCGCGTACAGGCTAGGCATGAATCCCCCCTTTGCCCCCAGGAACCAGCTCAAGTGTATATCAAGAGATCGGTTGATATACGACCATGCTGTTGGTCTACAAAGGAATGCTCCTTGGTAAATGGGCCAACTGTTCAGCACGTACCACATCCTCGGAGACGCCTTCCCGGGCGCGCTGGAACGAGGGGAGCACGAAGTCGAGGTTCCTGATCCCGATCATCAGCTCAAGTATTCGCACGGCCAGTCACCTCCCGGCCGAGCGAGCCAGACAGTTCCCACCCCGCTCGCCCGCTTCAGCCCTCAAGGAGCTTCAGAGCAGATTCGGTGTCTGAGAATGCTTCGATGACCTCTGCTTCAGTCTCAAAGTGGTACGAAACAAACCTCAGCTTCTCGCCTTGTCTGCGGTTGTAGAAGTAACACGCATTCTGGGCGCTCGTGGGCGAGGCCATCACCTTGATGAATGGCAGCAAGCTCAGCGCCCGATTTGCGCGCGAGCCAAGGAGGTGCAACTGTCCATCTTCCATCGGTTCCGCTACCACAGCCTCGATGATCTCGAAAGGCGTGCGCGAACCCATAAGCCGTTCTACCGAGTACACGAACTGCCCCGCTGTGAAAGACGCCTGCCTCGGCTTGACGAGTTGGTACTGGTCCCAGATCGTTCCAAACAGCGATCGCAGCTTCGCCAAGTGATCGGCCAGCTTCACATGGCGGCGCTTCGCCTCAGCTTCCCCAACGATGCCGCCGTGACCCTTCCACGAGTTTCGGAGAGCGTTTGTCTCCTTCATCAACGAGACGGCCTCTGTTGAGAAAAGCGCTTCAAGCACACGATCGTCACTAGAAGCTATCTCAGAAATGTCGAAACAGGATGCAGATGCATCCGAGGTGGACGAAGCCGAGGAAGTTCTCTGCGTGCCGATCCCAGCGCACGACGAGGCGGCGGTAGTTGTGGAGCCAGGCGAACAGGCGCTCGATCTTCCAGCGGCGGCGATACCGGCGGAGCGGACGCCCGTCCTGGGTCTGGCGTGCCCGGCTCGAGAGGTTCGGCGCAATGAGCTCGATTCCGCGCTCCTCGAGAAGGCGCTCGTCCAGGGCGTTGCTGTCGTAGGCGCGATCGCCAATCATGCGGTGGATCACATCGGCCACGAATGCCTGGTCAAGAGTCTCTTCGACCAGTGTGATCTCGTGCGGTGAAGCACTTGCGATGCCAACGGCGATTGGAAGGCCTGCCGCGTCTGCGATCGCCATGATCTTGGTTCCCTTGCCCCGCTTGGTCTTCCCGACGGCAGCGCCCCCTTTTTGGCCCCCGAGAAGGAGCCGTCGATGAACGTCTCGGAGAGGTCGATCCCTCCGCGCTCGTGCAGGTCCTCCGCCAGCGCGTGCAGCACGCGCTTGAGCGTTCCATCGCGGCACCACTGCTGGAATCGGCGGTGACACGTCTGGTAGGACGGGTATCGCCCGTGGGGCAGATCCTGCCAGCGGGCGCCGCTGCGAAGCACCCACAAGATCCCGTCCAGCACATCGCGCGGATCCTTCCGCGGACGTCCGCGCCCGTCCTTGCGTCGTCGCGGCTCGTGAATCAACGGGGCCACGAACGCCCACTGCTCTTCGGTCAGGGCCACGCCCAGCTCCCCCACGCGGGGGGTGGTTGCGGAGGATGGGGACCGGCTTTCGGCAGGCA
>JANQEO010000253.1 GCA_028278325.1 Candidatus Binatia bacterium
GCGTGACGGCACCGTCAGCACGACCGCCGACACGGCATTGCGGGCGACCTCGGACGTGTTCTTGAACGCTCTTCCGCACTGGTGCTACGTCGGAGACACACGTCGGCGGGACTCTCTGTTCCTTCCGATCGAAGATATCTGCCGAGACCCGAAGTACGGAAAGGGCCGCGAGGCTTTCGTGATGCTGCTCGGGCGGTATGGAGGACCCAGCAGGGCGGAAACCCTCATCTTGCTGTTGGAGGATGAGGAGGTGCAAGGACATGCCCTGTGCGGCCTACGCCTACTGGGCGTTCCGGACGCGGCCTCCCAGGCGCGGAGTTTCCTGGAGCACCCGCGACCGTGGATCAGGAAGGAGGCGCGCAAGTACTTGGACAAGATAGGAGAGACAGAAGAGTGAAGCGATGCCGCGCGGTCGAACCTCCGACCCATCCGGTTGCTCACGCGCTCCGCAGCACAGCTGCCGGCGCCGCCGGGCGCGGGTGATTCCCGAACCGGCAGTGAACCGACCAACCAATCGAGAAGACGGCGACGGTGAGAGATCCGAAGAAGAGGAAGGCGGGCAGGACCGGGTGGTCGAGAGACCAATCCGCGATGCGATCCAACGCCCTTGCCGCGCCTTGATGCAGCGTGCAACGGCCGCTCGATGCTCTGATGTAGACTGAACCGCTGCCGCTGCACCCCTGAACTGGGAGAGCCATCGTGACCAAGCTCGTTCTCGCCTTCGTCGCTCTCGCCACAGCGATCCCCGCCCAGCAGGACATCATCTACTACAAGTTCGAGGAGAACGCGGGCGACCTGGTCACCAACTTCGCCACACACATCGACAGTCCCGGAGAAGGGATGATTAGTAGCGGTCCTGCGTCGGCGTGGGGCCCCGGCCGTTTCGGTTCGGGAGGCCTGGCCGCGGGTCCCTACCTCCCGTTCTCTACCGGTACGGAACTCGACACGGGCTGGGACAGCGCGGTGCCGAGCGGCGATGACCTAACGGTCGCCTTCTTCTTTCACGCGGGAACTGCCCCACCAGTCGGGTTGAACACGGTCTGCGGCACGCAACCGGGCATCGGAGTTTCGATCGCATCCTGGCCGCTTCAGTACGGGTATGTCCGCCTCAATTGGTATCCGACGGCAGCAGGCGGCCCCGTGACGATCTTCCCGGCAGACGCCCTGACACCTGCACTGGCCGGCTGGGCGCATGTCGCGATCGTCGTCGATCGCGGTCCCACGAACGACGCGGTGATCACCCTGTACATCGACGGCGTCCAGCAGACCCCGTCTCAAACGGGAGTGGGCTATGGAGATCTGCCGGGGTCGTCGCAAGACACTCTCAAGCTGGCGGAAGACAACTACTTCGACTACGACGAGTTCCGAGTGTGCCGGCGTGCGGCGAGTTCGGCAGAGATCCTCGACTGGGCGACGATCGACAGGGCTGTCGAGGTGTCGTTCGGTGACCCGTGCGTGCCTTTCGGTCAGGTAGCAATCCTGACCAACATCACTGGCACTCTGCCCCAGATCGGCAACGCGAATTACGGCGTCAGCTTCTTCGCACCGTACGGTTCCCAGGCGGCGCTGGTGCTGGGGTTCGACCGTACGAACCCGAGAGACCTCGGGAGTCTGGCCCATCCGGCTCTCTCGGGCTGCCTGCTGCATCCAGACCAGGGTTTCCCGTTGCAGCACGTGACGATGCCGCCGGTCGGGCGCATTGACTTCGCATTCCCGGTGCCCAACGACCCCGCCTTGGTAGGGCTGGTGCTGTATGCCCAAGCAGTGGGCCTCAACCCGTGGACCATGAACTGGTTCTCGACCAACGCCTTCGCGGCATCCGTTGGCAACTGAGCCGCGCGTTCGGTCTGGTAAACGGGTCCAGCGAGTTTGGACGGCACTCATACGGCGCCAAATCGTCCGTTGACGGGCAGATACGAGCCGGCTCATTTCGACGCCTTCGTCTCCCCGGATTGTCTCCGCAGTGGCCCGCCACGAGGTCGCATGATTCAGGCCATGGGAGCTCCCCCCCGAGGCCCAATCAGGGGTTTAAGAACCCCTTCCCATACTTCACCGCTACTTCACCGCTGAAACGCCCTTTCGTGGTGAAGCTTGAGAGCCGCCATCGACGTGAATCTATTGTTTGTAGGGGTTATGACGACCGCCGCGACGATGACGTTCTGTCACCTGTGGCGGTTTGCGGTGAACTATGAAACGCGGGCCTAACGAGCCCCGCCACTCCGGGTCCAGGGGGGCCGCGTGCTGAACCTCCAGCTGCCTCCGACGTTCGGGAAGACGTCAATGCGCCCCGCCACCATCGCGATCATCGCCGCCGGACTGGCGTGCCTCGCAGCGGCCTGGATCGTCTACCACGCAGCCGCTGACCGCCCCGCCCCGCGACCGACGCGCCGGATTCTTGGTGCGGACACGAGCTCGCCCAGCCGGTACGACGCCTGGCTCGACCGCGTCGAGAACGAGTTCCCTCCTTTCCCGGACAACTTGGGCGATCTCGTCACCTATCGTGGGAGAGTTGTTCGGCGCGACGATGAGCAACCCGTTGAGGGCGCAAGGGTCAGCTTCGTCGCCAACATCGCACCGCCAAGGGGGCTCCTGCGACAGTCGCCCGTCCCCACCGCGACAGTCGAGTCGGAATCGGACGGAACGTTCAGCTGCCGCATCCCACGGCGTGACTACTTCGCGGTCGCGAGCGCGAGGTCGTACGGCAAAACAGCGCATTACCGGCTGACACTCCAGCGGCCCTTCGAGATCGCTCTCGCCACGGCAGTCAGCCTGCATGGCGTTGTCCTAGAATCGGGCGGCGAAGTCGTCGCTGGAGCGACGGTCGTCGCGTTGCAGGAAACAGGACACGGGCAGAGCCCACCACCGGAAGGCGTGCTTGGCCGAACGACCAGTGACGCCGCGGGGCGCTTTCGCTTCGACGGGCTTCCTCTTGCCGGCTACCTCTCGTTGGTGGCCTGGGCGCCCGGCCAGGGGTTTGGACGCGCGCTCCCAGTCGAGGAAGCACAGGTCCACGTGATTCAGCTGAAAGCTGGCCGCAAGGTTCAGGTCGGGTTCGTCCAACGCGGCTCCGGCGACCCGGTCAGCGATGTCCGCGTCGCTTGGGTTGAGAACCCGCACACCGAGAACATGTCGGCGTGGCCACGCTACGAAGTCACACGGACCCGGTGCGAGGTCTGGATGCAGCGAGACACACCTGGCCGTCTGCTCATCGAGAGCGGTCCGGCGTTTCACGCTAGGTGGGTAGAGGTCACCGAGGACACGATGTCCGCTCACGTTGAGTTGACGCCCCTCAAACGCCATTGAGCCCGACCGTTCACGTCGACGCGCACTGACCGGCGAACCCCTAGGGCAAGCCGAGCGATGACAGCAGAGGGCGAAGCCCGACAAGGGGACGGAACGAGGCATGAGAATCCGCTCGATAGCCCTCCTTGCTGCGATCCTCGGGGCGGGTGCGTGCTTGACCCTGCTCATCTGGCCGTCGACTGAAGAATCGGGTGAGAGCGGTCTCTCCGCCCATGCGGAGGATCGGTCTCCACCGACCGCAGAGGCGTCTAAGTGGAACCCGTGGGGACGATGGGACTCGCTGAAGAAGTACGTCGTGTTCGTTGACATCTTGAGCCCTGGCCTCGCGGAGCCCGGCACACTCCCGATCCTGTTCCAGGGACATCGGTGCTCGGACTTCCAGGATCTTCGCCGCCGTTTGCGGGCTGCGTCCGGCCCGATCCCGCGCGAGTCCCTCAATGAAGGCCCGGCGCATCGCAAGTGGGTTGAGCAAGGGGGCTTGGTGGCTCCGGGCGTGTTCTCCTCCGACAAGATCCTCGTCATCCGATGCGCCCCGGGAGTCTCTTTCGGCTGGGTCTGGGGAGTGCTGACGGTGACGACGGTGTGGGAAGACAGCGCATGGGAACACGAACGCGAGGAGAGCCCTGCCATCGTGCGGTACGCCGTGGCGCGGCCCGGAGCCACGGACGCATTCGTTGAGATCCAGTTCCATTGGAACCTCGCCGTCAATTACCGCGAGCCCCCCGTTGTATTGAGCCTCAGCGTCAAGCGTGGCCATCAGCGATCTGCGGACACCGAGGCGCACGTCCTGTTCGATCCGCTTCTCGCCGGCGTCCCCGCCACCGAGACTTCTTGGAAGCGCGCGTGGGGCTTCCGATGCCAACGCCCCAAGAACTGGGACTGGCTGATGACGAGAACTCCGAATGCAGTCCGGGCGCTGCGTGTCGATTCCCGCGTCCCGTTCGCCGTGGTGCACGACTTCGTCGTAGAAAGCCGCCGCAACGGCAACCCGACGACACTGATCACCCCGCCAGAGGAGATCATTGCTGATCTTGAGGCTGGCTTGATCCGCTGACGCGGAGTCGATGCCCGCAAGATCGTGCGGGTGAACGCGCCGCCGACTGTGAGCCGCGTCGGAGCAGTTCAACGAGGACTGGGTGCGCATGCTCTGCTGCCAGTGCCCGGCAACGGGATGTTGGTCACTCGCCCCGGAAGCTCAGGGGATCGATCAAGCGGAAGTCGGCCTCCACATCCTGCCCGAAGTGAAGCACAGGTGGAGGAGAGAGGGCTGGAGGCGCGTGCAGGACGCGATCGCAAAGGAGTTGCTGCCAGAGAGGCAGGTTGGGTCGCTCGGCCCACCATTCGACCTCGACCCTCGGGGCCTTGCTGACCCATCCACGCATCGCAGAGACCGCCCACTCGTTCAGGTCCGGGCCTGGTTGGCAATCAACGCTGGTGAACCACGGGATCAGCACGTCCCGCGATTCCGGGTTCAGCCACTCGACGAACCGGCACATGGGGAACGTCCCGTAGCTGCCATCAGCAAGCAGGACGCTCCAGGCATCGACCCGATCCTGCGGAAGTACCTCCGCCAAGCGTCGGATCGCGGAGTAGCCGTTGTATGGCGTATCGCTTCCGGCCACCTGCAAGAGTCGATCGACGTGGCGCGCGTCATGTTGCTTGATGAAGAACTCGATCGCGACGTTCTGAAGTACAGCCGTTGCGTCTCGCTTCTCCAAGCCGCTACACACCTCTGCAAGATCATGTTCCCCAAGGTCGCGAAGCGTGGAGATGAGGTGGTCTTTCAATCCCAAACTCCACTGGCCTGCCCTTCTCCAGTAGTCGGGGTCTTGAATCTCCGGGCCCTGGAGAGACGGAGCCCACATCTCGGGAGGCTCACCCGCTGCTACCGACCCTACGAGATATGTGAGCGCGGCTTGGACGCCGTCCTCTGGCGCAGTGTCCAAGAAGCTCATCAGCTGGGATCGATCCGGTGAGCGTGCGCAGTACTCCTCAATCGATGCAGTCTCGGTGAGCCCCTCATCCCACCCCCGTTTGCGACAGACCTCGTACCACGAGAGGAGGTCCTCGTCCGTTGGTCGCGTGTCGATCCAAGCGGCCAGGATTGGCGCCAGGCAGGCATCACGATCCACTTCCTGGACCATCAGTTCGGGCGCACGCCTTCCCCATGCGTAGATCCCCACCTCGAACGCCCGACGAGCGCGAAACTCTTCAAACGGCGTGGGATCGTCAAGCGGCAACAGCCGGTCCATGATCCAGATCGCCCGAGCTTCCTCGTGGTTTCGTCGCTCGGTGGCTGGGTGCCTTCGTAGCCACGCAGCGGTGGACTCGACCAAGCGTTGTTCGTCCCCTCCTATGATGGCGAACCCCGGGCCTTCTCCTCGCAGGACCATCTCAAGACCGGACTCGAACGACGCACACATTCTGAAGATCGTACCGAACGGAGTCACGCCCGCGCAGTTCGACGGGGACGTGCGCAGGCTCTGGTGCCAGAGTTTCGCGTCATGCGGCGGGGGTTCGCGGTCTTTTCGCGAGCCAGACCTCTGCCCAGAAACCCGCCATCCCGTTCACGAGCGCCCAGAACGCTCCCACCGAAACCAGCAGTAGATCGAGATCGGGGGTTCCATCTGCGCGCCATGCCCAGGGCATGATTGTCGCGGGAAGCATGTGGAACGAGTACAACACCACTCCGGGCAATCCGAAGATCGTCAATCGGGCACAGTCACACCCCCAGTGGTAGTACAACCACTGTGAGAAGGGCAGGCACACCATCCCCCAGACCACACCAGCAAGACCGGACGCCGCTGGCTTGGACCACCGCCGTAGGGATGCGCGGACCATGAGCGGGACCAAGACCCCGAGTGCCGTGACGAGAAGACTGGACGCCCATGATACGAGCGCACTGTCGTTGTGGATCGTTGCCTCTACGAACTCGTGGAAGAGTCCATCCAAGAAGCGGACTCCGCGATGCTCGGACTGCTAACCGGCGAGGGCCTCCGCATCACGGGACAGTGGAGACCACAGGAAATCGTACACGGCCCGCTCGACGTGCAACGTCTCACGCAAGGAACCCTCGCCGCCGCTACCGGCCCAGCGCGGGATCCGGCGGCGACTCACGTCACCAGACAAGAACCCAGGTCGGCTCGAACCCTTGAGCGACGCATCCGCCGAGCACGGCATCACCGCGTTCGGCCATGGCGAAGCCCCCCTCTGACGGGAAACCAGACAAGTACGGAACCAGGCGTGGTGGTCCAGGGACGTCTATCGGATACACGTCAAAGGGAGATGCGATGACAAGCAGAATCCCGAACACCGTGACGGGCAACACGTTCGTTCGGTGCCCGCATACTCGAAACGTCCACGCGGCCAGCGCGACCACAAAAAGGGCGCCCGCCAGGAACTTTGCGTGGAACGTCACCTGCCAGATGCTGACGGCGACCAAGACTGACGTCCACCACCAGATGGGCGTCGGTCGAGCCTCCGGCGAGCGCGCAGCAATACTCTCTTGGACGGCACCGGTGGCGGTGAACTTCCGATCCTCGAGTGACTGAGGTGCCACCGTCAACAAGTTCGTTCCCGGCCCTGACCTCGGTGGTGAACGGGCGCCCCACGGGCTGGTTCCCGATTGACCGAGCGGTCCCTGGCGGCTCTCGACCTGCACCCTGAAGGCGGAGACCTCTTGGCCGCGCTGGCCGTCATCCGCGAGACGGGCGAAGCCCCGCCCACCCGCGCTGGTGAACGCGACCGGCTGAATGACCGGCTCAGCCACGTGGAATGACTTTTCGCCAGCCCGTCTTCTCGATG
>JANQEO010000263.1 GCA_028278325.1 Candidatus Binatia bacterium
ATTTCAAGAGTAGCGGGGGGACGACTCTTCGCGGAACAGAGGACGCTCGAGCCCGGAATCTGGCGTAAGTCCTTTCACATCGGTCGAGTCAGCATCGCGGCGTAGCGACCCCGACTCGAACCTCCGACCTGGACACCGCCTGCGCGCCAACATTTCGTATTCACTAAGCCGGCACGGCGCTCTTCACTGTAGGAGCAGTGACAGACCCCGTGACCCGGACGCCAGCAGACGAGGCCCTGGAGCAAATTGATGCTCCTCTGCGCAGATTCCTGATCCACGTGGGTGGCCAATCCGCGGATGATCTCGCGGCCGAAACCCGACTGATCCTGCTTCGACGACTTCGAGCCGGCGACACGATCCGCCACCCGACAGCCTTTGCTCTTCGCGTCGCGTGGAACCAGGTCAGGAAGTTGGGCAACAAGCCCGGCGTCCAGTCCTGGGGTCCCGAGGCCGACTCAGCGTATGCCGCGGATCCGACTAGGCTGAGGGACCTGCGTCAGTGGGTCCTCGCCGCTTTCGAGCGCCTTGATCGTCTGGACAGAGCCATTCTCGCACTGCGTCACGGCGAAAGCCTGACCCACCGTGAGATTGCCGCGGTGCTTGACTTGCCACCAGGCAGCGTGGGTGACCGCCTTCAACGCGCCGAATCGGAGTTACGTCGCTGGCTGCAACGACTCGGCAACGACGAACCGCCACCTCTGTTGGGTGCCCTACTACCTTTGGTCTTCCGCGAGACACCGACGCCTCCGCTGTGTTCGGCGAGCAGTCTGGCGGCCACCGCGCTTTCAGGAGGGATCGTGATGAAGAAGACGCTGATCGTCGCAGGCGTGATTGCGATCACCCTCGTTGGTTGGTTCGCGTTTCTCAGGTCAGGAAACACAGAAGGCAGCGAGATCGCCCGTGGAAACGGAACAGCTGAAGCGAATCCTGGATCAGCGGGACCGGGGAGTGACTCCTCAGGTCCTAGCGATGACACCTCCATCGCCACCGAAGCCTACGGCGACCGCAAGAAGAACACTTCTATCGGCCGCGGCTTCTCAGTGACCTGCCGTGTCGTGGAGAAGGCAACCGGGACCCCCGTTCCGGGGGCCGAAGTGATCCTGGAGTTCATGGACCCAAACACCCTGAAGCAAGTCGCGCCACGCAAGGGTCTCACCGACTCCGCCGGAGTGTTCCGAGCTGCTGGCTGCCCCACAGGGGTTCGACCGGCTTGCACGGTCCGAGCGCGGGGCTTCGCTCCGGCACTCGCCTTCCTCGACAACACGGAACCCGATCCTACGACCGGCGAGATCGTCGACTTGGGGGAGGTCCTTGTGCAGCCAGGCGCCACAGTGGTCGGCGTCGTCCTGGACGACGTGTCCGGGAAGCCTCTCGCGGGGGCCCGCGTGGCCATGTGCTTCACGCCGTACGGCAGTTCTCTCGGTCCGGACGCGCTTACATCGTCGAGGGGCGTCACCGGGGCGAATGGCCGCTTTATCATCCGAGACGTTCACTCCACCCGCGGGAGCAAGGTCTTCGTGCAGGCGGATGGCTACGCTCCCGCTGAGAAACGGGCACCGTGGCGATTCAAGGAGGACGTGGGGGGGCGCACGTTCGATCTCGGAGAGATCCGCCTAGGCGTGGGCACGTGCATAGAGGGCCGTGCATTTGTTCGCGACACGAGTGCGCCGCTCGCCGGCGCAAGGCTCCTGCTGTTCCGCGGCAGCAACGTCCATCTGATCCGAGGTCACCGACGAGACTTGGGCCGCACGGCTCTCGACGGCACCTTCTCCATCGAACATCTGCCAGCCGAGCCCCTCGGGAACTACACACTGTTCGCACTGACCGCCGAACACTGCGGGGTCGGACGTGTGACAGTCGTCAAGGGACGTCGTCGTCTATCAGACATTGAGGTAATCGCCGACGGCAGCGCGCGCCTCACTGTAGAAGTACGCAACCCCCAGGGCTCATCCGTGGTCGGCGCCACGGTTCAGGCGAACCCCTCCTTTTCTCCTCTCGGGGGATCGCAGCCCGACCTGGGAGTGGCGATCCCGGAACTGATCAGCAGCGAAGCCCGAGCATTGTTCTCGGGACGCACCGGGCCCGATGGGCGGTGCGCTCTCCCGCATCTCCCCACCCGGTCCTCGGCCGGTGTCTACTCAATCGTCGTGTCCCGTGGTGCCCGCCACCTCGCCTGGCTACCCCGAGTTCGCGTAGCGGCTTCTGAGATGAACCCACTATTGGTTCTTGTCACCGAGGCGCCGCTGACGGTAGCCGGACAGGTGACAGACGCCGAGAACAATGCCATAGCGGGAGCAAGAGTGACTTGCGGTCCGACACGCGCGACAACCGGGGCGGATGGCCGGTATCTCCTGACAGGAGTCGCCGCAGTACCCGCACAGAGCCTGGAGGTGGAAGCGCAGGGATTCGTTGGTGCACAGACGTACGTGACCTATGAGCCTGGGACGGCGCTGCCAGAGATCAACCTCACCGTTTCGCGGCGTAGGCCAGTGTCGGGCCGCGTTGTCGATGACACCGGTGAGCCTGTGCAAGTTCGGCTCAACCTGAGACGCAGAGGCCCTGGCAGGAGCGAATCACTCCAGTTACTCACCGATCGAAGTGGCCGGTTTCGCTTCGAAAACGCCACCGAAGGCGCCTGGGTCTTGAGCGTCACGGGGAGTGTGTCTTCTTGGGAGCGTCTCGCCATCGAGGTTGTCGGCGGGCAAGAGAACATCGAGATGGCCCTGGTACGGCGAGCGATCGGCGTGTGCAGGCTGGTCGCGCACATCACCGACACCTCGGGAGCGCCGCTGGAGCCTCTTACGGCCAGGATCAGACACGAGCGCGGATTCTCGAGACTCGCGTCGCGGCAGATGGGCCTGCTGACGTCAGATCGGCTGCTTCCCGGACGCTGGACAATAACCACCAAGCCGCGCGGGGCTGCCCGCGTGGAGGTTCCGTTCGTGGTGAACCCTGGTGAGGACACTCACGAGCTCGACGTCCATATCCCGTGCACGGGCTCCCTCGAAGTTGAAGTGAAAGCGGGAGCCCAGGTCGACTTGTCGACTCTCAGCGCGACGGTCTCTGTGCCACGCCAGCAGGTGCCCGCTTCGGATATCTGGATCGCAAGGTGGAACAGCCGGAGAATCGACGTTGATTCAACCGGCCGCTTCACTGCGCGCGACGTGCCGCCCGGGCGCGCTCACGTACGCATCGCTGGACCAGCCGACGTCGGAGAAGCGTACGTTACGATCCACCCCAGCCGGACAGACCGGGTCACAGTCCGAGTCGGTCCGCCCGGCACTCTCGTGTTCGCCGGGACCGCCCCCAAAGGAACGCAACACGTACTCATCTCGACGCGAACCGCAGCGGGCCCATGGATTCAACAGCTTTGCTTCAGCCCTAGCACGGAGGGTCGCTTCGAGAGGACGCTCCGTCTCCCACCGGGGGATTCAAGCTGGCGAGTGGCCTACGAAGCCGGAGGGAGTCAGAGGTTGCGCAAAGGTGAACGGCGCTTCGTGGGAGGAACGACGACGGTAGGAGCCGGTAAGCGCTTTGTAATACAGGTTCCACACCTCGAACGAGACAAGCACCCATAGTCGGGCGGCACTCATGGTTCTCGTTGCGTGGGCCCATAGCCTTTGCCGGTCCTGCGTCGGCCCACTCGCGCGAGAGGTGCTGGCACTCCGAGAGCGGCTCGACGCCTCGGAGGCCGCGAGTCGTAACATCGCGCATTCGGCGTCGGGGGCTGAAAGGTCCTGACTAGCTCGGCCGTCCTCTCGGGCCCGGAATCTGGACTGGACCGCCATTCAGTCATCGGAGGCTATATGGGTCCAGCGAGTTTCGGACGGCGTTTCGTGGTCGCCAAGTCGTGCATTGAGGGGCAGATACGGCACCCTGTGCGGCGAGTTCCGGGCGGACCTCCTGCGGGGGCCAATCTCCGAGTTGGTACAAAGAACACGCCGACGTGTGCGACCGTAGTCTTGAGGAAACGCCATGTCGGATCACTTCGAAGACTCAAGGTGCGATTCAATGACGGAGTCGCCTGCCCGAATTCAGTGGATTCCCTCCGTGGTTCTCCACTTGGGTCTCCTGCTTCTGACCGTCATTTCGCTGGCTGGGCCGGGTTGCGGTCAGAACCCGGTGCAAAGCGTGGCTGCCGGGGGCACGCACTGCTTGCGCGTCCTCCAGAACGGCGGGGTGGAGCAATGGGGCACAGTCGATTGGGGACTCGGCATCTGGTTCGGCTTCCTCTCCGGCAATGCGGTACCCGTGACTGGAATCGGCAACGCCGTCCAAGTCGATGCCGGACATCGGCACAGCCTCGCGGTCATCTCGGGAGGCTCCGTGGTCGGGTGGGGCATCAATACAGGAGGCGAGCTTGGGTTGGCCATCCTGTCCCCCGCCGGACTTGTGGGACCGGCCACCCCGGTGGGGTTGGGAGGCGTCTCGGTGATCGCCGTCGAGGCCGGTGACGGGTCCAGTCTGGCCCTCAGCGCCCAGGGTCAGGTCTGGGCGTGGGGTAACAACTCCTTTGGGGTCATCGGCAACGGCGCCGTGGGGCCGCCGGTCCCTTTCCCCTTCCAGATCCCTAACCTCAACGGGATCATCGCCATCTCGACTCTCCAACGCCATGCGCTGGCCTTGGACAGCCAGGGGCAGGTCTGGGCATGGGGGGCCGGTGCTCTCGGCGGTATGACCATCGTCACACCGCCCGTCGTTGTCCCGGGCATCAGCCAAGCCACGGCAGTTTCCGCCGGCGGCGAGCACAGTCTCGCGCTCACCGCCGCGGGGACGGTCCTCGCCTGGGGGGACAACACCTACGGCCAACTCGGAGGACCGCCGCCAACGACGCCCACGCCGGGTAACCCGACGCTGCGCACGGTTGCGGGTCTGCCATTCATCGTCGCGATCTCGGCCGGGACGCGACACAGCCTCGCACTCGCAGCTGACGGGACCGTGTGGGTCTGGGGCCGGAACCAGTTCGGGCAGCTCGGAGTGGGTGACGCGACGGATCGCCCAACGCCCATGCAGATCCCTGGCCTCAGCAACGTCGTGGCCATCGCCGGCGGTGGGTTCTTTGAAGGAGGCTATAGCTTGATCCTGCAGGGCGATGGGACGACTAGAAGCTGCGGACGTAATTACTTCGGCGCTCTGGGTCACGGAAACGGAGCGCGCGAGTGCCGGGTCCCCGTTCGGGTGCGGACGACTGGGCCGTACGCTGTCACATCAGCGTTCGGCTACAGCTGTCCCGCGAGCAACGGCGCCAGCGTTGTCCTTCTGACGTGGCAGGCCCCCATGCTCGGCAACACGGCCTTCCAGGTGGATGTCACCAGCCCCGTTCCGTCGTACCTGTACGCCGCCTTCGGTCCGGCAACTCCACCGGTACCTTTGGGAGGCGGCTGCGAGCTCTACCTCGAGATCTCCAGCTTGGTTTCACTGATCACGGCCGGCGTCATACCACTCGGACCCACTTGGAACACGCTGGGGACCTTCGGTGAGACGGCCTTCTTTCTTCCCATTCCGGAGGACCCGGTCTTGGCGGGAACGGTCTTTACGCTTCAGGCAGCCGCGCCCTACGCGCTGGCAACGGGGGGAATACTGAGTAGCCAGGCCATCACCTGCACGATCAACTGAGCTGCGCCCGGTGCGCGACGCCACATGGGCTTGTCGCGTCCGGGCAAAGAGAGCGCCTGCCTGTGCGACCGTGGTGTGGAGGAACCCCATGTCGGACAGCCCAGAAGACGCAACGTGCGAGTTGATGGCTGGCGCGAGCGCGGGGCCCGTGAACCAGCCCGTACAGGGGTCCACACCATCCTCAGGATAGCCAGGGTGCATCGGGCCGCTTCGAGACCCAGAAGCCAACACGGTGCGCCGGCCGGCTATCCGCTCACACCTCTCTCCGCCGCTCCCGCTCGACAGCGTCGCTCTACGACAACATCCAGGACTTCCGCGCAGGCTATGAGGGGTGGTGATTCGAACTCTACGAGCGGGTCGCGCCACGCGATTGGAGCCCCATTCCGACGCGTCGTTGAAGTAACATTGACTGGATCGACATCACCCCCACCCTGGAGAACCCAAGATGGTGCGCTCCGTCTCCCCGCTCGTGGTCTCCCTCGTCTTGACCTCCCTGCTGTCCGCCCAGGCGACTCTGAACGTGCCCTCTCAATACGCGACCATCCAGGCCGCGATCTTGGCCGCGCAGAACAGCGACACAGTCCTCGTCGCGCCGGGAAACTACGCCGGACCGATCGACTATATGGGCAAAGACATCACCGTCATGTCTTCCCAGGGCGCGTCAGTCACAGGCCTCGTCGGCAGCGGGTCGCTGAGAGTCGTGACCTTCGTCTCCGGTGAGTCGAACGCCGCCATCCTCGACGGTTTCACTGTCACTGGTGGTGCCGGCGGGATTCTCTGCCAGGACTCTTCCCCTGTGATCAGGAACTGTCGGATTGTCGGCAACATGGTCACCACACAGGGCGGGGACGGCGGCGGCATCCTCTGCACGGTCGGTACCGGCGCCGCAGGTTCGCCTACGGTGGAGGACTGCGTGATCTCCGGGAACTTCGCCGTGGGCTCCGGCGGCGGGATTCTGTGCCACGTGCTCTCCGCGACGGGGGTTTCGTTCATGACCGTCCGGCGTTGTGAGATCACCTCCAACGCCGGTGGATACAGTGGGACAGGCGGGATCGGTGGTTTGGGCTTCCTGAGCCTAAGCCAGGGAACCTGCTCACCGACGGTCGAGGATTGCACGATTTCGTACAACAGCTCTGCCGGTGCTGCTGGTGGGTTGGACATGGTGGGGGTCACTAACGCCCTGGTATCCGGATCCCTCATCCAGCAGAACACCTCGAGCACGATGGCTGGCAGCGCCGGAGGTGGCGCCCGTCTCGCAGGCCAGCAGGTGAAGCTCTTCAACTGCGTCGTGTCCGGGAATACTTCGTTCACTGGTGCGGGCGTGTACGCGACCGAAGGTGATCAGTTACTCGCCAACTGCACGATCGCTGACAACATCGGGAACAGTCCCGGCAACGGAATCTTCGCCGGCCAGAATGCGACGGTGACGGTCCGCAACTGCAACGTCTGGGGCAACCAGGGCTCTCAGATCGGCTTGATATGGGCCAACGCGACCATCAACGTGGCCTACTCGAACATAGCGAACGGAGAGTTCTCGTCGGAGCCGACGAACATCTCGATCGACCCACTCTTCGTCGATGCCGGAAACGGCGACTATCACGTTGCCTCATCGTCTCCCTGCGTAGATGCAGGCTCCAACACCGTGCTCGGCCTGCCCGTTGCGGACATCGATGGAACGCCGCGGATCGTGAACGGCACAGTGGACATCGGACCCGACGAAGTGCCTGCCACTCTGCTGCCCGGCACGATGGAGGATCTTGACCTCTACACATGGATCAACACCACGGGCGATCCGCATGCCGAGCTGGCGATAGCCACCGCGGGTGATCTCGTATCGATGCGCTTCGTAGCTCAGGGTGGCACCTTCACCGGAATGTCCGGTTTGGTGGCGGCCCAGCTCTTTCCGACCGGTTCTGCCCCGCTCCCCAATCCTGGATTCGCGGACATCCACATCAGTCTGTCCGCACCTTTCACTGTCATCTGGGGATCCCTGACGCCAACTTCGTTCCCAGCTGCCGGGCTACCCAGCAGTGGAGCTGACCTGACCACGGTGGTACCGGTGGGCCTCTCGGGCACATCGCTTCGACTGCAAGGGTTCGTACAGAATCCAGCCGCCTCGAACGGTCTGTACGCCGCGACCCGAGCACACGACATCTCTTTTCTGTAGAAGCGCGGCCGACCGCGAGGAGGACTCGTGGGCGGGCTTGCTGTTCTCCCGTTGTCGTTGCTCCAACATGCGCGACGCGTATGTCAATGACCGATTCAAGGCCTCCTTCCTCGGGAGTGTAGTTGCGGACATCGGGTTTGGCAGGGGTTCGGCCGATAGCGGGCAGGTCATAGCGAACCCTGACTCGAATCTCCGACCCAGGTAGGCGTCCCCCGACCCAGCGAGCGACCACAGGGAGGGACGAATCCTCCGGTTTCCGCCAAGGAACCGGTTCAACGAGCGACCGTGATATGAGGTATCACCGTGCCGAACCACGACAGCGAGGAAGCGGACCTGCTTGCCGAGGTCTCCGGGCCTGTTGAGCGGTTCCTGGCCCGGGTCGCCCCTGACCCGAGCCTGATCGAGGATATCCGTTCCGACACCCTCCTCGCCGTCCTCCGGGAGGTCCGCAAACGCCGGGTCCTCAGGAAACCTGTCTCGTTCGCGCTTCGCGTCGCGTGGAACAAGACCGTCGATGCCACGCGCGGAGCGCGGCCGTCAGCGCCCCTCACGGCTGGCACTCCCGCCGCCTGCCCCGACCGAGCGCGCGAAGTCCGCGAGTGGCTTCTCCAGGCATGGGCACGCCTTGACGCGGATGACCGTGCTCTGCTGCATCTGCGCTTCGAGGAGGAGCTCTCATACAAGGAAGCGGCAGCCGTCATGGGAATCCCGGTCGGTACGGTCGCATGGCGCATCCACCGAGCGCGCAAGCGGCTGAGACGTCAGCTCGAACAACTGGGAGGCGACGAGCGCATCCTCGTTTCCGCACTGGCGCTCATGCCGTGGCTGCGTGAAGGAGCGCCGCTCTCCCCCTTCACCCCCCCGGTCAGCACGATTGTCCCACGCGCGCTACGACTCGGAAGGTGGGCGTACCTCACTCTGGGATTGATGTTGGCAGTGGCGGTAATCGTAGGCCTCGAGCTCATCCGTGGTGGAAGCCCTACCGCCGGGTTGACGCGAGAAGGACCCAAAGCCCCTGCACAGGTGGCTCACGATACGAAGACGACAGCCGCGTCAGTTCTGACTCAGAGTTACAAGAAATCCGCAGAGGCTCCTACGGCTACGCGCATCCGCGGACGCGTGCTCGACACGGAAGATCGACCCGTTCCCGGTGCCCGCATTCTCCTTCGTCCGTTCGCTTCGCGATCGGGCCCGGCCATCGGAATCAAGCCGCATCCGGGGTGCAAAGTAGCCGTCACGGACGACGATGGAGCGTTTGACATCTCGGTTGATCAGGGACGCACAGTCTTCGACCTGCACGTGCACGCTGACAACCTCGAGCCTGCGCTTGTGGAATGGGTCGCGCCCGGAGCCGAGATCACGATCCGCCTGCGCTCGGGGTACGCGATGCGCGGGACCGTAAAGGACCTCAACGGCAATCCCATACCCGGGGCACGGGTGTCGTACCTGACCGTGGTAGGAGACGCCATCGCGCGCTTGAACTGCGTGACCGACTCGGGAGGCCGTTTCATGCTTCGCGGCCTTCCGTCAGGCGAGGAGGTAGGTGCTCTGCGATCCGCCGGAGTCCTCGAGATTGTGGCGGACGGGTTTGCGCCTCAGGTCCTGGTCACCCAACGAACCTGGCTCAGCCGCGCACAGCACGCCGGGCCGGACGTTCCCGTGTATTTGTCGCGAGGCGCTGAGATCACGGGCGTCGTGCGCGAGCGCGGCAGCGGCTTTCCGGTCCGTGGCGCGCAAATCGAGCTGTGGTCGCTGGAGGTCTATCGCGCCGGACCGCGACTCGGTCGTAGGCACCGTCCCTTGCTTGAGCCTCGGATCCTCGGGACGACGACCAGCGATGACAGGGGGGGCTTTCGACTTGGAAGTGTGCCGGTAGAAGAAGCCGGAGTCGTCCTCTTAGGCAGGTCGGAGTCCGTCGCCGCTCTCGCTCTGACGGTTAGAGCCCCGGGTTTTGCCCCACGGATGGTGGACGTAACGACAAGGTCCGGTCGCACCTCGGCACAGGTACCCATTACGGTGCGCCCTTCAGGCGGGCTCGCCGGCAGAGTCATTCGGCCGGACGGTTCACCGTTTCCTGGAGTCCGAGTGAGCGTCAACTCCACAGAGACCCGTTGGCCCACCCACGACGCGAAACCGTGGGTCACCCGAACGGACGCCGAGGGCCGGTTCAGCCTGGACGGGGTGCCGGCGTCGGCAACGGTGACTCTCCATGCACGCGCGAGGTTCGTTGGTGACAAGCGAAGAGGTGTAACCGTCGAGCAAGGCCAGATTCGCGAACTCCGGGACATCGTCCTGAACGACCCTCCTCCCCCTGCACCGGTCCGGGGAGTCGTCGTTGACGGAACTGATCGTCCCGTG
>JANQEO010000284.1 GCA_028278325.1 Candidatus Binatia bacterium
GGGTGCAGTCCCAGGACATGGGTAACAGAAGTCCCAGGACATAGGTAACACCTGAGCCTCTGACTCGGGCATCCCAAAGGATGCCGTGGAGCGAGAGGCAAGTCGTGGAACTAAGAGAGGAATTCGTGCTGTCGGCGCTGGAACCGGGCGCCAACATGTCGGAGCTTTGTCGCGAGTACGGGATTAGCCGAAAGACGGGTCACAAGTGGCGCAAGCGTTACTTGGAGCGTGGTCGTTCAGGGCTGGAAGATGAGTCCAGACGTCCAGACACGTCGCCCTTGGAAGTGTCGGCGGAGCTGGTATTGAAAGTAATCGAGACGCGGACGGAGCATCCGACGTGGGGCCCGACGAAGATAGCTCGGCTGCTCAGACACGAAACTGGGGCGCCGTCGCGCACGACGGTGGCTCGAATCCTGAAGCGGGCGAATCTAGTCAAAAAACGTCGCCGACGTCCCCGACGCGTGCTGACTAGCGAGCCTCCGCAGCTGGAAGTGCAGGGGCCAAACGACCTGTGGACGGTTGACTTCAAGGGGTGGTGGAAGGCGCGCAACGGCGAGCGCTGCGAGCCGTTGACGGTGCGCGACGCGTACAGTCGCTACGTGCTGGAATCAGCTGTGCTCCCAGGACCTCGCAGCGCCGACACCAGGCGCGCGTTCGAGGGTGTTTTTGCCGAGTACGGCGTGCCCAACGGGATTCTGAGCGACAACGGCCAACCGTTCGTGTGTACGCGTGCGCTCGCCGGACTCACTCAGCTGTCGGCGTGGTTGGTGTCGTTGGGCATTGACCTCCATCGCAGCCGGCTCGGTTGCCCCCAGGACAACGGAGCCCACGAGCGCATGCACGCGGACATGCGCGCCGAGCTCGAGGCGCATCCGGCGGCCAATCGTGCACAGGAGCAAGCACGGTGCGACCAATGGCGGCACGAGTTCAACACGATCCGGCCGCACGAGGCCTTGGATCTAGAGGTTCCCGCATCGCGGTACCAGCCAAGCTCCATACCCTGGTCTTCCGCTCGCCCGCGAAGCTGTCCCGCTGTATGCGAACTCAGGCGTGTGCAGAGCAACGGTCTGATGACGTACGCGGGGGTTCCGGTCTTTGTGTCGCGAGCTCTCGCCGGGCAGTTCGTAGGTGTGGAGTACGTGTCCGCCCACCAGGCGAGGGTCTGGTTCCACCACTTACGGCTCGGGGAATTCGAACCCCTCACAAGCAAACGTGTCGAGCCCATTCCGCCTGCTCGGCCGCAAAACCAGGAGGACAGAACGGAGAGCGTCGAGTAGGCTGATTCGAACAGAACTAGGCTCAGGTGTTACCCCGGGTGGGACGTACCTGTTACCTATGTCCTGGTGGCCTCAGGCGTCCAAGTCCACGTTCAGGTTCACGTCAACGACTCCGACCACGACTACGACTACGACCACCGCGACCACCACGACACAGGCGCCGACGCAGGGCGACGAAGCAGACTTGTGATGTATCGCGAGCGGCGACGGTCACGATCACGAGTTACGGTCCACGGTCCAAGGTCCACGGACACGGAGCCTCGCACCATGAGTGAACGAAGGAAGAACGACCTGCACAAGCTCGATGTCTACCGGTGCGCGTTGGACCTGTACCGACAGATCGGAAGAATCGTTGCGAACTTCCCGCGCGGAGAAGCCAACCTGCGCAGTCAAATGCGACGAGCGGCACGCAGCGTGCCTTTCAGTACGCGCGAAAT
>JANQEO010000294.1 GCA_028278325.1 Candidatus Binatia bacterium
GAAGCGACGACCTCGCGACTCGGACTGTTCGGGTCGGAGAGCAGCACAACCAGCCAGCCCAGATTCCAAAGGACGGCGAGCGCCGCCGCACCCACCGGAGCCCACAGCCGCGTTGGTCCCCCCTGACGAGCCCCGCGAGCGAGGAGGATCAGAAACGCCGTGAACGCGATGACTCCTGCCAGGTGCCCCAACGCGTTGACGAAGATCGGAGAATGAACTGTCGCGCCCATGTCGCTCCATTCGCCCGTTTGGAGGTCGATCGAACCCTGTCCGAGAGGCTCCCTCGTGGTCTCCCCGCCCACGATCAGTCCCTATCTGACCATAGACGCATCGGTGACTGCCAGCGAATCGGGACGCGCCCCTCGCAGATGTCCTCCCGATACCGCCCGGAAGGAGGGCGAGGTGGCCCGCCTGCGATTCGATTGGTCCCGCTTGCAGGATAACTCGGGAGAGATGCGCCAGAGATTGCTAGTTTCAATGAGTATGCCTCGATCTTCGCCCGATACCCGAGGGGTCTCCAGCCGTGCCTGGGCGGAGCACTTCAGAATCGCCTTTCGCTCCTTGCTGAGAGCGCCGGCCTTCTCGGTCCCCGCCGCGCTGACGGTCGCTTTGGGCATCGGGGCCACCACTGCGGTCTTCAGCCTGGCTTATGCGGTCCTTCTCCGGCCTTTCCCCTACCCCGAAGCCGACCGCCTTGTGCGGATCTTCACGATCGCCGAAAAGGAGCAGGGCGCCAAGCGCAACTGCTCGCTGCTGGACATTGAGGAATACAACCGCCGTTCCCGCCTTTTGACTCAGATCGGGGGTTACACAGTCTTCGAGTCGCGAGTCGAGGGTGATGGCGGAGCCGACTTGGTAGTCGTCGCCCAACTCAACCAGGAGGCGCTGCGGGCGGTCGGTGTGCAACCGCTTTTCGGACGACTGTTTACGCCGGAAGAAGACCGTAAAGGAGGACCGGTGAACAAGGCCCTGATCGGTTACGGCCTGTGGCAGAGCCGCTACGGCGGTGAGCGTGACGTCCTGGGCCGTTTGATCCGCCTGCCGAGCGGCGAGTACGAGGTCATCGGAGTCATGCCGCAGGGCTTCGGATATCCCGATCGCAGCACCGTTTGGCTGACCATGGAGAGCTGGTACGCTATCGGCCTCGAGACCTACCGAAACAAACAGCGCGACCAGCGATGGTATGCGACCGTGGCGCGCTTGGGACCGGATGTGACGCTGGAGCAAGCGCAGCAGGAGATGTCGCTGGTCGCACGGCAGCTCGCCGACGAGTATCCGGAAACCAACAGTGGGGTCGGGATTGAGCTCGTTCCTCTGCGCGAGGCCGAAGTCGGCGATATTCGTCCCTATCTTCGGCTGCTGGCGGCCGGCGGAGGGCTGGTCCTCCTCATTTGCATATTCAACGTCACCAACCTGCTGCTGACTCGATTGTTGACGCGGAGCAGGCAGCTCGTGATCCAGGTGGCTCTCGGCGCCCGCCGCCTTGAAATCGTCAAGGGACTTCTGGCCGAGAGCCTGACCATCGCCGCTGTGGGTGGCTTGCTGGGAGCTGTCATCGCCTGGGCTGCGGTCGAGGCGTTCCAACTCCTCTTGCCCGACTCTCTTCCGATGTGGATGCGGATCGAAGTCGATCCCCTGGTACTGGCATTTTGTCTGGCGGTCACCGCGCTCACCGGACTTTCATTGGGCTGCATACCCGCCTTCGTCGGATCCCGCGTGAACTGGAGCGAAGCCCTCAAGGACGGATCTCGCGGTAGCTCACGGGTCGCCCAGGGACGTTTTTGGTTGGTGACGGCCGAGGTTGCGCTTTCTCTGCTGCTCCTGGTCGGCGCAGGCCTGCTGATGAAGACCTTCCTCCAAATGAAGCAGGCCGACCACGGCTTCGTGGCCGAAAACCTAGTCGTTGCCAACCTGCGAACGAGCTCGTTCTCGACGGCAAACCGGCCCGAACGATCCGCCTTGTATGCCGCTCGTCACGAACGCATGCTCGAAGCCCTGGCGGCC
>JANQEO010000329.1 GCA_028278325.1 Candidatus Binatia bacterium
GCCGTTCTTGGGACCGTGCCGGGGCTGCATGTCCATCCCTCCTGGCAGGTGCAGCTCCCGGAAGGCAGCATGGGAGACTTTCCCGTCGAGTTTCGTTTCGTCACCGACTCGCCGGCCTACGCCGACTCGACGACATTTACGGTCGTTCTTACGAACGAGGTCGCGAGCACGACCAGCACTTCTACGACCACGACCACGACATCGGTAACGACGACGCTGCCACCACCGCTGTGCGGCGCCCTGCCGCTGGGCGGGTGCAAGGGCTCGCTGGCCGGCAAGTCGAAGCTACGGATCAAGCTCAAGGCCGCCGAACCGTCCAAGGACAAGATGAGGTTCAGATACAGCAAGGGGGCCGCAACCATCGAGACCGAGTTCGGCGATCCGCTCGGCAGCTCACCGCAGTACAGCCTGTGTATCTGGGACAGCTCGGCCAGCCCGCAGCCGCTGCTTCACGCGCAGATCGCTCCCGGCGGTCTCTGCGACGGCAAGCCGTGCTGGAAGAGGAACGTCGGCAAGAGCCTCCAATACAAGAACAAGGCCGGTAACGCTGACGGCATCCAGCAGGTCAAGATCAAGGCCGACGGTTCGCCCGACAAGGCCCAGATCCAAGTCAAGGCCAAAGGCCTCTCGTTCGCGGCACCTACGCTGCCGCTCACGCCCATGGTGACCGCTCAGTTTATCGTCGACGACGGCGGAGTCGCGTGTTGGGAGGTGCCGATCTCGACCACGATCAAGAACGACGCTCTGCAGTTCAAGGGTAAGGGGCCGTAAGGCGCGAACCGGCCCTGCTTCAGTGCGCCCCGCTCTCGTCGGCTCCTGGCTCTTTCTCGTTGACGCGGTCGGCAAACGCCCGGGCGATCTCGACGGGTACGAGCTCGGTGAAACGTTCTACGAGTTCCCGCGTTGCTTCCTCGTCGCCGGCATGATTGCTGATCTTCGCCAAGTGCAGCGTCCGGCCTCCGGCGACGAAGCGTTTCTCCTCCTCGGTCAACCGCGCCAGATACGGGTCGGACGCAGGCGGTACGCGTTCGGACACCGTCGTCAGCAGTCCGGCGAGCTCGTCCTTCGTCAGCCATGATACGTTGCCGGCCCACTGCTCCCTGTGGGTCACCGGCGCTGCATACTCGATGATCGGCCTATCGTCGGTATTCGCCGGAGCGTCCCGGAACAGGTGAGCGCTGGCCGTCAAGTTTCCGGCATAGAAGAGTGAGATCAGCCCCATGACCGAACGCCGATCGAGGCTGTCGTTGGCTCTTCTAGCTCGAAAGTTCCGCACGATGGCTTCCGGTTGGAGCACGGCCTCGGAGTCCTGTGCGATCAAGGCCATGATCGGGCGCTCCGCTAAAAAGTCGCCACGCCAGAGTGTGACCTGAGGAAACACGTCCATGAGGGTACGGGTGATCGTGAACATCTCGCGTCGCGAGACTTGATACATCGGTATCCATTGAGCGAAGAGGCCCCCGGGCTTCAGCCGGCTGCGCACGATCTCGAAGTGCTCGCGGGTATACAGGTTGGCGGCGCCCGCCCGCCAGGGGATGAAGAGGTCGGCTATTATGACATCGTAGTCGTCGCGAGTACCCGCCAGGTAATTGCGCCCGTCCTCTGCCACGACGCGCGCGCGCTTATCCTCGAAAAGCCCGTTCAAATATGCGCCGAAGTACTTGCGTGAGGCCGTGATGACCTCCGGCGTAAGCTCGGCAACCGTCACACGCTCGACAGGATGGCGCATCGCGGCTCCGGCGGAGATTCCGCTGCCGAGACCGAGAAAGAACACGGACTTCGGGTTCTCGTGCAGAACGATCGGAACATCGGCCTGCGTCTCCTCGTACGTGCGCGCTGCTGTGCCGCCGAGAGAGTAGTAGTTGTCGACCTTGACTCGCAGTCCCTCTTGGTCGCGCACTACGGAGACGATGCCGTGTGACGTTTCCCAGGTCTCGAGAAGACTCTCTCCTCGCGTAGTTTCCACACGTACGACCGGAATTCGTGAGGGATCGAGAAACGTGACCAGAACGAGCAGTATCGCGATGGGAAGCGCGATCGCTCTCCCGCGACCGAACGACTTCGTCGAAGCAACGTCGGCTGCGTGGTGCGCGACGTAGATCGCGAGCAGCAAGTACACAAGCGCTAACGTCCGGATGCTCGCCCAAAGCCCGAGCGCGTCGATCAAGAGAAAGCCGGTCGTCAGCGACCCTACGATGGCACCGGCCGTGTTGACTGCCGTCATACGGCCGATGATGGCTCCCGGGGCATCAGCTTCTCGCTCCGCGCACTTGACGACGTAGGGTAGGATGGCGCCCGCCAACGCACCAGGGATCAGGATCGTCGCCGCGGCCAGGCCGAAGATTGAAGCTACGTAGGCGCCGAACGATGCGTTCAATGCCACGTACCCCAAATCGTCGGTCAGCGCTACGAACAAGAACGGTGTGGCCGCTGTAGCCATGCCGGCCGCAATGCAGATCCAGTACAGTATAGTGAACCGTGCGGTGTCCAGGCGGCAGAGTCGTTGGACCAATACCGCGCCAAACCCCAGCGCGCATAAGAACGTGACCAGGATCGCAGAGAACGAGTATGTGGAATTCTGCAGCACCTGGGCGAACATCCGCGTCCAGAGCACCTCCAGGCCGAGAGCGGTGAAACCCGACGCGAACGCGATCGCCGGAAGACTGAGCACCGCGACCGGCGACGGCGTTGCGGCCGCGCGCACGAGCGCTTCGTCCTCGGCAACGACCCCTGAAGGCGAACCTTCGTCGTGGCGAGGCGACATTGCGAACGCCACGAGTCCGATGGCGAGGTTCAACACGATGGGTACGAGGTACGCGGCGGTCACACCGAGGGCGCGCGGCAAGAAGAACCCTGCGGCGAACGCGCCGACCCCGGCACCCAGTGTGTTGATCGCGTAGAGGAGGCTTGCTGTGCGTCCGAGGTCACCCGCATTGCGAATCAGGTGCTGACCCATCAGCGGCAGGGTCCCGCCCATGAAGATCGCCGGCGGTAGCAGCGCAACGGCGGCAAGCATGGCTTTGACAGCGACGAAGACGACCGGATGCGGAGCGAATTGCGAGAACAGCCATGGATAGACAGCATGGTACGCGTCGAGCAGGACGAAGTACGCCATTGCCGACACGGCGATGGCGATCTCGAGCCATGCGTAGGTCCGTAATGGCCGTTTTGCGCTCCGAGCGTGACGGCCCCAGAGGCGGCTGCCGATCGACAGGCCGGCGAAGAACACAGCCAACGTCGTAGCGGTGGCCTGTGCCGTGCTGCCGAACAGGAGCGCGAGCTGCCGCAGCCACAGGACCTCGTATACGAGCCCTGCGAACCCCGACCCGAAAAAGAGGCCGAGGAGGACGAGTCGCGCGTAGGGGCTAGCCACGGCCGTCATTCATATCGCTGCGACGAAGGCACGAATACTTGAACCTCACGTGACGGATGACGCGTAGTCTCGAGCTCATTGATTCGCGCATCGCGATCTCGCACCTGGGTATCTTGCAAACCAACTACTTAACACAATGCCTCTTGACGCTGCTCGAGCTGTTTCGTGAACCTGCCGCTCGATAGCGTTCGTTTAGTTACGACGAAGCGCCCACGCCGCGACCAACTCCATCGACATGACGGCGACGGCCACCTGCCCGGGCGGGTAGTCGTACTCATTGGCGATGATGACGCCGACTACCGTGCTCGCCACTGCGATCAAGGGCGCAACCAGGAATAGCTTTCCCACCTCGTTGCATACGTGCTTGGCGACGAGCGCCGGCAGCACCAGGCAGCCAAAGCTGTAAACGACGCCGGATACGTGGATCGACAGCGCAACGACGAGGCCGAGCCAGACAGCCAGCCCGCGGTTCCACGCGTCCACGCGTACACCGAGCGCTCGCGCCATCTCCGGGTCCATGACGACCAGCAGTATCGTGTCGCGCTTGATCCATACTATCAGCGCGCTGATCAAGAGCATCCCGCAGAAACCGATTACGTCGAACCTGCTTGCTCCTATGATCGTGCTCGCGAGCAAGCGGTGAACCTCTGCAAGGCCGTGGGGGGTGTGGGCGACCAGCAGAACGGAGAAGCTCGCCCCGACGAGGAAAAGCCAACCGGTGATCGCCTCCCGGCTCTCACGCCCGCTGCGGCCGCGGTTGGCCGTGAGCAGGGCTCCCGATACGGCGAACGCTCCGCCGCAAAGGTTGTGTACCAGGTCGACCGCGCCGCGCTCGGCGTGGCTCCCTACATGTTCCGGACCGAAGCGTATGCCCACCGTCAGGCCCAACATCGACGCTTGTGCCACGGCAGCGCCCAGGAATATCTGGTCGCGCGCGACCACGACCACGCCCACCAACGCCAGCAACGCCGCAATGAGCCAGCCGGACACGTACGCGTTCTGGAACAGGTACCAGGAGTCGACGAAGCTCTGGATCACATCGTGCCTCGCGCTGAGCGGTGGCTGGGATCGTGAGGGTCGCCGTGGGACACTTTCGATCCATAGATTTTCTCAACCTGCCCGGACTCGAGGACGCCGTCTCGGGTGCCGGAGACCACCCGCCCACCCCTGAAGAGTCCTATGTGGCTGGCATACCGGGAGGCCAGGTCGAGGTCGTGGCTTACCACGACGATGGTTGCGCCGTGTTCTTCGTTGAGCGAAACGAGAAGCTCAGAGAATGCCACCTCTACCGCCGGGTCCAGCCCGGCAGTCGGCTCATCGAGTATTAGCAGTGAGGGGGCGCGGATCAGCGCGCGCGCAAGTAGCGCACGCTGTCGCATGCCCCCTGACAGCGACCAGTAGTCGGAGCGCTCCTCCGCCTCTAGTCCCACCAACCCGAGAGCATGCGCCAGCCGTGAGTCGGCCTCTTGCCTGCTGACGCTGAGGCCCAGGAGGCCGAGGCGGACAAACTCTCGAACTGTGGTGCGCAGTGTCGGGTTGAGCTCGGAGCGCTGCGGTACGTATCCGACGCGGCGCTGTCCCAGCAGCGAAGGGTCGACATTCAGCTCACCAGAGCGCGGTGGGACGAGGCCGAGGACGGCACGCACGAACGTCGTCTTGCCGACACCGTTGGCACCGAGCAGAAACCAGAACTCGCCAGAGTGGATCGTCAGGTCCACCGCATCGAGGACCGTGCGAACGCCGTAGCCCACCGACAGATTCCTCGCTTCAATCATGGGTGCTCTCGTGTTCATGAATCAGGAGTTCCTCCCGCGTTCGTTGAGCTGTCGGTTCATCATCAGATAAACTGCGTACGGCACGGCGTCACGGAATGCGTCGACCCGCGGCTTTGCGTCGGCTACGCGTCCTCGCTCCTGGTAGACGAAAGCGGCGTGGAGGTCCAGACCGGCTGCGACGTAGCGGCGCGCTTCATGATCCAGCCGGGCGAGGTACGGATCGGCCGCGAGTTCGGCAGCCTTTCCCAACTCTTCGAATAGTGCAATCAAGTCGGAGCCGGTGAGCCAGTGGGCGCGGCCCGCACGAACCTGGCGCTGAACGACCGGTGCATTGTACTCGACCACCGGCCACGCGTCGGAGTTCACGGCGCTTGCCGAGAGAACGCTCTGCGCCGCCGTGACGTTGGCAACGTAGAAGATGAGGGTCAAGGCTTCGGCGACCTCCTCTGGCGTTTCCGCACTGAGCGGCATCGCCCGCAGGTTGCGCACGAGCGCGCGCCGGTCCAGGGGTACGTTGGATGCGTGGCCCATCAGTGCGACGACCGGGAAGTCGCCGTTGAAGTCACCGCGCCAGAGTGTCACCAGCGGAAATGCCTCTACCATCGTACGGGCAATGACGAGAAAGTCTCCTCGCGAGAGTTGGTAGAGCGGCAGCCACTGGGCGAAAACTCCGTTTGCAGAAAGGCGTCGCCGCACCGCACGGTAGTGCTCGACCGTATAGAGGCTTCCTGCGCCCGCCCGCCACGGCGTGAACAGATCAGACACTACGACATCATAGTGCTCGCTCGTGCCACGCAAGTAGTGCTTCCCGTCATCGGTGATCACGCGCACGCGCGGGTCTTCGAACAGCCCCTGCACGTCGTCGTGAAAGAACCGGCGCGAGGCCTCAATGATCTCCGGGACGATCTCGCAGACGTCGATCCGCTCGAGCGGATGCCGCAACGCCCCGGACGCCGTGATCCCGGTGCCCATTCCCAGGAAGAACGCCGAGCGGGGCGCGGGATGGAGGAGCAGGGGCAAGGTCGCTTGCCGCCGGTCGTTGGCCGCAGCCCCGTTCCCGCCAACCGTGTAGTAGTTGTTGAGCTTGATCGCGCGATACTCATCATCCCCTACGACGGCTACCGTGCCGTGGGGTCCCTCGGCCACCCACAGGATCGGTTTTGAGCTGTCGGGATTCGATCGCACGATGGGAAGGTCGGCCGGATCGGCAACCGTAGTCAGCGCCAGTACCGCGATTGCTGCCGTCACGCGCGGGATCCAGGTGTGCGCTCCCTGCAACGAGTCTCGGCTTGCCGCCCACAACGCCAGCACCAAGTAGGTGAGGGCAACCGCTCGAATGCTCGTCCACAGGCCGAGCGCCGGCAGAGCCACGAAGCCGGCGACCAAGGATCCGGCGATCGCGCCGGCGGTGTTGGCCGCGATCAGCCGCCCGATCAGCGCTCCCGGGGCAAGCCCTGCACGCTCGCGAAGTTTGAAGAGATAGGGGAGAACCGCGCCCGCCAGGGTGACGGGGACCAACGTGACCACGAACGCCAGACCGAATACGGAGGCTACGTAACCCGCAAACCCGGATGTACCGCCCGTGTATGCGAGGCCGCCGGTAAACCAATGGAAGAGAAAGGGGGCTGTTCCCGTGGCCGTGCCGGCAAGCGCCAGTAGCGTAGCGAGCACCACGAGGGAATTCTTCCCCGAGGCGTCGGCACCGACCCGGCGCGCGAGCACCCCGGCGAGGAAGGCGCCTGCCGCCAGGGAAACCAGAAACGTCACGAGCACGGCAGAGAAGGAGTACACGGAATTATGAAGGACCTGTGCCAACATGCGCGTCCACAGGACCTCCATGGCGAGCGTGAGCGCTCCGGAGGCGAAAGCGAGACCGTAAGCGAACGCCCCTTCACCGCCGTCATCGGCGTCGGCGACAGCCGCTGCGTGATGCGGGGGCGACTCCCCCCGGTCCAGGGACAACGCTAGTACCGCCACGGCAAGTGTCACGGCAATCGCCACCGTGTAAGTGCCGGAGAACCCGATGGCCGCCGGCAGAAGGAAGCCGGCTGTAATCGCACCGCCTGCGCCACCTAGAGTGTTGATGGCGTAGAGCGCGCTTCCCGTAGGCCCGAGGTCGGCTGCCCGTCGAATCAGGTGCTGGCCAATCAACGGCAGCGTACCGCCCATGAAAACTGTTGACGGCAGCAGCAGTCCCGCCGCAAGCAAGAACTTTACACCAACGAACGCCGATGGCTGCTCCGACAATCGCGCGAACAGCCACGGATAGACGGCGTGGTACAGGTCGAGCAGGACAAAGTACGAGAGTGCTGAGACCGCAACGCCGATCTCCAGAACTGCATACGCACGAAGAGGTCTTCTCGCACGCGCTGCATAGCGACCCCAGAGATAGCTTCCGAGCGAGAGGCCGGCGAAGAACACCGCCAGCGTGGTAGCCGCCGCCATCGCTGTGCTGCCGAACAGCAACGAAAGCTGCCGCAGCCACAACACTTGATAGACGAGCCCGGCGAACCCGGAGGCGAAGAAGAGCGCCGCGACTATGCGTTTGTGCAGAACGTTAGCCGGCTCCCTCAATTGCAGCGACCAGTGCACGAACGTTGTAGTCGACCATTTCGAGGTATCCCTCGGTTCCCGGCATGCCGCCAACCTGGTGGGCAAGTTCGGCGATCCCCACACCCGTGTTCTCGGCGACGAACCTAGCGTGACGCGGATCATAGTATGACGACTTGATGAGAACCGGGATCCTCTCGGCCCGGATCCTCTGGACGACTTGCTCGATGTGTTTGGTGGTCGGCTGGATCCCCGGGACCGGCTCGAGATGGCCGACTACCTCGATGCCGAAGGTGCGTGCGAAGTACGGCCACATGTTGTGATCGTCTATCGCCTTTGCGCCACGGTGCGGTGCCATCATTCCTAGCCACCCGGCGAGGTCACCCGCGTCGCCCTGGCTTTCTAGGAATTCAGAGAGCCTGCCGGCCCGGAACAGCCGCGCGAGCTTCGTGCCGTCGTACTTCTCGTGGAGACGGTCGCCGACGAGTCTACGTCCGATCCGGTCCTTGAAGGTGTCGAAGCGTTGCTGAAAGTACTCGGCCTTCGCCGGCCGAAGCGCGGAGAGCCTCTCCCGAATCAAGTCGGCCACGCTCAAAGCGCTCAACGGATCCGTGTTGAAGTGCGGGTTCCCGCCTCCATGCACGTCCCCCAGGGCGCGCGTTACGATCACGTTGGTTGGGACCTGCAGTGGCGCGATCACCTCTGCGGCGACTATGTGCCCGGCGCTTCCCGCCATCACTTCAGTATTGCGTGCCGCCCGCAGCAATGGATCCAAGTAGCCGACCTCGAGCTCCAACCCCATTGTAATGAACACGTCGGCCTTCGACAGGCGCTTGACATAACTCGGCTTGGCCTCGGCAAAGTGCGCGTCCTCACGCCCCACGACCATACTGGAGGCCTCCACCTCCTCGCCCCCGACTTCTTCGGCGAGCGCGGCAAGGTCGGGAATCGTCGTGAATACGGCCAGGGGCTCGGCGGTCGCTGCGGTCGCAGTGGTGCAAGCCACGATCATATTGAACGCGGCGACGCTCAGCACACGGCGGGCGCCACCCAGGAGTCTTCGCGGGGCAATCGTCTGCATCCTTCCCATCCTCTGTAGTTTAGTACTCATGCGGTGGGTGTTCGCCGAAGAGCACTTCTGCGCCCATCCACACCGAGTGGGCATCGTTGCCGTCGAGATGACGGGCGTGATCGTAGTTGTACTGCAGTCGCAATCTCGAGAAGTGCGACGGCCACCAGGTGAGCAGCGGTGAGACGCGCCAACGCGTATCGCGGTCGAAGTCAATTTGCCGGCTCGCGATCATCCCCTCGTCGATGCTCCCCCCGGTGCCGTCGACGTAGTCCAGGCGCAGGCCCACCGACCAGTTCGGCCGGAACCCCCAAATGAGCTGCGTGTAGACCCCCCAATCGCGTAGGATCGCGGAGGGAAGGTCTTCGGTGAATTCGGACTCTTCGTCTCCGCCCGATTCTTCGCCGCCGCCGTGGCAATGCCCACCGTGACAGACGCCGCCTCCGCCGCCTCCACCGCCGCCGGTCATCTCGGTGCCGGCCAGGAACCAGTCGGCCGTGTAGTCGCGCTTGATGGCCTCGGTCTGCCAGACGACGTAGGGATAGCCGCGGAAGTTTGAGCGCGGGACCCACTTCATCCGGTAATCCAGACCGTAGATCCATGTTTGTCCGTCGGCGCCGGTGTCGTTGGGACCGGACAGACCTGACACGCCGAGCACGCCCGTAAGCTCCGGCGTGAAGTCGAAGGCGTTGACCCACCGCGCCAGCCACAGCATGTCGTCCGGGCCGTCGACGTCATGGCCGACCTCGGGACGCCCGCCGATGGGGGATCCGCCTATGAAGCTCTTGGTGAAACTGTCGAAGTCGGGATTTTGCACACCGACGTGAAGCTCGGAAGACCACGGTAGCGGTGTGAGCCAGGCGAGTCGCAGTCCTTGCGAGCGCAGGCTGTCGCCACCGAACATGCGCGTGTTGACGATCGGCGAATCGATCCAGTCCCATTGGTGCGGGTGGCGGGGGTTGATGAGACCGAACTCAGTGAAGAAGTGCCCTGCTTCCACTTGGAGGCCGCCCGGCAGCGCGAGGGTCTGGATGAATGCCTCCTCGAGCTCGAGGCCGTCCGCGAACGCTACAATGTGCGCTTCCCCGCGGAAGTAGGGGTCGACTGCGCCGGCGACCGAGAGCTCGATCCCCTGGAGCGTAAAGCCGTTCTTGCGCGGGTCGTGGAAATGGCCCTGGAGGCCCTCGATTTCTTCGTTGTCGACGGTCGACCAGCCGCCGGCGAATAGGATGTCGGCGGATATGTCGATCAGCCGTACTTGAGCGCCGCCGACCTGGCGGGTCCAGACATCTCGCGTAACGGCGGAGTCCGAGGGCTGCGAGCTTGGCTCAGTCTCGAGGTCGGCTAACGCGGCTTCGAGCGCCGCTTCGGGGTCAGCCGGCACAGGTTCTGGCACGACCGGCTCGCGCGCCACCACCTCCGACTTTTCTGCCAGCTGTTCCAGCGCTTGGGTCAGTGCCTCTATGCGCCGTCGGTTCTCTTCTTCACGGCGGCGATTTTCCTCGTCACGGCGCCGTAGCTCCTCGACCTCCTTGCGCAAGGCCTCGAGCTCGCTGCCTATGCTGCCACCCGCGCCCTGCTCGGCATACGACTGCCCGCCGCCGCAGAGTGCCACAAGCGTAAAGCCGACCGCGGCCACCCACGCGAACCAACGTCGCGCGCGTCTCAACGGCCACGAACCTGAACTGTATAATGTCATTGAACTCTAACCATCCCTCTTCGCTGCCGCTGCCCCGATGCTGAACGTCGAGGCCACGAGCCGATCGCGAACAAACCGCACACAGTCGCGTGAATGCGTATCGGCGAAACGAAACCCGCACGACCCGGAACAGGCCGCGCCACTTCTGGGTCAGGAGACGGAGGGAGGGCCGCGAGGCGCGTGTGAGGCGTCGGCCACGCCGGCACGCGGCGAGTCGGTAGCATCGACGCGGCGACCCACGACAGGCAGTGACGCGTCGAGCTGGTGTGCTCCGTTTGTCAGGAACTGTTTGGCTAAGGCGCCCGCCTCACACAGCACGCAACCCCCGTGGTCATCCGTCTGCGAGCCGTGGTGGTCGACGGCAGCTAGGGAAGCATCGGCGGTGCAGGACGGATCCGCCCCCAACTCAGCATGAGCGGCGTCGTGCCAGGATTGAACGCCTGCCGTCGTGACGTGTGCGGCCAACGTCAGCGCGACGCCTGCACAGAGTAGGGAGCGTCGGAAGCGCGCACGCGGGGACATATCGGCAACCCGTACCACCTGGCATCCTGGCGGTCAAGCGAATGGAGTACTGGTCGAGGTTTTTTCTTGACAAACTCGGGCGCCTTCGGCACGCTTCTGGGCAACGTGGCCAGAGATCCTGCATGCCGGCTCCGCACTACCGTTGCCGCACTCTTGCTGGCGTTTCTCGCGGTACAGGCGCACGCGCTATCGCATCACCACGGAACTGTCGGCGAGCATGACGCCGCAGAGGCTGGGACCGACTGCGCCGCCTGCATTCTCGTCAAGTCGACGCCGAACGCGATCGCGTCCGCCGTGTCGATGCCCGTTCCATCCTGCTACGTTCGCGTCTCGGTTATCGCTTCGGACGACGCTCACGTCGTTTCTGCCGCAAGCTGGCAAGATTCCCGCGGCCCTCCCTCTACACCTCCGGTTTGAGTCCGAAGAAGCGTCGTCAGTAGCGTCACCCGGCGTGGAAAGCCCGGCTGGCTCTTTGCCGACGTCGCCACTCGATGATTCCTGCTCGTGCGTTCGTGGCGCAAGCAGGCGCATCGAGTAGAACTGTTGCGCGGCCCGGACGGCGCGCAACACAACCATGCGACTTGAATTCTGCTCGCGGCAGCGACGCGAGCAGGCCGTCCGTGACGGCGCCGCATGTTGCTTCTGGAGGTAGTGTAGTAATGGCAGACAAGGCCAGCTATCGCGGGCCGGAGGTCCACTCGTCGGGTCGAACCCTCACGCGATGCTCCCAGCTCGGCTCCGTTGTCTTGATCATGGCGGGGTTCGTCGCGAGCCTGGTCGTCGCTGGCTGTGGCGCAGGTCCGGCGCCACAGGGTTTCGGCGAGGGTCACATCGATATCGCGGTGGGCTCTTCGGCAGACGGCGGCGGGCAACTGGTAGTCGACTACGATATCGTGGAGGCGATCCAGCTGTTCTTCAACACCTGTCTGGGTGGCAGTGGCCCCGATTGTACCGGTGGCGTGGTTCTATTCAGCGGTGAAGACCCCGGTTTCGCGCCGATCGAGGACGCCGAACCGGCCGAGGGGATATTCCCGCTCGCCGAGGGTACCCCCGTATCGATCGAGCTCACGAGCAAAGACGCCGAGACGAGCTTGTTCATCGGCGGCAGCGCGTTGAATGACACCGGGGACTCGACGGAGCTCGGCACGGCGATCGAGGGGCTGCACATCCACGGCGAGTGGCGCCTGGTCCTTCCGGGGGGGCAAGCTCCCGCCGACGAGTACTTCCTAGGCTTCAAGATGACGACCACGTCGCCCGCGTACACTGAATCAGATCCGTTCGGCGTAATGCTCGAGGTCTCCCCGGAATAGGCAGGTTGAAGCAGGCGTGACGACAGTGGCACACATCCCGCGCGGCTTACTCTGGCGGCTGAGCTGTCGCGCGACAAGCGCGCTTGTCGCCGCGGCGTTCTTGCTCGGGACTGTCGCGGCTAGCCTGCACGTCCATTCAGAAAGCCATCATGTTGGCGACTGCGCGCTCTGTGTACAGGCGTACTCGGTCGGCTCGATCGCTGGACCGGCAACGAACGTAACCGCCGTCTTGCCCCAGGCCGTCGAGAGAATCGCCATCGCATCCGTATCCCAGAGATGCCCGCGCTCGTTCGATCCCGCGTGCTTCCCTGCGCGTGGGCCTCCGCGCGACGGCTGATCACCAATGCAACGAGCCGCCCGAACGAATTCGAATTGAAACCCGCGGTCATGCGACCGCCTGAGAAAAGAGGAAACCTAATGAACATCATCAAAAGAGGAAAGATAACTTCACGCTGCACGATGACTCTCACTGCAGCCTTGATCGGCGCGCTCTGTTACGCCGGCCCGGCGCTCGCGCAGCACGACCACCAGGACTTGCTCATCGGTTCGGACGCCGACGGAAGCGGGTCGCTGGTGCTCGACTACCCGTTCGACGAGGTACCGGTGGTGCGAGTCACCGACTCGGGATTTGCCGGCCTTTTCTCGTCTACCGATCCCGGCTTCATGCCGGCCGAGGACGAGCCGGCCGAGAGTGTCTTCGAGCTTGACATCCCCACAACCGTCGGATTCGAAATCACCGACATCGATAGCGGTGTCACGGTAAAAATCGGGGCAACGGATCTCGATTTTGTAGGCGCTTCCGAGCTGATCGGGACGCATGACAACGCGGATCCGGACCTGTCCGGCCTCCACCAGCATCCGACCTTCGAGGTTGCGCTCGATGTGCCGGACAACAAGACGTTCGCAGAGGGTCGGGTCTCCTTCCGCGTGTTCGATAACGGCGGGGGTTACGGCGACAGCGAGATCCATTCGCTCGTACTATCGAACGGCTATCTCGGCGACGGCGAGGAAAACCTCAAGTGCCTTTCGGCGGTCGGGAAGGAACAGCGCAAGCTCATGGGTGACCGCTACAAGCGACTGGCCAAGTGCATGGACAAGGCGCTTGCCGCCGAAGAGTCCGGTAACAACACATCTGCGCTGAAGCTGTGTGACCTCGACTCGTCGAACGAGAAGTCGCTGGTAAGCAAACTCTCGGCGGGCCACGCCAAGTCGATTGTCAAGATCGAGAAGAAGTGCGGGACCCTCTCGGATATGTCGGAACCGTTCACCGAGAGTCAGGTCTGGACCCATCTCGGAATGGGCGCTTGTCGTATGGAAGAGATGATAGGTGCGACCTACCTGAACGCGCGCGAAGAGCTCGCGGGTCTGTTCGCGGAGCAGTTCGGCGACGGAACGTGCGCCGGAACGTGTAGCGGTGGCCCCAACCCTGGTGCCGCCTGCACGGACGACGAAGAGTGCTCCTGGGAGGAGGCGGTAGGCGAGGCGTTCGGCTGCCTGACGAACAGCAACGGCGAGGGCCACGAGGAAGAGTAATAGTAACGGGTGGACGCTTCGGCCGTCGTCTCGTCGGCGGCGGCCGGAGCGTCACATTTCTCTCTAGCAAGCCGGACATGCACCGCGGATTCGTGTCGGTTCAGTGTGTAGAGTGCCTTGAGCGCGCCGGCGAAGCGCCTCGATGATGCGTGACACGAGCGCGGGTCGCATAGAGTTGGAGGGAGTGGCCATGGAACTACCCAAGAGCCTAAGCGTTATCCGATACGCCGTGCGATTCGGCCTCGTTGGCTTCATCCTGGTAGCCGATCTGCTGGTGTCGCCAGGCACCGCGCGTGCTCAACATCCGGGCGACTACTGGCTCTTCTCGACCCTGGACGGCGGAGGCATGTTGACGAGCCAGCAACCGGTAATGCGAGAAACGCCGGTATTCGAGAGTCTTTGCATCGGAGGGTTCTGCCTCTACAGCAACACGAATCCCGGATTCCTCAACACCAGTGAGAACCTGCCCGGCCTGTTCGTGCTCAGCCCGGGCACCACCGTCAGCCTCGAGGTCGTTGCGATCGACGCGGCCGCGAGTGTGAAGTTTGGCAACAGGATCCTCGATGCGCCGGGCGAGTCGGCCGTTCTTGGGACCGTGCCGGGGCTGCATGTCCATCCCTCCTGGCAGGTGCAGCTCCCGGAAGGCAGC
>JANQEO010000353.1 GCA_028278325.1 Candidatus Binatia bacterium
TGTTGCTGGCGTCGGCTCCCGCTGGCACGAGGATGTCATGGCGGAGCCCCCCAGTCCCTTCGCGGAGCACAACACTTACGCCATCTGGGCGTTCGTAGAGCAACGTTTCGTGGGCGATGACCTCTGTTCGCCAACGCGACCGATCGTCGCCGATCAGGAAGTTGTAGCGACCGGATGCGTGTTCTCCTGGCTGCCAGATGCCAGGAATCCCGAGCACGCGGAACTGAAGGTCGGTCAGTTGCCCGCTCGGTCTTCGCACCAGCACATTCCATCCACTGCTCACGACCTCGACCCGAGCGGAGCCGCCGGTCGTGGCGTACAGGGTCTCGCTGCGCCACTGACCAACATTGGGAACGAACGTCAGGGGCAGCTTCGGATAGTCGACCCGTGCCTTCGTGCTATCGGGAGCGCTGACAAGGAGGTGCTCTTGGAGAATCGACGGTGCCTCATCAGGGAGCGCAGCCATGGGCCCTCTTGAGGGAATCAGTACCACCGCGAGAATAGCCGCGAGCATCATTCCTGCGCCTGCAGCCATTGCCGCTCCACGTATCATCTTCCGCCTCCTTCCACTCAAAGATGTCCGGTCGAACGAGCCACGTGTGTCCATCCTCGTAAGTCCGTTGCCACATCGGCTCAGTAGCCGATGACCAGATCCACGGCGTTTGTGATCGCGAATCCAATCGTTGCTCCCGCATCGCTGAACGCAGACTGCACACACAGTGAGGCCCCGACCAGAGAAACCGTTGTGATAGGGGACAGGTTGAAGGTTGCGGTTCCCTGGCCATTGATCGGGACGGGACCGAGAGGTGATACACCGGCGTTCATGAGGGACAGCATGGACGGGATGTCCAGGTAGAGGGTGCAGCCGCCACCCAATGGCACTCCTGCGGTCGCGGGCCCCTGTGCACCAAACAGCCATCCCGGCGCCCCGGGCAGGCCACCCTGGATCTGCATTGCGAATCCCTGGTTGAAGAGGCGAGGGCGCCCGAGCGCGACCAACTGCGCAGCCATCGCTCCGCCGGCGCATCCCGAGCCCACGGAGGTGGCCTGGCCGTAGGGTCCTTCTTCGTCGGCTCCCATGTCTGGAAGAGGTCCGCGCGGAGCGCCGTCGATGTCCGAGGCCACGAACGGCAGCACCACGGCCGCGGAGTTGACGCACGGTGAGCCGGGTCGCAGGTGTAGATCCCCTGCCAAGGGAGCCACGAGTACGGGGTCCGCCTCCATTGAGTTGGTCTCTTGCCCCGTCGCCGCCTGCCACGCAGCAAACGTGGGGTAGGAAGGCCCGAGAAAGCATCCCGTGTATCCACGGTGAATCGCAAAGTTGCCACCGGCAGGCAGCCAGTAGCAGTTGAAATCACACACAGTGGGCGTCGACCACGTGGGCGGACCAATCGCGCTGCAGAGCTGCTGGAATTCGTACACGCGCCCAACGGCCGTAGTCTTGAGCACCACGTTGTTCTGAACCCTGTTCCAGGGTGTGGTGGGTGGTACGAGATTGGAGAACGCTGTCCCCAATGCCCATTGCGCCATGGCCGATACCTCCCCCCAGCCGACCACAGCCGAGTTCACTAGGAAGGTGTTGTGCACGACGTCCGTGCCGTAGTCCCGGTTAGTCGCCACGTATCCCCATGGCGCATGGTTTGGAGGGCTTGGGGACAGGAAAAGGGAGTAGAGGAAGCAGTTGTCGACGGAGGTGTTGTCGAGGCGATCGATCAGGTCCCGCCCTTGGAGGAAGACCCCACTCGCTCCGCAATCGTGGATCGAGCAGCGACTGATACGGTTGCCGATGGCCGATCCCCACAACGGGTCGGCCCCCACGAAGACTCCGTAGGCGATGGCCCCGGAAACATCGAATCCTTCGACGGTGACGAAGTCGGTCCCAAGGAGAGCGACCCCTACGCCGATGCCCGTCGCGTCGATCGCCGGACTTTCTCCAAGCGCTGCCGAGACGGTCACTGTGTTCGTAGGAGACGACCCAGGGATCGAAGTCAGGAGTAGCACGGCTGTGGACGGTGATATTGGCGGTGGGGCCGCGATACCCCCAACCCCACCGATGGGCGAACCTCCGCCCCAGATCATTGGGCTGCTTGCTGTGTAAGGACCGGCGTCGTCGTAGACCGATACGAGGACAGGTCCCGACACGCCCTGAGTGGAGAGAACCGACGCGGCTGCGGAGAGGGAAGGAAAGTTCGTCGGCGAGGGCGGCGCGGTCGGATTGACGGTGTATATGCCGGTGAGCGGACCGGTAGGTCCTTGGCCCGCAGCTGCGGAAGCGAGCAGGAGCACAATCATGAGTCGATGGCGTCGAATCCCGTGTCTCAGGATCTGACCATCACCGCTTGGATTCAGCGGCGCAGTCCTCATCTCTGCTCCTTTTCCTTTCTGTCCAGTGCCGCGGAATCCAGGACCGCATTGCCGGGCAACTTCACTTCGCGGGTCAGCGCCACGATCCCGCGCTGGACCTCGAGTCGATAAGGGCCTTGCGGAGCGAGGATGGCGTAGTTCAGGACTGACGGGTCCGAGGACGCGTTTGGAATCCCGTGCCATATGGCACCAGTGTCTGGGTCGCGGAGGATGATGCGGAAACGCTGGGCAACGGAAGCTTCCGGTTGCCGGGACACGGCGGACACGGCTCCGCGAGGTACACCGATTCTCAGAGACACGTGAAACCAGACCGCCGGTACGACAGGCAGATCGATGTCGACGGGTTGTCCGTCCCCGCGAACGTCGACAGAAACGGGCTCGGGACTCGCGAGTTGTCGGACGTTGGTGGCCAGTCGCGCGTCGATTTCCCACCGTCCGGGGTGGAGGCCGTTGAGGGTGAACGTCCCTTCTGCCGTGACAGGCACGTGGCGCGGCACACCCGGGCCTGCGGGCCACGCGGAGACGGTGCCACGCCGTGGAAGTGGAGAACCGTCCGTCGCGAAGATGCGCCCGCGGAC
>JANQEO010000425.1 GCA_028278325.1 Candidatus Binatia bacterium
TATCACCGGCGGCACGCTCGACAACATCGACGACTGCCTGACGGCGGCGGGCAAGGGGGGCAAAGAGTGCTTGCTGGTCTGGGGCGTTCCTCGCAACAGCGCGGGCGATCCTTCCCTCGACAAGAAGGGCAACGTCACCAAGTCCAAGATCGAGTGTGTCGATGGTGATGCCTGTGACATGGACGGGACGGCCAACGGCGTGTGCACCTTCCACTGGGGCGCCTGCGTCAATGCCGGCGGAACTCCGACCGGAGGCAACACCTGCGAGAGCGGAAACCTGACTACCCTCGAGATCAAGAAGCCCGGCGAGAAAGACGTCAACAAGAAGGCGTTCAAGTCGCCTCAGGCAGTCTTCATCGAGCGCTTGATCGACGACGAAATCGGTGACGGCGGCCTGTTGCCCTCGCCCTCGACCGAGACCTGCACGGCCGAAGACCTGACCCTCAAGGTGCCGCTGCAAACCAAGAAAGGCTTTTGCTTCGACGTCAGCGGCGGAACCCTCACGACCAACAAGTGCGAAGGCGACTCGGAGTGCACCGACGGCTATTGCGTGAGGACCCAGAAGAAGAACAAGCAAGTCGTGAAGCTCATCGTCAGCGACGGAGGCTCTACGAAGGATTCCGACGCGCTGAAGTTCTTCTGTCTGCCCCCCGCAGCGGGAACCCAATCGGCCGAGGCCATGGACCTTGATACGGGATCGGGCGCGACGGCGGCTGATCTGATTGGCGGACCTTTGGCCATGGGGCGCCTTGATGTGGGTGACCACCTGCTTCGCAACGGTCACATACGCACCGTCATCCGTGGCCCGGGCCGAGAGCGCATGAACTTCTACCAGCAGGGCGGCCATATAATTGATGCCGACCTGGTACGTGACGATCCCGCCGATGACCGTGACAGTTGGATGGGTGAACAACTCTTGCTCAATCTGTCCAACACGCAGGCGACTGATACCGTTAGCGTCCTCAACGACGGCACGGACGGCAATGCGGCAATCGTCCGAACCAGCGGTGAGGACACCCTGGTCGATTTCGTCACTCCAGACGCGGCCATCTACGCTGCCGGCGACACACTATCGACACCCTTTGCGACCGACGATGTGGATCTGCCGGTAGACCTGGTCACCGACTACATCCTGAAGGGCGATGCCAACTACATCCAGGTCGTCACGACCGTCAACAACCAGAGCGCGGGTCTTCTACAGCTGTTCATGGGCGGCTACCTGAATCCGGGCGGAGAGCTGGAGGCTTTCGGCCCGGACATGGGCTTCGGGGAGCCCCAGCTACGCCTTGGCGCGACCGTGCCGGGTCAGGGCACGCCCATGAACTTCCTCGGCTTTCAGGGGATCATGGGCGCCAGCGGCGTGACATACGGTTGGGTGTTCGACGGGCTGTCCGAGTTCGGTTCTCTGAACACGAGCTCCTTTGCGCAGAGCGGGATCTTCGCATGGGGTGACGGCTTTACCCTGCTGGGTCTTCTCAACAGCTCTCAGCAGGGCAAGGCTAGTCATTTCTTCAACGCTCTGCAGGTTCCGGGCAACGACTCCAACTCCTTCAGGCGTTGGTTCGTTGTGGGCGAGACGATCGCCGACGTCAGTAAAGCGAGAGAAGAGATCTTCGGACGAAAGCTCGGCATTATCCAAGGAACCATCACGAGCAATGGTGAGCCCGTGGACGGCGCACGCGTCGCGGTCCTCAGGGGCCAGGCGGTGCCTTCGTTCTGTATACCGGGCTTCAGCTGCGCTTCCGTACCCTCGGCCACGATCACGGACGAGGCCGGTTTCTATCGCTTCGTCGTGCCGGAGGGAACCTACCGCGTAACTGTCAGAGCTGACGGCACGCCCTACGATCCGCATCCTGTCGACGGGGCCAACGTCCCGAACGAGATCTCGGTGGAGGTGAAAAAGAAGAAGACGGTGGTGCAGGATGTAGACCTGCCGGAAACGGGCGCACTGCAGGTCACGATCGTGGACCACAACAGCAACCCGATCGCCGGCAAGGTTTCGGTTGTCGGAATCAAGGAGAGTCCGGAGCCGTTCACGGGCCGCAGTCCCGGCGGCTTCCTCGATGCCTTCGGACGTTTCTTCGGAACCCCGATCGACGAGAAGGACAACGAGGTGTTCGGCCTCGTCGACGTGCGGTTCACGGACACGTCGGGTGATACCGGCACATTCAGCTTGGAGCCGGGCAACTATCACGTAGTCGTGTCCCACGGGCCCGAGTACGACATCTTTGATCAAGCCATAACGATCACGGCCGGCAATACGGAGGTGGTGAATGCGACGGTGAACCAGGTCGTAGATACTACCGGCTTCGTATCGATTGATACCCATGTGCACAGCCTTCAGAGCCCCGACAGCACGGTGTCAGCCGAGCGGCGGGTGATCTCGATGCTGGCTGAGGGCGTGGACTTCTACGCGACTACCGACCACGGCTATTTGGACGATCATGGCCCGACGGTGGCGGCGCTGGGCGCGAGCTCCTTGATCAAGACAGCGGTCGGCGAAGAGATCACGACCTTCACCTACGGTCACTTCAACGTTTGGCCTCAGGTGCAGGACGGCTCGACCATCACCAACGGTGCATTGGATTGGGGTCGCACGGACGGGTTCCCGAGCACGGACCTGTCGTACGATCTCCTTCCCAGTGAGATCTTCGGAACCTACAACCCAGCGACGCAGGTGATCCAGATCGACCACTTCAACAGCGGGACGCTCGGCCACTTCAACAACATCGGCATCGACACCGAGGCCATCCCGCCGGCCAGTTCTACGCTGGTCTATCGCTGCGACGGTGTGCCGATCACCGCAGGGAGCCCGCGGGCAGGAATGCCCTGCAACCCAGAGGTCTGCATTGGCGGCTCCAACGACGGTGGCGACTGCAGTGCCAACGGCGATGCCGACTGTCCTGGCGGGGTTTGTAACCCCGACGCCCTGACTCTGGGGCGCGATTGTCCCGGCACCAGCAATTGCGTGCCGATAGCGGGCAGCTTGGCCTCGGAATTCCGCCTCGACCCGGCTGTGACCAACCTCTACGACGGCGGTTACACCGCATTGGAGGTTTGGATCGAAGCCAGCCGCAGTCAGACGGAGCTGGCCTTGCACGACAACCTCGGTGACTGGGCCACGCTGATCAACCAGGGAATCTTCAAGACCGGGATCGCGGATTCAGACACGCACTCGCGTGTGATCGTGCAGGCCGGCAGCCCGAGGACCTATGTTGCCTCGCCCACGGACGCGCCGGGGTCGATAGTCCCGGGTGATCTCGCCATGCGCGTCAACGAAGGCCGGGCGATAGGATCGGGCGGCTTGTTCATGACGGTGGAATTGGTGGGCGATGCCGCGGCCACAGCGTCGCATGCTATCGGCGACGCGCTGACCGTCGACGCGGCCGCGGGAGTCAACGCCAATAGCATCGACATTCACGTCGAGTCGCCTACCTGGGCCGAGTTCGACACTATCGATGTGTACATCAACGAAACGCCGACCTGCGTGACGGGCATAACCTTCTTCGGCGTGGCTGACAGGGAGTGCGACGTATCGCCCACGACGACGTTGAGCTTCGCACCTTCGACGAGCACGGGCGTCTCGGGGAGTGGTCAAAGGCTGACTCACGACGTTAGCATTCCGCTGACAGTGACCGAGGACACCTGGGTCATCGTGGTGGCGCGTGGCACAGACGGCGTCTCGGCGCCTCTGTTCCCGGTCAATCCTCTCGACCTGCAGGAGGCGGGCAACTTGAGCTTGGCCGGTTTGACCGACTCGGGCTCATCGCCGCCTTGGAACCTCGGACAGTCGGGGCAGTTGGCTATGGCCTTCTCGAACCCGCTGTTCTTCGACTTCGAGGGAGACGGCTTCTGCCACGGGGGGACGGCCTGCCCGTAGAAAGCCCGTTTCTCTCGAATCGTCTCGTTGTTAGAATGGCGAGGGCCGCATCGCGGCCCTCGCCATTCTTGTTGTATCGAGGTTAGTCATGCTCTCTCGCATAGCACTTGCGTTTTGCTCGCTGGTCGTCGTTTTCTCCGCCGTTCCGGCCGAGGCTGCCGGCAAATTCGAGACCTTTTTCGATCGCTTGGAACAGTCCTATGTCGCCGGCCAGTTCACGCTGATGGATCCGCTCAAGTACCGCGACGGCAAGGTACTGGTATTCCCCGCCCGCGTGGCAGAGACCGCATACGAGAAGAACGAGAACATTCGTACGGTGATGATCGTGCAGGAGCTCAAGGGATCCCAGCAGACTTCGCCGATACTCGGTGGTGACGTCTTCTTTGCGATGATTCGTACGCTACCGAAATACTCGTATTGGCGAGACAATCTGCCGTTGACACCCCACCACGGAATCATCGGAGGCACTCGCCACGTGTTCCGTGGTGACGAAATGGGCGTCGCAACCCGTATCGCCAGAGACTATACATCGTCGTTCGGGAAGGCTGTTCCAGACAAGCACTACGCGAAGAGCGCGGCCGTGGTGGCCGCCTTGCAATCCGGGGTCGAGGTGCTGCGCACCGATGCCGCCCACAACATCCTGCACGAGCGGCGGACGACACGCTTCATGACCGACGAGACCAAGAAGAAGCTCGCCAGCTTTGTTGCTGCCGGTGACCATGAAGACGCTATCGCCGAGGTGACCGAAGCTGCCGGGCGTTGGAAGCTCGACTTTCTCGAAGAAGCTCTCGAGAAGCTGGCTTCACGGGACGACCAGATGGGAGCCGATGCCCTGGGTGCCCTTGACGAACTGGGCAAGCCACGCGGGAAGGACAAGCTCGAGGAACTCACCGGGGCGTCCAGTGAAGCCGTGCGTGCTTATGCATACGGAGAGCTGGCCGAGCGAGCCGGCGACGAGGAGGCTTGGGCGGCATCAGCATCCGTGCTGACGGGCGAAGCCTCGGCGGCCGTGCGAGCGGCGGTGGCGGCCGGGCTGGGCCGATCGAAGGTCGATGGTGCGATCGGGCCGCTCGCCAAAGCCATCGACAGGGGCGACGCGGTAAGCCGGGATGCCGCAGGGGCACTGGCGATGATCGGAAGCCCGAAGGCCATAAGCGTCCTCGAAGATGCCGTAGTGAACGGAAAGGGAGAGGCCAAGATCGGCTCGGTAGTGGCCCTGTCCCAGATTCATGACTGCCTTCGATGCGTGGAGTTCCTGAGCGAGCAGTACGAGTCCCACCCGGAGGAAGCCGTCAAAGACCTGATCGGCGCTGTCACCGGCCGGGCCAAACCCCACGAACACTAGTCTCCGGCCGCGTTAGCGCGCCCCGCGGTTTCTGATACGAGAGCCGGAGACGAGCCTCGGCTCGTGTGAAGGGGAAGTGGGCAAGAGCAAGGACACGACGGCGCTCAGCCCTCCCATGCACCTCGAGCAGCTCTTGTGGCAACTGGGCTACGCGAGAGTAGGCGGGGTCGACGAGGTCGGCCTCGGCCCGTTGGCGGGACCGGTAGTGGCTGCGGTCGTGGTCGTCACGTCGGGGGCCGAGCGACTCCCTGTTCGCGATTCCAAACGGCTAAGCGCCAAGCAAAGAGAGGCCCTCGAGCCGGCGATCCGTGAGTCGGCCGCTGATGTGGCTCTCGGCGTGGTGGACGTGGCCGAGGTCGATGAACTCGGAGTTCACAACGCCGGAGTCGAAGCCATGAGACGCGCCGTGGCCGGCCTTACGCCGCCTGCCGACTACCTGCTTCTCGATGCGCGCACCGTGCCGGGGACCGATATCCCTCAATCGGCCTTCGTCAAGGCCGACGCTACCGTTTACTCGGTAGCCGCCGCGTCCATCGTTGCCAAGGTGCACCGCGACGGGATCATGGGACGTCTCGACCGGGAGTTCCCCGGTTACGGGCTGGGCGCACACATGGGCTACGGTACCTCCGCTCATCTCGAGGCTCTCCGACGCCTCGGGCCCAGCCCCATACATCGCCGCTCCTTCGCCCCGGTTCGCGATCTCTGCTCAACGGGGCAGGGGGAGGAAACGGGGTGAATGGGAGCCGTTTTGCACCCGGTTTCGTAATGCTCTAATTTGGTCAAATGAAGCTCTACGACAGCCCCGATTGTCCATTCGCCGGCAAGGTACGCATCGTCCTCGTCGAGAACGATATGGAGTTCGAGACCATATCCGTTGATCTCGAGAGCGGGGAGCAGCGCTCGGAGAGTTTTCTCAAGCTCAACCCCTTCGCGAAGGTGCCGGTCCTCATTGATGGAGAAGGCGACGAAGAGTACGTGGTCTACGATTCGACCATCATTAACGAGTACCTCAATGACGAGTATGTCTTGGATCTGCTTCCCGAAGACATGGCTGAGCGGGCGCGCATTCGGTTGCTCGAAGATTTCGCCGACAACGCTTTCACGCTGCCGGTAATGGCCATCGAGAGGGAGATGAAGAAGCCTGAAACCGCGCGTGACGAGGAAAGGGTCTCCAAGGCCCGCACCTTGATCGGTGAAGGGTTGCAGATGCTCGATTCTCAGCTCAGCGGACGTGAGTATCTCGGTGGCGACTTCTCGCTGGCGGATGTGGCGTTCGCGCCGGCAGCCTTGAGGCTGGAATCCATCGATGCCGCCCCCGCAGCCGGTCTGTCCAACGTCAACTCCTGGATCTCTCGATTGCGCGGGCGCGCGTCGGTCGCCCAGTTGGGCTGACCTCGTCGGGAGGCTCGCCGCTTTGAGACGCCCCGAAGAACTCAGCTTCAGCGAACGGCTCTACATCCGCGAGGTGGTCCGTGGCCTGGCCGTCACCGGCCGGCGCTTTTGGCGCAACCTGTGGCTGCACATCATTCATCAATTCGGCGCGGGCAAGGACGAAGAGGCGGCCGTCACGCTGCAATATCCGGAGTCCTACATAACCTACGGCCGTGAGTACCGGGGCAGCCATCGGCTCACTCTCAAGGATGACGGTTCGGTTCGTTGCACCGCCTGCTTCCTTTGCGCCACGGCATGTCCGGCCCGCTGCATTCACATCGAGGCGGGCGAAGCCGAGGATCCGATGGTCGAGAAGTACCCGGTGAGGTACGAGATCGACACCCTTCGCTGCATCTACTGCGGAATGTGCGTGGAGGCCTGCCCTTGCGACGCCATCCGCATGGACACCTCGGTGCATCCGAAGGTTGCCGGTTATTCCCGCACCGACTTCATCGAGGACAAGCAGGCGCTCATGCAGCGGTCACGTACGATGGAAACAGGCGACATCGACGTGCTGATGGAAGAGATGTTGTCCGGATACCGTCGGGCCGAGGAGCACACCGACAACTGAGTGCTGGTCTATTATCTTTGGAAAGAGGGCCTTCTCCGGCGGGTTGACCGCGAGAAAGTCCTGTTCTTTCTCGGCATCGGCGGCGGTCCCATGAGCCTGTCGCGGCGCTGGCCACTGGCGACATCGTTCAACTGGCCCAAGGCCATTCTATGGCCGCCGTATGCACGTAGCCTGGCGCGCTGGCTCGGCTACAGGATCGCCCTTTACAACGGTAACAGCGGATAACTACCAATTCCCGGGCTCCCGCGTTACTATTCCACGGATAAGGCGTAGGCATAGGCTAGGAGAGCCCACATGGCTAAGACTTACGACGAGATTATGAAAGAAGCCCGCGGCGCGGTGCCCGAGGTCAGCGTGGCAGACGTCGAGAAGCTGCTGGCTTCGAGCAAGCCGCCCGTATTGCTCGACGTACGCGAGAAGGAAGAGTATCGCGAAGGTCACCTGCCCAACGCGGTCAGTCTGCCCCGTGGGTTCCTGGAAATGCAGGTCGAGTCCAAGGTTCCCGACAAGGCCGACAAGGTCGTGACCTACTGCCAGAGCGGAGTACGTTCCCTTCTTGCCGGGCGCATCCTCAAGGAAATGGGCTACGGTGATGTCAGCTCCATGGGAGGCGGCTACGCTGCATGGAAGGGCGGTGGCCACAAGTGGGTTCAGGACTTCAAGTTCTCAACTGAGCAGCTCCAGCGCTACAGCCGCCACTTTCTGCTTCCCGAAGTAGGAGAAGAGGGGCAGGCCAAGCTGCTCGAGGCCAAGGTGCTGTGCCTCGGCGCCGGCGGGCTGGGATCGCCTGCCGCCTACTATCTGGCAGCCGCCGGTGTGGGCACCATAGGTATAGTCGACGACGATGTCGTCGACATGTCGAATCTTCAGCGCCAGATCCTACACAGTAACGACAGAGTCGGCATGCCCAAGGTCGAGTCGGCGGCCTTGACGTTGACGGCCTTGAACCCGGATGTGAACGTGGTCCAGCACCGTACGCGCTTGAGCTCGGAAAACATCATGGAGCTCATCAAGGATTACGACATCATCGTCGACGGCTGCGACAATTTCCCGACTCGTTACCTGGTCAACGACGCCTGTGTGATGACGGGCACGCCCAACGTCCACGGCAGCATCTTCCAGTTCGAGGGGCAGGCTACAGTGTTCAAACCGGGTGACGGGCCTTGCTACCGCTGCCTCTTCCCCGAACCCCCGCCTCCCGGAATGGCTCCGAGCTGCCAAGAGGCCGGTGTCTTGGGCGTGCTGCCCGGCTTGGTAGGATCCATTCAGGCCCTCGAGGCGATGAAGCTGATCTTGGGAGCCGGTGATCCCCTTATCGGGCGCCTGGCCCACGTCGAGACTCTCGGCATGGAGATCCGAATCTTTTCATTAAGAAAGGATCCTAAGTGCCCGATGTGCGGAGAGAATCCGACGATCACTGAGCTGATCGATTACGAGGAGTTCTGCGGGTTGCCTGCGGCGGGCGAAGAGGTGGCGTCGAGCGCAGATGCCGCCTGATGATTCCGTCGTAAGCGTCATCGTCATGCGCCATGGCGAGACCGAGTGGAACCGGGAGTCTCGCGTCATGGGCCGTTCCGATGTTCCGCTGAGCGATGCGGGTCGCCGCCAATCGCAAAGCGCTGCCGATGTGCTGACCCACTTCGCGGTCAGCCGAATCGTGACGAGTCCCCTCGCGCGTGCCAAAGAGACCGCCGACATCGTTGGCGAAAAGCTGAAACTGGCCGTAGGGACCGATGACAAGCTCCAGGAAGTGGAGTTCGGTGACTGGCAGGGGATGACCTATACGGAGATCCGAGCCGACCCTCGGTATCGCGAGTTCCTCAAGGATCCGGTAAACAGCCGCACGCCCGGCGGTGAGACCATAGCTGACGTTCAAGACCGCGGTTTGGCCGCAATCGGGGAGGCTCAACCCGGTGAACGGGTCCTGTTCGTGTCCCACGGTGACATCATAAGGGCCGCCATAAGCCACTTCCTCGACGTGCCGCTGCGACAGTTCCGGCGCATCCGCGTGGACAACTGCGGATTGACAGCGGTAGCCGTCGCCGACGGGCGCCCCGAGGTCAAATTCGTCAATATGCTGGCCGATCCGGAGCGGGCGTGGGACCCCCTGCATTGGAGCACCCGAACCTAGCGATTTTCTTGACTCCTTAGCCAGGCAGGGGCAGTGTCGCAGGCGTTATGCACGCCGTCGAGGAACTCAGGGACATCGCTGCCGACCTCCGCATCGACATCCTGGAAATGATCGCCGCTGCCGGCTCCGGGCACCCCGGAGGCTCGCTGTCGAGCGTCGAGATCCTGACCGCTCTCTATTTTTCCGTGCTGCAGTACCGGGTCGGAGAACCGGCGTACCCGGGCCGCGACCGGTTCGTCATATCCAAGGGCCACGGAGTTCCCACGGTCTATGCATGTCTTGCACGGGCCGGATGCGTCGATGCCGAGGAGTTGCCTTCTCTCAGATCCCTGGGCAGCCCTCTCCAAGGCCACCCTGATCACGTGAAGCTGCCCTACATAGAAGCCGCTACCGGCTCTCTGGGACAGGGGTTGTCGGTGGCCGTCGGTATGGCACTAGCCGAGACCTTGGACACCCAAAACTCTTATCGTGTCTATTGCCTGATGGGAGACGGGGAGCTTCAGGCCGGGCAGGTCTGGGAGGCGGCTATGGCCGCGCCGAAATACGGGCTGTCGAACCTGACGGTTATCGTCGACTACAACAAGGTGCAGTTGGACGGCCACGTCAAAGAGGTGATGGACCTCGAGCCGCTGATGGACAAGTGGCGCGCGTTCGGCTGGCAAGCATCTGAAATCGACGGCAACGACATGGACGAGGTGCTGTCGGCCTTCGACGAGGCCAAGCGCGTCAAGGACAGGCCCAGTGTGATCATAGCGCACACCATCAAGGGCAAGGGAGTGTCGTTCATGGAGGACACCCACGCTTGGCACGGCAAGGCGCCGAATCCGGAAGAACTGGCCCGAGCCATAGCCGAGTTGTCCAACGGACGGGCGATCTCGGAGAGGAGTTCCTAGCATGGGCACCGCGACACGCGCCGCTTTCGGTGATGCCCTTTCGAGGCTCGGCCAGAATCATCCCAAGATCGTGGTGCTCGACGCCGATCTGTCGTCATCGACCCAAACCCGCAAGTTCGGAGACGCCTACCCCGATCGCTTCTTCCAACTCGGTATCGCCGAGGGCAACATGGTCGGCGTCGCGGCGGGCATGGCCCTGAGCGGCCTCGTCCCGTTCATATCGAGCTTTGCCTGCTTCCTGACCGGACGCTTCGAGCAGATCCGGATGTCGGTGGGTTACAATGACGCCAACGTTTGCCTGGTAGGCACCCACTCCGGCGTCGGGATAGGACCCGATGGATACAGCCAGATGGGGCTGGAAGACATCGCCCTCATGCGCTCTCTGCCCAACATGGTAGTGGTGCAGCCCGGTGACGCCGTCGAAGCCGAACGCGCGACGGAGTTCCTGGCCGACTACGTAGGCCCCTCATACTTTCGCCTGACCCGCCAAGCCGTTCCGGATCTCTTCGATCAGTCCTACAAGTTCGAGTTCGGCCAAGGTGTGGAACTGAGCAGCGGACGCGATCTCACCGTGGTTGCCACGGGAGGCGTGGTCGCCAACGCAGTCGAAGCGGCAAAGAGTCTTGCGGCGGAGGGTATCGACGCCGGCGTCATCAACATTCACACCATCAAGCCCATAGACACGGCGTTGTTGGCACGGGTGGCGGATGAGACAGGCCGGATCCTCACGGTCGAAGACCATGGAGTAGTCGGCGGCTTGGGCGATGCGGTCCTGGAAGCGCTGGCCGAGCATCCCGACGTCATCGTTCGCAAGCACGGGGTGCGCACCTATGGAGAGTCCGGCAGCCCGGACGATCTCTATCGCAAGCACAGGTTGGACGCGGCCGGTATCGCCGGCGCTGCCAAAGAGTTCCTGGGATCTGCCGCTCAGTCGCCGGCGAAAGCCATAGCCTGAGCTTGATCGCCGTGTGAGGCTGTCGCGCGTAGCGGTTCAACCTTCTCGAAGCGTCGTTCGTAGAGCTTTCGTCCCTGGGCGCGATATTTCCGTTCGTAGGAGCTTTGCCCCGGGCAGTCCGGATCGCGCTGCCAGGCAGCTTCGACCAAGCCTGCCGAGCCGAGGCGCTCCGCTATCTCGGCGAATAACGGTGTCACGTCGGTAACCAGGTAGACGGCGCCGCCGGGCCTCAGGGTGCGAGCGAGCGCCACCGCGACCGCCGGTGTAACCAGGCGCCGCTTGTGGTGTTTCTTTTTCCACCACGGGTCGGGGAAGTAGAGATGGAAAGCGTCGATGCTGTCTTCGGCCAGCAGGTGCTCGACCACCCAGCCCGCGTCAGCCTGACGGACGCAGGCGTTGTCGGGGAGCCCGGGCGAAGCCAGAGCGCGGCGCACCATGCGATCCTGAATCTCGAGGCCGACGAACACGGTATTGTCGTCTCGGCGTGCCGATTCGAAGACGAAGCGGCAGGTGCCCGGTCCCAACTCCACCTCAACCCGGCGGGTGCCGGGTGCGCTTTCGAGCCAGTAGGCAGCCGGCAGACGCCGGCCCTCGTCGAGCAGTCCTAGATACATCTCAGACGGCCGGAGGTGCCAGGCGCAGCCCTAGCCAGGCCGCCCACAGGGTCAGCGCCAGGGTCAGCCACAGGGTGATTCTCAGCCTCGAAATCATACGCCTGAGGCCGACCTGGGTAACGGGCAGTGCTCCCTGATCGGACCTGACCAGCCGGTAGCAAAGCCCGAAGCAGGCATATGTGGCGACGATGATGAGGACGAAAGACACGGCAAGCTTGGGGGCCAAAACCGCACCGACGGCGGGGAAGTATCCCGCACCGAGGGCCTCCTTGTAAGGAGTCAAAGACCAGGCTCCCGTCATCACGATCACCAGTAGAGCGGCAATCGTCAGGGGGCTGTACACACGAAACAAGGACACATAGCGTTCGCGGCGGGCTACGGCATCCGGCGCCTTATTGCCGACCGTGTAGAGCTGCAAGGTCAGGAGCAAGGTCGAACCCAGCAGAACCGCGACACCCAGCAGGTGGAAGATGATGAGCATGTCTCGCATGCGCCGCGCTTGTAACGCCTGGCTTGTATGAATGCAAGAATACCTTGAATTTTCGGGCCTTTGCACTTAGGCTTTGTTGCCTATGGCCAGCCCCCTCGATCCCCACACGGCCGGCGCTCCCGGCATCGGTGAAATTACCGGCGACGCGGGCATGATCTCGGAAAGCGTCCTTACGACCAGGCTCGACACGGCCATAGGATGGGCGCGGCGCTATTCCATCTTTCCGTATCCGTTCGCCACGGCGTGTTGCGCGATGGAGTACATGTCTTTGTCGATGGCTCCATACGACATCGACCGCTTCGGTGCGTTGCTGCCGCGTTTCACTCCCAGGCAGGCTGATCTGCTGATGGTGATCGGGACCGTGACCGTCAAACAGGGGCCCATCCTGCGCAAGGTCTACGACCAGATGGCGGACCCGAAGTGGGTCATGGCCTTCGGAGCTTGCGCATCCACCGGGGGTTTCTACGACAACTACACGACGGTTGCCGGTATAGACCGTATAGTTCCGGTCGATGTCTATGTGCCCGGTTGCCCGCCACGGCCCGAAGGGGTTCTCGATGCCCTGATGGCCCTCCAGCGTAGGATACACCGCCAACCCCAGGAGCTGGGCTTGCCGCGCCGGTCGGCTTCCTGAAGACACCAGTAGAGCCGAAGGCGGAGACACGGGAACATGGCTGAGAAGTTTCTCCTGCGCTTCGAGGACGTGACAGCGGATCTGACCGCCATCGACGCCTACGAGTCGGATGGAGGCTATGAGACGGTCCGAAAAGTGCTCAAGGAACTCGAGGCCGGCGCCGTCGTCGACATGGTCAAGGAGTCAGGCCTGCGCGGACGGGGCGGAGCGGGATTCCCAACGGGCTTGAAGTGGACCTTCGTTCCCAAGGACACGGGCAAACCCGTCTACCTCCTCTGTAACGCCGACGAGAGTGAGCCGGGCACCTTCAAGGACCGGGAGATCATCGAGCACGACCCTCACCAGCTGCTCGAGGGAATCATCATCTCGAGCTACGCCATCGGCTGCCACGACGCTTACATATATATAAGGGGCGAATTCGCTCTCGGTTACGCGGTGTTGGTAAAGGCCGTCGCAGACGCGGCAGCCCGCGGATATCTCGGCGAGGACATCCTCGGCTCGGGATACAGCCTGAGAATCCACGTACATAGGGGCGCTGGCGCCTACATATGCGGGGAAGAAACGGGCTTGATCGAATCTCTGGAAGGCAAGCGGGCGTATCCTCGCATAAAGCCGCCTTTCCCCGCCGTCTACGGGGTCTTTGGCAGCCCCACCATAGTCAACAACGTCGAGACCTTGGCTTGCGTCAAGCATATTGCGGCCCACGGTTCGGACTGGTTCCGCTCTTTCGGCCCCGAGAGCGGGCCGGGCCCCAAGCTCTACTGCGTCAGCGGCCACGTCACGAAGCCGGGAGTCTACGAGTTGCCGATGGGAACGTCCCTGCGCGAGATCATCGAAGTGCATGCGGGCGGACTTAGGCCGGGGCGTAGTCTCAAGGCTGTCATCCCCGGCGGTTCCTCGGTGCCCGTACTGACGGCATCGGAAATCGACATCGACATGGACTTCGATTCGGTGGCCGCAGCCGGTTCCATGCTGGGCTCGGCCGGGATCATCGTCATGGACGACACCACCGACATCGTGAAGGCTCTGAGAACGATCTCGCACTTCTATCACCACGAGTCCTGCGGGCAGTGCAGCCCCTGCCGTGAGGGAACCGGCTGGCTCGAACGCATACTGAGACGGATCGACGAGGGCGGCGGCACAGACGAAGACCTGCGTACGCTCGACCACGTGGCCGCCGGGATGATGGGCAACACGATCTGCGTGCTGGCCGACGCGGCCGCGATGCCGGTGCGCAGCTTTCTCTCCAAGTTCCGGGACGACTTCGAGGCCAAGATCCTCGAAGGCCAAGGCGGGCGGGCGGTAGCCTGAAGCACCATGCCGAAGGTCACGATCGACGGTAAGACTGTTGAGGTGCCCGAGGGCACCAACCTCGTCGACGCGGCCGACGCCGCAGGCATCGAGATTCCGCATTATTGTTATCACCCGGGGCTGAGCGTGTCGGGCAACTGCCGGATGTGCCTGGTGGAGATCCTGGCGCTGTCCGAGCAGCAGTCCAAGCCCCTGCCCAAGCTCCAGATTGCCTGCAATACGACGGTTCAGGACGGGATGGTGGTGGAGGTCGGCAACGAGAAGGTCGAGGCCGCGCGGAGATCGGTTCTCGAATTCCTGCTCATCAACCACCCCATCGATTGCCCGATCTGCGACCAGGCCGGCGAGTGCAAGCTGCAAGAGTACTACATGGACTACGGCCGCTACGGCAGCCGGGTGCCCCTCGAGGATAAGGTCAACAAGGCCAAGGTGATCCCGGTCGGCCCGAGCATCATGCTCGACCAGGAGCGGTGCATCCTGTGCACGCGTTGCGTGAGATTCCTGGAGGAGGTCCCGGGCACGCATGAGCTGTGCCTGAAGGAGAGGGGAGACCGTACCGAGCTGGCACTGGCCGAGGGCAAGTGGGTCGACAACGACTACGCCGAGAACATCGTCGACATTTGCCCCGTGGGTGCTCTTACGAGCCGGGCCTTCCGCTTCAACGCCCGCGTCTGGTATCTGCAATCGACGCCATCGGTATGCACCGGTTGCGCGACGGGATGCAACATCGACGTTCACAGCCGCGACCGGTCGATTTTCAGGGTCAAGCCGCGAGCCAACCCTGACGTCAACGGTTACTGGATGTGCGACTACGGCCGTGGAATCCACGCCGGCAACTCCGGACCGGAACGGTTGCAGACCAGTCTGTCGCGGCAGCACGATGCCTTCGTCGAATGCCGGATGGAGGAAGCCGGGCTTCGGGCCGCTGCCGGCCTGCAGGCTGCCGGATCGACGGCTGTGGTGGCGTCTGCCGGCTTATCGCTAGAGGAGGCCTTCCTGGCTGCCGAGCTTGCCAAAGAGACAGGGCAGGGACCTCTCATGATGATTTCTCCGGAGACCTCCGACACCGCAGCTGACGATCTGTTGATCTCCGAGGACCGCTATCCCAATCGGGCAGGTATGAGGGCGTTGGGGTACGTCGAGGCTTCATCCCCTACAGGCATCGACGGCGGAGCGCTCATCCTGCGCTGCGATCCTGCCGCCGACGGCGAAGCTTGGATGAGTCTTCTGGAGAACCTTGCATCTACCATCGTGCTGAGTGACGCCCTCGACGAGACTGCCGCGTACGCCGACCACGTGCTGGCCATAGGAAGCCACTTCGAGGGCGCCGGCAGCTTCATGAACAAGGACGGGCGCGTTCAGCCCTTCCAGGCGGCCGTGCCTCCGCCGGGTGGGGCGGTGGAGGGCTGGGCTGCACTGGCCTACTTGCTCGACAAGGTCGGCGGCAGGCGCTTCGCCGATTTCGACTCGGTCTCGGCTGCTACCGCCGAGGCTCTGCGTGCGGCTCCGCGCGCGGCTTAGACCGGCACAAACTCTCCGAGGGGCGACTGTCTAGATCGGCAGGCCCGTTCGAAACAACAGCCAGTGAGATATGATTTCTCCGACGGCCACGACCAACGCGGCGATGTAGAGCAGTCCCGTAGCTGCCATCGTCTGGGGGATGTCGAGCGTTCTCTTTATGAGAAAGATAAGTAATGCCGTTAGCCCCCAGGCGCTGATACGCCCCAAAGTAAGCCACACGAAGCGGTCACCGGTCGCGGCAGCGAATCCCTCGCTCAAGGGGCCCCCGGGCCAAAGGGCCAGAATGGCGAGGCCGGCGAGCACCGTGACCACATGGATCACGAAAGCGTATCGGAAAAACGCCAGCATGCGTTTGAGCGGGGCCAGGTCCAAGCCGGTGTCGATAAGGTACCAATGACCTAAGAGCATCCCCGTAGCTGCACCGCCTACGACGCAAGCACCGGTGGCACTGGCAGTAGCGTAGGGAATCCCCGCTAACACCATCGCTGATACTGGGCGATAACCCGCTGCCGTAATCGCGACCGCGATCAAGCCCGTGAAGACCGCGAGCGGGAAAGACCGGGCGCGCAACAAAGGCCAGTCAACATAAAGGGTTAGGTAATAGACACTAAAGATCCCGGTGAATAGCCACCAGGCCAGGAGGCCGCCCAATCCGACGACGCCTTGGTCATCGTCGGCGAGGAAAAGGGAGGTCTCACCTCCGCTCATGATGAAGGCAGTCACGAGCCACACTGCTCCGGTAGATTTGTAGAAGCCCCTTTCCATTTCTGCGAACGGGGGCACCGCCATTGCCAGCAGTCCGCCGACGGCGAACTTTCCGAACAGGTGAAGGTAGGTGTGGGCGAACAGGGTCTCCATGTTTGGCCGGAGACTAAGCATGTAACACATGAGTTTCAATTGCTTTTTTTCTCGGGGTGGATGGTCGCTCATCAATCGCGCAAGCCGTCGTGAATGACGCTGTCGGGTGCGCGAAAAACCGTTGTAGAACAAGGAAATAGCCGGCACTCGTCAGTGAGGAAATTCTTCAATGATAACAAGCACAAACACGACACCATCGGTTAGTGTGCCGTTTGTTACTCAATCAGCGCGTTAACAAGTGCGCGAAATACAACGGCTGCTGTATTTTTTGTTGCAAACAGCAACGGCTCGCTCTAATGACACGTCTACCGCAACGACGCTTCTTGTCGTTGCCGGGTTCGAGAGCAGCTTCAGTGCTTCACTGCTCGTGTTACGAGACTGAACTCGTGTCGGTTGATCGGGGGGTGACGCGACAAGAGATCGTTAGCGGGCGGGAGCGCCGCCCGAGGCTTGTATCATTCAGTTTAGAGTTGCGGGTGCACTGCGTGTCGAAATGAATACCGATGTAGCCAGGCTGTGGGGAGAGGCGTGTTCTCTCATGGAGGGAGAGCTGTCTGAGAAGGATTATCAAACCTGGATACGGGAACTGAACCCGAAATGCTTTGAGGGTGACACTCTCACTCTGGAAGCACCCTTCGGGTTGTACAGGGACCGTATTCGGAGATCCTTCTTACCGGCAATCGAGAGTGCTGTATCGGTAGTTGCTGACAGGCAGTGCCGGGTGGCGGTTGTGGTGGGTTCGTTCGGCGGGACGAGGCCCTCGGCAGTAACGCGGCCACGTCCCGCCGGCGGACGCCAATCTAGGCATAGCCGGCACCGCTTCGGAAAACGTACGTTCGGCAATTTCGTAGTAGGTGGGGGGAACCGTCTGGCCTACCTCGCGGCGCGGCAGCTGGTCGGCGGCAATCTCAGTCAGGGCAACCCGCTCTTCATCTACGGTGGCGTCGGGCTCGGTAAGACCCATCTGCTGATGGCCATCGCCAACGAACTGCGCAACGAGGGCAAGCGGGTCCTCTACTACCCCGGAGAAGACTTCACCCGAAAGATGGTCGACGCGCTTCGCCACGACCGTATGGAGAGCTTCCGGCGGGAGTTTCGCGTAGCCGACGCTTTCCTCATCGATGACGTGCAGTTTCTTGCGGGCAAGAAGCGGACGCAGCAAGAGCTCTACCACGCCTTCAACCTCCTGCACGCGGCCGGCAAGCCCATCGCTCTGGCCAGCGACCGCAGTCCCTCCGAGCTGGAAAGGCTCGAGGAGGGGCTTCAGAACCGTTTCCAGGGGGGCGTGCTCGCCGACCTCGCGCCGTTGGATAGAGACCTGCGCTATCGCATCCTCAAGGCCAAGCTCGGCGAAGCGGGCTTGACGCTGGAGTCGCGGGTTTGCGAGCGACTGGCCATGACGCTGAGAGGCAGCGTAAGAGAGATAGAGGGTGTGGTTGCCCGGTTGCGCTTGGCGGCTTCAGAGGGAGGCAACGTAGTAGGTAGCGATGTCCTCGAACTGCTGGTTGCGCCTTTCGTGCGTTCGAGCGGTCCGGTCAATCTCGACGTCGTAATCGATACGGTAGCCTGGACCTACGGCGTTACTCGAGACGAGATACTGTCACGTGACCGATCCAGGCGCGTGGCCTGGCCCCGGCACGTAGCCGCTTATCTGTGCCGCCGCTTGACCTCTGCGTCACTGCCGGAGATCGGCGAGGTGTTGGGCGGCCGCAACCATACCTCGATACTGCGCGCCGTCCGGTCCGTGGCCGAGAGGGCGGGTTCGGATCCGACGTTTGCCTCACGCTTGAGTGAGCTCGAACGCGTACTCGGCTCGGGGGGCAGTGCCAACTCGGCGCGCAGCGGCGGACTGCGGCGCGGCTAGAGTCCTTTTCGCAGGCTCGCATAGGAAGGGCCGCTCTGATACCTAAAGGCCTTCATGAGGCCTGAGGTCGAGGCGCTCATCGCGCGGTCCAAAGAACTTGAAGCCCGATCGATGGGCATCTACGTGCGCCTGGCCGCCGCTTTCCCCGACAACACCGAGTTGCGCGAGTTCTGGATGTCGATGGCGCGCCACGAGGCGGGTCACGTCGGCGCCCTAGAACTGTTTGCCGTTCTGCTCCAGAACAGCGCCGACGAGCTTTCCGTATCCGACCAAAGCGGTCAGCAGTTGGAAGAAGCCGAGGCTACCATCGAGGCTCTGTACGAAGAGGCGGGAGCCGGCGTCACTGTGGAGAGGGCCTTCGAAATCGCCCTGGACCTCGAAGGCTCGGAGCTGGAAGACCTCGTGTTGGATCTCATAGGCTGCCTCGGCGACGCGCCCCAGCGTGATCAGGCGGAGAAGATGCTCCTCCACGATCTGAGCGACCTTTCCTTGATGATCGAGAAGTACAGCCACGATGAAGAGTTGCTGGCCCGCGCCGACCAGTTGGTCGAGACGCGCGTGAGCGACAGAGAGGGCCGCAGTCCGGTGGTGGCTGCCAAGCGCTAGTCGGATCCAGCCGTGAGTTTCAAGACCAAGGTCTGCGACCTGTTCGGGATCGAGCATCCCATCGTGCTGGCGGGCATGGGCGGAGTGTCGACCGCTCCGTTGGCTGCTGCAGTGTCCAACGCCGGGGGGCTCGGCGTGATCGGCGGGGCCATGATGGGCGCCGAGCGGCTACGCGCCGAAATCAGGCGAACCAAAGAGTTGACCGACAAGCCCTTCGCAGTCGATCTGCTGGCTCCCGACCCGGATATCATCCGCCCTCAGATCCAGGTTATCTATGACGAGGGCGTAAAGATCTTCGTTGCCGGTCTGGCAGTGCCCGAGGCCTTCATCGGTGAGATGCACGAACGCGACATGACGGTAGTGGTGATGGTCGGCAAGGTACGCCACGCGGAGAAGTCCGCCCAGGCCGGAGCTGATGTGGTGGTGGCCCAGGGTACCGAAGCCGGGGGCCATACCGGCCTCGTCGGCGGCATGGCGCTGATCCCCCAGGTTGTCGACGCGGTCGACATCCCTGTTCTGGCAGCGGGCAGCATCACCGACGGCCGCGGCATGGTGGCAGCCATGGCCTTGGGTGCCCAAGGCGTGGTCATCGGAACCCGGTTCATCGCGACTCACGAAGCGGCAGCGGCGGATTGTTACCGGCGCGAGCTCGTCGAAAAGGGCAGCGCCGACACCGTGCGCACCCGCTGCTACACGGGCAAGCCGGCCAGGGCCATACGCAACCGCTATACGGATAGCTGGGAAGGGCGCAGCGAGGAGATAGAGCCTTTCCCCATACAGGCCATGCACTCTCAACAGGCCGGTCTGATGAGCTATGCCGGCGAGAGCGGTGACGGTGATCCGGATCAGCTCTTCATGCCCGCCGGGCAGGGTATCGGCATGATCGATTCGGTGAAAAGTGCTGACGAGGTCTTCCAGGACATACTGTCCCAGGCCCGTCAGGTATGCGCTTCAGGCCCGCTTCGGGCCTAGACACCCCGTCAATAGACTGACAAAGCAGCCGTATTGCGGTTGTCTTTCGTCAAAACGCTGACACTTTGCTTTGGCTCTTGTTGGCCGAAAGCAGCGTATTTATAGGGACTTGACTGATGGCACGCTGGTTGCTGTTGCAGTGCGACGAAGCCTACTGGGAAGGAGACCAGTGATGCAAGAGCAGTTTAACGTGAACATCAGGGAGTTGAGGCGCAACCTGCGCATGACGCAGGAGGAGTTCGCCCACACTCTTGGAATAACGGTAGCGACGGTGAATCGCTGGGAGAACGGCCACGCCAAGCCGAGCAAGCTGGCGCGGCGTGCGATAGAGCGTCTGGCTCAGATGCGGAGTGCCGAGAGTTCCGGCCCTTCTTTCTGAGCGAACTCGTTAGAGTTCCTTAGAGATGCCGAGAGGCAACCGGGGCGAACCCCGGTTGCCTCTCCTCGCCACCACAGCCCCTTTCGGGGCGTTCCACCGCCACTACAACGACTGGAACTAGCGAGCGAACGCTTCCATCGCCGGCACTTGTGTCGCCAGCGTATTGGGATCGAGAGTCAGGCCGCGCTTCTCGGCCAAGCCGACGATGCTGGCCCGCGCGAGCTTGCTGGGCTCCGAATGAGAGTTCTCCCAGCGATTCACGGTGCTGACTGTAATACCGAGCGCGTGCGCGAACTCTTCCTGGGTCATGTTGAGTTTGCGCCGTAGATCCCGGATCTGCCTGCCGGTGCTCAGATCTTCCATTTGATAAAACCTCCGTTCGAGTAGCGTCCACAAAGTAGCTGCAAAAGTTTCAGGCACGTCAGATTGCAAGCCAGATGCCATGCCGGAAGGCTGGAAAACCGAGGCTTTCCCGGCTCGGTCCCGGGGCGGGCGGCCAAAAGTGCGCGCCCGATGACAAACTTGGCATAGCGAGTTCTCTGCGCTCACCGATGGCGGGGGCCGTATCAATGCGGCCGGGCTGTTGTAAAATGACCGCCCATGCCCCGGGTGTCGGTCATCATTCTCAACTGGAACGGCCGTGAGTTGCTCAAGGCCTGCCTTGGTTCCCTCGCCGCTCAGACCTACGAGGACTTCGAGACCATAGTCGTCGACAACGGCTCGGACGACGGCAGCCCGGAGATGGTCGGCATCGAGTTCGGCGACGTGGTGCTGGTGCGCAACCCGGAGAACACGGGCTTTTGCCGGGGCAACAACATCGGGATGGAAAGGGCGGGTGGGAGCCTCGTCGTTCTGCTCAACAACGATGCCGAGGTGGCGCCGGATTTTCTCGAGAAGCTTGTGGCCGCCGCCGACCTGGACCCCGAGTTCGGCATGTTCGCCCCGCGTATCATGATGTACGACAAGCGAAGCGTCTTCGACTCGACCGGGTTGCTGGTCTACCCCGACGGCATCTGCCGTTCACGGGGCTGGCTGGAGGAAGACGAAGGGCAGTTCGACGAGGCCGACGAGGTGCTCGGTCCCAACGGGTGCGCCGCCATGTACCGGACCTCGATGCTGGCCGACGTCGGCGTCTTCGACGAGCGTTACTTCGCCTATCTGGAAGACCTGGATCTGGCCTTCCGCGGCCAGTTGCGCGGCTGGAAGTGCCGTTACGTCCCTGATGCCGTGGCCTACCACAAGAAGTCCATGACCAGCGGCTACCACTCGGCCTTCAAGGCCTACTTGGTGGAACGCAACCGCATCTGGAACGCCTTCAAGCTGTTCCCCAGACGGCTTCTGTTCCTGAGTCCTTTTTACACATTGGCCCGCTACGTGGCCCAGGGTTATGCCACGGCCACGGGCAAGGGCATAAGCTCCAGCTTTGTGCGCGATTACTCGCGCCTTCGCTTGGCTGGAATCCTCGTGCGCTCGAGTCTGTCCGCTATCCGCAGGCTTCCCGAGATAATGGCCGAACGCCGTCGTATTCAGCAGAACCGCCGATTGGGTGCCCTGGCCGTGTTCGTGTTGATGAAGAAGTACCGTTTGAGTCTGCGCGAGCTGGCTTTCAAGGATTGACCGGTCCGGCGGCTTCGAGCCTCTCGAGGCGTCCGAGCAAGACGCCGTGCTCGGGGTTGCCTTCTTCAAGGTGTACCAACCTTTGAGCCAGCTCTCGGGCTTGCCCGTAACGCCGCAACTGCATGAGAAGGTGGATCTGGCGGGTGATCGAGCCGACGTCGTTCGGTTTCGCTTCCAAATAGGCCGCATAGATCGCCGAGGCTTCCGCGACGTCTCCCTCTTCGGCGTGTAGTTCGGCCAAAAAGTAGGCCGCGCGCGAGAACCCCGGATGTATTACCAAGGCGCGCTGCAAGGACACGGCCGCCTCCTCACGGCGGTCACGATGGATCAGGGCCAGTCCGAGGTTGTAGTGAGCCTTGGCCGAGCGGGGAGAGTCGACGACGGCTTGGCGATGAAAATGCAGATCCGACTGCCAGACTCGCGCCCTGGCATCGTAGGCGAACAACAAGACTACACTCACGCCGGCAACGATCATCGAAGCCGTAGCGGCGCGGAGCTTAGAGTCTCCCGCAAACCGTTCCAGAACCACACCACCGAGCAGACAGAGGCCGACGGATGGCAGCAGCAGCAAGCGCTCGGCCATGATGGTGCCGACGGGAAAGGCCACGTTGCCCGTCACCGCGAAGGCCGCAGGCAGCCATAGGATGAGAAAACCCGCGCGCGGCGCGCGGCGGCGTTGCTGCCACGCGACGGCGGCAAGTAGCAGCCAGGCGAGCAGGGCGATCGCGCCCGTGAGTGAATCGGTAGGAGTGGCGTCGAAGGACCGGTCTCCGGCAAGACTCACGGGCCACACCACCATTGAGACGTAGAACCACAAGATCTGGCTGGCGTGCAGCAGGCGTTGCGAAGACGGCATGTAGGCCAGAGGGTTGTCCACGAACGCAGTGGGCTCGATGTCGTGGAAATTGTTCCAGGACGCAGCAAACCAGACGGCGAACATCGTCACATGAGAAAGGTAGCGCGGCAGGAGGGTGCGCAGACGACGATCGCTGCCCAGGAAGAAGTCGTGAAGTGGCGCCAGGACGAGAAAGCAAGCTGCGCTTTCCTTGCAGAACATCGCTGCCAGAAAGAGCAGGCTAGCCAGGCAGGTACGTAATGCCCCCACGCGCTCGCGCCCGGCGTGAGCCAGAAGCGCAAGGATCACGAAGGCCGCCGCCAGCAGCTCGGCACGCCCGATGATGTTCACGACAGCATCGACGTGGACCGGATGCAGCGTGAAGACGAGTGCCGCGGCAAAGGCGCCCGGCCTCGAGAGCTCCAGCCGGCGCCCGGTCGCGTAGACCAAGGCCGCCAACAGCCAGGCAAGGGCGATGTTGGTGACGTGAAAAGGATAGGGGGAGAGTTTCTCGCCACGGTTGAGGTCCAGGCTGAGAAGTGTGAGGTGGCGGCTTACCCCCCAAGACCTGCTCGTGAGGAACTCCCCCCAGCCTTGCTCCCAGGCCGCCTCCCTGTCGAGGATCACCTGGGTATCGTCGTAGGCGAAACCGTACTCCAGCGTGTTTTCGTTGGCTGCATACGTTGCAGCCGCCAAGAGGAGAACGACCAGTATGTCCCGTGCGAGATCCTTCATTCGGAACTCTCGTGGGTGGCTGGTGTCTGGTCAGGGAATGTGGTGGATATGCCCCATCCGGCTGCGCGTCGCCCCCTACGCGGTTGCCAGCACAGCACAGGGGAATTTGCATGGACCCGTTTCAATCGGCTCTCGACTTGGCGGCGGCGATCAAGGCCAAAGACATCAGCCCTCTGGAAGTCGTCCAGGAGTATCTCGGACGCATAGACCGTCTCAACCCGCAGATCAACGCATTCATATGGCGCCGCGACGAGGAGCTGCTCGCGGAGGCTCGCGCAGCAACCGAGGCCCTGTCGCGCGGTGACCAGCTCGGACCGTTTCACGGTGTGCCCATTCCGATCAAGGATCTTAACGATGTTGCAGGCTGGCCTACAACCTATGGGTCCAAAGCGGCCAAGGGCAGGATCTCAGAGATTACATCGTCAGTCGTCGAGTACTTCAAGGAGGCCGGTTTCTTGCTCATGGGGCGTACCAACACGCCCGAGATCGGCACCTTGCTGGTAACAGAGAACGATCTCTACGGCGCCACACGCAACCCGTGGAATCTCGATCACACGCCGGGCGGCTCCAGTGGTGGAGCCAGCGCCGCGCTTGCCGCCGGCATGTGTCCCATAGCTCATGGCAACGATGGGGGAGGTTCCTTACGTATTCCCGGCTCCTGTGCGGGGTTGGTCGGCTTCAAGCCGAGCCGCGGGCGCGTGCCTTGCGGCCCTCCGGTTGTCTCCGACGTCATGCATGGTGGGGCCGTCGAAGGCGTCATCACACGCACCGTCGCCGATACGGCCGCGCTACTGGATGTGATGACGAGGATCGATCCGCTGGCCTGGTACAACGCTCCCGCGCCGGAACGACCCTTCGCCGAGGAGGTTGGCGCTTCACCCGGACGGCTACGTATAGCGTTCACCGATGTGGCGCCGACCGGAGCGCCGGTTAGCGAGGAGTGCAAGAAGGCGCTCAAGCAGGCGGTATCCACCCTGGAGGGGCTCGGCCATGACGTGTTCGAAGCGACGCCGGATTGGGGAGAGCCCAACGAACTTCTGGCTGCCTTCCTCACCGTGTGGAACACGGGAACGGCCTACTGGCCGCTGGAGGATTGGGACCAGCTCGAGCCCTGCAACGCGGCCATGCGCGAGATCTCACGTAACGTGGACTCGATCACCTATCTGGAAAGCTTGATGCACATGCAGAACTACTGCCGCCGCTTGGTGTCGGCGTGGGGTCGTGATTTCGATGTGCTGGTCACGCCGACCCTGGCTACCGAGCCGCCCCGCGTTGGCGAACTGTTCGAAGGAGTCGAGTACGATCCGCTTGCTCCGATAAACAACGCGGCAGCCTCGGCCGCTTTCACGCCCGTCTTCAACTCGACCGGCCAACCGGCAGTATCCTTGCCCCTTCACTGGGCGGAGTCCGGATTACCGATCGGCGTGCAGTTCGTCGGCAAGCCCTGGGGAGAAGCCGAGTTGATCCGGCTTGCCAGCCAGGTCGAGACAGCGTCTCCCTGGGCCGACAAGCGCCCGCCGGTCTCTTAGGAAGTAGATTTCGGGCTGATGCCCACCCGCTTGGGTGGGCGTCGGCTGCTAGGCTCTGGTTGCAAGTTCCTTTCCGGCCTAACCTCAACAATTACTTGAGGTTTTGCTCATGCCGGTATCCTCCGACATCTCAGGGTTCTTTCTTCGACCGAAAGCGGGCCCTGCTGTCTGGGCTCTAGTGGTCCTTTTCGCGCTGACCGCCCTGGCCGGGCCTGCGACCGCCGGCCGCCGCCACGCGGTGAAGTTTACGCTGATGGATCCCGTCACCATCGGTGCGCTCAACTACGAGGTCTACTACGGAGCCGCTAACGGTAGCTTCGTAGGCAACAAGCGCCTCGTCGAATGCAAGAGCCTATTGTCCAAGCCGACCGAGACAGGATTCCACCATGACGGATCGATGAAGCTCCTCAAGAACGCTGTATTCAGCATGACAGGCTTCAGTGGGCCGGTCGACTTGGCGCGCTGCACCTTCGAGACCAAGGACGGATGGGAGTTGAAGCCCGATCACTTCGAGGTCTCGGTCAAGCTGATCTCTGCCGTGACTCGTCAGCGCATCGAACCGTTTCCGCGTATCCAGGTCAGCGAGATCGGCCCAGCCATAGACTCCACCGCTGAGATGGTAAGTGTGGCCACCGGCGATCCGGCGGTGCCGTCACTCTAGTATCCTCGCTTCCGTTGCTCACTTTAGGTATCTCGCCGGCTCATCTGCTTCGATCACCCTAGGTATCTCGCCAGCTCGCTAGCTCACTGGCTCGTCGTTGCGGGCGAATTTCTAGTGCGTTAAGTTCTCTGGTCTTCTCTGGGCCCCCGTAGCTCAGGTGGATAGAGCACAGGATTCCTAATCCTGGTGTCGCATGTTCGAGTCATGCCGGGGGCACTCTCAATCCTTGAACCTGAACCGGCGCTTGGCCAGGCTTCTCGCAACCTCTTGGAAATCCACGACGCGATCGGTTTCGTCGACGATCTCTCTACCGAGGAGAGTCTCCATGACGTCCTCCAAAGTCACGATGCCGCGAGTGGCGCCGTATTCGTCGACCACGCCCGACATCTGCCCACCACCGCGGCGCTTGAGAAACTCCGATAGGAGACGATCCCCGTGCATGGATTCCGGCACGAACAACAACGGCTTGCGAAGCGTCGAGAGCGGGACATCGACCTCGTCGTCGACGAGACGGCGCAGGAGATCGGTCTTGAGAATGAAACCGGTCCACTCCTCGGTTTTCGGATCGAAGATGGGGATTCGAGAGTGGGGACAGCGTCCGACCTGTGCCGCCACTTCCGCTACCGTTGCCGTCTGCGGCAGCTGGAACACCACCGTCTTCGGCGTCATGATGTCGCGGGCCAGCACCTCGTCCAGGCGCAGGACGTTCTGCACCAAGGCGGCCTCCAGCGGTAGGATACTGCCTTCCTCGGCCGACAGTGCTGCAACGTGATGGATCTCCTCTTCGGGCGCCTGAGGCTCACTTTCCGTGCGCTGCACCGGCTTGGTGATCTGCTTCGACAACCATACGAGAGGGGTCAGCAATGAGGTCGTTATAGCCCAGGGCACAGCGACGGCCCGGGCCACAACGGTGTCGTAGCTGACTCCCGCCACCTTCGGCAGAACCTCGGCAAAGACCAGGACGGCGAAAGCCAAGGTCAACGGAAACCAAACTTCGGCCGTCGCGCCCCAGACCGCTCTTGCCTCGGCCCCTGCCAATGCAGCCCCCGCCGTGTTGGCCAAGGTGTTGACGATCAAGATCGCCGTGATCGGCCGCTCCATCCCACGCTTGAAGCCCTCGAGGACGAGTCCGGCACGGCTGCCGGTTGCCGCCAGTTGCCGGACGTAGGGAACCCGTACCGAGTACAAGGCCGCCTCCGATAGGGAACAGAACGCCGAGATCACCAGGACCAGCGTCACCGACAACAACAAAAGACTCATGGGTATCCTCCGTGATGGACCGTCACTCTACCAGCGCAGCGAGTTGCGACCCAACACCGGCCAAGTCCGAGGAACGGGAGTCAAACATCCGTTGCCTTGCGAACCCCTAGCTCTCGACGAACCCACCGAGGCCAACGACGAGAAAAGCGAGGCTTACGGCGAAGCCGGTCCAGGGGACCCAGCGCGGCAGCACGAAGGCGCACTCTTCGAGCATCGGTCGAGCCTTGATGCGCATCAGCGCCAGGTTGACGACTGCGAACACCAAAAGGGTCAGGGTCGAGGTTGCAGCGGCCAACGGAGCAAGCGGGAACCAAACGGCGAGGGCGGCTACGAACGCAGTCACTGCGCCCGTCGCTGTAACGGGGGTACGCCTGCGTGGATGAATCGACGCCAGCACCCTCGGCAACATGCCCTGCATCGCCAGCCCGTAGAGCACACGCGAGGCCATGATGATCTGAATCAGCGCTCCGTTGACCATGGCCACGATGCTCACGCCACTGATCAAGGGGGAAGCGCGGCCGTTGCTCACGCGTTCGTAGAGGTAGGTTAAAGGAGCTTCACTCTGCGAGAGCTCTTGAGGCGGCAGGGCCAGTACCGCAACGGTCGTGAGCATCATGTAGAGCAGAGTGGTCGCGACCAAGGTCAAGACGATGGCGCGTGGTAGTGCGACGCGAACGTTCTTGACCTCTTCGGCGACGTTGACCATGTCCTCGAAGCCGATGAAGGCGTAGAAGGCCAGCAGCGAGGCGCCGAGCAGTCCCGGCCACGCCAATGTCCCCGGCACCAGTATCTCTGTCGCTCGCGCCGGCAGATCGGCCAAGGCACCACGTGCCGCCCACGCTACCAGGACGAGGACTGCCACCTCGACCAGGGTGATCAGGGCGGCCACGGTCGCGGACTCGGTGATCCCCCAGGCGGCTATCACGCCCAGGACCAAGCAAAAGACGATCAGGGTCATCTCCCGCGGTACTTGAGCGAACTCGGCCAGGTAACCGGGGACGGCGTTGCTGACGGTTGCCGCCGACACGCTGCCGGCCAGCATCACCATCAGTCCTATGAGCGCCCCTATGCGGGGCCGGCCGAATGCCTCGGTGACGTAGACGGCCTCGCCTGCGCTACGGGGAAAGCGTGAGGAGAGTTCGGCGAAGCTTAGCGCCGTGAAGGCCGCAAGGGCAGAGGCGATCAGGAAAGCCAGCGGCGCGTGCATGCCGGCACGCCCGGCGATCTCGCCGGTAAGGGCGTATATCCCGGCGCCGACGGTGGTGCCCAGGCCGTAGAGGACGACCATCGGCAGCGTGAGGCTACGCTTCAGTGTGGCCTGCTCGCCCATGTTTCAGGGAGCGGGGCGGGCCGGCGGCGCGACCCCCATCTCGAACATGCGGCGCTCGGCGGGCCCGCCCAGGCGGTCCGAAAGGAAGTCCAGGCTCGCTTCGATCACGAAGTGGGTCACCCGTGGCGTATACATGATACCCCCCGGATCACAGTCTCCGAACAGTATGCGCCGGCGGTGAACGAAAGCGGAGTCCATGGGATCATACGTATACGACTATGTCGCGCGAGCTATCGCTACCCGCGCCGCGATCCTACCGTAGTGGGCCGGAGCGCCCAGCGCCATTCCTGGCCACCTATGAAATACGGTTTGAGAGCCGAGCGTTGTCGTTAGTTAGCGTCATGGAGTATTCTCCAGGTGACACTGCCGCCGTGCCGCTGAGGGAGGTGCTCGCCATGAAGAGGGCCATCCGATGGATCTATACCGGCATCACTGAGGCTGTTCCTCACTCTATCGTTTCTCCGGAGCGCTCCGCCTCGACGACCAAGCTTCGCAACACGATCTTGGCTGTCTGTCTCTCATGGCTGCTTGTGCCGCAGCTGGCATCCGCGCACGACTTCCTGGGCGATCTAGTCTATTGCGATGTGGATGCCGACGGACTCTTCGACCCCGCCGACGGTGACTACGGCCTCGACGGGATCGATGTCGACATCATTTGTACCGCCGACGACGGTACCGAATGCATCAATCTGACGACCACGACTGGCGCTTTGCACTCCAGTGTCTTCCGTATGGAAGGGATGCGGCCTGTCCTCGCGCAGTTTCCCGATCACTGTCCGGTTGCGTGGGACCCGTTCGGCGATCTCACGGGACGTTATCTGATAGAGCTATCCGATAGCTGCGCGCCGTTGCCCAAGCCGTGGACCTGCACGGTAGCTGTGGATCCATCGACCCTGCCGACGGACTGCGCGGCCCTCGTGACCCCGATGACGGGTGGCCCGCCCTTTGACGACGGTGATGGCAAGTACTGCGACAAGATCACCGATGGGCCATTCCCGGAAGGAGAAACCCTGGGCAACATCCACTACGCCTACGAAGAGGCGACCTGCTTGATGTTTCCCGATCCTGCACCCGGCGACGGGCGGTTCACCGTCATCATCTTTCCCGACAACGGCGGGGGCCAACTCTCTGACTTCTGCGCCGCCTATAATGACTTCGGCTACACCTTGGGCGAGGAGTGCGGCAACGACATACGTGAAGGTGATGAGCAGTGCGACGGACTCGACCTCGGCGACTGCTTCGGAGATTGCCTACCGGATTGTACTTGCGCCCCGGTTTGCGGGGACGGAATCATCAACCAGCCCGAAGAGGAATGCGAGCCGCCCAACAGAGAGATCTGCAACAACAACATCGATGATGACGGCGACATGCTGATCGACTGTGACGACGAGGATTGCCCGGTGGTCTGCGACGTCCGGATCGCCTGCGAGACCGATGGCGACTGCCCCTTGTCGGAAGCGAGCGGGCCGCCCATCGGGCCGCTGCCGGCGGCTACCTGCCACGATGGCGTGTGTCGAATCCATTGCGCGAACAATGTCTTCTGCGCAGGGATCTCGTCCGGGGCTCAGTGCGTCGGCGCGCAAACCTGTGACGAGAACTGCAAGCTCGTCGAAAACTGCCAGAAACTCGGCCGCGATCCGGCAAGCATCCGCTTCGACCGAGGCGCTGCGGGTTTGGACCTGTTCAAGATGCACGCCAGCTTCTTCCCGCGCAGCCAGCTAGACCCGGTCTCGGACGGGTTTTCCGTCCTCTTGACCAACGCAGAAGGCGTCGTCTACCGGGCCTCGCTGTTGGCCGGGGACATGGTGTCGAGAAGAAACGGCAAACGGTTCGCATTCAGTGACCGGAGCGCCAAGCAGGGCAACGGCGTTCGCGATGGATTGGCCCGTATTCGCTTGAAACTCAGAATGCGAAACGGGGTGCCGAACTATTCCTTCAGCATCAAGGCATGGGGCGACTTTTCATCGGCCACTTTGCCCATGATGAGGACGCAGATCGTCATTGGCAACGACGGGACCTCAGGACAGGCCGAGTGGCGACCGACCCGCTTCGGCTGGAAGGCTCTGTCCAGCGACTTCTTCTGACGTCAGTTGCCGCGTTGACACGGTGACGGGTCAACGCTTTGAAAGAGATGCGGCCGGCGGCCGCATCTCGGCACCATGAGCGGGGGCACCACTTCCTTCAGTAGTTTCCGCGACGACGCCCTCGGCAGGCTCGACGCCGTCGGAATATCGGCGCGGATTTCCGGCGGCGAGATTTCAGCTCGCGAGGCCGTCGGGGCAGCGATCGAGAGGGCCAAGACGAGCCAGCCAGCCCTCAACGCCGTCGCCTTCGAAGACTACGACCGTGCACTGGAACGCTGCGAAAGTAGATACGCTGGTGTGTTTTCCGGGGTGCCTACCTTCATCAAGGACTCGGATGCCTATGAAGGACTTCCAACCCGCTTCGGCTCTCACGCGATTCCGAATACGCCCGATTCCAAGAACTCCCATTTCGTGAAGCAGCTGCTCGCCACCGGGCTAGTCCCGCTCGGCAAGAGTACCACCCCGGAATTCGGGTTAACGGGCACCACCGAGGCGCTGGTCTACGGTCCGACTCGTAACCCCTGGAACGTGGAACACTCAACCGGGGGCTCCTCAGGGGGCTCGGCCGCACTGGTAGCGGCCGGCGTCGTGCCTGTCGCGCACGCCAACGACGGCGCGGGTTCCATCCGCATACCGGCGTCCTGTTGCGGGGTTGTAGGGATGAAGCCCACGCGGGGACGCACGGCAGCGCTCGAGCATTCGGGAATCATGCCGGTCAGATTGGTTCATCAGGGAGTCATCACGCGCTCAGTACGAGACACGGCGCTCTTCTACGCCGCTGCCGAGCAATACCTGCACAACTCCCGTCTGCCGCGCCTGGGCCTGGTCGAGAGGCCGGGGAAAGTGAGGCTCAAGATAGGGATGTACACTTCCTCGCCGCATGGCGTGTCCGCCGATTCCGAGTGCGTGGATGCGGTGCTGAACGCGGCGAAGCTGTGCGAAAGCCTCGGTCACCGAGTCGAGGAGATCCGTTCCCCCGTCGACGAGCAGCTCTTGGGTGACTTCTTCGTTTACTGGGCTGCGCTGGCTTACTCGATTGCCCGTTTCGGCAAGGTCTTTTTCCACCGCGACTTCGATGCCGGCAAACTCGATCAGTTCTCCCAGGGGCTGGTGAGGCACTTCAGCGCCAACATGCGAGACGCACCCGGCGCCGTATGGCGGCTACGGCGCTTCGTCGACAAGTATAAAGCCTTGATGCGCCGATACGACGTTCTGTTGACGCCGACCTTGGGGATGCCGCCACCCCGCATAGGCTACATCGGGCCCGAGGTGGAGTTCGAAGAGGCCATCGAGCGCGTGCAGCACTTCTTTCCCTTCACGCCCATCCAAAACGTCACTGGCGCGCCGGCGATTACGCTGCCGCTTGCGATGAGCAACGACGGACTACCGCTGGGCGTTCACTTTGCGGCGCCCTTCGCGATGGACAGGCGGTTACTGGAGTTGGCGCTGGAGTTGGAGGAGGCCTCGCCCTGGCCGGTGCCGGGTGAGGCATGACGGCGTGCCGCTGTCACTCTAGAGGTAAGAGAGCAGGTAGATGATCAGGCCGATGATGAACACCACTATCGGCACGGTCATGAATATCACCCTCTGGTAGAACTGCACGGCCACTTTTTGCCTGTCGGTGGCCTCTTCCTGAGTGCGAATCGCCCGTTCGGAGTTCTGCTTGTAGAGAGCCAGGTGCTCCTTTTGAACGTCGCGGATCTCCTCGAGCAGCTTCCGCAGCTCGTCGCTTGCTTCCATGAGTCACAGGTTACGTACTGAGCCGACGGACCGCCAGGGCTGAGCGCACACCGCGTGTAGAGCTGGGCCGGTGGTCTCGGCTCGTGTGCCGGAGTAGATTCGGCCTTCCGGGAGGAAGCATCATGCCGGTACAGCATCTTTCAGCATCTGCCACTCCTCAGGCGATCGCCGAGGCATTGGGCCGCGACGGCGCCTGCGTCATAGACGCACTAGTCGATGACACGACCATGGACCGTGCGTTCAACGAACTCCGGCCCCATATGGAGGCCACGGAGGCCGGCAAGGACGAGTTCTCCGGACGCAACACCCGCCGCACGGGGGCGTTGGTTGCGCGCTCGGAAACCTGTCGGGAGTTCGTCATGAACCCGCTGATCCTAGGTACTGTCAAAGAAGTCCTGTCGGGCGGCACCAACTTTCAGCTTCATCTGACGCAGATCATCGCGATCGGCCCCGAGTCGGACGCCCAGCAGGTGCACCGCGACCAGTGGGCGTATGATTTCTTTCCCTTCCCAAAGGGCTACGAAGTGCAGTGCAACACGATCTGGGCGATGAGCGACTTCACGGAAGAGAACGGCGCCACCCGTGTAGTCGTCGGTAGCAATCAGCTCGATGACGGTTTGGAGATTCCTGTGTCGGATACCGAGCCGGCCGAGATGACCAGAGGTTCAGTGCTCGTCTACACGGGCAGCCTCTACCATGGGGGCGGCGCCAACCGGTCGGATCACACCCGCTACGGCGTAAACATCACCTACAACCGCGCCTGGCTACGCCAGGAAGAGAACCAGTATCTGTCCGTGCCCCGCGAGGTGGCCCGCGAGCTTCCCAAGGAGATGCTCCGGCTCATGGGCTATGCGCGTGGGGCCTACGCGCTCGGTTATGTAGACGATCTTCGCGACCCCATCGAAGTGGTGCGCCCGGATCTGGCCGCCGACGGCCTGGGTGATCTCGACGAGGCGCAGTTACAGGCCCAGGCCCAGTTGGAGAAGCTCAGACGCGAGTCGGCGTGAGCCCCGGGGCCGGCGTGAACCGGCGGGGGGTTGTGCTAGCCTTGGCGGTACCCCGGCCGCCGGAGGTCACATCGTGAAGCTTCATCGTTCCCTTCCGATTCTGGTCGCCCTGCTCCTATGCAGTGTCGGGTGTGCCCCCAAACGGCCGGTCTTCTATCCAAACGCTACGCTGGAGCGCAAGGGCGAGGCCGCGGCACAGCGCGATATCGACGAGTGTATCGAATTGGCCAGACAGGCCGGATACGAGCGCAACGTTGCAGCCGATGCCGCCAAGAAGGGGGTAAAGGGTGGCGTTGCCGGTGGTGCGGTGGGCGCCGCTGTGGGCGCGGTCGACGGCAAGGTCGGCCGCAATGCCGGTAGGGGAGCCGCAGGGGGTGCGGCAGCGGGTGTGGTATCGGCGGCCTTCAAGTCCCGCGATCCCGATGCTTTCGAGCGAGCCTTCGTCGATCGTTGTCTGGCCGAACGCGGCTACCAAGTCCTCGGCTGGAGATAACATCTTGCTATCAAGCAGTTAACGCAGCATCTCTAGAATTGAGATTAGCGTTTGGTAGCGCAGCTACCCGTTGAGCGGCTTTGCATAGCGGCGACGGGCAACTAGCGTCACCCTGCGTCGCGCTATCGAGCGCTCTCGGGGGTAGGCCCATGATGTACGTCGCTGTAATGATGTTTTGGACCTTCGACGTTTGGTATGTGCTGCCCCGCCTCGCGCCCGCTCTGAGGGAGGACTATTACTGGCTGGTGGCGATCTGGCTTCTCGGCTGTGCTTTGCTCGAGGTAGTGCGCGGCTTTCAGGATGATGCCTCGCTTCCGCGGTGGCTCGACAACCCCAACTCCTACACCGAGCTGACCGACGGCGCGGAAGCCGACGGTTTCCGCGAGTAGGCGACAAGGGCTCGACGCGACCAACCCTCAAACCTTCGGCCTCATTCGATATGCCCTTGTCAGTGACGGCTACGGCCGGGAGACCCCGATATCGGGCTTTCCCTTGTCGCGGAACGAAAACGCTTGTGCCGACGCCGCTGCCCGTGCGAGCCTCTGAATAGATGCGAATTCTTGCGAAATTTGCTCTGCTTCCCGCTCTGCTTCTCGTCGTGATGACCTCCAGCGGGTGCATCGCCCGCAAGGCCGTTGCCGTGCCGCTGCGCGTGACCGGGGCGGTAGTATCGGTAGTTCCCGTAGTCGGTGGTCCTGTGCACACGGTAGCCGACGGAGCGGCCGAAGTAGTCGACTAGGCGCCTCGCGAGCGAGCCGCTGCCAACCGCCCATCCCGCCCCCGGGCACCCCCGATAGGCGCCGGAGACGACCTTTTGCGCGCCCTTACCGGGTTTGAACAATCGTTGCGCCCAGGTATGTTTGCCGTCCAAGGCGCATACGGGCGGCGCGCATAGGTTTTCCATTGAAAGCAATAACTTCTCGGTTTCCTGTAACCCTACGCTTGCTGGTGGCTTGCGTTGTGGCTGTTGTTTCGGCGGCCCTGTTCGGCGGCTGCGGATCGACGGACGAGCGCTCCAATCCGGTGCCTCCGGAGGTCGTCATCGCCATAGCCGAGTTTCTCGTCGACGTCGGCGCGCGCTTCGAGCTTACCGCCAACCCTGACGAGCCGGACCCCGACGAGCTGGGTTTTTTCTGGACCTTCCTCAACGCCTCGAGCTTTTCGGACTTCGATGACCGCTGCGACGAGGACATCGAGGAGATCTGCGACAGCAACGACGACGATCCTTGTGTCGATGACCCGATGGTCTTCTGTGCGACCAACGCCGATTGCCCCATGATGGGCGAGTGCAATGTGAACGGTGGCACGACTTCCTCGGACTGCACCAGCGGTATCTGCCTGCTGAACTTCGGGAACGTTCAGCAACGCGCGAGCTTCGTTGCCGATGTGCCTGGCCCCTACACGGTCCGCTTGACCGTTGATGATTCCACAGCGCGGTCGACAGGTACCAAGTTGGTATCGACGCACCCTTCGCTCTATTTGGTCGGATCCTTGTTCGCGTTCGGCGGCACGGCAGGAGGCGGGCTAGGGGAGATCGCCGACTCCGCTACGTTTGCTCAAGGCGCTGTGGGCGGCGCGTCCAACCCCGACGACGGCAATCCTTTGTTGATCGTGTCCAGCGGCGGCAGCGGCGTGGTGCGTGAGTTCGACCTCGGCACCGGTACGACACTCGGTTCCTTCGGCGAGGTGTCCTCCTTCGTCAACGATCCGATGGCCATAGCCTTCGACGAGAACGGGCGCCTCCACGTTGCCGACAGCGACGGCGCCGTCTCCATCTTCGACGGCGGGCTCGGAGGCGGGGCGACCAAGGGCCTGTTCATAGCGGCCTTCGGCGACGTAACGGGGGGAGGGGAGTCGGTTTCCTCGATGCTCTTCTCGCCGGTGACAGGCAATTTGCTGGTCGTAGATGGTGGCGCCGGAGCCGGCATCCGCGAGTACAGCCCGGCAGGAGCTTCTCTCGGCGTGCTGGGTGATACAGCCGGGGCGGTTACCCAGGCTGTCGATGCTGCATTCCTCAGCGAATTCGTTTGCCGTCACGATACAGGGATAGGTTGCAGCCTCCACGCAGATTGCGAGGCTCTCGAGGAGACCAGCAAGTGCATCCCGGGTGACCCGGCAAGCTTGTTGATAGCCGACCGTGCGGGCGATGTCGTCGAGTGCGACCCCGACGGCACCAACTGCGCTTCCTTCGGAACCGCGGCGGCTTCACTCTCTGCCAACGGGCCCACGTCGATTGCGACCAACCCTAGCGGCGGAGCTACTACGGCCAAGGTATTGATAGCCGACGAAGTGTCGGAGGAAGTCATCGGATGTGACGAGACAGGCAGCTGTTCGGTGTTCGGAGACACATCCGCAGTCGCCTCCGACTACAACGGCGTCTTCTTCGCACCGCCCATGTCTCCGACAACGACTACGACCACGAGTACCACCACGACGACGATGCCGTGAGGGACAGGGCCTACTTCGAGGCTCGCGAACGCGAGACTCTCGCTGGCTACGCCATGCTGTCGGCCGACAGCCGCGGCCGACGATATCCCGAAGAAGAACACGCCTATCGCATGGCGTTCCAGCGCGATCGCGATCGCATCATCCATTCGCGCGCCTTCCGCCGCCTGGAGTACAAGACCCAGGTCTTCGTCAATCACGAGGGCGACTACTACCGCACGCGGTTGACCCACACGATGGAAGCGGCTCAGATTACGCGGACCATAGCCCGGGCTCTCGCCCTCAACGAAGACTTGGCAGAGTCGGTCGCGCTGGCCCACGATCTGGGCCACACACCCTTCGGTCACGCCGGCGAGAAAATTCTGGCAGGTTTGATGAAGGACCACGGCGGGTTCGAGCACAACAGCCAGAGCCTACGGATCGTAGAGGTACTCGAAGAGCGCTACCCGGAGTTTGAGGGCTTGAACCTGACCTACGAGGTCCGTGAGGGCATCGTCAAGCATTCGACCTCTTATGACCGGCCTGAGGTGAGCACGTTTGACCCCGATCAGGCGCCGCTTCTGGAAGCCCAGGTCGTCGACTTCGCCGACGAGACCGCCTACACCAGCCACGATGTCGACGACGGCCTACAGTCGGGAATGCTCTCGCTCGAGGATTTGGCTGGAGTGAAACTGTGGGAGGAGCCCTTCCGCGCCGTCAAGAACAAATACCCCAAAGCGGGATTTTCCGAGCTTCGCTATCAGGCCGTGCGCCTGATCATCGACACTATGGTGCGCGACCTGATTGCCGCCACCGAATCTCGTATCGATGAGCTCGGCATCGAAACGGTAGAAGATCTACGCAAGATCAAGCCCAAGCTGGCCGGTTTCAGCGAAGGGCTCGACGCCGACCTGGCCGAGCTCAAAGCGCGTCTCATGGACAGGCTCTACCAGCATCAGCGCGTTCGCCGCATGGCGGGTAAGGCAAAGAGGGTGATGACGGGCATCTTCAAGGCCTACATGGAAGACCCTCTACAGATGCCCACCCACGTGGTCGCGAAGGAAAGCGACGACACTCCCATGCCCCGCGTGATCGCCGACTACATAGCGGGGATGACCGACCGCTACGCCCTGGAAGAGTACAACAAGCTCTACGATCCCTTCGAGAGGGTCTGAACTCCCGTCGGGATCCGGCGGGCTCAGGTCATCCGCTTGAGTGCCTCGATGCGTTCATCGAGAGGCGGATGGGTCGTGAACAGCCTTGCCAGCCCGCCGCGCGTGCCGCCCGATATGCCGAAGGAGGCCATCTGGTCGGGCAGATGGGGCTGAGCCACGGAGGCCTGTAGGGCTTCCAGGGCGCCTATCATCTTGTTGCGGCCTGCCAGGCGGGCACCGCCCGCATCAGCTCTGAACTCTCGCTGGCGCGAGAACCAAAAGACTATGGTGCTGGCCAGTATGCCGAGCACGATCTGAGCCAGGATGGTCACGATCCAGAACCCCGGCCCGTGGCCGCGCTCGGTCTTGAAGACCACGCGATCGACAACGTGGCCGATCACCCGCGAAAGAACGATCACGAAAGTGTTTACCACACCCTGGACCAGGGCCAGCGTGATCATGTCGCCGTTGGCCACATGGCTGACCTCGTGGGCCAGAACCGCTTCGACTTCATCACGCTTCATTCGCTGAAGAAGGCCGGTGCTCACGGCGACCAAGGCGTTGTTGCGCCGGGCGCCGGTAGCGAAGGCGTTGGGATCAGGAGCGTCGTAGATGGCAACTTCGGGCATGCCGATGCCGGAGGCCTTGGCCTGCTGACGGACGGTTTCAACCAGCCACTGTTCCGCCGAGTTGGACGGCTGAGTGATCACTTGGGCACCGGTAAGGCGCTTGGCCGTCCATTTGGAGATGGCCAAGGAGATCAGGCTGCCGCTCATGCCGAGCACGAGGGCGTAGATCCATAAGGCCTGCATGTTGAGGTCGACGCCCTGGGTATCGAGCAGGCCGCGGATCCCGAGCATCGAGAAGGTGATGCTCAAGACCACCAAGACGGCGATATTGACGGCTACGAACAGGAAGACTCTCTTAAACATTAAACTGCTACCTCACTTATGCGGCGCGGGGGCGCCGATGCGCGATTCAATGGGGATCATTATAAAGGCGACCCTGTGGCCGGACAAAACCGCGATAGGGCGACCGGCTAGCGAACAGCGAACAGTTGCCAGGGTTCGGGGATGCCCTTGAGGTTGTGGGTGCCGCGGTCTTCGAACTGGAGCTGAGAGCCTACGGCGAGATCACGTACCGTACGTGAGGCCAGTATCTCGCCGGCTCCGGCCGTTTCCGACACGCGGGCTGCAATATGAACGCCGATTCCGCCTATGTCGTCGCCACGGCGTTCGATCTCTCCGGTATGCAGGCCTGCGCGCAGACTGAGACCAAGTGATAGGGCGGCTTCCTGAAGTCCGCGCGCAGCCGCCACTGCGCGAGAGGGACCGGTGAAGGTGGCGAGTAGGCCGTCGCCGGTGGTCTTCACCAGCCGCCCGTCCGCTTTCGCAATTATTTCGGTAGCGCTTCCTTCGTGCCGGTCGAGGACCTTTCTCCATGCCACGTCGCCTACGTCGGACGCACGTTGGGTGGATGATACGATGTCAGTGAACAGCACGGTGGCCAGTTCTCGCTCGAGCGAGGAGGCTTCCGTCGCATACGCCTGGCCTGCGATGTCACGCAGAAAAGCGTCAATCGGCTCGGTGATGTTGGCCAAATGCTCGGGCCGCCAGCTCGCATGGAAATCGGCATCCACCTCGGCGTACTCGGCATTGGGGATCGTCTCACTCAGGAAGCGGCCGTGTTCAGCAGGAACCACCGGGTCGCCTTCGGCATGGACGACGAGCGTAGGCACACTGATCGCCGGGACGATCGAAGTTACGTCAATTTCGAGATTACGTAGCATGATCTCCCGGCACATCTGGGGCGTGCAGGCGCTGCGTTCGTAGCGCGCGAGTAAGCGTTCCGCCGTCGCCGCGTCAGGTGCATGAGAGAGGAACAGGCCGAAAGCGCGTCCGGTTCCCCAATCTTGCTCGAGCGTTGCGATGAACTGGTTGATGGCCTCGGCAGCGTCCCTGGGTGCCAAGGCCAGCGTTCCCTTCGCGAAGGTGCCATACAAGACGAGGGCCCGTACTCGTTCGGGATGTGTGGCTGTGAAGTACATCGCCATGGGACCGCTCTCCGACATCCCATAGATGATCGCCTGCTCGGACCCGGCTGCGTCGAGCACGGCTCGAATGTCCTCGGTGCGATCCTCGACGCTGCCGAACCCTAGTGACCGGTCCGATAGACCGGTGCCCCTCTTGTCCAAGACGATAACGCGGAAATTGCGGCCGTATTCGGTCAGCGGCTGGAAGGGGGGCAATTCCCACATCAAGTCGAGGTGTGTGACGAATCCCGGAGCAATGAGAAGGTCCGGGCCCTCCTGGCCGAAGACCGTATATGCGATGTCGATGCCGTCGCTGGTCCGTGCGTACTTGATGGGACCAGGGCAGCCGCTCATATCCGTGTACTACGCCCAATCCGGGGGCCAGTCACGCCAGGCCCGATGACCGGCGAAGCTTGATGCCTGGGCCTATAGTTTACATAACGTATCTTATCGGACGTTGGCCGTGGGGCTGGGCCAGGCTTTTCGAGGGGTTTCCGGCGGGTCCCCCATCGGCCTCTTGCCCTTGCAGGCTCTATTGGTGGTGAGTGCGGCGGCGTCGGACCAGCCGAGATGTTGCGTCCATGAACCGGGACAGAGGGTGCTGGAAGACGTTGATGGCGCGATTGAAGGGAGCCAGCCCCTCGGGGTCATAGCCGGAGTTCGTGAAGGGCTCCTCTTCCCACAAGACGGAAGCCTCGGGCTCGACGAGATGGCCCCGTACCCTGGCCTGGGCGCCGGCATCGAGGTCCTGCCAGTGGCGGCGTAGTTGCTCCAGGCACCAGACCCGGTAGCGCGAGACGGGCAGATCCTCGTAGCAGCAGCCCTGGATATCCTGACCGAAGCGGGGCTTTCCGGCGGTATGGGCTCTCGCGTTCTCTGTGAGCTGGACCAGATGGGTCTGGCAGGCCTCTCTAAGGAGATCCGAAAGAGGCTCATCGACGTCGGCAATCAGCTGGCCGCCCTTTTCGGCCGGCGGCTCCCACATCCTGGCTACCCAGGCAAAGACCCGTGGCGCTCTTTGGCGCATGAGTTCGGCCGGTGTGGGGTCCTGGCCGAAATGGCGAAACATGGATGCCATGAACCCGAAGTCTACGATGCTCGGCCGATCGCCCAGGAGGAACGGCCGTTCCTCGAGGATCGCCTCGAGAAGTTCGTACGCGCGCATGGCCGTGGCTTCGACGTGGCCGCGGGTCGTCTTGGATACGCCGTCGCCCTTGACGAAGCCGTTGTACTGGCGTCGGGTCATCACGAAGCGCTTGGCAAAACGCGGTCCGTGAAGGCCACTCATGAGCTCGTCGGCCAGCACGCCGCTGGCATGCTGCCTGTCCTGCGTGAAGCTCCAGCGGTAGTGCATGGCGGGACGCCATAGCCATTCGTCTGCGTGGTCTTCGAGAAGCAGAGATATGAAGCGTATCGCCGGGTCGTGCGGGTATATCGAGGGCCCTTCCCGTTGGGCCTCGAACCAGGCGAGTATAGGAGTCGTGTCCGACACCCAGCGCCCGTCTTCGAGCTGCACTACGGGAGCCTGGAGGGCACCGGCGCCGGCGATGATCTCGTCGGCGTACTCGACCATGGACAACAGCTGGTAGTCGATCTGCCGGTATCTGAGATAGGCCTCGAGCTTGCCCGTATAGTAGGAAATGCGAGAGCCGTAGACGCGGATCATGGGCAGGGGCTATCCCGCGTTGTGCCCGTTAAGAGTCGGGTCCCCTATTCCGCGCCGGTGGCGGCCAGACGCTCGCTCAGACGGCCCGACAGCTCGTCGGCTCCGACGGTTCCCGGATAGAGTTCCAGGAGCTTCCCGATAGCTTGCTGGGCGGCAGCGCTGTCCTCGAGTTTGTCGGCGATGCGGATACGAGCGCGCAGGGAGTCTTCACGGAAGGGTCCTTCGACGTCTGCCGCCTTGTCGAGGGCTTTGGCGGCGCCCTGGTTGTCTCCCTGTGCTTCCAGCGCCATGGCCTGACCTAGCCAGCCGATCTGCTTCAGGTAGCCCGTCTTCATGGAGTCGGCGAACTCACCGTAGAAAGTGGCGGCCTCATCGTGACGGCCTTCGCCGCTGGCCAGGTCGGCGTTGTAGAGGTTGGCGAACTGCCGGTAAGGACGTGAACCGTCGCGCCCCAGCTTGGACAAGCCCGTCTTGGCGGCTTCCAGACTGTCGGTCTCGAAGGCTTCGGAGCCACGGAAGAAGGTCGCTGCGGAGTTCCGAGCCGCCCTGTTCATGTAGCCGTTGGCGGCTATCCCGCCTACGAATACCACCACCGCGGCTGCGACCACGGCGACGACCCGCGATCCGTTCTCCTCGACGTAACGGCGCACGTCGCCAACGGTCTCGAAGAAGGTATCAGGTCCTTTGAGGTCGCTTCGTTTGAAGCCGGAAGATTCAGCCATTGCGGCCTACATCTTATACTTGAAATCGTCCGGGTCGAGCGTTTCCAGGATCTTCTCCCAGTCTTCCGGCGAGACGTCGGAAATGTCCTGGGCGGCCTCTCCGGGAGTCTGCTCGTTGAGCACGCTGGAGGCCTCGAGCACTTCGCGGGCCACGTAGATGGGGCTGCTGGTGCGCAGGGCCAGGGAAATGGCGTCGCTGGGACGGGAATCCAGGCTGTGGGCCACACCGTCGACGTCGAAATGGATGGCGGCGTAGAAGGTGTTGTCCTTCAGCGCCGTGACCTCGATTCGCTGCACACGCGCGCCGAGCTCCTCGATCATGCCCTTGAGCAGGTCGTGGGTCATGGGCCGGGCCATCTTGATGCCCTCCAGCTGGGTGGCCATCGAAGTGGCTTCGAGGAGGCCTATCCATATGGGAAGGTTGAGCTTTTCCGTGTCGTCCTTGAGCACGACAACCGGCGTCTTGGTGACCGGGTCGAGGGCCAAGCCCCCCACCTTCATAAGAACGAAGCCTTCCCTTTCCATGACGAAGCCTAAATTCTGGCCCCCTCTCCGGGCATCGTCAACCGGGATCCGTGCAGTATCGCAGGTTTTCAGCTGTCCAGGACGAGATGATCGACGACAGCGTAGAGTTGTTTGAGGTTCCGGCACTCCTCGACCATGTCGCAGTGGTCTGAATACAGCGACATCTCGCTGTCGCCGAACCCCCATGTTGAGCGGTTCTCGGGGTTGAGCCAGATGACCTGCCTGGCCTTGGCCTTGATGTCCTGTAGCACCCAGGCGTTCGGGGCGTTGTAGTTGTTGCGGGCGTCCCCGAGGATGATCACCGTGGTTCGCTTGTCCACGGCCGATAGGTGGTCGCGGTGAAAGATGCGAAACGCCCTTCCGAAGTCGGAGTGAGCGTAGACGTTGACCACATCGCCGGTGACGGCCGACTGGATCGCGGTCTGGATATCGTTCTCTTTGAACAGGCCGGTGACCTCGGCCAGATCCGCAACGAATACGAAACTGCGCACCCGCGAGTACATGTCCTGGAGGTTGTGCACGAACTGGAGCATGAAGCGCGAGACGTTGCGCACCGAATCCGAGATGTCGCAGAGAATGAGCACCTGGGGCTTCTCGCGGCGCCTCACGTCGTAGCGGATGCGAAACGGCACCCCGCCGAACTCCATCGACAACCTCAGGGTCTTCTTTACATCGAGGCGGCCTCTCTTGGCCCTCTTGCGGCGGATCGCCATGGCGTTGCGCAGCCGCCTCGCCAGCGCGGCTATGGCTTCACGCATCTGGCGAATCTCGGTTGGTGACAGGTAGTAGAAGCTCTTTTCCAGAAGCCGGTTGAACTCTTTGGCCTGCTGCTCGACCTGATGCTCCTGCTGGTTCTCGAGCTCCAGCAACCCCTTGATCATCTCGCCCAGATCCCGGGTCCGCTGGTTCAAGTAATCCTTGAGGTCCTGAACCTGTTGCTCGCTCATGCCCGCTTGTTGAGCGGCTTCGAGCAGGCGGCCCGTCTCGTTGGTAACCTCGCCCGCCCCTAGCGCCTCGACAGCGGCCCTCGTGGCTGCCGCGGTCGACATGCCGGTGGCAGGGCGTGCCTGCCCCGAGTCGATCAACTCACGGAGCATGCGTTCGAGTTCGCCGTGGTCCATCAGCACCAGCGCGCGCGCCAGTTCCGACATTCCGGGGTCCATCGAATCCACGATGTTTTCGAGATTCTCGAGGAAATCCTGAAGTTCCGACTCCCCCATCGCCTCAGCGGTAGGGGCAGCCAGCTCCTTGAGGAGGTCACTCAGTCCGGAAAAGAAGCTGTCGAAAAGGCGGTCGTAGGTGGGCAGGTCGACGCTTCGCTTGACCATGGCCGCCCTCAGCGTGTCTTTGAGAGCGTAGCGGTCGCTGAGGCCCGTCAGGCGGATGCCGCGAAAAGCGTCGAGGGTCTCGGCCGTCGACACCCTGACGCCGTTCCTGCGTAGGATGCCGGCGAACTCCAGGATACGGCGTTCCATGGGTTGTGCAGACGTCTGCTTCTAGTGCAGCAGATCCTTGTCCGTTTCCGGCGCTTCCTGCTCGGCCTGTTCGCCGGCCGCTTGCGCTGCGCGCTTCTTGCCGAGGAAAGACTCGAGTTCTTTCTCGGCTTTGCGCAGGTCGCCTTCGTATTTGGCGATCGTCGACAGAGTGTCCTTGACGACTTCGTCGCCGAGATCCGAGACGTTCATCAGGGCCAGGGCCCGCGTCCAATCGAGGGTCTCGGATATGCTGGGAGCCTTCTTGAGGTCGAGAGTCCTGAGCTTTTGCACCACAGTGGTGACTTCCTTGGCCATCTCTGCGGCCACCTCGGGCACACGCACGCTCAGTATCTCTTCCTCGAGCTCCTGGCTCGGAAAATCGATGTAGAGATGCAGGCAGCGCCGCTTGAGTGCATCGGACATCTCGCGCGCGTTGTTACTGGTCAGCACGACAATGGGAATCCGTTCGGCCGCAATGGTTCCGAGTTCGGGGATGGTCACCTGGAAGTCGCTGAGAATCTCGAGCAGGAAGGCCTCGAATTCATTGTCCGACTTATCGATCTCGTCGATCAGGAGAACCGTCTGGCGGTCGGCGCGGATGGCCTGCAGCAGTGGCCTGGGCAGCACGAAGCGGTTGGAGAAGAATACGTCATCCTGTTCGGTCAAGCGGTCGACGGCTTCACTCAGGGTCTTGGTGCCTGCGGTGACCTCGCCTATCTTGTCTTTGAGGATCTGAGTGTAGAGGAGCTGCTTGGCATACTCCCACTCGTACAATGCCTTGGCCTCGTCCAATCCTTCGTAACACTGTAAGCGGATGAAGTCGCTGCCGAGGCTCGCAGCCATCACCTTGGCAAGCTCCGTTTTTCCTACACCGGCCGGTCCTTCGACGAGCAAAGGCTTCCTGAGCTCGGTGGCGAGATAGACTACGGTGGCGATGTTGCGATCGCAGATGTAGCGCTGCTCGGCAAGCCGAGCGCGTACATCGTCGATCGAGGCATACAGTGGCGTATCAGAACTCAACTAGCGTATCTCCGGTAAAGGCTCAGGGGTGAACGGAAACGCTAACACGCCGCCACAAGCAAGACAATTGAGCGATCCGCAAGTGGCCTTGCTCACCCGGATTGGATAAGAGATCCCACCGTGTGCACGCTCGCCGTGTATCGGGATGTCTCTCCCGCCTACCCTCTCATCATCGCGGCGAACCGCGACGAGTTCTACGCCCGAGATGCACTGGGGCCGTGTAGTTGGAGCGACCGCCCCTGGTTGATCGCGGGCCGTGATCTGCAGGCCGGTGGGACTTGGCTCGGCGTTCGCCGCCACCCTCGGATCTTAGCCGCAGGCATGTTGAACCGTAGACCCGCCGGTGACGAGGCGGCGCCGGCGCCGGGCGAACTGTCGCGCGGCCAGCTTTGCTTGGACGTCTTGGAGCATGACGGCGTGACGCCGGCACTCGAGTCTCTGGACGATGCCGCGGTACGCGATTACGGGCCTTTCAACCTCATGTTGGCCGACCTCGAGCGTGCGGTGGTAGTCGATAACGCCGACGGCGTCAGGATCACGGAACTGGAGACGGGCATGTCGGTTCTCACGAACCTCGACGTAAACGACCCCCGTTGTCCGCGCTTGGCTAACTCCGTGCCACGCTTCGAGTCCGTGCGCGACATGGTCGCAGCGCAAGCGTCATTGAGTGAGCTCGTGACTGGGCTCAAAGATGTGCTGGGCGATCATGACAACCGTATCGATCCCGATGACGACAGCCCGCTCTCGCGCCTGTGCGTACACACTCCTCACTACGGCACCAGATCTTCGTCGATACTGGTGATCGACGGCGACGCGGAACTGCACTACTTCCACGCCGACGGCCCGCCCTGCTCCAGCGACTTCGAAAGGGTTCAGGTCGGTTCCTGACTGGCCTGATAGAAGCGCAGCCCTTCTAACACGTATCCGGCACCCGAGATGAGCGTCGCGGCACCCGTTGCGATGAAAACCGCTTGAAGGAAGGCGTCGGAGACCTCTAGCCACAAGGCCAGGTCGAACATGACCAGGCAGATGCTGAGCAACTGCAGAAAGGTCGTCAGCTTGCCCCAGATCGACGGCTTCATGGCCATCGATTGGCCCACTACCACGGCGGTCAGAATGAACCCGGTGAGAATCACTACGTCACGCACGATGACCATGATCATCAGCCTCAGCGGAACTTCGCCGAGGATGCCGAGGGCAATGAATGACGCCAGAACCAGCAGTTTGTCGGCCAGGGGATCGAGATGGGCCCCGAGCTCGGTTCGGGAGTTGGTCAGGCGGGCCACCGCGCCGTCAACCGCGTCGGTCACGCCGGCGAGTATGAAGACCAAGAGTGCCGCCTCGTAGAGTGCGTCGACCAGAAGGTTCAGGAACAGGGGCACCGCGAGGATGCGCATCAGGGTCAAGGAGTTCGGAACGTTGAGCATTCTCGTCCTAGCTGAGAAGCCTGTGATCGTTCGATCCAGCCAGCATTTCCCTCAATCTGCCTGCACGCCTCGGCGTCATCCTTACCACCAGGCGCAAACGCGTGTCCTCGGCGACCTCGTCTAGCACTCGCGCGTTGTTAAACAACCATGCGCGGGTCCGCCCGTCACTTTGCGGGATCTCCACGACCAGTCTGTCTTCGGCGCTGGTGATGTTGGCCTCGATCCGGCGAAGCAGCTCCTCGGTCCCCTCGCCCGTCTTAGCGGATACCCGCAAGCCGGACGGCGCACCCAGGAAGTCACCGCCGATGTCCCACTTATTATAGACCAGCACGCAGGGTGTGTCGGCTGCCCCCAATTCCGTCAACAGGGCCTCGACGACGTCGATATGGCGCTGACAGTGAGGATAGGAGGAATCGACGACGTGGAGAATGAAATCGGCGTCGACGACGTGCTCCAGCGTGCCCTTGAACGCCTCAACCAGCTCGTGGGGCAACTTGGAGATGAAGCCGACCGTGTCGACCAGCATCGCAACCGTTCCCTCCGGAAGTTCCAGGCGCCTGACCGTGGAGTCGAGCGTGGCGAACATCTGGCCGGCGACGAGCATGCCCGAGCCGGTCAGCCTGTTCATTAGCGAGGACTTGCCGGCGTTGGTGTAGCCGACCAGCGCAACGCTCGGGTACGGAACCGCATCACGCTCACGGCGGTTGAGCCGGCGGGTGCGCTCGATCTCGCGCAACCGTTTGTGTAAGCGGCCGATCTTCGTGCGCACCTGGCGCCGGTCGACTTCGAGCTGAGTCTCACCCGGGCCTCGTGTGCCTACGCCGCCGCCGAGCCTGGAGAGGTGGGTCCACTGGCGGGTCAGACGGGGCAACAAGTACTCGAGCTGAGCCAACTCCACCTGCAGTTTGCCTGCGCGGGTACGTGCGCGCTGGGCGAAGATGTCGAGGATCAGCTGGCTGCGGTCGAGGACCTTGATGCCGACGGCCTTTTCGAGATTGCCGCGCTGGGCGGGAGTGAGCGGGTCGTCGAAGATGACAACATCGGCCCTGCTGCTGCGCACGAGTTCCTGCAACTCCTCGACCTTGCCACGCCCGATGCGTGTTGCCGGTGAGGTGCGCTTGAGCGTCTGCGACAGGCGGCCGACGATTTCTACGTCCACCGCCTCGGACAGCAGAGCCAGTTCGTCCAGAGAGTCGACGGCTTCGCTACCGTCGGTGCCGGCCCATACCAGGACAGCCGACTCAGTGGGTCTACGAGAACGGTCTAGCGTAAGGTCGCGCTCCCGGGGCCCAGCAAGGTCTCGACGACGGCGAAGAACCCGTCGGTAGGATCTATGCTCAGCTCCTTGCTCAATTCGATCATGGTTTCGCTCTCACCGTCCTTCTTCACGTGCAGGCAGGGGCGGCAGCTTCCCGGGAAGCGTAGCAGGGCCTCCTCGAGATCTCGCACTATGCGCGAAGCGTCGTAGTCTCCTGAATTGAGCCACAGATCCACGAATCTGGCCTGACGGCGGCGCGCCTCTACGAGCGGAATGATATCATCGGCGATGATCTGAGGCTTGCGCGTGAAATCGGGCCCGCGATCGTTGCCGCCATCCTCACTGTCGCCGGCCCTGCCGATCCCGGCCTCCCCGAGCTCGAGCTTTCCCGTAACCAGGACCGGCTCGCGTTTGACGATCACGGCCTCGCACTTCTTGTAGGTCTCGGGCCAGGCGATGACTTCGACCACGCCGTCGCGGTCTTCCAGGTTGAAGGTCGCGTAGCGGTCGCCCTTGCGGCTGTTCTTGCGGCGTAACGTGTTGGTCACGCCGGCCACTTTGACGTTGTCCTGATCCCTCTTGCTTCCGAGATCCGCCGTAGTGCCGGCCGTCAGGAACTCCAAGTCGGTCGTGTAGCTGTCCAGGGGGTGTCCTGAGATGTAGAAGCCGACCACCTCGTGCTCGGCCTCCAGGCGCGCGGCGTCGTCCAGCTCGTCGACTTCCGGCAAAGACTCTTCTTTCTCGCTCTCGGTCTTGGAAGCGCCGAACAGCCCGATTTGTCCGGAATCCCTGTCGCGCAGTACACGCTGGGCCCATGCGATGGCGGAATCCAGGCCGGCCATGAGGCGTGCGCGTGACGGCTCTATGCTGTCGAAGGCGCCGCTCTTGATAAGGCTCTCTATCAGGCGCCTGTTTACCTGGCCGGCGCTCGCGCGCAGACAGAAGTCGGCTAGGGACTTGAAGGGCCCCTCCTCGCGCGCCTCGGCAACGACCTCGATCGCTTTCTCCCCTACACCCTTGACGGCAGCGAGTCCGAAGCGGATGCCTTCATCGCATACCGTGAAGCCGGCTTCGCTGCTGTTCACGCAAGGAGGAAGGATGTGAATTCCTCGCTGACGACAATCCCCGAGGTTCTTGATGGTGCGGTCGGTGTCGCCCATCTCCATGGACAGCAGAGCGGCCATGAACTGCCTCGGGTAGTGAGTCTTGAGGTATGCGGTCTGGTAGGAGATCAGAGCATAGGCTGCCGAGTGGGACTTGTTGAAGCCGTATGCGGCGAAGGTCTCCATTTGCTGGAAGATCTGCTCGGCATCCGCCGCCGAATGGCCGAGCCCTGCAGCACCGTCGATGAAGCGTTTCTTCTCGACGGCCATGGCCTCGGCCTTCTTCTTTCCCATCGCGCGTCGCAGGTTGTCGGCGTCGCCGAGGGAGTAGCCGGCGTATACCTGAGCGATCTGCATGACCTGCTCCTGGTATACGATGACGCCCCAGGTCTCGCTGAGTATGCTGCGCAGGGTCTCATCGGGATAGCGGATCGTCTCCTTGCCGTCACGGCGCTTGATGTACTGCTCGACCATGCCGCTATCGAGAGGCCCGGGACGGAACAGAGCCAGAACCGCGATGAGATCTTCGAAGGTCTTGGCCTTGAGTTGTGTGAGCAGCTTGCGCATCCCGCCGCTCTCCATCTGGAAGATTCCAACGGTGTCGGCGCGTGTGACGGTTCTGTAGACCATGGGATCATCGAGGGGCAGGCTCGATAGGTCGATCTCGTCGCCGGTGGTCTCGCGAATCAGCCGCAACGTGTGATCGAGCAGCGTCAGGGTCTTGAGGCCCAGGAAGTCGAACTTGATCAGGCCGATCGCTTCGATGTCGGGTCCGGCGAACTGGGTCATCACCGCGCCCTCTTTGTCGACGAACAAGGGAACGTCATCGACGAGGGGTCGGGCGGATATCACCAAGCCGGCGGCGTGCTTGGAGACATGGCGAGCCAAGCCCTCGAGCTTCAGGGCGTACTCGAAGAGCTTGCCCTCGCGCTCTCCTGAGTCGCGGACCTGGCGCAGCCGCGGCTCCATCTTGAGAGCCTCTTGCAGCGGGAAGTCACGCCCCTGCTTGGGCGCCGGATAGAGCTTACAGATGCGGTCGGTCTCGGCGAAGCTGAAGTCCAAGGCCCTTCCCACGTCGCGGAGGGCCGCCTTCCCCTTGAGAGTCCCGAAAGTGATGATGTGCGCGACGCGGTCCTGGCCGTATTTCTCTCTTACGTAGTCGAGCACTTCCTCGCGGCGCTCGTAGCAGAAGTCCACGTCGATGTCGGGCATCGACTTGCGCTCGGGGTTCAGAAAACGCTCGAAGAGGAGATTGTAAGGGATGGGGTCGATGTCGGTGATGTTGAGCGCGTATGAAGCCAGGCTGCCCGCCGCCGATCCGCGTCCCGGACCCACGGGGATTCCCTTGTGCTTGGCCCAGTTTATGAAGTCGGCGACGATCAAGAAGTAGCCTGAGAAGCCCATCTGCTCGATCATCGAGATCTCTGAAACCAGCCTCTCCCGGTATGCTGCTTCGTCGACCTCGAGCCCCCGGGCTCGGAATTGCTCGAACCTGGCCTCCAGCCCTTTCTTCGCTTCTCTGGCCAGTTGCTCGTCCAGGGTGATGCCGTGGTCGGTTGCGTAGACGGGGAACTGGTAGCGGCCGAAGCTCAGTTCCAGATTGCATCGCTCGGCGATCTCGACGCTCGTGGCCACGGCGCCCGGTGCATCGGCGAAGGCGGCCTCCATTTCCGCTGGACCCTTGACGTAGAGTTGATCGGTGTCGAAGTGCCAGCGGGATTCGTCGTTGATGCTCTTGCCGGTCTGGACACAGAGCAGCACTTCGTGAGCGTGGTGATCGTCGTGTTCCAGGTAGTGACAGTCATTCGTGGCGACAAGCGGAATGCCCATTTCTTTCGAGGTGGGAATGAGAAACTCGTTCACACCTTTCTGGGCTTCTATGTGGTTGTCCTGGATCTCCAGGTAGTAGCGGTCACCGAAGATCGACTCGTACTCGGCGATGATCTCCCGAGCACGCTCATAGCGTTTCGCCGCGATCGCGACGGCCACCTCCCCGGAGAGACAGCCGCTGAGGCAGATCAGCCCTGAGTTGAATTCGCGGAGCAGTTCCTTGTCGATGCGGGGCTTGTAGTAGAAGCCGTCCAGATAGGCCTGGGAGACCAGCTTGCTGAGGTTCCTGTAGCCGTCGAGGTTGGATGCGAGCAGGATCAGGTGGTTGTTGCCGCCCGTTTCGTAGTCGTCGCTGGCTACGGGCGAGCGATCCAGGCGGCTACGCGGCGCGATGTACACCTCGCAGCCGATGATGGGCTTGATGTTGTTGGCCTCGGCCGACCGATAGAAGTCGATCGCCCCGAACATGTTGCCGTGGTCGGTAATCGCGGCTGCCGTCATGCCCCCTTTGGCAAGCTTGGGCATGAGCCGTGTGATCTTGTTCGCGCCGTCTAGAAGGCTGTACTGCGTATGTAGATGAAGGTGTACGTAGCTCAACCTGCCTACCTGCCTACTCCCACTCCACCGTCGCCGGAGGCTTGGAGGATACGTCGTACGCGATGCGATTCACACCCTGGACTTCGTTGCTGATCCTGGAAGAAACCCGGGCCAGCACTTCCTGGGGGAAGCGGTACCAGTCTGCTGTCATACCGTCTTGGCTCACCACGGCTCGCAGGGCGATTACTCTGTCATACGTTCGGTCGTCGCCCTGCACCCCCACGGTGCGTATGGGCAGCAGGACGGCGAAGGCTTGCCAGATCTCATCGTAGATGCCGGCACGGTGAAGCTCCTCGATGTAGATGGCGTCGGCCTCTCTGAGAATGTCGAGATCCTCGCGGTTGACGTCGCCGAGCACCCTGACCGCCAAGCCCGGCCCCGGGAATGGGTGCCGCCTGATGAAGTCCCTCGGCAATTCAAGCAGTTCACCGACAGCTCTAACTTCATCCTTGAACAACTCGCGTAACGGCTCGACCAACTCGAGCTTCATCTTCTCCGGGAGTCCGCCCACGTTGTGGTGGCTCTTGATGGTCGAGGACGGACCCCTGACCGACACCGATTCGATGACGTCGGGATACAGGGTCCCCTGGGCCAGGAAACGGGCCTTTCCCCGGGTCGCGTCGGATTCGTGGGCCGCTTCTTCGAAGACCTCGATGAAGGTGCGTCCGATGATCTTGCGTTTTCGCTCCGGGTCCACGACCCCGGCCAGAGCGTCGAGAAAACGGTCGGAAGCATCGACGTAGAGGAGATCGGTCTTGAAGTAACTGCCCAGAGCGTCGCGGACCTGTTCGCCTTCGTCCTTGCGCAGCAGGCCGTTGTTGACGAAGACCCCGGTGAGTTGTCCGGGCACGGCCCTCTCGAGCAATGCCGCGGTCACGGTGGAATCCACTCCTCCGCTGATGCCGCAGATCACGTGGCCGTCACCGACCTGATCCCGGACTTTGGCGATGGCCGTGTCCAGGAAGCTGTCCATCGTCCAATCGGCCTGGAGACCGCAGATCCGGAAGAGGAAATTGTCTAGGATCTGACGACCCCGGTCGGTGTGCACGACCTCGGGATGGAACTGCAGAGTGTAGAGGTTCCGTCGCCTGTCCCGCATCGCCGCGAAGGGAGAGTTGTGACTGCTCGCGATCACCTCCCAGTCGCTGGGCGGCGTCGAGAGCTTGTCACCATGACTCATCCACACGACTGTCGCTGTGCCGGCATCGAAGCCGTAGAAGAGATCCTCAGTGCTGCTTACGGTCAGATCCGCGCGCCCGTACTCGCGTTTGCTCGCCGGATCCACCCGCCCGCCGGCGGCGGTAGCCGCGACACACATCCCGTAGCAGATGCCGAGAGTCGGGACGCCCAATCCCGAATCGAGCGCTGCTTCGCAGGGCATTGGGGCGTCGTCGTCGTAGACGCTGGCCGGGCTACCGGAAAGGACTACCGCCGCAGGCTCCATGGCGCGCAGCTTGTCCTCGGAAATACTGAAGGGATGGATCTCGCAGTACACGCCTGCTTCGCGAATGCGTCGAGCGATGAGCTGCGTGTACTGGCTGCCGAAGTCGAGGATGACAACCATGCTCAAAGGTCTGTTTACTCTCGCCGGTAGTTCGGAGGTTCCTTCGTCATCGTGACGTCGTGGACGTGGCTCTCGCTGAGCCCGGCCGGTGAAACACGGACGAAGCGAGCCTTCTCGAACAGCTCCTCTATGGTGCCCACCCCGACGTAGCCCATTCCGCCACGCAGGCCTCCCACGAGCTGCTCGATGGTCGATGCCAGCGAGCCCTTGTAGGCAACCCTGCCCTCGATGCCCTCGGGGACGAGCTTGAGATCCTCGGCGCCTTCCTGGAAGTAGCGGTCCTTGCTCATTCCTCCGCGCATGGCTTCGAGAGACCCCATGCCTCGATACAGCTTGTAGGTACGCCCTTGATAGAGGACCGTCTCGCCCGGGCTTTCTTCGGTCCCCGCAAGCAGGCTGCCTATCATGACGCTGGAGGCTCCGGCTGCCAGGGCCTTGGTGATGTCGCCGCTGTAACGAACGCCTCCGTCGGCGATGACCGGCACGTCCTCGGGCCTGGCTACCGCACAGGCGTCTGCAACGGCGGTTAGCTGAGGAACGCCTACTCCGGAAACGATTCGGGTGGTGCAGATCGAGCCCACGCCCATACCCACCTTGACACCGTCGGCTCCGGCGTCGAGCAGTGCTTTGGTGCCTTCCGTCGTGCCGACGTTTCCGCCGACGACCTGGAGGTCACCGTAGCGAGCCTTTATCTCCGCCACCGTATCGAGAACGTTCTTGGAGTGGCCGTGGGCGGTATCAACGCCGACGACGTCGACTCCCGCGTCGACCAGCGCAGCCACCCTCTCCATGCGGTCTTCGCCTACGCCGACGGCTGCTCCCGCCAGCAAGCGTCCCATGTCGTCCTTGGAGGCGCGCGGGTATTCGATGGCCTTTTGGATGTCCTTGACGGTGATCAGGCCTTCCAGCTTGCCGGAGGCGTCAACCACCAGGAGCTTTTCGATCCTGTGCTTGTGCAGGACCTCGGTGGCCTCATCGAGGGTTATACCCATGCGCGCGGTGACGAGGCTCTCGCTGGTCATCACCTCCGAGACTTTGCGCGAGAGGTTGCGCTCGAAACGGATGTCGCGGTGGGTGAGGATGCCTACCAGTTTGTCATCCTTGGTCACCGGCAGCCCGGAGATGCCGTGAGCCCTCATGATGTCGAGAGCCTCGTAGAGAGGAAGCTCCGGCTCGATGGTGACCGGCTGAGTGATCATGCCGCTCTCGCTCTTCTTCACGCGGCGGACCTCGTCGGCCTGCATCTCTATGGGCATGTTGCGGTGAATGAAGCCGAGGCCTCCCTGCTGGGCCATGGCAATAGCGGCGCGCGACTCCGTGACCGTATCCATGGCCGCGCTCGTCAGAGGTATGTCGAGACGGATCGTGCGTGTCAGGTTGGCGCTGACATCGGTGTCTTTGGGCAATATGCGCGATTCGCCTGGGAGAAGGAGGACGTCGTCGAAGGTAAACGCCTCTCGAAGGCTGTCGGGCCGTACCATATTGCTTTATATGAGGACACTGCCGACGTTTCAAGAAATCCCGTGCGCAGTGTCGACGGGCGCGTCAGTGAGACTCGCGCCGCCTGAACTGCAGGCGTAGAGGGCTTCCCAGGAGGTCGAGCTGCTCGCGGAAACACCGCTCCAGGTAGCGCCGATAGTGGACGGGGATCTTCACTCGATTGGCGAAGATGACCACCGTCGGCGGGTGGGTTGCCACCTGGGTGGCGTAGAATAGTCTCAGGCGGCCCCGCCCGATCACCGGAGGTTGATGGGCCTCGACGGCATCGCTGATGATGCGGTTCAGTGTGGAGGTCTTGGCGAGGAGGCCGTGGGCGGCGGCTGCGGCGTCGACCAGCCGGAACAAGGCGTTCAAGCCCTCTTTGTTGGCCACCGACATGAAACCCACGGCGACATTGGTGAAGTTGGCGTAGGCTTCCTTGATCCCGGATTCGATCTTGGACTTCGAGAACCCTTTGTCGAAGAGGTCGGTCTTGTTGACCACGACCACCAAGGCTCTACCCTGGTCCCAAGCCTGGCGTGCTATGCGTGCATCCTGGTCGGCCACCAGCTCGGACGGCTCGACCATCAGCACCACTACATCGGCCCTCTCTACCGCATCGAGGCTTCGCCGCGCGCTGATCTTCTCGATACCTCTACCGACCTTCGACGGGCGCCGCAGGCCGGCCGTGTCCAAAAACAAGTATGCGCGTCCCTTCCTTTCCACACGCGTATCGACCACGTCACGGGTCGTGCCGGGCGTCGCATCCACCATCGACAGCTCCTGGCCGGTCAGCCAGTTCAACAGTGAGGACTTGCCGACGTTCGGGCGGCCGACGATCGCGACCTTGCACTCGTCGCCCTGAGCCCGCTGGTCGGTGGACGCGTGGGCAGGCTTTGCGGGCAAGTTGGCGAGCATCGAGACCACCGCCTCCTTCAAGTCGCCGATGCCTAGGTTGTGCTCAGCCGAGATGGCCACCGGCAGTTCGATTCCCAGGCGGCAGAACTCGCCTGCAGCGTCCAGTTGAGAAGGGCCGTCGGCTTTGTTGGCCACGAATACGGCCGGCACCCCTGCCGAGGTCACCAATTCCACGGTTTCACGATCCAGAGGATTGAGGCCGGCGGCACCGTCAAAGACGACGATCAGCGCGTCTGCAGTCGATATCGCGCTGAGGGTGTGTCGATGCACTTTCTCGCCCAGCTCGATTTCGAACTCACCGCCGATTCCCCCGGTGTCGATGAGGATGAACTCCTGCCCCTCCCACTGCAGCAACTCACTTACGGGGTCACGGGTGACCCCCGGAGTGTCCAGGGTGATGGACTTGCGCCACCCCACCAGGCGGTTGAAGAGTGTGGACTTGCCCACATTCGGGCGGCCGACGATGGCCACCCGTGCCGGGGAAGAAACCGCCATCTCAGATCCCCAACTCCTCGAGGAAGCGAGTGTCCTGCTGCCACGATTTCCGAATCCTGACGTGAAGGGTGAGGTGCACGCGCTTACGCAGGAGGGCCTCGGCGGCTTTTCGCGCCTTGGTGCCGATGCTCTTGATCATTTCTCCGCCGGCTCCGAGTATGATCTTGCGGCTCGACGTGCTGTCGGAGTAGATGATCGCCTCGATCACCGCGGTCCGTCCCTTGGGCACGAAACGCTCGACCACCACCGCCACTCGGTATGGCAGCTCTTCACTGAGAGCGTGAAACAACTGCTCCCTTACCAATTCGGCGACCAGGAAACGCTCGCTTTGATCGGTCACGGCGTCGTCCGGGTAGAAGTGTGGTCCTTCGGGCATCGCTTTGAGCAGGCGCGAGACGAGCACATCGAGGTTCTCCTTCTTCAACGCCGACACGGGTATGCACTCGAGGTCGCTGGAGCAGGCCGCCACGTCGGCCATGATGGGGAGCAGTGCACTTCGCGCGACCTTGTCCATCTTGTTGATCACGACCACCGTGCGCGCTGGATCGAGTTTCTCGAGCTCGGCGGCGTCCTGACTGGTCAAGCCACGGGTGGCGTCCAGGAGCCAACAAGTAATGTCGGCGTCGTGAATGCTGCTACGGGCGCTACCCACCATGCGCTTCTGCATGAGCGTACGGGGACGATGGAGCCCCGGCGTGTCGGCCACGACCATCTGTGTGGCTCCTCGGCTCACGATGGCGTGCGTGGTCTTGCGTGTGGTCTGTGGTTTTGGGCTGGCAATGCTCAGACGTCTGTCGGCAAGCCGGTTGAGGAGTGTCGACTTGCCGACGTTGGGGGCGCCAGCCAATGCGATGAAACCCGCACGGGAGATCTCCTCAGTCTTCATCGTTCTGTTTGCCGAGCGTGTCGAGGGCGGCTTTGGCTGCAGCCTTCTCGGCCAGTTTGCGACTGGGGCCGCTGCCCCCGGCGACGGCCCGACCGTCGACGTCCACTTCCACCCGGTAGGTTCTTCGGTGGTCGGGGCCGCTGACATCGACCACCCGATACTCGGGCATCATCTTCAGCCGAGCCTGCGTCAGCTCCTGTAGACGTGTCTTGTGATCGAGTTCGTCGGGGTCTGCCTCGTCGATCAGGTTCCCGAAATGGCTTGCGATGCACCGCGAAGCAACCTGGAACCCCGCATCCTTGAAGACCGCCCCGATCACCGCTTCATAAGCGGATGCGAGCAGCCTTTGTTTGTTACGCCCGCCGCCTCTTTCTTCGCCCTTGCCCAGCTTGAGCCGCTCGGCAAGGCCCAGTTCTTGCCCGACCGAGGACAGGACCCTGGCGTTGACCAAGCCGGCTCGGGTACGGCTCAGATCCCCTTCGCTGCAGTCCGGACGCCGATCCATGAGGAGGTCGCTCACCACCAAATCCAGCACGGCATCTCCCAGGAACTCCAAACGCTCGTTGTCGTCGACGCCCTTCTCTCTTGCGTGAGAGCTATGCGTCAGTGCTTTCTCGAGCAGGGATCTGTCGCGGAAGCTGTGACCTATCGCCTTCTCTAGCTGTTCGAGGGCCCGGCTGGTCAAGCGACCCTGGCCTCGACTTTGCCGTTTGCGACGCCGGTCATGCGTACTTCGACCAGGGAGTTCATCAAGTGGTCGGGACCTTCGGTCACGATGGGCAGGTAGTTGTCGGTGTAACCCTTGAGCAAGCCGGTGCGCGCATCGCGCGCCGTCTCGATCAGGGCCTTGCCCGATTTGCCCACGAAGCTGCTCAGGAACCGGCTCCGTAGCTCACGGTCGAGAGCACGCGCGCCGGCGGCGCGTTCATGGACGACCTGGTCGGCCAAAGGCTGCCAGCGCTTGGCAGCCGAGGTCGACGAACGTTGAGAATACGGAAAGACGTGCAGGTAGGACAGGCCGAGATCTCTCACGAAACGGAGGCCATTTTCGTGCTGCTCCTCGGTCTCTCCGGGAAACCCCGTTATCAGGTCGGTACCCAAACACACGTCGTCGATGCGCTCACGGATCATCTCGATCGCCCGCCGGGCGGACAGCGTGTCGTACTGACGACGCATGTTGTCCAGCACCGTATCGTCACCGGCTTGGAGGGGGATATGGAAATGCCTGCAAAATCGACTATCTGCGGCGACTATGTCGAGTAGCCTCTGGGATATCTCCGGAGGGTCGAGGGAACTGATCCTCACCCTGAGCGCCGGCCCGCGCTCGGAGATGGCCTCGAGCAGCCAGGGGAGATCGCAGACGGGGTCGAGATCGCGGCCATAGCCGCCCAGGTGGACACCGGTCAGCACCACCTCGCGGTAGCCTCGCGCGGCCAGACGCTCGATCTCTTCGAGCACCTGACGCGGCTGGACGCTGCGGCTACGTCCCCTGGCAACCGGGATGATGCAGAAGGAGCAGAACAGGTCACATCCTTCCTGGATCTTTACGAAGGCCCGTGTACGTCCCGGGAAGCTCGAAATTCCGAGGGTGCGTACGGTGTCCTCGCGGCGCAGGTCCGACACCGAAACGGGCGCCGTCGCTTCGCCGGCCACTGCGCTGAGAAGATCGGGCAACCGGCCCAGCCCTACCACATAGTCTACATAGTCAAGGCGGCTGACGGCCTGCGGGCTGGTCTGAGCATAACAGCCCGTCATGACCACACGAGAGTCGGGATTGTTGCGGCGGGCTCGGCGTGCCATCCGGCGTGCATCGGCGTCGGCTCTGTCCGTGACCGTGCAACTGTTGATCACGTAGGCATCGGCGGCGTCGTCGAAGCCGACTCGCTGCCAACCCTTGCCATGGAACAGGCGCTCCATGACCGCGGTGTCGTATTGGTTGACCTTGCAGCCGAGAGTGGCGATCGCTACGCGCACCGAGCCACTCCCTGATCGCGGGCAGGATTCCTCACCTCGGCTTCCTCTTCTATCCAACCACCGCCGATGACCTCGTCGTCGCTGTAGAGAACGGCGGCCTGTCCGGGCGAGACACCCTCCTGCGGAACGTCGAGCAGAAGCGACGCTCGGTGGCTCCCGACCTCGGTGATAGTGCCGGTCACTCCGCTATGCCGGTAGCGAATCCATATCTCGTAGCGGTTGCCCGGCTCCGGCGCTTGTCCCGATACCCAACTCAAGCCGCTGAGGATCAGGCGTGTGGTTGCCAGCTGCTCGCGGGGCACGGCCGTGACCAGGGCGTGGTCGGCGTCGAGTCGTGACACGTAGAGCGGCTCTCGAGCAGCCACGCCGAGACCCCTTCTCTGGCCTACCGTGTAGCGGTGAACGCCGCCGTGACGGCCCAGCACAGTACCCTCGGCATCGACGATGTTTCCCGCGCGCACAGCGCCGCCGGCGTTCTGCTCGACAAACTCCGAATAGCGCCCGTCGGGGACGAAACAGATCTCTTGGCTTTCGGCCTTCTCGGCTATGCCGAGCTCGGCTTCCGCCGCAATCTCACGCACGCGCGCCTTGTCGAGCTCGCCCACCGGAAACATCGTCATCGAGAGCTCGGGTTGGCCCATTTCGAAGAGAAAATAAGACTGGTCTTTGTCGGGATCGCAGCCACGTAACAGCCGGTATCGGCCGCCGCTTTCCGCGATACGTGCGTAGTGGCCGGTGGCGACTCGCTCTGCTCCCAATTCACGCGCTTTGCGGTGCAAGAGACTGAACTTGATCTCGCGGTTGCATAAGATGCAGGGACTCGGAGTACGGCCCGCCAGATACTCCGACACGAACGGCTCTATGACACTGCTGCGAAACTCGTCGCGCATGTCGAAGGTATAGTGGGGAATTCCCAAGTTGGCGGCGACTTTGGCTGCATCGCGGAAGTCCTCGAGACTGCAACAGCCGCTCGAACCGCCTGTGCGGGATTCATCTGCCAAGCGCATGGAAATGCCGACCACTTCGTAGCCTTCACGCACCAGCAGGGCGGCGGCCACGGAACTGTCGACGCCGCCACTCATGGCTACGACGACGCGCCGGCTCGGTGCGCTGCTCATGCTGCCCTCCTCGCGCGCTCGACCACATCAACCAATGCCCGCCCGAACCCGCTCACGTCGGAGGTTTGCGTGGCCTTGCCCATGCTCACGCGGATGACACCGCGCGAATAGGCGTCCGGCACTCCCAGCGCTTTGATCACGTGAGAAACCTCGGGGGACCCGGCCGCACAAGCCGATCCGCTCGACACGCAATACCCGGCCATGTCGAGACCCGCGATGAGCACGTCGCTGCCGGGTTCACGGACGGCGAAGGTCAGCGTATTGGCGAGTCCGTCGTCAGGTGTTATCCGCCTTATCCCGCTGAGGGCGTCGCAGAGTTGCTGCCACAGCGCTTCACGCAAGTCGCGCAGACGACGCATCTCCTCTTCTCTTTCCCGACACGCCAGTTCGACGGCGACGGCCAAACCGGACGCACCCGCCACGTTCTCGGTCCCGGGTCTCAATCCGCCTTCGTGGCTGCCGCCCGACATCAGAGGCGCGAACTCCGCCGGCCGGCGCACCAGGAGGCCGCCCACGCCGAGAGGTCCGCCGAGCTTGTGACCGGCAAAGGCGAGAGAGTCGATGCCGCGCCGAAAGCTCACGGGCACACGCCCGAGAGACTGAGATGCGTCGATGTGCACGAGGCAAGCCTCGTCGAGTTCAGCCATGACTGAAGACACGTCGACGACATGGCCGGTCTCACCGTTGGCGTGTCCAAGGGCGAGGAGACAACCGGCGCCTCTGCAATGCTCGGGCAGGCTCGTCAGGGCCGGCCGGCAATCGGCGTCGACTGAGAGAATCTCCACCCGGTGGCCCAGCTCATCGAGGGCCTTCAACGTATTCAGCACCGAGACGTGCTCTGTCGCCGGTGCGAGAAGAACGCGCTCCGGGTCGAGGGAGGCCCGGCCTCTGATCGCCAGGTTGTTGGATTCCGTGGCCCCTGATGTGAACACCACCTGTCGTGGCTCGGCGTCGAGGGCGGCCGCGATCCTTTCTCGCGCATCGGTCAACAGGGCCCCGGCGCGGCGTCCGAAGCCGTGCATGCTCGACGGATTGCCGGTGGCCGAAGCCATGGCTTCGCTGACCGCGTCGATGACCTCTGGGCGTGCGGGAGCCGAGGCGTTGTAGTCGAGATAGCAGTTCACGACTGCGCTGTTCCCCGCGTCTTGTAGAGTTTGTAGACGAGGCTGTCGACGAGAGCCTGCCAGCTCGCCTCCACGATGTTGTGCGATACGCCGACGGTGCCCCACCTGCCGTTGCTGTCCCCCGATTCGATCAGCACTCGCACGAGACTGCCCGTTTCACCGTGGTCGCTGAGTACGCGCACCTTGTAGTCGTGCAGGTGGACATCGTCTATCTCGGGGAAGAACTTCGACAACGCCTTTCGCAAGGCCAGATCCAGAGCGTTGACCGGACCGTTGCCGGTGGCCGCCGTGTGCTCGATACGGCCGTCGGGACCTTCGATCATGACCGTGGCTTCCGAGGCTGTCGGCTCGTCATCACGCCGCTTCTCGTCGATCACGCGGAATCCGATCAAACGGAAGAAGCGCACGTTCGAGCGGAGATTCTTGTGCATGAGCAATTCGAATGACGCCTCGGCGCCTTCGAACTGAAAACCCACATTCTCCAACTCCTTGAGTTCCGACAGCAGGGACTGCAGCTCGTCAGCCCGCCCGTCGACGTCGATGCCGAACTGCTGAGCTTTGTACTCCACGTTGCTCCGTCCCGAGAGATCCGAAACCAAGACTCTTTGTTCGTTGCCGACCAGGGACGAGTCCACGTGTTCGTATGTATCGCGGTTCTTGCGCACCGCTGAGACGTGTAGCCCGCCCTTGTGGGCGAAGGCCGAGCGGCCTACGTAAGGCTGCTGCCGGTCGGGCTCGACATTGGCCAGTTCGTAGGCGAGACGCGACAGCTCGCCGAGCTTCTTGAGCTGGGCGGCAGTGACGCACCTACGGCCCATCTTGAGTTGGAGGTTGGGGACAACCGTACACAGGTCGGTGTTGCCGCAGCGTTCACCGAACCCGTTGATGGTACCCTGGACATGAGTCGCGCCGGCCTCGACCGCTTGCAAGGAGTTCGCGACGGCCAGCCCCCCGTCGTTGTGACAGTGGATGCCGACTTCTATTCCGAGCGCGGCAGCCGCCTCAACGGCCTCAGTTATTTGGGCCGGCAGCGCGCCGCCACGCGTATCACAAAGGCAAAGTAGTGAGGCGCCGGCCTCGGCAGCTACCGACAAGCATTCGAGGGCGTATTCGCGATTGGCGAGAAACCCGTCGAAGAAGTGTTCTGCGTCGAGAATCACTTTGTCGCGCCGGCGGCTAAGGTACCGGAACGTCTTCTCGATGAGGTCGAGGTTGGCCTTCAGGGAGATCCTGAGATCCTCACGGACCGTGAAATCCCAGGTCTTTGCCACGATCGTGACGACGGGTGTCTCGGCAGCCAACAGAGCCTTGAGGTTGGCGTCCTTGGAAGGCGTGGACTTGGGGCGCATGGTGGAGCCGAAGGCCGTAACCACCGCGTTCTTGAGGCCGAGCCCGCGCGCCCGTTCGAAGAAAGCGGCATCGCGGGGATTCGAACCCGGCCAGCCACCTTCGATGTAGCGCACGCCGACCTCGTCGAGCTTGCCGGCAATCGTGAGCTTGTCGTCGACGGTCAAGCTCACGCCTTCGCCCTGCGTTCCGTCGCGCAGGGTCGTATCGTAGATCTCGACCCTCTTCATCGTCGCCAAGGGTCAAGCCGGGCTTGCGGCCTTGGCCTCCCGGTCATCACCGATGAAAGCGTCGTGCAGCACGTTGACCGCGCGGTCGACCAGATCGACCTCTATCACGACGGATATCTTGATCTCGGATGTGGAGATCATCTGGATGTTGATCCCTTCCCCGGCCAGCACATCGAACATCCGCGAAGCGACTCCTGCGTGGCTGCGCATGCCCAGCCCGACCACCGATACCTTGCCCACGTGCGGCGTGGAAATGAAGTTCTTGGCACCGACCTTGTCCACCACGGTCTTGATGATCGGCTCGACCTCGGCCAGGTCCTTGGCCGGCACGGTAAAGGTCAGATCGGTGCGGCCCGCCTCGCTGACGTTTTGTACGATCATGTCGACGACGATGCCGGCCTCGGCCAGCGGCACGAAGACCGAAGCCGCCAACCCGGGAGAGTCAGGTATTCCCTGCACCGTCACCTTGGCCTCGTCGCGTTCGCAGGACACACCGGAAACGAGAACTTCTTCCATGTTTTCTTCCTCCGGGACCACCCAGGTTCCCTCGCTGTCGTCGAAGCTACTGCGCACGTGAAGGTTGACGCGGTATCGGCTCGCGAACTCCACGGAGCGGAGTTGAAGGACCTTGGCTCCGAGAGAAGCGAGTTCGAGCATCTCTTCGTGGCAGATTCGATCGAGCTTCGTAGCAGAGGGACAAACGCGCGGGTCCGTGGTGTAGACGCCGTTGACGTCGGTCAGGATCTCGCAGACGTCGGCTTTGAGCGCCGCAGCCAGTGCAACGGCACTGGTGTCGGAGCCGCCGCGACCGAGCGTGGTGATGTTTTGCTCCTCGTCCACGCCCTGGAAGCCGGCTACAACCACGACACTGCCGCTGGAGAACGCCGACTCCACACGGGAAACGTCGATAGACCTTATGCGCGCGCGGCCGAACGAAGAATCGGTCGCTATGCGGATCTGATGTCCCAACAACGAGACCGCGGGAACGCCGATATGATGCAGAGCCATGGTAAGCAGCGCGGCCGATACCTGCTCACCGGTAGCGAGCACCGCATCGAGTTCGCGACGGTGAGGCTGGGGTGTGATCTGCTGAGACAGAGCGAGCAGGCGGTTCGTTTCGCCGGCCATGGCCGAGACCACCACGGCGAGCTCCTTGCCCTCGCTGTGATAGCGCTTGACCCGTTCGGCCACCGCACGGATGCGGTCGGGGCTGCCCACGGAGGTACCGCCGTACTTTTGGACTATCCTATGGGGGCTTTTCTTATCCACTATCGTCTTTCGCGAGCCGCTCCCTCAATTTGCTTGCGACGGTCGTCATCCCGTCGCCATGAAAGCTCAGCTTAACCGCCCTATCCTCAGCGGTTTCTATGGAAAATTCAACGCTTACAAAGCGCTCCGGGATTTCCCCCCGGTAGTATTCCCACCACTCCACCACCGTCAGCCCCGAGCCCTGAATCGCTTCGAGCAAGCCTATGTCGATCAGCGCGGTCTCGCATGCCTCGGGCGACATGTCTCCCAGTCGGTAGAGGTCGGCATGCACCAAGGTCTCGCGGCCCCCCTCGTACTCGACGAGGTACACGAAGGATGGGCTGCAAACCTGGTCGGGATCTATCCCGAGCCCGGAGGCAAAGCCTCTCACGAAGCAGGTTTTGCCGGCACCGAGGGGACCGCGGAGGCCGAGCACGGCCGGCGCAGGCAGGCACTCGGCCACGATCGCGCCGAACCGCTCGGTGTCTTCCGGCGACGCGGTGGAGAGGGAGATCTCTTCAGTAACGGAGGGCATCGCCTGCGACGCCCTTGGCCAAGCGGGCGACTGCCGAGGGAACTCCGTCGGCGACTTCGGAAGCCAGCATGCCGGGAGCACCATAGTTCGCCGCGACCAGGTCTCCGGCGAGGCCATGAATGTAGACCGCGGTAGCGGCGGCGCGAAACGGATCGCCTTCGACCGCCAGAAGAGCGCCGGTGATGCCCGAGAGGACATCGCCCATGCCCGCAGTGGCCATGGCGGCGTTGCCCGAGTTGTTGAAGGCCAGACGCTTGCCGTTGGCGATGATCGTGGCCGCTCCCTTCAGGACGAGGGTGGCTTGAGGATGATGGGCGGCAAACGCCCTGCTCGACTCCAATCGCACCGATTGGATGTCGGCGGCCTCGCTTCCCATCAACCTGCCCATCTCACCGGGATGCGGCGTGAACACGACGGCCCCGCGCCCACGGCTCTGCCTGGACGAAAGGACCTTGCCTAAGTCCTCTCTCCTGTTCGCCAGCACGTTGAGGGCGTCTGCATCGATGACGAGCCGTGCGCCGGCGTCCTCGAGAAGCCCCCACACCAACTCCTCGGCTCCGTCGTGGATACCGAGTCCGGGACCCACCGCTACGCAGTCGAAGTTGGCAATGGACTGCTGCAGGTGCGACCAACAACCGCTAGCGACGAAACCGCTTCCGTCGTCGGCTACTTCCAGCATCATCGCTTCGGCGAAGGCGCCGTCCATGAACCCGCTCAACGCCGCCGGGCAGGCGACGGTGACCAGTCCGGCACCGGCTCTCAAAGCCCCACGAGCCGCCAGCAACGGCGCCCCCGTCTTGCCGGTCGAACCCCCGACGATCAGCACGTGCCCCTGCCGGCCCTTGTGAGTCGTCGCGCGACGCCGAGGCAACCATGACCGCGTGGTGCCGCGGTCGATCACCTGCCCGGTCGCTTCCAGGCCCGCCTCGGCATGGTCGGCAAGGCCGATGTCGGCGACGCAGACACGGCCCGAGTAATCGGGGCCCTCGCCCACGAACAGGCCGGGCTTTGCGCCCCCTAAGGTTATCGTCTCAGTGGCTACTACAGCTCTTCCCAGAGGGGCGCCCGAATCGGCGTCGAGTCCCGAGGGAATGTCTACGGAACTCACCGGAACTCTCGCCAGGTTGATCCTCTCGATGAGTTCGGCCATGGGTCCTTCGACGGCTCGGTCGAGGCCGGTGCCGAGAAGCGCGTCTACGATGCGGTCGTAGCGCCCCGAGACAGAAGAGAGCAACTCCATACAGGATTCGGCGCCGACCACCGATCCTCCGCTCGCCTTCCAGCGCTCCAGGTTGGTGGCGCAATCGGAGTCCGGCGACGGCGGCTTCGGAAAGATGACAGTGTCGACTCGCCAACCGTTGCGGGCGAGCTGACGGGCAATGACGAAACCGTCTCCGCCGTTGTTTCCGGGGCCGGCAACGATCAAAGCCGAGGGCTCGGTTCGTGATGCGGTCTCGATCAGGTGATCGGCGATCCTGGTCCCGGCGGTTTCCATCAACTCGAGAGAGTCGACTCCTGTTCGGATCGTGAACTCGTCGAGAGCCCGGACGGTCTCCCGTGAAAAAACCGGCGTGAAGTCAGCGGCGAGCATCGGTCATCGCCTCCGCCATCTCGCGGGTAGCCTGTTCCATCCCAACCATGATCGCACGCGCCACGATACTATGGCCGATGTTCAACTCCACCATCTCTGGCATGGCTGCGATCTCTCCGACATTGTCGAGGGTCAGGCCATGCCCGGCGTTGACCTGAAGGCCCCTTGCGCGGGCGTGTACTGCGGCGGCGCGGATCCGCTCCAGTTCTCTGCGCCGCTCCTCCTCGGTCTTGACCTCGGCATAAGCGCCGGTGTGGAGTTCGACGACCGGGACACCGATGGCCGCGGCTGCGTCGAGCTCGGCAGGCTCGGGGTCGATGAACAGGCTTATCGTTACGCCGCCGGCGCGTAGAGGCTCCAGGATCTCGGCCAGGCTCGACTCGTTGCCGGCCACCGCCAGGCCGCCTTCGGTGGTCAGTTCCTCGCGCTTCTCGGGAACCACGCATACGTCCTGGGGCATGATCTCGCGGGCGAGCTCCACGATCGCCGCGTCGGCGGCCATCTCCAGGTTGAGTTTGGTCGAAAGGACGTCCTTGAGCCGGCGCACATCGGCGTCTTGGATGTGACGGCGGTCTTCGCGTAAGTGAACCGTGATTCCCTGCGCTCCCCCCTTCTCGGCCGCAAGGGCGGCTTCCACGGGGTCGGGATAATCGGTGAGTCGCGCCTGCCTGATCGTGGCGACGTGGTCGACGTTGACGCCGAGCCTCAAGTCCGACATCGGCTGCCCTCAGCCGAGATGGGTCTCGATGGCTTGGGCTATTCGCCGGGCTTCCGCGTCGACTTGGTCGGAAGCTTCGCCTTCGACCATGACCCGGGCCAGGGGCTCAGTACCCGAGTAGCGAACCAGTACACGGCCCCTCTCCCCCAGAGTTTTGCGCACTTCTTCGATCACGCTTGCCACGCCATCGACGGTCTCCAGGGCCGGTTTTTCACGAACCTTAAGATTTATAAGTGTTTGGGGGAATTTAATGACAAAAGACTTCAACTCAGAGAGCGGGTTCCCGCTGGTTCTCATCTCGGTAAGCACCGAAAGCGCGGTCGCCATGCCGTCACCGGTGGTTGTGTTGTCGAGGCATACGATGTGGCCGGACTGCTCCCCTCCCAGGTTGAATCCGCCCTCCCTCATACGTTCGACGACGTAGCGATCGCCGACGGCCGTCCTCTCGAGCTTGATGCCGCGCTCCTTGAGGGCCACTTCCAGGCCTAGATTCGACATCACCGTGCCGACCAGAGTCCCTTGGTTGAGGTGTCCGCGGCCGTGCATCATCGACGCCAGGATCCCCATCATGTGATCGCCGTCGACTTCCTCGCCGAGTTCGTCGACCATGATGACCCGGTCGGCGTCGCCGTCCAGAGCCAGCCCGAGGTCGGCCCCCTCGCGCAGGACCCTCTCTCTCAACACGTCGGTGTGAAGAGCGCCGCATCCATCGTTGATGTTGAACCCGTCGGGGTCGGCTCCGATGGTGATTGTCTCGGCGCCCAATTCCTCCAGTACCACCGGCGCAACCCTGTAGGCCGCGCCGTTGGCGCAATCCACGACTACGCGGATGTCCTCAAGGGTCTGCTCACGCGGGACAACGTTCTTGAGGAATACGTTGTAGCGGCCGCCGGCGTCTTCGATACGAAAGGCCTTGCCGATTCCGCCGGCAGTAGGACGAAAACGCTCGATCTCCTTGCCGAATACCAGTTGCTCTATCTCGTGCTCTGCCGAGTCCGGCAACTTGAAGCCGTCCGGGCCGAAGAACTTGATCCCGTTGTCCTCGAAGGGGTTGTGAGAGGCTGAAATCGCCACACCTGCATCGGCACGCAGGCTCCTCGTCAGAAAGGCTATGCCCGGGGTCGGCATGGGCCCGACAAGGAGTACATCGACACCCATGGAGCACAGGCCGGAAGCCAGGGCGGTCTCGATCATGTACCCGGAGATCCGCGTGTCCTTGCCGATCACGATCTTGTGGCGGTGATCGCTGGCCGTCTGGAAGTAGAGTCCAACGGCACGGCCGAGACGGAGAATGGTCTCGGGCGTCATTGGTTCGATATTGGCGACGCCACGAATACCGTCCGTGCCGAACAGGTGGCGCTCGAACTCGGTGTCTGTTTTCGGCTCGGGGTTCACTGACTCGCCTCTTCGAGACTTAGCAAGAATACACCGGGTGAAGCCCGAATCATACGGGCGCTGTCCGGAACTCCCAGATCGTGCACATCGACCTCGAACTTCGCGACACCGGCACCCATACCTGAAAGGTCATAGTGAAGCGACAGGTCCTGTTCGGCAAGATCTCCCACTGTCCGCTTGGGACCGGTCAGCCAAACCGTGACGACGGTAACAGGAGGCGGGTCGTCGCCGATCTCGAGACCGTCGGGGACGCTGCCGAAGGTCACGGGCACCCTCGCAACCAGCTCGACTTCCCTGACGCTGTCGTAGACCACGTACCAGAGCAGGCAAGCCAGCATCAACGATAGGACCTTGAGCCAGAAGTTGCGCGTTACCAGCGCCCGCAGACGTGCCAGGTCGAACTTCACGATCCCAGCATCTCCGTAAGGCTCTGTCTCAACGTGCCGGTATCCATGCCCCGGGTGATGTGGCCCTCTACGACCAAAGAGATGTTCTGGTCTTCTTCCGAGACTACCAAGGCGATGGCATCGGTTTCCTCAGTCAGGCCGATGGCGGCGCGGTGACGCGTTCCGAGGGTGCGGGCGACGTTGGGGTTCGTGGTGAGCGGCAGCAGACAGCCCGCGGCGTCGACCCTGTTTCCGGTCACGATGGCCGCACCATCGTGTATGGGCGAGTCGTCGGCGAAGATGGCCGGAAAGATCTCACGAGAGACACGGGCATCCAACTCGGTGCCGGCCTCTACGTACTCGTTCAGACCTACCTTGCGCTGGATGACGATTATGCTGCCCAGCTTCTTGTTGGCCAGGGCAACGACTCCCTTGACTATCTCTTCGATGGTCTGGGAGCGTTCGACATGGCGGCGGTTGCGAAACACCGTGCCGCGCCCGACGGTCACGAGGAAACGGCGGATGTCGTGTTGAAAGATCACCACCGCGAAAATGAGTATGTAAGTAATGAGCTGATCGAAAAGCCACGAGGTCGTGTGCAATTCGAAACGGCGGGCGAGCAGGTAGACGGCTAGAATGACGCCGACACCGATCAACATGCTGGCCGCCCTCGTGCCGCGGACCAGCAGCAGGCCCTGATAGATTAGAAAGCCGATTACGCCGATATCGAGGACATCGGCCCAGGTTATGGAGACGAATGGCTCCAGCTTTATGCAGTGCTGCCGGCCAGGTTGGTGTCTGGTAAGTTGCCTCCGGCAGCGGCGATGATCTCGTCGATTTCTTTGGCGTCGAGCACTTCTCGCTCGAGCAGCTCCTTGGCCATCGAGTGCAGGCTCTCGATGTTGTCCTTGAGGATATCTTTGGCCTTGTTGTAGGCCTCGCTCAGGATCTTCTTGATCTCGCTGTCGATCGAGTCGGCCGTGGATTCCGAGTACTCACGGCGCTCGTGGAGGTCCATGCCCAGGAAGACCTCGGAGTCGGGCTTGCGATAAGCCACCGGACCCAATTCGTTGCTCATCCCCCACTCGCAGACCATGCGTCGCGCCAGTTCCGTGGCTCTTTCGATGTCGTTGCCGGCGCCGGTGGTTATGTCTTTGAGGACCAGTTCCTCGGCCACGCGACCGCCGAACAAGATGGCCAGGTTGTTCTCGAGATAGCCAAGCCCGTAGCTATGGCGGTCTTCTTCGGGAAGCTGTTGAGTGACCCCGAGAGCCATGCCGCGGGGAATGATGGTCACTTTGTGCACGGGGTCCGTGCCGGGAAGCATGCGTGCGACCAAAGCGTGGCCGGACTCGTGGTAGGCGGTGTTACGCCGCTCCTCATCGCTCAGCACCATGCTTCGTCTCTCGCTGCCCATCAGGATCTTGTCCTTGGCAAGGTCGAAGTTGGCTTGCCTTACTTTGTCCTGACTCTGGCGCGCGGCTTCCAGGGCGGCTTCGTTGACCAGATTCTCCAGGTCGGCCCCCGAGAAGCCGGGCGTAGCCTTGGCGATGACGGTCAGGTCGATGTCGTCGGCCAGCGGCACCTTACGGGTGTGGACTTTGAGTATCCCCTCGCGGCCGCGCACATCAGGCGGTGGCACGACGATGCGGCGGTCGAAGCGTCCGGGACGCATGAGGGCCGGATCGAGGACATCCGGGCGGTTGGTCGCGGCGACCATGATCACGCCCTCGTTCGACTCGAACCCGTCCATCTCCACCAGGAGCTGGTTGAGGGTCTGCTCTCGCTCGTCGTGCCCGCCACCGACGCCCGCGCCGCGGTGACGCCCGACGGCGTCTATCTCGTCTATGAAGATGATGCAGGGCGCGTTCTTCTTGCCCTGTACGAAAAGGTCGCGGACGCGCGAGGCGCCGACGCCGACGAACATCTCTACGAAGTCCGAGCCGGAGATCGAGAAGAACGGAACACCCGCTTCACCCGCGACGGCGCGTGCCAGAAGCGTCTTTCCGGTGCCCGGTGCGCCGACCAGGAGTACGCCCTTGGGAATGCGGCCCCCAAGGCGCGTGAACTTCTTGGGGTCCCTCAGGAAAGCGATGATCTCTTCGAGCTCGTCCTTGGCCTCGTCGATGCCGGCAACGTCATTGAAAGTTATCTTGTGCTGGTTCTCGTTGAGGAGCTTGGCTTTGCTCTTGCCGAAGGCCATGGCCTTGCCCCCACCCATCTGCATCTGGCGCATGAAGAAGATCCAGACACCGACCAGGAGGAGCATGGGGAACCATTGAACCAAGAGGATGACGTACCAGGGATCGTTGGCCTCGGGCTTGACGGTTACCGCGGTCTGGCTCGTCAAGAACCTCTCGATGGCATCGTCCTTGGGGCCGTAGCTGCGGAATCGCTGAGTGCCGTCGAGGGTTCCCTGTATCGAGTCACCTTGCACCGTGACGTCGTCCACCCGGCCGGCATCGATCGCGGCCACGAGTTGGCTGTAGCTCAACTCCTCGTCACGGGTCTGCTGGCCCTGGAAGATGTTGAACAGCAGCACGACCATGAGGCCGAGCACTAACCATAAAGCGAGGTTTCGAGAGAATTGGTTCATTGGTCAGCGGCTAATCGATTCGAATCCAAAGAAAATTAACACGGCCTATGCAGAGCGGCAACATGGCTCCTCGTGGCAATTCCACCGCAATCTTACCCTGGAGCCGGTAGTTTCGCGGGCTAGGACGTCCGAGGCCACTCCCAGGCCGGGGATCCAGATAGCCCGTTCTCCGGCTTCCAGGACGGGCCAGGAGCCGCGGCGACGGCGCTCGATGCGCAGATCCGTCATCACGTCCTGAACCTTGCGGCCTGACCCCGGTGCGGCGTCCGGTAAGGATTCACCCTTATATATTGGCCTCAGCACAACGCACTCTTCCAACGCATTTCTGTCGAGGTCGATTTCCTGACTGTAAGGACTGGAAGCCACCGCGCAGGGCCCGGAGGGACACGGCTCGAATTCTATGCTCCAGCTGCCGTCGGGGGCATCCACCGTGCTGTTTTCCTCGAGACCGACGGTCAGCCGGTAGGGTTCGTCCGAACCGGGCTCGCCCGAGGGCGGCACCACCCTCAGCGAGGAGTACTCGCGCACCACGATCACGCCGGGCAAGGAAAGTTCGCCGCTGCCTTCGTGCTGTCGGGTCATACGCTTGAGCTCGCGAAGATGGGAAGTCTCGACCGGCCCTTCCATTCCTCTCTCCTGGAGCCATCGTCTCAGCACGCGGTTTCGCAATGCTTCGGGGAGGTCGGCCAGGGCGATCAAGTCGAGGCGCTCGCCGGCTGCCGCGAACCGACGCCATCTCTCGGCCTGGTCTTCCAGGTAGGCGTCCTCGGCCGCCCACTGCTCTGCGTGAGACGGCAGGTTCTTGAGGCTGGCCTCACCGAAGCTGTCGCGAAGCACCGGAATCACCGTGTTGCGCAGCCGGTTGCGCGTGTAGTGCGGCATCGCGTTGGTCGGGTCTTCGCACCATCGGACGCCGCGTACCGCGAGGAAGTCCCGCAACCCCGCGCGGTTGAGATCGATCAAAGGCCTGACGATGTTGCCCCGAACCGCCGGGATGCCACCAAGCCCGAGCCGTCCGGCTCCCCGCAGGAAGCGCAACAGAATCGTTTCGATCTGATCGTCTTCTGTGTGCCCGGTGCATATACGAGTGTGGCCCTGACGGGATGCGAGCTGCTGGAGCGCGTTGTAACGCTGTTCTCTAAGTTGCGCCTCGTCGCGTCCTCCGTCTTTCGCCAATCGTAGGAGTTCGAAGCCCGCGCCGGTACGCGCCGCCGCAGCGGTCACCAAGCGAATGTCTTGGTCGGTGTCGTCTCTTACACCGTGATCCACGTAGGCGGCGGTCATCGAATAGGCGAACTCGTCTCTCAACAGCGACACCAACTCGAGCATCGCTATGGAGTCGGATCCACCCGACACCGCGACCAGCAGGCTTTCTCCCCGCTCGAGGTCGAAGCTGTCCATGCGGCGACGCACGGACTCGAGAAGCTTGTAATGCTGGCGTGGGATGTTGGTTTCCAAGGCTCTTCGCCTTTGGCACTATCCGGCGATGGGTTCTCGCTGCGGGCGCCGGGCCATGCCGTATTGTGCCGCCGCCTTGGGTCTCAATCTAACGCTCGCGCCTGTGGCTATTCCGGCCTTCGCCCAGGCGCCTGCGCGCTCCGATGCCGCGGAGCCCCTACCCAAAGCCGAGGAACTCGCCAAGACCCTCGCCGCCACCAGTGAGGCCCACGGAACCGACTCGGTTGCCCTCCAGGCTGCCCTATTGGTCCACACGATCGCTGCCGGCGCCGTCGACGCGACCGAAGTCAGAGTCGCCGGACCGTCACCTACCGATTCAGAGCACTATCTGCGTTACGAACTCGAGACGGGTCTGATCTTCGATAGCGAATCGACGACCGATGAGAGCAGGCTGGCGAGGATCTGGTCTACCATCCTCATTCCATCGCTTGGGCGTCTCGAGACGGTCGAGATCAGACCCCCCGGTCTGGAGTTCGAGTTCCGCTACGGTCTTCAGAGTTTCGACCGCAACCACGACAATCGTGCCGATCCCCAGGCGCCCAGCGAGGCACTTGCGGCCACCGTCCGAATCAGCGGGGAAACATTGTCGGGTTTCGTCGGTAAAGCCGTCGGCCGTGTGGAGATCATCGAGTTGTGCCCGTCCAGTGAGACAGCTCTACCCGATCGGGGGGATGTCGTGCGTTGACATACACTTAGTGCGTGTGGTCATGTGTGGAGGATTAGTTGTGGGGGATCGGGCCACTGACTTGCCCAAAGGAGTGTCACGTATGGGAATCTTCCGCCGTCTGCCCTCGATCTTCACGGCCGCAACCTCACTCTTGCTGGTACTGTCAGCGTATTCCGCCGACGCCGCCACCAAAGATATCCTGACCTGCCAAAAGAAGGTCAACAAAGCCGCCCAAGCGCACCTAAAGAGCCTCCTGAACGCCAAAGCCAAATGCGTGGAGTCCTTGGTCTCGTGCAAGCTCGAAGAAGAAGCTGGCGGAGACACTTTCGCGGCATGCTCGACCAACGCTGTCGTCAAGTGCGAGAAGAAGATCAACAAGGCGATCGAGAAGAAGGCCCCCAAAATCAGCGCGACCCTCGTCGATAAATGTCAGCTCACGGAAAGCCACAGGACGAGCAGGTTCGCCGGCCTCGGGTTCAGGAACCTCACGAGCTTCTGCGAGAACCTCTCTCCAGCCGAGTCCATCTACGGCAAAGCCGAACTTGGTTCCTGCGTGCAGAACGCGGTCACCTGCCGCACTGACGACATACTCGAGGAACTCATGCCGAGGGCCTACGAGGTCCTCGACGAGGCCAACCTGCTCGCGACCCTAGACGCTGACAGCGTCCGCTGCCTCGACGTGCGCGCGCCCTCTCCTTCCGGCCCGGGAGACCCGGTAGACGATCTTCTGTCTTGCCAGAAAGCTTTGCGTGCAAACGGTGCCAAGACAGCCAAGATCCAGCAGAAGCGCCTGCTGACCTGCATGGACAGCCTGCTGCGCTGCGAGTTCATCGACGAGCGTCCCGACAACTCCGTCGGCTCGGACCAGATGGGATGTCTGGCCGATGCGGACGCCAAGTGCGACACGATGTTCGGCAAGATCTCTACGCAACTTACCAAGCGCCAGACCAAGATCGACGACAAATGTTCGGCTGTTTCCGACGTAACTGATTTCGCCGCCCTCGGGTTCGGCATCACTTGCCCGGCGGCGACCGATTCAACCGATATTCGCGACTGTGCGACTGCCGGAGCCGATGAAGGTCTGGCGGCTGCGGTAGGCAGCATGGTGCCCCGCACCTGTCAGGTGCTCGGCGACGAAGGACGCTTAACCGGATATGAGGCTTCCTGTATCCCCTTTTGCGGTAACGGGGTGTTGGAAGACGGGGAGTCTTGTGACGACGGTAACCGCGATCCCCTCGATACTTGCACGAATTCTTGTGTTGCCGGACCGACGGATTTCACGACCGTCATCATCCCCAGCAGCGCAGCTCCGGCCAACACCCCTGACGGAACGGCCGGTACCGCAGTCGCTCCCGGCAGCACCTTGGCGGCGCAGTTCGGCTCGACCATATTCGACCTGAACAACGCGACCTACAATCGTTACTTCGTACCGGGCGCCGGTGACCCGGATGCCGTGCTCATCCTTATCCCGGGATTCGCCGGAGGTGCTCAGAGCCTCAAGTACGTCGCTGAGAACCTCGTCGTTCGCGCCGATACGGACGGCTCCATCGTTCTCGAGGTCTGGCTCTATGACCGGCGCACCGACCAGCTCGAGGACGACGCCGGATTGATCCTCGCCGTGAGCGAGGCCGACCCGGTCCTGGCTCTGGATTGGCTGTTCGGTAGCGAGCTCGGTTTCACCCTGGATCCGCGTCTGAGCAGACGGGCAGGGTTTCACAGCACCGCCGATATCGCCTTCACTGCCAACTGGACGAGCAACGTCCTGATCCACGACATCGATGCCGTCGTCGATGCGGCGTCGGCCTTGCCCGGCTCTCCTGAGGTCTATCTCGGCGGGCATTCCTTCGGCACCACCCTCACGGCGCGTTACGCGGCCACGGACCTCGATCCGGGGGCAGGCGTGACGGCCGGTTACAGTAAACTGACCGGGCTTGTGTTGTTCGAAGGCGGCGGCGCTTCCTTGCCGGCCAGCCCGCCGACCGATGACGACCTCGACCTGATCATCGCCAAGGCTGACGGCGGTCTCTACAACGCCGTCATCAGCGGCGCAGCGAGTTGCGTCGACGGTACACCGTGCCCCGGCGGGGATGTCGATTGCGCCGCAGTGACGCTTCCGCCCGGCGCACTGACCAACAAGTGCGTGGATCCCACCGAGTTGTTCCCCGGTGCTACGGTCAGCGCCTTTACCACGATTACCCCGGAGATCCATGCGGCCGGAGACGCCCTCGCCATCCAAGGCCGGCTCGACCCGGATGCACAGGTAATCGTACAACAGGACTTTTCCGGGCCGGATTCGTCGGCTGTCGACCTGGTGCCCGGTCTCGGGATACTGACCCAGCTTCCCGACGGTTCGGCGGAAATGGGGCTGGGAGCGTTTCTCGACGATGAGTTCTCCCCGGTGGCAGCCTTCCGTGCATCTCTGGGCTACTCGACCAACGGGAGCAACGTCAGCATTCCGTTGTTCCCCGGCGTCTTGATTCCCGCAGCCGCCACCCTGCCTGAGCCCTATCGCGTGTGGATACCTGCCCAGGAAGAGCAGCCGACCATCGCCGTGCCCGACAACGGCAGCCCCGGCTTCGATCCCAATCGTGAGAACGGGCAGGAGGTAGAGGCCACCTTCATGGAGACCATGTTCGCGCTGTTGCGTTCGGGAGAGAACAACTTCGGTGACTGGTACTTTCCGTCGGCCGGTCTGAGCACTACCGGCACGTCGGTGTTCTCGAGCGGGCTGGACTCGACGCCGCTGTCGGTGACCCGCGGAAGACCCGACATCGAGAACCTCACCGAGGCCGCGGGAATCAACATCCCGATCATCGCGCTTGGCGGCACCAACGGACTGACTCCGACGCCGGGCTCCTTCAAGGGCTTTGCCGAGAGCATCGGCACCTGCACTGCCCCGACCTGCACCGGGACAACAGCCAGAGTGATCACGCCGCTGAACGTACAGACCGTATACGGAGACGTCGACGGCGGCTATGAGGTGCATCTGAGCGAAGGCTACGCGCATCTAGACGTGGTGACGGCCGAGGACGATCCTGCCCACAACAACGTCTACGATCCGCTCATGGCGTTCCTGCTGCGCAACACGACACCGTAAAGAACGTCGCGGTTCGGGGCCTCCCTTCTGCCGGGAGTTGCCCCGGGCCGTTGACGAGACTAGGCGTCGGGTGCCCGCTGCCGCTTCGACATCAGCACGACGAGTGCCGGCGTCAATGCGATGTCTGCCAGGAAAGCTACGAAGAGCGCGAAGGCGGTCACCACACCGAAGCTGCTCAAGTTGCGCATATAGGCGAGCAGGTAGGTCGAGTAGGCGCAGCAGAGTATCAGCGTGGTGAAAAACAGGGCTTGCCCCGTGGTCGCCAGTGTCTCCCGAACCGCCAAGATAGGATCGCCGGTGCGCTCGTATTCCAGACTGTAGCCGTTCATGAAGTGTATGGTGTCGTCGACCGCAAGGCCGATGATGATGCTGCCGACCAGGAGAGAAAACGCGTCCAAGGACAGTCCCATCCACCCCATGAGCCCGAGAGCCATGATCACCGGGAACACGTTGGGCACCATGGCGAGAAGCCCGAGCTTCCAGCGGCCGAGCAGGACTATCATGAGCGGGGTTACCGCAATCAGTGCCAGCACGTAGGCTCTGGCCATACTGTAGATGACCGCCGTCACCGTGCGTGTGAGTAATGGAACGCGTCCGGTCGCGATGATGTTCACATCGGGCCCGACAAGGGCCTGGTGCTTCGGCACCAAGGTCTCTATGAAGCCGCCGAACTGGGTGGCGTCGAGCCACGGCACACGCATTGTCATGCGAGCCGTCTCGTACTCGTAGTCGGTCAGGTCCTCGAGGTCGTCGCTTCCGCTCAACTCGAACAGCAAGAGTTCCTGGGCCGTCAGCTCCCGCGTGTCAGGTAAGACGTAGTGATCTTGGCGGTTCTCGTTGAGAGCCCGGTTTATCTCTTTGAGTACGTCGACCAACGAGATCGTCTTGACGATACTCAGCTCGGCGGCACCCCTTGCATGCCGCGGCCCTCGGTGGTCCGCATTCAATGCGGCCGCCTTTTCGAGTTGTCTGAGGAAACCGGGTTCCTGAACCCCGTTCGATCCCGGCGTTTCGTATAGAAACTCGATCGTGACCACGCCACCGAGCCTGTCGTTCAAGTGCTCCGTGGAAACGCGAAACGGATCCGAGGCGGGAAACCATCGCACGGGATCGTGGGCGAATCCCAGGGCAGCGATGCCGGCAAACGCGATGAGCAGTATGACGCCTGCGATCCCGAGTACGGTCCAGGGACGCGAAGCCGACCACTCCCCGGTTCCGACCGATATCCGCTCCAGCAGCTCGATGCGGCGCTGAGCGGCAGGGTCTTTCTTCTCGGGAAGGATGATCAGCGCTGCCGGGAGGACGGTAACCGTGAAGAGGAAGGCCAGCATGACACCCAACGGAAGTAGGATTCCGACGTTGGCTACCGGCGCGAGTTCTCCGGTCAGGAAGGAAGCCATCGCCGCTGCCGTCGTCAGGCTCGTCATCAACACGGCCGTGCCGGCATGCTCGAAAGCTCCGGTCATGGCGTCGATCTTGGCGTCGCCGCGCCTGCGGCGTTGGCAATAGATCGCAAGGATGTGGACAGAGTCGCCCACGCCGATGGCCAAAAGGGAGACCGGTACGATCTGTGTCGGCATCTGGTAAGGGATATCGAGCAACGGCATGAGGCCGAGGGTGCCGGTGGTCGCCATGATGACGACGACGAGCGGGATCAGGACTGCGCGCACGCGGCTGAAGAGGAGATAGAGGACCAGGCTAATGACGGCCAGGAGCGGGCCGACCAGGCGTGGGGCGTCGTCTATGATGCGAAATGCAACGCGGTCGGCCAGCAAAGGCATGCCCGCCACGAACAGACGGAACTCGGGCCCTTCATGACGGGCCATGACGTCGTAGACCGCGTCGATGATGTCGCGATGCTCGGGGCCGTCGAGATAGCGAAGTATGGGTCGGCCATCTTCGCCTATCCCCTCCTGTACGAAAGTATCGAGTTCGACCTCGACCGTACTGAGGCGCCCGTCGGGCGTCACCAGGGTGTTGATGTAGAGTGGGTTGGAATAGACCCTCTCTTTGAGCTCGACCAGGTCTTCGGCGGTGCGCGGCATCTCTTCGACGAGGTCTTCGACGAGAAGTTGGTCGGCTTCGCCTCGCGTCCAGCGCGCATTGATCATGCTGGTTATTTCATCGAGGTGAGGCACGGAGGTCTCTAGCTCCTCGTGGAAGGCGCTCAGGCGTTCGAGGAATGCGTGGGTGAAAAGATCAGGGGTCTCGATGCCGATGATGATGGCGTCGTCACGGCCGAAGCGCGCGCGAAAGTCATTGTACGCGATCAGAATGGGATCGTCGTCATGCAGAAACCCCTCTGTCGTGGTATCCATGGTCATGGCGGGCAATTGAGCGGCCAGACAAGCCCATGCAGCTACCGTTACCAGTAGCACCGGCCACGGGTGCGCGGCGACAAAGCCGCCCCAGGATCGAAAGCCGCGCGCAACAGTGAGTCTCATCGTCTGGTCTTAAAACCGATGACCATGCTCGGCTGAGCATTGCCCTTGCTGCAGACTTTGTCGCGTCTGGCTGGCGCTTTGGCAAGCTCGGCCGTTCTCTTCATAGTCGTAGCCCATGTCCACCGCCCCTGACACCCGGCTGCCGGCAGCTGTCAGAATCGCATACGGCGCTCCAGCCTTTGCGCTGGCGGCGATTGGAATCCCGATCTACGTCTACTTGCCGAAGTTCTACACGGACGTCGTGGGCGTCAGTGTCGGTGCCGTCGGCGCCATACTTCTGGCAGCCCGCCTCTTCGACGCCGTCACCGATCCGCTGATCGGCTCGATCTCGGACCGCACGCGCACGCGCATAGGACGCCGGCGCCCCTACCTTCTCGGGGCGGCGCCGCCACTGGCACTGACCCTGTATATGGTTTTCTCGCCTCCGCCGGTCACCGTCGAGTTGGCAACCTGGTGGTTCGCTGCCGGCGTTTTCGCCGTGTTCCTGTTCTGGACCATCATCGTGGTGCCCTACGAGGCTCTGGGCCCCGAACTGTCTTTCGACTACGACGAGCGCACCAGCCTGCTCGGGCTCCGAGACGGGCTGTTGCTCGCGGGCACCCTGGTAGCCGCGAGCTCTCCGGCCCTGGTTTCTTACATCGGAGGCTACGGCAGCGACCCACAGAGCCAGAGGGCGCTGTTCAGCACCCTGGCCATCATGTACGCGCCCTTGATCCTGCTGACCGTGTTGGTGTGCGTCGTCAGCGTATCGGAACTGCCTTCGCGGCCCGCAGAGCCTATAGGCTTGAGCTTCGGGCGTTTTCGTGAACTGCTGGGCAACCGCCCTTTCGCCGTACTGTTGGTCGCGTATACCGTTGCCGCCTTCGGCAGCAACCTGCCGGCTACGCTCATCCTTTATTACGTCAACTACGTCCTGGAGTCCGAACGGGCCAATCTCTTCTTGCTGATCTACTTCGTTACCGGCGTAGGCTTCTTGCCGTTGTGGGTGTTTGCCGCACGCCGAGCGGAGAAAAAGACCGTCTACCTGGCCTCGATGATCCTCAATACCGGAGCCTTCATGGGGGTGTACTTCCTGGGCCGTGGCGATGAGATCGCTTATGGGGTGCTGGTCTTCCTGTCAGGAATCGGCTTCGGCGCCACCATCGCCATCCCCTCGGCAATGCAGGCCGATGTCATCGACTACGATGAACTGCGCAGCGGGCAGCGTCGCGAAGGTCAGTACGTGGGTGTTTGGTCGATAGCGCGCAAGCTGGCCGCGGCGGTAGGCGTTGGCGCGAGCCTCTGGCTCCTCGATCTGGTCGGCTATGTCCCCAATGTCGAGCAGTCCGAGCCCGTCCGCCACGCGCTTCGCCTGATGTATGCGATGGTCCCGAGCCTGTGTAATCTGCTTTCGATCTTCGTCGTCATGGCTTACCCAATCAGCCGGGCCAAGCATCGGCAGATTCTCGAGGCGATAGAGGCACGCAAGCGCGGCGAACCGTTGGTGGACCCCCTGGCCACAACCTGAAGCTTTGCTTCAAGGCTTGTCGTAGCGATAGAGATAGACCCCGACATCATCGCCAAGAACCTCGAAAGGGCTTGAATCCCGACGCCGATTGGGCCCGAAAGAATAAACGAAAATCACCCGCTTGTTGGTGTCCTCATCAAGGCACCGGTCACGTATCCAATAGGGGCTGTTCCAAGGATCGAGGAAGAAGCTCGCCCGCTCTTCAGGCATGCCGCGCTCGACCAGACCCGCGTACCTGCCTTTGTAGAGGTATGGCGCTTCGTACTTGCGCTCGAAACTGTAGACGCGCTTGTGGAGATTACAGTTCGTTACGGGGTAGCCGTCGTTCTCCAGAGCCATCGCTATGAAGTCGACTTTGAGGGCTTGGGCCTCGGCCTCTGCCGCCTCGAGCAACTCCGGGGAGACAGCGCGGCTTCCTCGTGCCGCCACCGCGTTGGCAAGCCCGAGGGTAAACACGAGTAGCGCCGTGCCAGCGACGGGCAGGAGGGTCCTGGTTTCATCGCCACGGAGGCGCTGCATGGAGATCACGGTGGCGAACAGAAAACCCAAGCCCAGCATGAGCTCTACGGTCTCGCCGCTGTATTTCCATGGATACCAAGCGTAGAGGGCGAAAGTCGCCACGAAGGACGGGATCAACCACTTGTCGGGTGCGATGATGCCGTAGCGATCAAGCCATTTTCGTGTCGACTCAATCGATCCCAGCACTGGGAGAAGGACACCATAGCCGAGGATCACCGAGTGAAGGACGAACACCCGAATATCGGTGTCGAAGATGTTGTGGACGTTGAACTCTTGCTGAAAGTTGTGCTCGAGGAAGTAAACAGGGGGCCGGTAACCCAGCAGGCGTTGCCCCCACGAGATCTCTTCCAGGGCCACGAAGACGCAAAACAGGGCCAACCCCAGACTGAACCACGGTAGTACTGCGCTGGAGCGTCGCTGTCTGAGGCCGACAAACACCGAGACCGCGCCGGCGACCGCGAACGCCCAGAACGTCGACCACTCCAGGTGTTCGTCCTCCTGGAGGCTCGCATAGTAAAGATCGGCATCGGTTGCCTGTAGGGCGGCTATGAAGGCCAGGCATCCGAGAATCAGCGCGTTCGCGAAAACGGCACCCTTGAGGTCGGCGGGTCGAGCTTCCGGCTTACGCTTCGACGAGCGGGACACGGTCGTCCCCGTCTACAGGCGCCCGACGGTACTGTCCAGGAAGAGACTCGGACGCTACGCTGAGGTCGGACACCTGCTATGCTTCGCTGCCATGAGTGCAGACGATCCGAGCGTGTATCGCTTGGAGGTGTTCGAGCCTTCGCCGGCGTGGACGCTTCTCTATCAAGACGATCGTTTCCGGCAGCGCTACCGCATCGAGGACGGCAAAATCTTCTGTGAGACGGTAGCCCGCATCAGCGCGCAGCCGGATGAGGTTCGTGACCGGCTGCGAGGATCTTGGGACTGGTGGGAGAACGGATGCTACGAGAACCGCCGGGAGTTGTCTGACGGCCGCGTTTCTTACGATCTCTGGCCGGTGGGCAAGCTGCGTGGCGTGCATGTCCATGAGACCATCTACCCCCCTGTCCCGCTCGACGGCGGCGGTTGGCGGCTGCGCATAGACTTCGAGCATCACTGCAAGGGCGTGGCCTACTTCGAGATCCATCCCACGAGAGACGGTTGCGACCTGGTCGGTCGATTTGCCGGAGTAGAGATCGCCGGTCTCCTGCCCCGGCTCATGGGCGTAAAGCGCTTTTGCCTGAACCATTTGGCGGCCGAGCGTGGCGGTATGTCATTCCCCTTTCCCCACGGCACCGGATGGGCCGGGTTGATTGCGCGGCTGGAGAAATGAAAAGGAGCACCCGATGAGCAGCGAGTTTCCGGAGACCAGGATCGTCGAGATGGTCTTCCCTAATCACACCAACAGCTACGACCAGCTGTTCGGCGGGTACGCCCTGAGCTTGATGGACAAGCTCGCCTTCATCGTCGCCTCGCGCTACGCGCGCACGCCGGTAGTGACCGCTTCCTCGGACAAGATCGAGTTTCGCAGCCCCGTAAAGGAAGGTGACCTCATCGAGTTCGTCGGCCGCATAGAACGAATCGGGCGCACGTCGATCACGGTAGATATCGAGATGTACTCGGAGAACCTGATCTCGGGCGCCAGAGCGCTGTGTACGACCGGCAAATTCATGATGGTAGCCGTCGACGCCGACGGCAAGCCGACGCCCGTGCAGCAGCCGACTGGCGGCTAGGCGGTATCGTGAGCTAACGAGAGAAATTGGTGGCGATGGTGTGACTCGAACACACGACCTAGGGATTATGAGACGGCTCAAGGACGATCCGTTCGACAAGGACTAGGGCGGCCTTGCGTTGATACACCTGCGCTTCCGGTCATCGAGGCACTACACCGGTTGCGATCGATTACGACCGATTCGGATGCGTAACCGGCACCATAACCGGCACCAGATTTGGACCCCCGGGGTAGCCCCCCACGGACCCTGACACGGAGCCGGAAGGTGCTCGGAAATGCGCAGCATATTTTTGGGGAGTGATAGTATCACTCGCCCCTGGACCGCGTATGGCGTGAAGCGAGCAGCCCCCCGACGCTGACGCGCTGATTGCGCCAGCGCCGAGGGGTAGTCTGTCTAGGCGATCAGTAGAAGCCCGGCACGGGGTAACCTGGGGCCGTCTCAGCGTGCCACTCGCCGACGCCACCTCCGCCGATGATGACGCCGATGCCGCCTCCGACAGTCGAGTCTGTCGCGGCAGCCGTGTTTCCGCTGCCCCCGCTCACGGACGCGGCGCCACCGGTTGCTTGGTTGCCTTCGCCCCCGTTCACGGTCGAGATGAACGCGCTCGCAGTGTTGGTCCTGCCGCCGCTCACGGACGAGTCTAGGCCGCTCGCCGTATTGCTAATCCCTCCGGTCACAGAGGAGTAGTCGCCACTCGCGGTGTTCGTATCACCCCCGCTCACCGACGAGCGCGAACCACTCGCTGTATTCGATCGCCCGCCGCTTACGGACGCAGCCTGCCCGCTCGCAGTGTTGTCAGAGCCGCCAGCTACGGACGACCAAGTCTGGTTCGCGGTGTTAGTGGTCCCACCGCTAACAGTCGAGTGGTCGCCACTCGCGGTGTTTGCTGCGCCTCCGGTGACCGACGAGTAGGTTCCGCCTGCGGTGTTCAGGGTGCCCCCACTCACGGACGAGAAGATACCGCCCGCCGTATTGTTGGTGCCGCCGCTCACGGACGCACCGGCCTGGGCTGCGATGTTGCCGACCCCACCAGTAACCGATGCGTATTCGCCTATGACGGTGTTAGCCCGACCAGCAACAAGACCGCCATAGCTGCTATAAGTGTGATCCGACCCCAGGACGAGATTATGCGAGCCCGTTCGATCATTCGCCGGTGCCACGTCTTCGTTGTAACCGATAATCAGATTACCGAGCCCGTTGACGGGAGAACCGGTCCCGCCTGCTCCCGACACGATCTGCATGTTTATCCCGGTCCACTGCAATGTCGTCCCGTCGAACGTGCCCATCTGAATCTCTTTGCCAGCCTTGCACTCGGCAGGCTTGCCCGGCTTCGCAGCGCGGAACTTCATCGGGCCCTTACCCTTGATCTTCAGACACAGGACGCTGTCGAGCACGACTTGAGCTTGTGATGCTGTCGGTAGTGCCGAAAGCAAGAGAGTAATCACTGCCGCTGTGGCGGCCGAAAGAAGTACAGTGCGGTTCATTGGAACATCCCCTCCTTAGGACGCGTGCCGAAGGGTTCCCCCCTTTGGTTGTGCGTACGGATAGATCAGCTGACGGGCTGAGTCCGTGGCGGCGATCGGTGGTAGCCAGGGTCGCCGCGCAGGCGCAGGCCATCGCCCGCGAAGCTACGACACCTCCGACAGGGTCGTCAACCACCTGAGGGGGCAATAACGCTATGAGTAAGGGTGTTCCCTTACCCCTGGCGGGTGCGGACACAGACGGTTTGCGTGCTCTCTTGCCGAGCTACCCTCAACGTTATGGGAGGAGTAGCCTCGTTGCGACAGCAAAGCAGATGGTGCCCGCCCAAACCTAGATGAGCAGAACGCTACAGCCCATGATCCCTGTATTATGCGTAGCACTTCTTGTTCTCGGACTACTGGTCGTGCAGCTGCTCCGCTACGAGTACGTCACGGAGAATCATCTGTCCCTACCCCTCGCTATACGAATCGATAGGCTAACTGGACACGTTTGCTACATACCGTTCCACGAAGCCGCGGAGCGTTACGCAAAGCGCGAAGTTTTCCTGATTCAGCGGTGCGACTAAGACAGTCGCAGTGATCGAACGAACGTAACGTCCGAGTTCGACAAGCATTGGCACCAGGTTGGGACCCCAGGCTACCCCCTTCACTTCGCCTAATCTTCGTCGGTTCCCTTGGTGGCTTTCTGCAGGTTCTCCCTGAATCGCTTTAGGCACGCCCTGAATTCGGTGAGACCGGCCTCCGACGTCGGTGGCTCTTTGACCACCGTGACTGTATCAAGTCCGCCGGGCCGCAAATTGTAACCGACCGTAAGCCCGTCTGTAATCAGACCTTCTATGACAGCAACAAACACCTCGTCGCCTGCCGCAACGCCGAGGTAGTACGAGCTCTCGCCAGCGTCCGTCCGGATCAACTTGCCAGCAGTCGTCCCGGTCGACGACCGAACCCAAGCCTCGTGCAACTTAATCGGGGTTGTGTCGAATGGCCGCTCGGTAGCTACGGACCGCGCTGTCACCTTAAGGAGGGTCATCTCGTCTGTCACTTCCCCACGCATGCTCAGGGAAAGGTGGACAACGACGACCCTGTTCCCCGGGGCACGCATACTCAAGAGCCAGCCGCATCCTATCGTCTTTCCCTCTCGCGTGACTTCAGAGTCGTCCCAAATGTGAAGTGAACTGGTAGGCTTAGCCTCGACTGGCGAAGCGAGACAGATGGCCACAGCAAAGGCGGGACACGCTAGTCGACCCATATCCAACTGAAACCCCTCTGATTACATCGCACAGGTTTAGGAGGATACACCCCCTTATTGCGCTCAGTCCAGACTCGCGAACTTGAACGCGTATGGCGACACTGTTCCAACGGCGACACTGCCCGCGTGGGTCAAGGCATCGACCGTAACAATGTTGTTCAGGTTGCCGCTCGCGAGGCCGCTGCAGATCGCCGAAGGCCTTAAGTCAAGATCGCCGATCTCACAGCACCCAACGATCTTCCAGCGCCTTGTCTTGCGCAGGGCAGAAGGTAGGCTGATCGCCAGCATATGGCGGCGCGATCATACCGACGACGCGGGAGTCGACGTAGGCGAGCCACGCCCTCAGCGCCACCCCCAGAAGCACAGTATGCGCAAGACTCTCGCACGCTTGAGCTAGAACACCGTATCCGCCTGGCGTCGATCACGCGTCCGGTCGAAGCGCTGCGACATGCCCTACGGGAGGGCAAGCGAACCATCGGCTGGTGGGAGGCCGTGTCCGGCGGCCTGGAAGCTGGCTTATCTGTGGTAGGCCTTGAGGCCGCCTACTTGACCATCTTTGTATTGCCGCTAGTCGCCATCGGTCTTGTCGGCGCAGCCGTGGCCGATATGGCGGGGTGGGATCAACCACTTAGGCCGGTGGCGGCGGCGATCCAAGTTGTCGTTATCATTTTCGCATGGGTCTTGGTCGCCATACCGGTCGGATACGGAATCCTACACACCGTCTCCGCTCGGTACGCTCATCTTACCCGCTGCGCGCACGGCGTAAGGGCTGGCGAGACGAAATGGCGATGCGCCAGATGCCGCGAAGACTTCACAGCAAAACTGGCTGAGGCAGAACGCAATCTAGTCACGGCAATAGAAGCCGAGGAGACAGAGTTTCACCGCCAACAGCAAGCGCTAGAGCAACGGTTCCAAGAGGAGAAGAAGGCCCTTCAAACGCTCGCGGGGCTGCGCCGCTTGAGCCCAGCAGCATTCGAGCAGCTCGTCGCGAAGCTCTACGCAGCTAGGGGATGGAACGTCGAGGTCACGCCCGCGTCCGGTGATCAGGGCGTCGACGTGATTGGTAGAAAAGGGAGCGAGGTGGTGGCCATCCAGTGCAAGCTTTACGCAGCCAATACCAAGGTCGGCGCACCGGAGGTCCAGAACCTTTACGGCGCGGCCGCACAGCTCGGAGCGGAACGAAAGGTCATCGTGACCACGGGAGACCTGACGGAGCCTGCGCTACGCGCCGCGAAGAGCCTTGGCGTCGAGGTCGTCAATGGCGGCGAACTCTTGGGCTTAATGTCGAAGCTACGGTGGAGGGAGAAACGATGACACGTTCGGCAGTCGCGGCGCAGCTTCTGGCCCTAGGAGTGTTACTACTCCTTAGCGCGCACGCGTCACCCGCAAGAAGCGAGGAGGCTCCGTTTTCGATCAAGGGCTTCAGTGAGCGCGAGCAAGAACTCTTCCTTGAGGGAATCGGGCAAGCGCTCACCGTATACAACCTCAATGTAGAGCTTCAGGGTAACCCTCGTCTCTTCTGTCCACCGGCGAACCTAAGACTGAACGCAAAGACTGTATGGGAACTTGCGAACAGTGCGCTTACCGGACCACACAGGCCCGAAATCGTTTCGGTAGCGGTTTTGGACGAGCTGCGCCGGAGGTTCTCTTGTACGCCGAAGTCAGCTGAAGAGGCCGAGCTAGAACGCCAAAAAGAACTCCTGACAATGCTGAATGAACTTGAGGGCATCATCGATAGACGAACCAAGGAGCGATATGCCGCTTGTCTCCAGGCCGGTTACGGGGCGCCGTTCTGCAAGTGCCTCAACGACAAGATTGGCTGGCAGATCGACTTCGCAACGTACAAGGAGATAGCGTCGAAGAGTGCCGCCGACCTAAACCGCGACTCGCTGCCCGAAGAAGAGCGACAGCTGGTTGACCACGTCCATCAGGTACGCACTGAATGCAGCAAAGCGCGCCAATAAGTCGGCACCGATCTCTGTACTTCCGCTTGCGACCTCATCCCTAACCCAACGCCAAGGTGCGGCATCAGCCCGGCTCTGCCGGAGATGGCACGACAAAACCGCCAAAGGGAATGCCCGGCGGTCGAGTCTCACATGTATCCAATACGGGCGGCGTCACCGCTCCGGCAACAGCTTGCCAGCATTCATCGTATGCAGAGCAGTAACACACGCGTATATCGACACGCGTGCTAACATCCCTCCGACTGAGCATGTCCGCCGCATCACTGGTGTCGATCCAGAATAAGTCCTTCTTGAAGCCCGCCGGCAAGACGCTGCCCTGATGGAGATACATGGGGTGTGCGTGGGCTGGCCGTGGAAGCTCCAACGCCTCAAACACACCCGGCCAATCACGTTGCCGTTTGCCATCGACGGTGACTTGCATCCATTCGACGAACGCTGGCCCTGGACCAGGATTGTGCACCGTCCAGCCGGAACCCTCTTTGTTCATCCCAAAACCAACACCCAAATGAGGTCGAGCTGACATCACGAGGTGCTGTCGCTGCTGGAGATTGCTCCAGACCGCTGCGGTCGCCGCGATACTGGCCGCCACAACGGCCAAAAAGGCCAGCGTCGTATCCCAGGATCGAACCGCCATCGAAGCCACCTTACCTGCGCAGCATATGCCTGATCACTTCGGGCGCGATTCGAGCACAACGCAAGTCCCGTGGTACTGGGACGGAAAAGGGTCCACGATGATGAGTTGATGGCGTGACTGCACAGCGACGAACTTCTGACTGCTCGGTGAGTCGTACGCTGCGAACACAGTCGTGACGTTGGTGCTGCCCATCGCCGTTTGCTCGATGAACGTTAATCCTTGTGCGGTCGGCAAAACGGCTACCTCCCTCGCTCCCGTGTTCCCGGTAAGCCGAGCATTGCGCTGCTTCACGTCGATCTCGTCAAAAACAACGTGCCCGCCGTCACCAAAATCTGCAGGCTCAAGCTTCAGCGTGCCGCCATCCCAGGATGCCTGCGTCCCCTTTGTCAACACACATCGAAGGGTACGTACACCCACCAATCGGACAAATGCGTCATCCACAGCCTCCGCCATACAAGGCATCGCTGCCGCTACCACTAGGACAATCATGGCAATCGCACGCATTCCTAGCCCGCTCATATCGCTCTAACCCTCCGTATTGCTCGGCGGTATGTCGTCAATACCCTTGAGAAGGCCTCTTAACATATCGCGACCTGTTAAGTTGGTCTTCGGATTGCCGATGCTCTTCCGGATTGCCAGTAAAAACCTACCCCAGTGATCTAGGATCTCGGCCCCTTCTAGCTTCTCACCGGACGCCTCTGCTTTGTAGAACAGCTGCATCATGTCATTAAACGCACCCACAACATCGTCCGAACCAATCAAACTGAACTCGAACGCTTGCCGCTTATACTCAACCGATGTAATTATTTGGAGAGCTTTCTGTTGCGCAGCCTGGTCCGTACTCTGGGCGAACAGAAGGACGTAGGGCTCAAGTATATCCGCATATACTTTCCTCCTCTCGTCGTGCAATCGTTCGTGTGCGCGTTGTAGTTGGTCGATCCGAGACTGAATCCACCACACACCGAAGCCGATCATAGCAGCAACGACCGGCGTAAATAGTACGCTCCCCCAGTCAACGACCCATTTAGTGTCGCTCATTTAGCCCCTCCTCTCACGCACATCTATCCTCGCTGTGCTGGTAGCTCCTATTTCTTGTCCGCCACGCACCGAATTGGGATCGACGGCAGTTCGTCCTGCCAGAGTTTTCCGTCATATGGTGACGTCGCGCGCGCGTGTGTGATCGTCTCCACAATCCGCTCAGGCGGCGTAACAAGCGTGTAGTCACGACCCGCCAAATGACTACCCGTTACAAGCCCCCACAGCTCAACGCCTCCCCGGAACGGAGCGCGCTCTCTCATAACTGGACCACCGCTATTGCCAGGGAAACTTGGCGCGTCGATCGAGTACACAGAGGAATCTGCAAGCCGCCTTCCATCTATCCGAATGGCCGGGTTTGGTGCGGTGTATGCGACAACTCCGGAACGCACAAATGGTTCAACCTGGCCCATTGCTGCGTCGGTTCCTGGAAATCCAAAGAAGACCGCTCTCTCCATCACTGCAGGCCGCCCTCCAACCTGATTGTCTAGTGTCTTGCCAGAGTCTGACGTTCCACACCCTTCCGGGTTCCTATCCGGGTCACAGAACCTAAAACTCACGCTCCAGCGGCTAGGTGGCACCTGGATCACAGCCACATCAATAGGAAACTTGCCTGCAGGATTGGGCCCCGGGTGAAATGTCCAGTTCTTACGAGGTAACCTGAGAACGGCCAGCTCTTCTGAATCGCGCCCCTTACGCACACGAGCAAACAAATCGGCCCGATCTTCCACAACGTGCCGAGCAGTCACCAGGAAGATACGGCTCACCTCGTTCTTGGTTTTGTCCTGGACACGATCCCTGACGAAGAATCCACTGCCCACGCTGATGTGTCGAAGGCTCGACCATTCGCGGCCCGGCGTGCAGACACTCTGGTGCTCCTCTAGTCGCACGACCGTCCGACTCAGTTGCTGATATAACGGCTCTGGTGGCTCCTCAGGTTCTGATGCGACTGCAACGCTAGCCAAGCAACCGGCAACAAAGAACAGAAATGAAGCACCCTTGGGTATACACAGCCCCATTGTGTTGAGCATTTAACGTCCTCCGCCAAGATGCGGGTCGATGCCGCTCGCAGCCCTCGGGGTCACGCTACGTCACGAGACCTGTAGACCAGTACTACGTTTCCCAAAGAAGGTTGCGCTCCGATGTGCGCAGATCCGGGAGGCGAAAGGGATCGAGGGCTTGCTCATCGAGCCGCCCCATGTAGCACGCGAAAAATGTGGGCTTTCAGCCAGCACTCGGAATACACCTTGTTGAGTGATCAGGCGCTTACGGTCCAGGCTAGAGCGACGCTCCTTCACTACTCGGACAACCGAAAGTCTTAGCTCTATCACCGTAGCAACGAGTGGAGAAAGTGGAAGAACTGGACAAAGGGAGAAGAGAGGGAATCGGCCTCATTGAAGCGGGAACTACGAACAAGTACAGCGCCCGACGCACGCGTAAAATCTTCTTCACTACCTCCACGACCCTTATGATTTCACCGATCGGGTGTCCGGCGATGGCCGCGCGGCTTCGTTCCTTTCGCATGTGTTCGTATACTTGTAACTTGTTCGTATGCCTCCGAAACAGGCCAAGGCGTCGGCGAAGCGGAAGCGCACGTGCAAGGCGAACGCCAACAACGCCGTCTCGCCGACCATCTTGGAGCGGACTCCCCGCGAATTCGTTCACCCGTACCTGCGTGAGCTGCACGCTAAGCGGAACACCGACGAGATTGAGTTCGATAACGACGCCCGCCACACGTTCACCCGGTGGTCGATCGACAGCGTACCCGTCGAGGCCCGTCCGTTCATCGAGGACCTCGAACTCAGGACGCTTGAAGCATCAATTCGGGCGCATCCATGGCTCTACGTGCACCCGACGATCTTCTTGCAGACGAACTGGCTCCACGTGCTTGCCGTAGACCGGAAGGGATGGCTTGAGCGTGGCTGGCGACCCGGCGAGGGCGGCGCGTGCCCTGCCGAGGCACGAGAGGCCTGGGAAGCGCGGAAGGCGCTCATCCGGGCGCACGTTGAAGGCTCATTCAGGTCGATGCGTATGGAGCTGAAGCCCCTGCCACGCAGACCGGGACGGCGGGGCGGCATCAGGAACCCCTATCCGACCGATCCCGACAACGAGTGGCTAACGTTGGCTCAGTTAGAGCATGAGTACGCCGCGATGGCGGCAGCGTTCAAGCAACGTCGACGGGAACTCCCTGACATCGGCCCAAGACGCATTCTCGCCCTTGAGGCTTTCGTAAACGCCGCAATCGAGGTTCTCGAAAAGGTGAATCCGCTCTGGTCGGGCCTGAGTCATCCGGCCTTCGTGGCAGAGCCGCCTACGGACCTGACCACTGAGCAGCAGGGCTTCTTCGTCTTGGCGAACACGGAGTGGGAATGGGATCGCGAGCATCTCTGGGACGCGTTCAAGGAGTACATCGAGGCATCGACCTTCGCCGACGAAGTCGCACGGCATGGAAAGGCACCCTACGCAGCCTACATGACGCTTGCAGCACTTCTCGACACCACGCCCAAGGCGATCATCGGGAAGCTATTTCGTCGGCGCTCCAAGCGCACCGTTGGCTAACGGCTATCCTCTCGCCGTCACGCGCTGCTGCACAAGCAGGCGAAGCCGCCCCTCCGAAATTCACGTCCCGATTTCATAGGGGATCTGCAAGCACCCAAAATAGACAGCGCCCCGGCGCACGCTAGCCTGGTCGTGCAGCCAGCACGCGACCACTGGCGGCAGGAGTGAACGAGATGAACCAACACGAACGCTTGTTACTAAAGCCCGACGAAGCTGCGCACGTCCTTGGCTGCGGCCGAACCAAGGTTTACGCACTGATCGCCGATGGCGTGTTGCCATCGCTACGTCTCGGCAACAGCCTGCGAGTACCCCTGCGCGCGCTGAGTCAGTGGATCGATGAGAGAGCTGCCACGGCGCCCAGAAACAGCGAGGGCACACGGAGGGCAAGAGGCCCTGGCGTGGGAACCTAATCGAGTAAGAAACGCCGTCGCGGTGGCTTCGGAACCGAACACGACGGCGACACGAGACCGATGACACGTACGATAGCAACGACACAGTATACCCACAATCCAAAGGGCCGCCGAAAGCGAAGACGGCTCAATGCTGACGACCATGACCTTCAGCGGATCACGGCAGAGGCATGGTCGGCCATCCAGGACAGCAATGATCCACCGTTTCTCTTCCTGCATGCGGGCGTCGTGTCGATGCTCCAAGGCGCTGATAGTCAGAGGCCACGAGTGATGGCGGTCACACCCGACCTGATGCGCAACATCCTTGCCCGCTGTGGCGACTGGCGAAGTCAAAAAAATAACCAACGGTGCGCCGCCTACCCACCCGGCCCTGTCGTTGGCGACATGCTCGCCGACCTCTCACCCCCATTGCCCGAACTGCGCCGCATCGTCGAGTGTCCGTTCGTTCGACCCGATGGATCGCTTTGCACACAACCGGGGTATGATCCCCAGACACAGGTGTTCTACGCAGCAGGCCCCGGCTTTTCCGTATCGGCAGTGCCAACCCGACCCACCGCGGACGAGATGACCAACGCGATCGAGCTGCTGGTTACGCCGATCGCCGAGTTTCCCTTTGTGAGCGACGCAGACCGAGCCCATACCATCGCACTGGCCCTGCTCCCGTACGTCCGCGACACCATCGACGGGCCCACTCCGTTACATCTGATCTCGAAACCCGACATCGGTACGGGCGCAACCTTACTCCTGGAAGCCATCATGTACCCGGCGCTTGGTCGATCACCGTCGTTGATGTCAGAGGCACGACAGGAGGACGAGTTTCGCAAGCGCCTAACAGCGAAGCTGTTCGAGAGCGACCCAGTGATCGTCATCGATAACCTATCAGGCCGACTTGATTCACCGGCGTTGGCTGTGGCGACGACCGGAAATACCTGGACGGATCGGCTACTCGGCCACTCGCGGACCATCGACGTCCCGGTGACCGCGATCTGGATCGCCACGGGCAATAACCCAGCGTTCTCTCGCGAGCTTTCCAGACGGATACTGCCAATCCGGCTCGATGCGAAGATGACCGAGCCGTGGCGACGCACGTCGGAGTCCTTTCAGATACCCGATCTTTGGACCTGGGTAAGAGACCACCGTGGAGTACTCGTCCATGCTGCCCTCACGATCATCCGCGGATGGCTAGCAGCCGGGCGCCCCCCTGGCTTGCGGACAATCGGCTCGTTTGAGGCCTACTGCCGGACGCTTGGCGGCATTCTCGACGTTGCGGGCGTGCCGGGGTTCCTGGGCAACCTAGATGAGCTGTACCAGAATGCCGATCCGGATGCCGTCGCCATGGAACAGTTTATCGAGGCCTGGGCAGCCGAGTTCGCCGAGAACATTGTTGGCGTTGCGGCGTTATTCCCTTTCGCGCACGCGACGCTCGATCTGGGTAGCGGGACTCAGCGGAGCCAGGAGGTCGTGTTGGGGCGCAAGCTCGAACGGATACGAGACCGGCAGTTCGGGGAGTGGCGAATCGTCAACGTCGGGAAGAGGCAACGAGCCAACCAGTGGCGCCTACAGCGCGTCGTGGTGAATGAGTGAATGAAAGTGAATATTCAACATACTGAACTGATGAACGAGGAGTGCGAACTAGACGCGACCCTTGCCGACCTTCTCGCAGTTTCACCACATTCCTGCTCTCCGGTCTGTCGTGACGCTCTATATTTCGATTTGAACAGTGAACCAAAGAAAACCACGGTTCTTATGCACGCAAACAGACCACGGGGCCGGGGGAAGCCGAAACGCGCGTTGCTAATCAATCAAACCCTTGCGGGACGCGGAAAACGGCGTTTTCGGTCACGCTCCGAAATTTCGGTTGCTAAGCAATCAAACCCGCATGGCTCAAGGAAAAGAACATTTCTGAACTTCTCCGGCGCGCGAGTGGATTGGCACTATCCCGCGCCCGCAACCATGGCGAACCTGCGAGGCGTCCGTGGGTGACCGATTGCTGACGGCTGCCGAGGTCGCCGACCACCTCGGCGTGCAGGTCTCGACGATATACAAGTGGTCCTACGAGCGCCGCATCCCGTCAGTGAAACTGCGTGGACGATCCCTGCGCTTCCGTCTCAGCGACATCGAGAAGATAATCCGGCAGGATACTCGCCCTGCCTTGCGACCACTACCGTGATTGAACGTAACGACAGCACCGAGCGTCCAAGGACCGTAGCGCCTCACGGCACGCAGCCCGCCACGACATGAGCGAGGAACCGAAACCGAAGCCCACGCGCAGCCCCGGCGATCGTGGCCTCTTCGAGCGCCCCAAGGGCTCGGGCACGTGGTGGATTCGCTACCACGACGAGAACGGGCGTGAGCACCGTGAGAAGATCGGCCCCAAGGGCCTGGCCAAGCGCGTCTATGCCAAGCGGAAGACCGAGATCGCCGAGCGCCGCTTCTTTCCCGCGCAGATAAGGCGACGAGAGACCCTGCTGGGCGATTACCTTGAGCAGTACCTCAAGGACCACGTCGAAGGCCGACTGCGCCAACCCTCGCACTACAAGCGGTACTCCGAGCTTTTGACCACGGCCCTGGGAAAGAAAACCCTGCGCGAGATCACGCCGACCGACATCACCCGGTACGCCACGCGACGACGCGAGAAGGACAACATGTCCCCAGCCACGGTGAACCGCGAGCTGGCCTTCCTACGGCGTGCCTACAACGTCGCCATCGCTGACGGACTGGTCGAGAAGAACCCGGTCAAAGGCGTCAAGTTTGCCAAAGAGGACAACCAGCGGCTTCGCTACCTCCTGCCCGAGGAAGAAGCGGAGCTACGCAAGGCCATCGGTGAGGAACACTGGCCGAAGGTCGCCGTGGCCCTGCACACTGGCATGCGGCGGGGCAACCAGTTCAAGCTGCAGTGGACAGACGTGGACTTCGATAATGGCGTGATCACCCTGCGGCACTCGAAGTCGGGCAGTACCTACTACGTGCCCATGAATGACGAGCTGAGAGCCGCCCTACGGGCGCTTCCAAGCCGGTTGCGTAGCCGCTGGGTCTTCCCCAGCGATACCGGAGACACGCCGCTCGACGCTCAGAACTTCGTCAACCGCGTATTCACGGTCGCGCTCAAGACGGCGGGCATCGTCGGTTTCCGCTGGCATGACCTGCGGCACACATTCGCAAGCCGCCTGGCCATGGCTGGCGTCGATCTACGCACCGTACAAGACCTCATGGGGCACAAGACGATCGCCATGACTCTACGCTACGCACACCTGTCCCCTGGCCATAAGCTGGCAGCTGTACAGCGTCTAACCGGCACCGGGACCGGCACCAACGAGGACGACTCGACCACTCCCAAAGAAAGAGCGCCTGAAGCTACCGAGATCGCAGGGAAAATTGGTGGCGATGGTGTGACTCGAACACACGACCTAGGGATTATGAGACCCTCGCTCTAACCACCTGAGCTACATCGCCACAAAGATCGAGATTTCGTCCTGCCGGGGCCGAAGTCAACCGTTGCCATTGCGGCGGTTGGGCGCACCCAGCGCCGTACTGAGGCGTTCGGAATCCTCGAGGATCTCGAGCGCGCCCTGGTACGGGTCGAGAGTGCCGCTTCCTACGCTATCGAGGACGTCGTTGAGGGAGCTGGCCTCGGCGTTCGTTCGCAAACGGCGCATGATTTCCTCTTCACAAATCTCCAGGGTCTCGGCGCGTAGCGCCTGAGCCTGGCGCTGGTCGCGCCCGTGGCTCTGGGTGTAGTCACGGTGACGCCGGCAGGCTTCCAGAACCTCGCGCGTGCCCTCACCTTGTGAAGCCTGGGTCAGCAGCACGGGAACCTTCCAAGCATCCTTGGCTTGTTCGGCCGCTTTCAGTGAAAGCATCATCTCAAGCTCGGTCTTCATGCGAACCGCACCGTCACGGTCGGCTTTGTTGACGACGAAGACGTCGGCGATTTCCAACAAGCCGGCCTTCATCACTTGCACCGTGTCACCCGACTCGGGCACGAGTACGACTACGACCGTTTCGGCGACCTCCATTACGTCGAGCTCGGTCTGTCCTACACCGACGGTCTCGATTACGACCGCCGATTTACCGTAGGCATCGAAGAGCCGAACGACGTCACGGCCGCAGCGGGCGAGCCCGCCATGGCTGCCACGGGTCGAAACGCTGCGAATGAACACATCGGGATCGAGGAAGTGCTTCTGCATGCGGATGCGGTCGCCGAGTACCGAGCCGCCTGAAAACGGGCTGGACGGGTCGATAGCAACCACGCCGACACTGGCCTCGTCCTCTCGCAAGTGGCCTATGAGGCAGCTCGTGATAGTCGATTTGCCGGCACCCGGCGGGCCGGTGATGCCGATGGCGTGTGCCGAACCGCACTCCGAATAGACCCGCGACATGATCGAAGCCGTATCCGAGCTGCGGTTCTCCACGAGAGTGATGAGCCGGGCCAGGGCGATACGGTCGCCGCCCAGCATCGCGCTGGTAAGTTCTTCAGGTGTTCTGCTTCTCTTGCTCATGTGCCACGCCGAGCGTCGATCCTGTCGATAAGATTGCCACTGAGACGAGACTCGACGGTCTCTGTGGCCGGGTCGGCGGCGCACTCGGCCGCCAGTGTTGTCACTGCCTCGTCCGGTATTCCGCAGGTAACAATATAGTCAAAGGCCCCGACATCCAAGTTGACGTTGAGCGCCAGCCCGTGGGAGCTCACACCATCGACGATGCGCAGCCCGACAGAGGCAATCTTGCCTCCGGGAGCCCATACGCCCGGGTTGCCCTCGTGCCGGACGCCCTCCACTTCGAACTCGGCGAGCGTAGCTATAACCGCCTCTTCGAGTAGCTCGATCCAGGACTTGACGCCGAGCCCCAACTCTCCGATCGCGACTATGGGGTACACGACCACCTGCCCCGGCCCATGGAAGGTGGCGCGCCCGCCCCTGTCGGTGCGCACGATCTCGACGCCTTTGGAAGCCAGGATCTTGTCGTCGACCACCACGTCAGCCTCGGGCGCATGACGTCCGAGCGTGATGGTGGCCGGATGCTCGACGACGATCACCAGATCGCCGATCTCCCCCCTTGCTCGGCGTCCTCGCAACTCTTCCTGGCGGGCCAGCGCTTGCCTGTAAGCCACCCTTCCCCAGCGTTGGGCACCGGTCCCGGGCTTGGTCGTGATCGCGGGCACGGCGCGACGATAGACCCTCGTACCGAAGCGCTCAACCGGCGATCCTACTCGCTCGTGTTTGCATGCGAGGGCCCCGCTACGCTCTAATTGAGGCCATGGGTCTGCGCTCGCCGATGCTGATGGTCACCGGAGCCCTGTTCTTGTTCTTGGGCGTGGGCAACTGGGCCATGGGATCGGTAAAGATGAAGCAGTACCGCGAACGCGTGCGCGCCGTGGTCCAAAAGGCCGGCCCAGAGGTCAAGCGTCCGTACCGTGGAACGGCATCCATACTGGAACGCCGCTCGGACTTCGGACTTGCCTACGAGAACGCGCGCCTGAAGTACTACCAGTACCGCGTCGTGCATCGTGGCGGCCGCGTGCTCACAATACTCGGCGCGACCATCTTCATCGGCACCTTGGTGAGCCGATGGAACCCGCCTGCACGTTAGTGTCCGCCGACTGATCTTGTCCTAACCTTTCTTATTCGCGTCCCTAGTATTGACTGCGTACAGCTTTGTACGATATCGTTTTGTGCTGATCCTTCGGGACGCTGTTGGTTGTTGTGGAGTTGGTGGGGTGGACAGGGACCTGTCTCGGTCTCTGAGTCGCTCCCGTTACCCGTAAAATGAACGTATTGGGCTCGACGCCCTTGGTGGCCTCGGTCGCCATCGTCTGCTTGGGCGGCTTCGTATTGCTGCGCAACCGCCGACGTCCGCTCAATCAACTGTATTTCCTGTTTTGCTGCTTCGCGCTGGCCTGGACGCTCGGTAGCTTCGTGCTGGCTCATCAAGTCACCCACACCCGTGCCCTGTATTGGGCTCATCTGGTGCAGTTCGCGACGTTGATCACGCCTGCGGTCTTCTTTCATTTCACGCTGCTGCTCTTCGGAGTCTTCAACACTGCGGCGGTGACGGTTGCCTATCTGGCCATAGGGGCTTTAGGCGTGGCCAACTACCGCAGCCTCCTGATAGACGGCGTCGACCGCATAGCGACGACCGGGGCCGTCTCCCAATGGTACGTATCGCCCGGACCCTGGGGATGGGTGGTCGGCGCCTATGTCGTCACGATCGTGCTGGCGACGATGGCGGTCTTGTTCTTCATCGGTCGACGGTCCTCGGGACGCCGCCGGGCCCAGGCTCGTTATCTGCTACTGGCCGTGGGCCTGGCCTTTGCCGGGGGACTTCACGACGTGTTCGGCCTACTGGGCGTTACCACCTACCCGTCGACCGAAGTTCCGCTGTATCCGCTCGGCTCGCTCGCGATGGTCGCATGGGCCGGCATACCTACCTACACCTTCCACAAGTATCACCTCGTCGACATCGACCGCGCGGTGGCGCGCACCTTCGGCAACGTCCTCGTACTGCTCTTGTTGCTGGTGTCGTGTTTCGCCGGCCTCTTGGCCGCTCAGCGTGCCTACTTCGGACAGATACAGTTCGAGTTCTCCCTCATCGCCCTCGGCGTGGTGGTGATCGCGGCTTTCGTGTTTCCGCGCATTCGAGTCGTGGCCCAGGAGAGCATCGAGCACGCTCTGTTCCGCGGACAGCAGGATTACCAAGCGGCGCTCTACAAGCTCACCCAGGAGGCCGCGCGCATACTCGACATAGACGTGTTGCTCGAAAGAGTTTGCGAAACCCTGACGTCATTGCACGGCGTGGTCGCAGCTTCGATCTATGTGGAAGAAGAGAAACGGGGCAAGTACCGTCTCGGTGCAATGCGCGGCGCTTACGCTTCGCCCGTGCCCGAGACAATGGCTTCGACCGAGCCGGTCATAGCTTGGTTGCACGGCCACCAAACTCCGGCGGTAAGAGAAGAGCTCGAATTGCAGGCCAACACCGAGGGCGAAGGCCATCTCGTACCTCAGAGCATGGTGAAGCTGGGGGCCGACGTGGGCGTGCCCTTGACCACCGGCGACCGCATGGTCGGCATCATCTTCCTGGGCCCCAAGGAAACCGGTGACATGTTCACCCAAGAGGACGTCCAGCGTTTGAGCATCATGGCCAACCATCTCGCCGTGGCCATACGGAATGCGCGACTTTATAATGACCTGACGCGAAGTCAGGAGATCATCCAGGAATCAGATCGGCTGTCCGCCATCGGCACCATGGCAGCCGTGCTCGCTCACGAAATCCGCAACCCGTTGGTGTCGATCCGTACCTTCACGCAGTTGTTGCCCGAGCGTTACGAGGACGAAGAATTCCGTAGCTCCTTCCTCGACCTGACTCTCTCGGAAGTCGACCGCATCGGCTCGCTGATAAACGAGCTCCTCGCCTTCGCCCGTCCCGCTCCCTCCGAGCCCCGCGAGATAGATATCAACGACAGCGTCGACCGGATCAGCCGCCTACTGGAAACCCAAGCCAAAACCCATGGTGTGTCCTTGCGCTTGGAACTCGGCGACCGCCAGATCCTGGCCGTGGCCGACGAGGATCAACTCAAGCAGGTCCTCATGAACATCGTCATGAACGCCATCGAGGCCTCAGAGGAAAGGGGCGAGGTGACGGTCACCACCACCGAGTGCTTCACGCGTGGTACGGCCTTTGTTCGCATCGAGGTCAGAGACTCGGGGTGCGGAATCGACAAGGCCCACCTCGAACACATCTTCGATCCCTTCTTCACGACCCGCAAAGACGGGACCGGCTTGGGCCTGTCGATCGCACATCAGCTGGTTAACAGCCACGGAGGCTTCATAGACGTCGATAGCCAGCTAGGGACAGGCACTTCCTTCTATATTCACATTCCGGTGGAATCGTCCGAGATCGCGACCCAGATCGCCGGCTCCCAGCCGGCGCCCCAGCAGGGACCTCATGGCTGAGATCATCCTCATAAGCTCCTCGGAGGGCGTGCAGACCACGATCCAGGCGGTGCTGGGGGGCCAGCAGCATCATGTAAGTGTCTACGATCAGCCCGAGCGCTTGCCCAAGGCCGACGTAGTCATAGCGGACCTCTCGGGCACCGACCTGGACGATCCCTCGACAAATGCCCTGCTCGCGCGTGCTCCGCGGGCCCTGGTGCTGCTCGAAAGGGATTGCCCGGTCCCCGTCGGAGTTCAAGAGACTTCTCAGTTTGCGATCCTGAGGAAGCCCTTCGACAGCTTCGAGTTGAGCCTCAAGATCTCCGCCCTGCTGCGTGCCCGCGCTGCTGAGCCAAGCTCCCGGCCGTCCTCGCCGGGCGCCGACGGACTCGACAGATGGCTGGAGTTCCCCTTCGTTCCGGCACCGGCCGGCGCCCTTCTGCGTCGAGCGGCGGTCATGGCTGCGCCGCTGTGGATCATGGGTGAACCGGGCAGCGGCCGTCGGCGCATCGCCGCGGCCGTTGCCGGGAGATCTCAGCCCTCCCTGGGCCTCGAGAACTGGTACGGAGACGAGCCTCTGGAGGATGCCCTTGCGCGTGCTTCTGAACGTCAATCCGCCCTCTACGTCGAAGCCGTCGACGAACGCAGCCTGGCCGACCAGGCGCGGCTTGCAGCTGCCGTAGACACGGGGCTGCCCACCAAGCTCATCGTAACCTCCGTGCTCGACCCGGCATCTGCCGTCGTCGAGGGTCGTTTCTCACGCGAGCTCTACCATGCGCTCAGTGCGCTGATAGTGCAGGTATCGCCGTTACGCGAGAGACCCGCCGCTATCGCTCCGCTGGTGCAGCTGATCACGGCCGGTGTTGCCGAGTCTCTCGGCGGCAAGGCGGTAACCTACAGCGCCGAGGCCATGGCCAGATTGCAGGCCTATATGTGGCCGGGAAACTACGTCGAGCTCGAGGCCGTCATCAATCGCACGCTTTTTTCTCTGCCCCGCCTCAACACCGACGGACGTGTAATCGCGCCGGCGGAATTACGCTTTGTGGCCGATGTCGACACCGGCCCCGCCGCCGAACCGCCGGCACAGCCGGCCCGTGTGGCGGAGGCGCCTGCCAAAGCCGAGATCGAAGGCAGCGGGGCCCTCGAACACGTCCTTTCGGGATTGGCCCACGACCTTCGCAACCCGATGGTCGCCATAAAGACCTTTGCCGGTCTGCTGTCGGACGCGGAAGCTCAGCCGGATTCGAGCAAGGAACTCGGAATGCTGGCCCGTGACGCTTGCGACCGTGTGGAATCCTATCTCGAGACCCTGCTCGAGTACGGGCACATGACCGAGCCCTCGCCCACCAAGGTGGACGTCGGCGACCTGCTGCGTACGGTGGTGGGATCTCTGGATCCCGGCCTCGGCAAACGCGTGAAGCTGGAAGTGACCGGCGCCCTGCCGGTCAAGGTCGACCGCGATCAGATCCGCTTCGCGTTGGACAATCTACTCGAGGCCGCCGTAAGCGACCTCGGAGAAAGCGGCTCCGTGAGGATCACCACTACAAGTGGCGGGACGGTCCTTTGGACGATCGAAACGGAGCATGGTCCCGGATCGCAACTCCGAGACATGAGCGAGGACGGTGAGAAATCGCCTACGTGGAGGGTCTTGCTGGCCCGAACGCTCACGGAGCGTAACGGTGGAAAGTTGGAGATGCACTCGACAAGCACCACTACCACTTTGAAGTGGCGTTTGCCGGTGATGGAGGAGGAAGGAGCTCATGGCAAGCAAACCGATCGTACTCATCGTTGACGATGAACCCGGAGTAAGGGAATCCGTCAAAATGGTGCTCAAGGATTCGTTCGAGCCGGTCACGGCCGAATCCGGAGAGAGCGCGATCAAATGGCTGGGGGGCTCTCACGCCGATCTGGTCTTCCTCGACATACTGATGCCGGGAATGGACGGGCTCGAGGTTCTGGAGCGCATCCGGGAGACGGACCGGCTGCTGCCGGTCGTCATGCTGACGGCCACGAAAACCGTGAAGACCGCAGTCACGGCAATGAAGCTCGGCGCGTTCGACTACATAACCAAGCCCTTCGACATCGACGAGCTTCGAGTCGTCGCCGAGAGGGCCACCGAGAACGCCAGCCTCAAACGTGAGGTCGAGCAGCTGCGCGACGCCGTCGGCAAGCGCTACCAGTTCGACAACGTCATAGGCGAATCCGATGCCATGCAGGCGGTGTTCAAGACGGTCACGGCTGTGTCTCCGCTCAAGACCACGGTGCTGATCACCGGAGAATCCGGAACCGGAAAGGAACTCATAGCCAAGGCCATCCACTACAACAGCCCGCGGTCGTCGGCTCCCATGGTCACGATCAACTGCGCGGCCATTCCCGACAACCTGCTCGAGAGTGAGCTCTTCGGCCACGAGAGGGGATCGTTCACCGACGCCGTCGAGCAGAAGATCGGGCAGTTCGAAATGGCCCACAAAGGGACGATCTTTCTCGACGAGATCGGTGAGATGAGCCCGGCCTTGCAGGCCAAACTGTTGAGGGTATTGGAGGAGGAAAAGATCCTTCGGGTCGGGGGCAGTCAGCCGATCTCGGTCGATGTGCGTGTCATCGCCGCGACCAACCGTAACCTGCGCAACGAGATCGACGAGGGCGGATTCCGTGCCGACCTCTACTACCGCCTCAACGTGGTTTCGATCGCTATTCCGCCCTTGCGTGAGAGGATCGACGACATTCCACACCTGATCCGGCACTTCCTGCAGGCCAAGACCACGGAGCTCGGACTTGCCGAGAAACAGCTCAAGCCCGAGACGGTCGATAAACTGCTCCAGTATCCGTGGCCGGGCAATGCCAGGGAATTGGAGAACGTCATCGAGCGCACGCTGGTGCTCAG
>JANQEO010000363.1 GCA_028278325.1 Candidatus Binatia bacterium
GGGGGCAACCGTGATCGCCCAGTTTGCGTGGGAGAATCCTCCATCCTGCGCGCTCGGCGCCATCGGCGGCAGCGATGCTCTTCAGATTGTGATCCAGTAGGTCATGGCGCGAACATCGATCCGCTATATGGGTCCAGCGAGTTTCGGACGGCGTTTCTTCGGCTCCAAGTCCCTCGATGATCGGCAGATACGATGTCCTCCCCCGTCCTGATCCGACGGAACGTCCCTGGAGGACCAGATGCCTGCCGATATGCCCCCTCTCCCCCGTCGCTGGACCAGATCGTCCGCCCAGCCGTGGTCAATCGATCTCCGTCGCATCCACCGCGATGACGACCGCGTGGGGCCGAGCCGCGAGCAAGTCGTCACGCCATCGCCAACGGGCCGAAACTGAGCGCCAGCGCACCGAGCTCGCCCTGCTTCAGCAGGAGATGGCGATCAAGGACGCACGGTGGGCAAACCCTGTAGGTCCGGTGAAGGCGTCCACCGAGTTTCGGACGAAGCTTCGCGCGCACCAAGTTCGTGCGCTGACCGACGGATACGATGTCCTCCTCCGTCCTGATCTGACGGACTCCCTGGAGGGCCAGATGAGGATCTGCATCCGCTGGATCGGGTCGTAGTGGGGTCGCCGGCTCTGGATCAGCGCACGTTTGCCCCCTTCATCGATGCGTCGGAGCCATGACGCGATCGTTTCCTCTGTGACCAGGAACCGATCTGCGGTTTGCGATGCCGACCAACCTCGGGCTGCCTTCAGCTGCAGCCCGCTGATCAGCCTCCTCTCCCCCGCCGCTGGACCGGAATCGTCCGCTCAGCCGTTATCAACGCCCTCTCGGTGGCGTCCATTGCAATGACGACGGCTTGGGGCCGGGCAGCGAGCAAGTCGTCACGCCAACGCCAACTGGCCGAGATTGATCGACTGCGCACCGAGCTCGCCCTTCTGACCCAGGAGCTGGAGATGAAGGACGCCCGCTGTGCCAAGCTCCCTGCACGTCGGCGCCCCTTATACGACCCGATCCAGCGAATGCAGATCCTCCAGTTGAAGGCAGCCCACGGCTGGTCAGTCTCGCAGACCGCTGAAAGGTTCCTGGTCACGGAAGAGACGATCGCATCATGGCTCCGGCGCATCGATGAGGAGGGCGAACACGCGCTGGTCCAGACTGCGGAGCCAGTAAACAAGTTCCCGGACTTCGTCGCGTACCTCGTGCGGCGTTTGAACCTGATGTGGCCCTGCGCTCGGCAAAGTCCGGATCGCGCAAGTCCTCGCGCGAGCGGGGCTACACATCGGCTCGGCGACGGTAGGCCGGATGCTCCAGCGGAGGCTGAGCCCAGAGGAGGTCGAAGCCGAATCGGACGTGCCGAACGGTTGGGCCGTCACAGCCAGGTATCCCGGTCACACGTGGCACGTCGACCTCACGACGGTGCCGACCTCCGGCGGCTTCTGGGTGCCGTGGATGCCGTTCGCCAAACCTCAACGCTGGCCCTTCTGCTGGTGGGTCGCCGTCGCCATCGATCACGTCTCGAGGCTCGTCGTCGGCTTCATCGTGTTTCCGCGATGTCCGAGTTCGTTTCAGGTGTGTTCGTTTCTCGGCCACACCCTCAGCAAGACGAAGACGCCCAAGTACATCATCACGGACAAGGGGAAGCAGTTCTTCTGCCGCGCCTTTAGGCGCTGGTGCGGACGCCGCAGGATCCGACCCCGCTACGGAGCAGTCGGCAAGCACGGCAGCATCGCGATCGTCGAGCGATTCATCCGGTCGATGAGATCCGAAGGCACACGCAGGATCTATGTCCCATTGCGACGGGATGCGATGCGACGCGAACTTACTCTCTACACGAGGTGGTACAACGCCCATCGTCCACACCGGGGACTAGGTGGTCGTACGCCGCTGGAGGTTTACACAGGCGTGAAGCCCGCAAACGAGGCACCTCGGTTCGAGCCACGCGCTCGCTGCCTCGGCAAAGCATGTGTCCCGCCCCCGCCGCTCGCGTGCGTGGCAAGCGCGGCGTCAAGCTAGCGGTTGTCGTCGGCAGCGTCGAAGGCCGGCGGCATCTGCCCGTCGTTGAGCTGAAGCTCGCGGCCTGATTCGTCGTCGCTACGGCCCCGGAGCCGCGGACACGGTGCGCACTCAGTGCCGCGCTGCACGGAAGCGACTGCCGGACCGACTTGGATCCAAGGTCCGAAGCCGCGGTTGCTCCCACGAAGACGGCGTTCCCGCGACGTGAAACTGCGGCGAAAACGCCGTCCGAAACTCGGTGGACCCGTTTAGCGGTGAAGTATGAAACTCGGGGCGTTGAGCCGGACGTATCGCTCCAGACGTCGGGGGCAGGGTCACCTCGTCGTGACCCTGGCGGGACGAAGCCCCAAGTAGTTGGCGCTCATGGCGGGCGCGAAGCTGTAGCGGTTCGCGGAGCGCACGTCGTGCGCGGCGAAGCTGAAGCTGCCGCCCCGGATCACCACCCGGTCACGGCCGCGGCGCTCGCTCCTCAGACCGTCACCTGGACGCGGCGTTCGGTCATAGCCAACGAAGCCGTCGCGGCACCATTCCCACACGTTCCCATGCACTTCGTGCAGCCCGAACCCGTTCGCGAGGTAGGCCCCCACAGGAGCATGCAGCGCGTAGCCGTCATCGAGATCCGGCCACTCCTTGACGTCCGGCCAAACCGCGCCTGCTCGTATCGCTGCCTGATCCGCGATGTTCGCAGAACCTGGCAGGGAGTCCCGGGTAGCGCCGGTCGACCACGGCGTCGTGGTGCCTGCACGGGCTCCGTACTCCCACTGGGCCTCGGTCGGGAGGGTGAGGCCCAAGCGCCCCAGGACGCGGTCGCTGTCGATCCAGCTCACCTGCTCCACGGGATGGGCCAGAGTCACCGCTGGGCTTCCCGTCGGGGTGTCGCCCGTTGAGTACTGACTCGGGTTGGTGCCCGTCGCCCGCAGCCACTGCGCCTGGGTCATCTCGTACTTCGATAGGAAGTAGGCTTTCAACGTGACCTCATGCGGTGGCCCCTCGCCCGAGTGCGCTCCGGGATCATGATTCGGTCCGCTGGGGTCCTCCTTCTGCGCACCCATCGTGAACGTCCCCGCCGGGATGAGCACGAAGACGAGCCCCGTCTCCTCGGTCAGCTTCAGCTTCCCGGTAGCGGGATCGCGTTCGGGAACGGTGCCCGTCTCCAGGTGCGCGAACTCCCACAGCCCCGAATCCGGATCGGGTCCCAGGGGGACGAGACCAAGTTGCGGCTGCAGGGTGAGGCCCACGTACTTCCTCTTAGTGGCGATGGCTCGGATAGCGTCACGCCACGCTTCGGCATGGTCGTCGAGGCTGCGCTTCTCGATGGTCCTCGCGCCGTCGAGGCGCGCTTCGACCGCCGCGATCGTCTCGCCGTGCTGGCTGTCGGAAGTGAACGCCCTTAGAGCACCGACGAACGCCACCAGACGGTCATGACGCCAGCGGTCGCGTGGATCGTCGAACTCGTAGGTCAGCCGCACCTTCAGGACGTTCTCCAACTGCGCGCGTTCGTCCTTAATCTCGGAGAGGCGGTCCTCCAGCTTCTCGATGCGCCGCTCGGCGCGCCCCGATGCCGAGTCCTCCAACTCGGCGAGTTGTTTCTGGATGCGGGCCTCCTCGTCGGCCAGGGCCGCGAGGGCCGATTGCTCCTTCTCGTGCGAGGCACCGTCCTTTGCCTGCGCATCTTCCGACCACGGCAGCGCGTCGGCGCGCAGCGCGTCGAGATCGGCCTGGAGCGTAGGAAGCAGGTCGGCGATGCGGCGCGCACGGACGAGCCACGCCTCCATGACCTTCGCCTTGTCCGGGACGGCGGGCCACAGGTCGTCGCACGCTTCGTCCACGAGTTGCTGGAGACGGAACTCGTCCGAGACCCGTTCGTAGGCTGATAGGTTCTCGTCGGCGCGGTCACGCTCGGTCGCGGTGTCCCGTTCCGCAAGCACCGCCTGACGCCAGAGCACGATGGCGACGACGAGGCCGACGCACACGGCGCATACCGCCACCGCGGCCGCCGGGTTGCGCTGCGCCCAACGCCTGACTCGCAGCATGCGCCCGACCGGCTTCGCGTGAATAGGCTCGTAGCTGCGGACGCGTCTGAGTTCGTCTGCAAGTTCCTTCGCCGTCTGGTACCGGCGGTCCCGGTCCTTCTCCAGTACCGTCTCCAGCACCACCTTCAGCTCGGGAGGGACGTGCGGGTTCAGGCGTCGAGGATCAGGTGCATTCTGCGTCATGATCCGCTGGTACAGGGCCTCGCGCGTCGGAGCTTCGAACGGACGCTTCAGCGTCAGGCACTCGAACAGCGCCGCGCCGAGCGAGTAGACGTCGGTGCGGCGGTCGAGACGCAGCCGATGCCCCATCAACTGCTCGGGCGACATGTACGCGGGCGTCCCGAACAGGTCGCCGGTGCGCGTCAGCGTCTGGAGGTCCATGTCGTCGGAGCGCGCCAAACCGAAGTCGAGAAGGACGGGGTCGCCCTCCTTTGTAACCATGATATTGCCGGGCTTGATGTCACGGTGGACGACGCCAGCCTCATGGGCCGCGTGGAGCGCGCGAGCCGTCTTTTCGAACAGCGCGATGATCTCAATGATCTCTCGCTTGGTCGCGCTGCTCGACGACGAGGGTGTCTCGGGAGCGTCGTTCTCGACAGCCGTGTCACCGTCGTCGTCATCGAACAGAATCACCGACGACAGGTCTGCGTCGGTCGCGCCGCTCGACGAGATGCGCCCTGCCAAAGACTCGCCCTCGACGTATTGCATCGCCATGTACGGGACGCCATCGATCACACCGGCGTCGTGGACGCCGCAGATGCCGGGGTGGTTGAGCTTGGATGCCACCTCGGCCTCGCGCCGGAAGCGGAGGACCGTGTCCTCCGAGCCGGGACCGAGAGAAGTCAGCACCTTGAGGGCCACGATCCGGTGCAGGCGGGTGTCCTCGGCTTTGTAGACGGTGCCCTGGCCGCCGCGACCGAGTTCCTCAATGATCCGGTAGGGACCGAGATCAGAGCCGTCAGCCGGGACATCGGCATCGGGAGTCGGCTCGCCAGCACCAGCCTCGGCCGCGAAGTACTCGCGACCCACGAGATCCTCGTGCTGAGGAAAGAGCCCCAGGTAATGGCTCAGGGGCCGCACGTTACCAGCATCCCGGTCGTTCCAGTACCGCTCCAGGAACTGCGCCAGAACGTCGTCGGTCGTCGGTGGGTCGGAGATCGGGTCGGTCATGTTGTCCCCACCTACGCCGGGGTGGCGGATCGTGGACAGAGAATCGGGAAAAAGCCCGGAGCGGTGACCGGGAACCGCTCGGACTCTATCCTCTGGTTTCATGACGGGGGATCGCAGCGACCTGACCCAGGATCTCGTCCGGCGGGCCCAAGAGGGCGACCGCGAGGGATTCACGCTGCTCTATGGGCACCTCGCACCCGCTCTGTATACCTGGATCGACCTTCGCCTCTCTCCCGGGATGCGATCCCGGTTGGAGACTGAAGACCTGATGCACGAGGTCTGGTGGAAGGCGCTCGACGCCTTCGCCACCTTCGACCGGGAGAAGGGCACTTTCAGGGCGTGGCTGTTCACGATTGCGAAGCGCGTGTTCATCAGCTCGCTGAGACGAACCGGCGCTGTTCCAGCGCGCGGCTGGCCGCAGGCGACCGCATCGGGGCCGAGCGCCATCCCCGAGTCCGTCACGGACGTCAGCCGCCAAGTCGCTCGGGACCAGGTCCTCGTGGATGTCGTCGAGGCCCTCCGCGAACTCGACGAGACCGACCGGGCCATTTTCGTCCACTGTGGACTCGAAGGTCGATCCGCGACCCGCGTCGCCGCGTTGCTCGACCTGTCCCGGGATGCGGTGCTCAAACGGTGGCAGCGGCTCCGCGAGCGCCTGCGCAAAGATGTCCCCGAAGGTGTGCGGCTGATCGATGACCTCGCCTGATCACCGTGACCTTCGGTAGTCGCCCTTCCGGTAGGTACAATGGCGTACTCAATCGACGTCTAGGCGAACTCCAGGCACCCATATCCAAGCGAACTCCGAGACGCAGACGGTCCGCTACGGGGACACGCAATGTGACCTGCCCCCGGCATCGGTGCCAATCCCTGCGTTAGTCCACGGTCGCTCTCGGACACAGGCATCGTCTGGCGGAGCAGAGCGCAGCCAGACGATGCACGCGCTTCGGGTGCGGGTGGTCTGTACCCCAGCGAGCTGTGTGGCCTGACATCGTTGTAGTGACGACGCCAGGACTCGATCACGGCCTTCGCTTCTTCGAGCGTGTAGAAGATCTCTCCGTTCAACAGCCGTCCCTGAGCTTGCCATTGAAGCTCTCGATGTAGCCGTTCTCCCACGGGCTGCCCGGCTCGATGAACAGCGTGTTCACGCCGACTCGACGTAGCCAACGCCTCACCGCCGTTGCCGTGTATTCGGGCCCGTTGTCCGACCTGATGTGGTCGGGCACACCACATCGGACGAAGAGTTCAGCCAGGCGACAGAGCACGTCCTCCGAGTTTAGCCGTCGCCCCACGTCGATCGACAGGCACTCCCGGGTGTACTCATCCATCAAGGTCAGCAAGCGGACGGGCCTTCCGTCATGCGTCCGACACTGCACGAAGTCGTAGGACCAGACGTGGTCCCGGCGCTCTGGCCGTAGCCGGATGCAAGAGCCGTCGTTCAGCCACAGCCGGCCGCGTTTCGGCTGCTTCTTTGGGACCTTCAGCCCCTCTTCGCGCCAGATGCGCTCCACACGCTTGTGATTCACCGGCCATCCCTCGCGACGTAGCAGCCACGTGCGTTCCGACGAGTGCATCTTGCGGGCCATCCCTATCCTCCTGGTTGCGGCCCAGATCCTAAGCTTGGATCCGGACCCGGTTCAGGGGGTCAGGTCAGGGCCGAAACATCGACACAGTCCATACTCCAGCGTCTCTCGGCCGAAAAGGTGACCGAGACACGACACTCACCGTGAAAGGCGAGCGTGTGTCTCGGTCGAGTTGTTGCGTTAGCGATTGAAGTAGAGCGTCACGGTTGACTGGTCTTCGCGCTGACAGCGTTGGCGTTCACGCAACAGGCCCACTCGCAAACAAGCCAAGATGCTCGCACTCACGATCCGCCTGTTCGCAGATCGCGGTCTGCAGCTCAGCTATGGCATCTTCATCCAGTTCGACTCCGAGGACGTCATCCTCCACGCCCCCGGGTAGTTTCAAATCTACGTTCTCGGCTGACGCCAGTTTCTCAAAACCGGTGTCCTCGAGAACGATTGCGAGGCGTACTGAGCGGACTAGTGTCGGAGCCGTGAGGTTCTGGGGTAGTTCGTCCTCGTCGTGGTGCGCAATCACCTCGCGAAGGTCCTGAGGAAAAGCGCCGCCGTCTGCGACGAACTCACCGGCACGTACATGGTCGAGTCCGAACAGGTCACGTTCGAGTGCGAGCCGCTCGGGGCGCTCTGACGGTGCTCGTTCGATTAGCTGTCTGTAGGCATCCGGGTCACTTACCGCGAGCGCTAGCAGACCAACGTTGTGGAGCATTCCAGCGACGAAAGCAGCATCGGCTGGTACTTGTGTTTGCGGGCATCGCCGACACAACTCACGCGCGGCGACGGCCACGAACACGTTTCTCCGCCACAGCTCTCTAAGTTCGTCAGTGGTTGGAGCGAGCACCTTGACCAGATAGCTACCCAGCACGAGAGCCACATAGCGGGAGGCGCCGACCCTCATCATGGCCTCCACGAGGCTCTCGCACGGCTCTGATCCACTCAGCGCAGCCGAGTTGGCGAGCCGAAACGCTTCAGCCGAGAGTCCCGGATCGCTGGCAATCGAGGCCATCACTTCTTCGAAGTACTGCGGGTCGTCCGGCCGTGCGCTTGCGAGGCGCGTAACCGCGGCTGACAGAAAAGGGACCTGGGGGTTCATGAAATCCGCCTCTACAGTCGAGTTGATACTCGACTGCATCGATAGAACGTACCCTCAGACTGAAGCTCGTGCCCTGGTTTTGCGGTGAGCGAGGTCTAGACGAGGCCTTCTCTGTCAATCAGACCATGGGCCGGGTTCCAGGTTCGCTGCGCAAGGTACTGCTCGAGAAGGTCATGCTCGTTGAGGAACGCCTCAAGGCTCTCGACCTCTTCTTCGAGCTTGACGACCAAACGAAACAGCCGACGTGTGGCGCCGCGGGAATCCCTCTTGACGCGCTCCACGAACCAGGCTCGTTCAAGCTCGGCCAACCGCTCTCGAGACACATCCGCCAGTTTGGCGACTTTCACCGCGAGCTCAAAGCTCAGCAGCCCCCTGTTCGCGAGACTGAGGAAGGTCTGCGGATGCACGCCAACCTGGCTCGCGAGCTCGGTCTTGGAGACTGATTCCGAGGCGCAGACCTCTTCAATGAGCCCACGGCAAAGCGTTCCGTAGCTGGCCGACGCTGAATCGTCTGTCATGAAAAGGTCTGAGAGTTCGCAGCCGTCTGTCGATTCGACGCACCGTAGACCTGTCCCCTTGCCGGGTCAAGTCTGGCCTCTCTCGAAGCTTCGACCCAGATGCTGCCGGGCAGGCAGTGGGGTCTGTATTTGGAACGGGTGCTCCGGAGAGGAGCTGGGGCCTCTCGGCACATGCGAGCGAGCAACCTCATGGGTCCGGGCTCTCGGTAGGAGGAGCCGTCGGCTCATCCTCCTCCCCGCGCTCGTCTTCCCGACTCTTTTGAGACTCGGTCTCGGTGTCCTCCGTCTCTATCTCTGAGTGCAGGAGGTCGATGAGGCCCTTCAGAGGGCGGTCTCCACGAGCTCTCCTCCCCCGCTCAATAAGAGAGTTCCGATTGATCCACTGCTCCTCATCCATGGAGCCTCGCTTCCGGTCTGGGCGCCCGCCAGAGAAAGCCCGCCCCCAGATGCGCCATGTTCCACTCCTCGTTACTTCACTAGCCAGAGTGGCTGTGGTCACGCCCGGCGAACGGCGGCTCGGGATTCGGGACAACGTCAACTCGGCTAGGTCGGCTGATCCACGGATCCTGGGGGGCCCGTGGTTCGACGCTCGCGGTCATGCGATCCATCGATCGTGGCATAAGGGCCCACACGGAATACCCCCATTTGCCTAGGTCACCGCAACCGCTCAATTCCGCAGAGTTTCTCGGAAACTCATAGGGTCAGCAGGAAGTAACCAGGGCCGAGTACGGTCCTCACGGCTGCACCTAACCCGAGCCATCGCGACACGCGACGCGGGCGGTAGCCTTTCCCGACCAAGGACTTGTGAAGTGCCCTGCGAGCTCGCGCCAGCCTTGCATACGCGGCCTTGACGCTGATCGATTGACCTCGCCGAGTCAGTACAGTCACGGTCTCAGCCGCCGACAGTTTCTGGCAGTCCATCAACCAGAAGACCTCGCGGTCACGGCGCGGCAGATTCCCGATTGCTGCGGTGAGCGCCGCGGCCAGGTCAACTTGTCTGGACCGCTCTTCGGAAGGCAGGGGATCTGGGGGATCTGAGAGGAGAGCGCGTGGCTCGCCTCTTCTACGTCGCAAGAAAACGCGTCGCAGGTTCAGAGCAATCCCACGCGCGTACGCCATCAGGTCATCTATCTCATCGAGGGATGTGCCCGCCCCTGCACTGAGAAGCTGTTTGACGACCCGGAGATGGAGCTCGTTACGGAATTCCGCCACCTCGACGAAGCCAGGCTTGAGAGCCGCCAAAGGACGCAGGAGCTCGTAGAGGTCCCGCTGGGCATCTTGATCGCCCCGAATCAAACACCGTCGCAGTTCATATGACCGGCCATCCGTCATTGATGGGGATCCTACAATGCTCGCTCCGAACAATCCGGTCTCAACTCGGGATGATAGGATCCCCGGAACACACGTTCCGTAGGCCGTGGCGAGCGAGCATCAATCGTTTGACCGACCCGCAGCAGATTCCTCCACATCTCTTTGACGAGGCGAACGCCTACCTGGACAGCAAGCTCGGCGAGACCCAGCGAACTCTGTTCGAGGAGCGATTGCGGTCGGACATTTTGACGCGACGGGCGCTGATTGACGCTCTCACACTCAGGTCGATGGTGGACATGGTGTTCGAGCGAGGTCGCACGACCCCGCCCGTTATCTGCGACTGTGTTCGTGGCCTCATCCCCGACTACCTCCAATGCCGGCTGTCCGCCGACGAACAGGGCTCCCTGAGTCGGCATCTTGATGAGTGCGAGACATGCCGCGAGGTGTTCGCGATGATAGCGAAGGCTCAACAAAGCACTCGTCACTCACGACGGAGAACGCTGGCGGCAGTCCTGGCGATGCTCGTGGCCTTGACGAGCATCACGGCTTTCGTATTTTTCGGGAACCGGGATGCGCCAGACCGGGTGCCTCCCCCGAGATCGGACGGCCTCCCGCTCGAAGAAGCCGACCTCGCTGTTCTTCGGCCGATCATTCGAAAGACCCGTTCAAAGTCGGACATGGACAGAATCGACGAGGCTGTGGGCGTCGTCCTGCGTCGCGCCCCGAACATGTTTGACGATCTGCGCAGCCGTCCAACGATCAAAGATCTGCTGCGCGAACTTCATCTGGTCGATGTGTCGGTTCCCGAGCAGTTTCGTGTCATTCTGCTGCTCGCCTACGCGCATGAGACTCGCCTATCCCCGAGAGACCGGGGTTGGGCCTTGAATCTCGTCTCCCGGATGGCGGGCGTCAACGCGCGGGGCTTTCTGTTGCGGACGGCGGAAACATCAGATGAGGATGAGCTTGTTGCTTCCGCGATCACAGCGCTTGCGCGCCAAGAGCTTGCGAACAGCCACCAAGACCGCATCGAAAAGCTGCTGGCGAACGCTGTTTCCCGTGGTTGGGCGCACACCGTGGAAGCGGTGCTCAAGACGCTGTGTCGAGCAGGCGTGAGCCTCCCAGCAATCGAGTTTCTGTCCGGAAGACTCGGCACAAAATGGTCTGCGAAGATGTGCCGCTCAATCGCGCGTGAAGTTCCTGTTAACTCATCGCTACCGAGACACTTCAGTGCACAGCTCGAGTCTGTAGCGCTGCGCGGTCGGTTCGATCGCGGGAGCACTGCTGCGCTTTGTGTGCTGACAGCCCGCGATCCGGATGCGAATTGGGGAACGCTCCTTCGACGGCACTGGAACCACAGTGACTCGGGTGTTCGCTGGTTGGTTGCCAAATACTTGCAATTCGCCGCCACGAAGGCGGACAAGGAACTGCTTGATCGCATGAAGGACGACGAAGACGCCGCCGTCAAACGCGCGATTGCGAAGGCACGTTCCCGTCTGCGCTAGCACAGCTTGAGAAACTCTCGAATCGCCGCATTCAGTTCCTAGCGTGGGGTAGTCTTCCGCGGCGACGCCGTAGCACAGCCACCCTGTGCATCCCGTCGGTCGATGGGCGGCTCGTTACTCCACTCTTGAAAAAGGAACTGTTACTCATGGCGCGTAATCGCTTCACGGCCGCGGTCTGTCTTGCTGCTGCCGCCCTGTTTGCAGTCCCCGCTGCAGCGCAGGATCTTTCCATCTCTGTCGGACCGTCAACAATCGTCGAAGGAGGTCAGCTGGTGGTTGAGGTGGAATCGGCACCTCAAACGCCCGTAACCGTCGACATCTACGTGGATGGCCGTCTGTACCACTCCGAGGACCTCACTTCGGTCCCGGGTGAAGTCACCGTCACTCTTCCCGAAAACTCCGCGGGGGATCTGTGGGAAGTAGAGGTGTTCTCTGGGACAGAAGTGGAATCCGATAGCGGCACCATCATGCCTTCTGGCGAACTGGCTTTGGAAAGTTGCGCGACAGCCGAAACTTGGCGGTCGTCACTTCAGAGGCTCGCTGGATGACGCTTCCTTGATCAGGCGACAACTGCGCGTTCATCGCCACTCCGTCGATTAGCCGGCAACGGAGAGGGACCCTGGCTTTCCACGTGTAGGGCAGTCTGCCCGGGTTTGGTTGGCCCCAATACATCACGTGGGTCATGACACCGCCCGCGGGCGTGCCGTCGGACCACATGACCTTGATGAGCAGCGCGCCGAAGGCCGGGTCGTCGACGGGTCCGAGCGGGCAGCCTCCCCCATACTCCCATTGTGTCCGGGCCGGCGTCTCCAGGACCGGGAACAGATTCAGATTGTGTTGCCGCCGGCCGGCATCGAAAGACCTTTCACCGTAGAGAGCATCGTCGGCCAAGTGAACTACGTCCGCGAACCCATCGTGGCCGAGCGCCGGCGCCCTTGTGCTGGACCAGTGAGGGTCGTGTACAATTGTGGAGCTTCTGCCTCGAGACTCGCGGCCCCTCGAGGACTAGCTCCATGCGCCTTGGCATCGCAGTTCTTCTCTTCGCCTCCGCATCCTCCGCCCAGGGGACTCTACCCACGCAGGTGATCTTCGTCGGTAACCCGGGCTCTCAGGTCAATACGATCCAGGCAGGCCTGGAGCTTACAGCGTTCTGGCAGATTGCCGGCGTTCCGCAGGGGCCTCCAGTCTTGGTCACTCCGACGTGGTTCCCAGGCGTGACAGCGATTTGGCAGATCGGGCAGTTGCCCTCAGTGAACGTTGAGCTGGTCGTCACCGGCAATGTTCGAGGAACTGTGTCGTTGCCCTTTACGCTGGCTGCCGCAGTCGTTCCAGGCACCTTCCCGTGCTGCACTCTGCAGGGATGGCTCCCGAGCAGCATTCAAGCACAAGGCATCGGCCTTTACCACCTGGGGGCAGCTCCCCTGAGTGTGCTGGACGGGCTCGGCTTGTTCGGGGCTCCCAGCGGCCTAGCTGTCACCAACCCCAACGGCTTGTTTCCGGTCAACGCTAACGTCCCTATCAACAGCCCGGACCACGTTGCCGTTCAAGCCATCGTTACGGACGTCACATCTCCCACAGGTCTCACACTGACAGCCGCCATTTCCGTCGCCAAGTATCAGTAGGTGCGAGCGTCAACCCAACGGCGTTCCCGCGACGCGAAAGCGGCGAAAACGCCGTCCGAAACTCCGTGGACCTCTGTACCCGGGTATGCGCCCGGACGGTCGTCGAGGTGTACAATGTAGGGCTGGACTCACCGCAGACCTGATTCACCAGCCCACCCTAGAACAAGGCTCCGCTGTTCGGAGGTCCCCACCATGTTGCGCCAGCTCACACTCGCTCTTGTCGCCTTCACGGCAACACTTCCGGCCCAGGCCATTCTCAACGTGCCGAGCCAGTACCCAACAGTGCAGATCGCAATCGGCGCCGCCCAGAATGGAGACACAGTTCTCGTCGCGCCGGGCGTGTACGTAGGTCCAGTGGATTTTCTCGGCAAAGACATCACCGTTAAGGGTGACCAAGGGGCGTCCTCGACAACGATTCAAGGAACCGGCGGGTCTCCCGTGGTCACGTTCGCCTCCGGCGAATCCACGTCGTCCGTGCTGGAGGGGTTTACACTGACGGGTGGGGGCGCCAGCGGAGTCTTCATCACGGACGCATCGCCAATCGTCCGGGACTGTCGAATCGCTGGCAACGTGGTCACTGGCTCCGGGGGCGGAGGAATACGGTGCCAGGTCACCAATGGCAACAACGGATCGCCCTTCATCACCGGATGTCATATCAGCGGCAACATCACGGACCGAGCCGGGGGCGGCGTGTTCTGCAATGTCGATGGGGGTGGTACCGGCCAAATCACCCTCCAGGGGTGCACGCTCGAGAACAACTCCGCGACCGCCGGAGCCTCCTCGTATCCACGTGGCGGAGGCGCAGGAGCCTTTTACAGCGTCGACGCCACCGCATCGCTCGTCGTGACGATTGCGGATTGCGTGGTCACGGCAAACACCGCGGCCGATCGTGGCGGAGGGTTCACCTTCGAAGAGCCGTCGCTCGTGAATGTGACGAGTTGCCGCATCGCCAACAACGTATCCGGAGGAGGGCCTGTCGGCGGCGGGGGCGTATGGAGCACCGCAACGCAGCTAAACGTGACGAATTGCCTTGTTGTCGGGAATTCGGCCGCTGACGCGGGTGGTGGACTCGCGATCGCGACTGCCAACACCAACACCAACTACGCGATTCTCAACTGCTCGATCGCCGGAAACACAGCGCCCGGAGTCGGAGGGTTGTACCTTCTGGGTCCGACCTCGGGTACGGTGTCCGGCAGCATTGTGTTCGGCAACGCCGGTGTGAGCATCGGGGGCACGACCGGTTACGGGCTCTCCGTCACGTTCTCAGCTGTAGATAGCGGGTTTTTCGCCAGCAACCCGACCAACATCTCTGACGACCCCCAGTTCGTAGACCCTGCCAGCGGCGACTACCACCTCGCGTCAAGCTCACCCTGTGTCGACGCCGGCGGCCCACCCGCAGCGAGTCTCCCACCGTTGGACGTCGACGGAACAGCGCGAATCGTCAACGGGCTCGTCGACATGGGCGCCGATGAACTCCCGGCCGCGCAGTTACCGGGGACGATGGACGCGCTTGATCTGTACACCTACGTAAACGGTGAGGGCGACCCACACGCTGATGTCCTCACGGTGAATCCCGGAGACCTTCTGTCAGCGCACCTGAAGGCTACGGACGGATCGCTCGCGGGGTACCCCCCGCTCATCGTCGGACAGGGCTTTGCCACGGGGAATCCGCCTGCGGCGAATCCCGGACTCGGCGACATCCACATCTCGCTGATTACACCCTACACGGTGGTCGTCGGCAGCCTTCCGCCGCATCCTCTCTTGACACCGGGCTTGTCGCCCACCGGGCTCGCGGTTTTCATCGCGGTTCCACCCGGGCTTTCGGGGACCTCCGTGAGACTGCAGGGGTTTGTCGTGGCACCGATTGCGGCAAACGGTCAGTACGGCGCCACCCGAGCTCATGACATTGTGTTTCAGTAGAGTGACTGGATTGGACTCATGGTGCGGACGGTCACCGCGGGTAGCCCATGAACCCCTGGTCGGGTCGAGGGCTGGCGCGGTGGCCCTTAGGAGTCCCCTTGGCTGTGTCCGGGATTTCTCCCTTCGTGCCCGTTTAGGGTCGTCCGTAGCTCCGTCTCCAGCCCCCGCCACATCGCACGCAGCGTGCGGATTTCCCGCACTACGCGCACCTGCACACTTCGCGTCAAAGGTTATGGGACCTGTCCTGCCGGGGCCGCTTTCGACGGAGGCCTTGCGTACTTCACCCGGTAGTCGTTGAAGAGCCCGAGTCCGTCGTACAGCCATCGTCTACTCCACCGCTTCCAGCCGAAGCCCTGACGTAGTCGGGCTCTGGCCAGGTAGACGGGTCCAGCGAGTTTCGGGCGGCACTGAGACGACGCCAAGTTATGCGTTGACCGGCAGATACGATGTCCTCCTCCGTTCTGTTCTGACGGACCTCCCTGGACGACCAGGTGCCCTATGGGAATCCCCCCGAGGGCGAAGCCGGGTCCATGTTGAGTCGCAGAATGGCGGTGGGCCCACCGGTGCCCCTTCTTTTCTCCGCCGCCGTCATCGGTTTCTTGGAGTTTCTCGAGCGATCTCGGATCGCGTGCGCTCTTCTGGAGCGACGGATCCCATGACACCACGAAGACCGACAGCCGAAGACATCGAGCGGCATGGGACATTCCTGCGTGCCCTGGCGCAAGACCTCGTTCAGAACGAGTTCGACGCCGAGGACCTCGCTCAGGACGGCTGGCTGGCTGCACTCTCACATCCGCCCCGCACGAGTCGGTCACTCGCGACGTGGTTGCGCACGGTCGTACGTCGTCTTGCCGGGCGGCGTCGTTCGGAAGCCGAGCGGCGCGCTCGGCGGGAGCAAGCGGCAGCGCGAGTCGACATCGGGCCGTCACCGGACGACGAGAGGCACGCCGTGCTCGAATCGGTCGTGCGACATCTTCTCGCACTCCCCCCGGCTGCGCGACGTGTCCTGCTGCTTCGGTACTACGACGGGCTCTCCTTCTCGGACATCGCACAACGGCTCGGAATCACCTACGGGGCGGCACGGAGCCGACATCAACGTGCTCTCGACGCGCTGCGCACCCAACTCGATCAGGGATCGGGAGGTCGATCGACGTGGGCGTCCGCCCTTGTCCCGCTGACCTCTCCGTCCGGGGCAGCCTTGACTGCGTCGACCAAGTACGGGGGATGGCTACTCATGGCCACCAAGACCAAGATCATCATCGTTGCGACCCTTCTCCTCGTCAGCGCCCTCTGTGTGGCCGTCTTTCTCCTGGAACTTGGCGACTCTGACTCCGGGGCGCGGCCCCGATCAGCTCCGTCGGAAGGCGGCCCGGTCGTCCGCGGAGGCTCAGCCTCGGGCCCGGAGGAAGGTGCAGCGCAAAACGGAGGAGATGGCGCGCTTGCGACAGCCCCCTGGGGCCACCTCGTGGGTCTGTCCGGCGAAGTCAAGAGTCAATCCGACGCGAGGATCATCCCAAACGCACGAATCATGATCACTCCCCTGCCCACCGTCGACGGAGCAGTTCCAATCAGCACGAAGACGGATGTGGACGGCCGGTTCGCGGTAACGGCACGTCTGGAGCGTCCTCCCTCAACGCTTCACGTTGTGATCGGGGCAGGGGGCTTCAAGGACCTCGTGACCACAGTCGCGAGTGCTGAAGCCGCCGAGCATCGCGCCTTCTACCTCGCCGAGGACACGCGTCACGTCCTGCGGGTCGTTGATCCGGCGGGCAACGCGATTCCGCAGGCACACCTCACGTTCTTCAAGAACTACGACGGGCAGTATCGGCTGGAGAGAATCTCCGACGACAAGGGGGTCGTCGAGGTGAGAGATAGCGAACTCCAGTGGGGATACTGGCTTCTGAACCACATGTTCCTCCGGGTCAGAGCGGAGGGACGATGCGACTGCTATCACGCTTTCCGCGGCGCGCAGGAGACCCCCAACGTAATCACGATGGAAACAGCCTCACGGTTCAGAGGTCGCGTCCAGGACGCGGCCTCTGAAGTCGGAGTGCCGGGAGCAAAGGTCTACTTCACGCCGTGGCGGGACGGCGAGGGCCTCCCGGCGGAGGTGAGAAAGGTCGCTCTGGTCGAGACCGATGCATCAGGCGAGTTCCGGCAGCCGACGATCTCCGTCCTTGGCAGCCCTCCCATGCACTTCCGTTGCACCGCGGCAGGCTACGCACCGGCGCTACGAGGCTATTCGGCGGACCGTCCGCTCCCGAAGGTCATTCGTCTTCATCGGCTCAGCCCGGTCGAGCAGAGCTTCCGTCTCCTGCGAGGTGAGACGGATGAGCCTCTGGGTGGAATCATGGTCAGCGTGAGAGCGGGCGCCGATGACCCGCAACCGCACACAACCGATTCCGAGGGCCGCTTCGCCTGTCAAGTGCTCGTGGGAGAACACCGCAGCGCCGGCATCGAGGTTCCGGGTTATCGGCCGGAGCGAGTGCCTCTTCCTCCCGGCACCCCGCCGGACGAGGTGATATCGGTCAGGATGGAGCCTCTTGTGCAGGCTCGCCAGTCGGTCACGGTCGTGGACGAGTTGAACAGCCCGGTTCCGGGGGCACATGTCCGCATCCGATACGCTACCGGCAAGCGCAGTCACAGTCAGGACCGGACGACCGACTCTTCCGGCAAGGCCGTCTTCAAACTCTTCGCCATCCAGCAAGCAGACGCCACGATTCGCGCCGAGCACCCTGGCTTCTGTCCACAGGTCACCGAGCCTTTCCCTCTCGGCAAGGAGCACCAACGTCCTCGCAGGCTCATCCTGAGGCGAGGGTCCGTCTTCCACAACCTCCAGATCCTGGACAGCAAGGGCGCGCCCATGGCCGGCCAGAAGGTCGAAGCGAAGCTCACCGTGGCCAGCGGCAGCACCGTGATCCTCGCCTGCACATCCAACCCGGCGGGCTACTGCGCGCTTTCGTTCCCGTCGTTCGACCAAGGACAGCTCTACGTGAGCGAACGGCCGGACACAGTAGTTGAGATCAGCCACAAGCAGATCCTCGCGAACGACCGGATTGTCCTGATCGTCCCCGACCGGCTACAAGCCGGCGCATCGGTGCGAGGTGTCGTCGAGGACACCTCAGGGCGGCCACTACGACGGGCGATCGTGCACTACTACGAGCGGTCCGGAGGCCGACTGGCCGAGCCCCGCTTCAAGCCCTGGGTGGTCACGGAAACCGATGGGTCCTTCACCATTCCTGCATTTGCGCAGACCAGATACAGCCTCGAGCTGCCGATCCAGCGACGCAACGGCCTCCTCTACGAATCCCACGAGGTTCGGTCAGTCTCTCCTGGCGAGAACATCCGCATTACCATGCGTCATTTCACGGGCGTTGAGGTGTATCTCGACCCACTCAACGAGGACGCCAGCTACCGCAGCGTTACCTTCGAAGCCTGGTTGGAGACCGAGGATGGACGCAGGGTCATCCCTCTCGGGATGGAAAAGAAGAGCTACGTCGTCTACTTCCGGGAGCCGCCACCGGGCACCATGCGGGCGGTCGCGCAGACACAGGGTCGCCGCTACGAGACACCTCTGTTCGTCCTGACGGCAGACAAGTCCGTCAGGACTACCGTCGCTCGCGTTCGATAACCGCTTCAGCACGACGAGTTGCCGTCGGAGCGCGACGTCGTCCATCGCGAGACGAGCGCGATCGGACGCGATGGCTTGGACGAGCTTCAAGGAACTGCATCGCGACATCGTCCTGTCCTCAGGCCCGTTGACGCAACACAGACGCACGGGGTACCGTCGCTTCTGATGGCGTCGTAACGTCATGATGTGCAAGCGGATGGAGTTTTCGGGACCCACACCTACTAGCGCTGGCCTTTGGCGTGAAGAGATCTGACCAGGTCGGAGTCGGATTCCATGTGCAGCCGGGGACGCGCATGACCCCGTCCTTTGCACTAGCTGGTCGTGCCGCCAGCGAGACCTCGGTGCGCTCTGCTATCCCACTGCTCGCGGTAAGCCCACTCCAATGACGCAAGGCAGAATCGCAAGGCGACGCTTCCCCTGGGAGCCCCGCGTCTCGTAAGCGTTCAGCCTGTAGTAGATCGCATCGACTTCGATCACGGGCGGACGCCGTGCGTCGCGCCCTCCCGCTATCCACTTAGTAATCGCCTCCGGGAGAGTCTCGGAGGGAATCAGCACGGATATCGGAATGCTCTCGGCTGGGTCCTCAGAGGCCAGGATCGCGTGGTAGCAGCCGAGCACAGGCGCGTCCTCCTTTCTCATGTCCGGGAAGTCGAACGACTCCTTTGAGATATAGACGAGGACGCCCTTCGCGCGCACCACTTTCAACCGATACTGCTCCGGCTTGTCCAGCGGCTTCATCCCCGTCAGTAGGACCGGTTTGGGTGGAATGAGCTTGGGGCCTCTCTTGAGGATGTAGCCCGCCAGTTCGAAGAACGCGTCCTCCTGATAAGGGACCTCCTGGCCGCGGTGGTCCACCTCCCCCTCCCGTGGCGCCTTGGTATCCCGCGCTTCGATGCGACGAATGCGCTTCGCCAGGTCGCCTGGAAGAGAGTCCGTGAGCTTCAAAGGCAGTGCCGAGGCCACTCGCTTTGCGAGGATGAAGGGCATGATCCGGCCCTTCTCTTCACAGAGCCGGTAGAACACACCCATCACCTTCGCGCGGCCCCCTACGGGTGGCAGAGTGACGTCCGGGTCGGGTTGGACGCTGAGAAACCGAACTCGCACGCCACCCTCTGCTTCCAGGTAACCGTGCACGACAGAGCCCGACTCGTTTGACGGCGGGACCGTGCCACTGGGATCCAACTCCTGCCAGGCGATCAACTTCCCCACGACTTCGACAGGCCGCGCTCGGTGTAGCTGCGCGAGGCGGGGGTTGGCGAGCTTCGCGGGCGACACCAGCTCGTAGCCGCCAACTTTCTTCTTCGATGGGTCACGTTTAAAGTCAGCGTGCGGGCGGTCTCTCAGGAGAGACGCCAGCATCCTGAGCGCCTTCGGGTACTGAAGGTGCGTTCTGCCCTCGGCGGTAGCGTCCGGAAGAAGCTCGTTCAGCCTCTTGACGTCCGGTCGCCACGGAGAGACCTCCGCAGTCGCGCGGCCGGGCGGTTCGTTAACCTGCCCCACGGACAAAGGCGCGCTGGAAATCAGTGCAGCCAGGAGCATGACTCGAGCTGCTGCGGAGCCTCTCATTCGGACCAGCTTACACCAGCAACGAACTCCGCCGATACCGGACGTTTGTGCCCAGGAACTCCTGGCCACGTTGGCCGTAATCCGCGAGCCAAGCCCTCATTGTTAGCGGATGCGATCTTCGTTCCTTGGCTTTGCCGCGATCTGCAACCGGTCTTCGTAAATCATCGTGCCCGGCTCGTCGGTGATGATCATCTCCACTGGGGTGCCATATTCACGGAGAAGCCACACAGGGCTCTCGTGCGCAACCAGTGGGCTTCTGTGCTGTCGCCTTGAACCAGAGCGCCCGCTCGTTCCCAGTGTCAGCGAATGCGTACGGCACCTTCAAGTGCATGCGAAACCAAGGCCAAAGCCTGTTCCGACACCTCGGCCTCATACTCCTCCAGCTTCTCATCGCGCGAGGCTCGTACGCGAGGGCCTCCCAAGTTCGCGAGTCGAGGTCTTGGCGGCGAACGATGAACCGGACGAAGCTCTTGCGATCCTTCGTCACGAGTCGGAATCCTACAGCGCAACCCCATAGCGTTGAACGCCCGCGTGTGCACGACCGCTCCAATCCGTACAGTGATGTAGGCGACTTCCGACGGAACTCGACGTACCCACTTCCAGGCGAACTCAGAGACGCAAACGGTCCGTCCACGGGGACACGCGATGGAGATCAGGACAGTGGCGCTGGAGGACCTACACCAGGATCCCACCAACGATCGGGCACACGGGGGACGTGAACGTGGACGACGCCAACGGAACGCACGTCGGTTCTCTCAGCGGACAGCTACGGCCAGCTCGATCTCCGATGGCCCGCGGTCGCTCCCAACGATCATCGAATAGCCGCTGCCCCCCACGAAGGGAGGCTGAATCACAACCCAGTACTCCTTGCCGACACTGAACTCCGCTTGGAGGCCCTCGGGGCCATCAGAGCGAAGCTGGATCGGTTGCCCCGCCTTCAACCCTCGTCGCAGTCGGCTTGGGTGCCGCCTTGCGAGTAGTGTTCCTCGCTGGAATGCCCTGCCGACGACTTTCGACTGGACAATCTCCGCATCGATTGACCGCACCGGTGAGAAGAAACTCAGGAAACGGGCCCATGCGCGAAACGGTGCGATGGCGTTCTCGGACTGTCTCACGCTGTCAGGGCGAACACGCTTGATCCGCACCCTGATCATTGAGAAGAACGGTGCGTCCTCCGACTTCAGCTCGCTGCTCCATTGAACCGCGCTGAGGACCTCCTGCTGTCGGATGCGCGCGGCTTCGGCGTGACCATGCGCTGCGGCCACATCTCCCTTGTCAAGACTCTTCGAGACCTTCGCGAGGAGCCGCTTGATCTCGGCCAGATCCTTCCCGACCAGCTCCGCAAGCCTGGACCGGATCAGCCGTGCTGGATCATCGGTGGCCGGGGCCGTTGTTAGTTTCTTGTCCGCGACTACGCCCTTGTTCTCCTGCGCCGCCGCCATGCTCAGGGTGGCGATGAGAACCGCAACAACATAGCGCGCAGTCGACACGACGTAGCTCTCCGTTTGCATCACATCTGCGAACGTGACCTCAGCCCAGGAGGTTGATTCTACACCCTGCGAGACGGGGCAGCGGTGCCCAACTTCCTCGCCTTACTGTGCTGGAAACCGGCCTCTTCCACGTGGCCTGGCAGTCATGAACGGGCACGTGCCAGAGACCGCTCCAATCCGTACAATGATGTAGACGACTTCCGAGGGAACTCCAGGCACCCAATTCCAAGCGAACTCCGAGACGCAGAGGGTCCGTCTTCGGGGACATGCAATGGAGATCAGGACAGTGCCGCAGGCGGACCCTCGGCGTCCGTACACTGGGTCGCGGAGGTTCGCCATGGCCGTCACACACCGCCTGTTCATTGCCGCCGCGGCAGCGGTCCCGCTCATCGAACGCGCCGCCGAATCCGTGCCGCAGGGGATCCCGACGGACCGCAGTGCCTGAAGCAGTTGGGCATGCTGCCGCGCTTCGGCATCCGCAAGGGGTGGCTGAAGGCCGATCCACGTTTGACCTACCGCCTCCCCCGCGAGCACCTGAGGGCACCGAATCCGTTCAGCGATGACGAGCTCGAAGCGTTCCCTGGGCATGGAAGAACAAGTCGCACCTCGCGTGGGTCGGCACCCGGCTTCTCGGCCTGGTGAATACAAGATGTAGTCCCGAGGGCCGTATCGGAGTTAGAGGTCCGAGTCGTGGTCCCTCGCGGCGGCATTGACAGGGGAACTACGAACCCCCTATTCAATCTCCAGAACGAGATCGTTCACCTTGCCGCGCTCACGGTCGAAGACGCTCGAGATAGGCGCGAATCCTGACCTCAAATCTGCCAGGACGGTTTGACAGAAGCGCGCTGAGAGGGCACTGTTCGGGTGCCCTACCAGCATCCCCGGCCTGCCACAGCCGATGCGGCCCCGCCACACGCACCGGCTCGGTGGAGCGAAGGACCGATGGGAATCCGTTTCACAGGTCGATCAGTGGCCCCGTCGTCTGTGGCTGCGTTGCTGCTGGCAACGACGGCCGTGGGCGTTGTGCTCCTGCGATCGGAGGTGATCGAGCCGAACTCGTGCGAGGCCTGGGGTCACGTCACTCTGCACGAGGGGCACAACGAGCAGAGTCCGCTCCCGGCTTCGCCCATGGAGGTCGACAACTACCGGCGCGCGCTCGAACGCCGTCGCTTCCGTGTTGGTCCAGGTACGGTGGCGAAGACAAAGAGATTCGCCACCGACGGCGCGCTGGATGAGAAGGATCTCAAGCGAAGCGATGAAGCAGCGCTGCTGACCGAGGTGCCGCCGGCCGAAGCCGTCCGGGATCGACAAGAGCACGACCGGGTCTGTCGCCGTCTTCGTGAGATGTGGGCCAACGCACTAGGGCTATTCGAACGTGAACGATTCGGCGACTGCCAAAGGCTGTGCGAATCGATCATGAGCATCGACCCGCAGAGCCCGTACGCTCTCACGCTCTGGATCGCGGCGCGTCGCGCCCGCCATGCGAAGGCGAGCGCGGACAGGATCTCGACCTACCGGACCAAGTGGCAGGGCTTGTCTCAGGAAGCAAGGGACCTCGCGATCATCCAGGCGGATCTCATCGAGTTTCCGCGCGTCGACAGATGGCGCAATGTGGTCTCTTGCGGTGGCAAGGGCTGTTCGTTTGTGTTCGATCCGACTGTCGACGCCGACCAGGAAGTGCGTCGACGGCTCGCAGGTACGACTCTCGCGAGCGTGGACTGGAACGAGAAGGCGCTGGACGAGGCGCTGCGGTTCCTCCGGATCAACACGGGCACCAACATCATCGTGATGAAGGCCGTAGACGACGTGATGCCTCCCGAGGAGCGCATCCTCAACTTGAGCCTCACCAACATCGCGGCGTTGTCGGCGCTCAATCTCGCGGTGAGCGGACTGGAGGGGCTCGCTTGCGTTATCGAGGACGGCATCGTCAAGATCACGACCATCGAGCAAGCGCGGAAACGCAAGACCGTCGAGTTCTACGAGGTCCGGGATCTGACCGCACCCCCCGAACCCAACGGGGAGATCAACCTGCACCCGTCCAGTTGCGTCGATCCTGATCTCTGGCGCTTCGACGAGGAAAAAGACGATGTTGAGTGGAACGAAACACTCGAGGCCGATCGCCTCATCAAACTCATCCGCACAACTGTCGACCCCACCTCGTGGAACGAGGATCCGGACAACACGATCTTCCACACGTCCGGGAGGTTGATCGTTTGCCAGTCCCGGTGGAACCACCACGAGATCTACCGTCTGCTTTCTGATCTGCGGCAGTCCGCGACCACCAAGCCACGGGCGGACTGCGACGACGCGGCTTCGGGCGCGGTCACTCGGCCTGTTCGAACAACTGTGGAGTCGTTGAGTATGCCGATTGCTGTGGACCCGTACCGTGGATCTGATCCGTGGAAGAAGGAGCAGCACTCGGCTGCCGGGGGCATTGCGTCGCTCGATGACGTACTGAACGGCTCCCCCTACGACATCAGCGCCATCCTCGACAACGGTGGTCATCGACCGCCGGTTTGGCCAGTGCAGACTGTGCCCACACCGGAGCCTCCGTCTTCTCCGGCGTGGTGTGGCGGGCGTCTTCTCGACCTGAGGCGCCAGCCGCTTGCCATCGAGACGGTGAGAGTCGTCCCTGCTGACGGCGATGTCCGCGATTGGCAGCAGCGGGTCCTGCTGGGCCTCCCGGACCCTGGTGCCACGATCTCTGGAAACCGCTTCACCGTGGTTGTGCCAACCGACAGGGCCTTTCACCTGGCGTTGCAGATACACTCCCGGGATTGGTGGCTACTGGAGGACGTCCGCGCGGGCTGCACAGGTTTGGTCATCGAAGTCCCGTTCGAAGCCGTAGTGGAGAAGTCAGCTACGAACAGCAGCAATACGTCGCCTGAGTCGTCGAGGAGGGAGGATGGCGTCACGTTCGGACGCGCCCCTGCCGGCGTCGAACTGCCCGGACGGGGCACTTTCGCTCCGCCGTTTGACGACTTCGGGGTCCCAGGCAACAGCCTGCTCCCGGGCACGGACAACGTGCGCGGCGCATTTTATAGACTGAATGGGGACATCCGTGCCCGTACGGAGAACGTATTCGACAAGACGCTCTCGGAAACCCCCCGGCTCGGCGACTTCAAAGACCCCGTGAGCGCGGAGACCGCACCGCGCGACCCCGAGTGCTTGCGAACCCGGGCATGGGACGAAGCCACGGGCGAGGAGTTCTACTGTTGGAACCTCACACCCAGGTCTGTCGACGCGGCGCGCGAAGAGTCGTCGGCGAGATACAACACGACCAACCCGTTCGGTGTCCCCATGGGTAGTGCCCGCTTTCGTTTTCCGGCGGGTGGAATTGTAGGAGAAATCGGTTCGCTTCAGTCTGCAGGCGGGCAGGCCTGGCGATGACCGCCCATTCTGTGCCCCGCGTCGAAGGGAACCTCAAACGACGGCGCGCATGCGCGAACTCGATCCTGTCGGTCGGGCTGGAGTCGCACCGGATGCCTGCGACGCGATCGGCGACCCTGGCTTGACCCACTGGAAGGCCGTCAGACTCCCGAGGGCTGAGTGACGCAAGTCCCGATCGTGAGCGTCACCAGGTTGGACACTTCCCATACGCCGGTCGGGGTCTGAGCAAACCCCCGCAGCTGGTGGGTGGTTCCCACCGTGCTCGCGAAGGGATTCAGCGAGTTTTCGGACGACGTTGGTAATAGCCAAGTCCTACACCAGCCGCCAGACAAGACGTCGTCACTACCTGATCGACCTCCCCTGGAGGCCGAGGCCGGGTTTCCTGTCGGCACCATTCCATTCCACTTCGTGGCGACCGCGCCCAAGATGCGGTCTGTGCGTGGATGGGGCTCTTGGGACCCGCAAGCGGGATGCTGGATCACCTGCCAAGAACGACACGGGCAGACGTCTCTGCTCCACTCTTCAGTCCGATGGACTGACGTGCCAGTACGGTCCCAGAGCACGTCACACGCAGCGAATTGGTGCCTCCGCGTGCACTGTCGAGTGTCTCCCAACTTGGGACTCCAGACGCGAACAAGTAGCTGTCACGCACATGGTGGGCAGCCGTCGTCCGCGCGTGGAAACTGCCTCCAAGGACCCGCCTTTGGTCCCGCCACAGAAACTGGCAGCGCAGCTTGGCCTTCTGAGTGACTGTCGGTCGCACTCGCCGTGGCCCTCGCGCGGACGTGTCCACTACGGTGAGCGTCGGCCAACAACCGTCGGCCTCAACCCACACACATACTCTCCCCTCCGGAACGAGGATCTGGCCTCCGTGCGGCAAAGCCTGCTCCGGACCGAGTAGCCCTCGCAGTTCGTCACCGACCGCGATCAGGTCCTCTCGCGACACACCGCGCATTACGGCCCAGCGAAGGTGATACTTGGGCTTCGTCGCGTTGAGTGTCACCCCCAGCGCACGAGGAGCCACAGTTAGCGGAACAAACTTTGTGAGGCGCAGGTCCACATCTACTCGGTCCTTCTGCGCATCTGCCACGGAGAAAGCCGTGATGTAGTTCACCCCACTGATGCGCGCCAAGTACCTTCCGGTCACAAGGCTGCACTCTCCCCCAAACAGCCTGGACTCGGCTCGATCACGGTCGAGGGGGAACCCAGCGCCGCCATACGTCGGACCAAGCTTGCGAAGGATGGCACCATCGGCCCGGCCGGGCTCGCCGTGCAGCCGAACTCTCAACAAGCATCGCCGGAAGCCCCTGCGTCGCCATTCGACCTTGTCGGTTCGTGCACCACGGTCTTCGTTTCGCTGACCTCTCTCCATGCCAACGACCACCTCCGTCCTGGCAGTCAACTCGCGCCCGATCGACGCTCTGATTCGATACCGACCGTGCGGCACGTCTCGCAGAAAGAGGACCGGTCCACGCTCTGACGACTCCACGGAGTAGCGGCCCGGCTTCACAGGAAACCCCGAATCCAAGGACGTAACGATGATCAGGCCAGGCGCACGCGCAAGCGCGACGGTCGCGCTGCCGCGCGGTGCCATGACGACAACACCCTCTTTGACGTCTTCCTCCACGGGCCAGAGAAGAGGGACCGAAATGTAGTCCGCCGCCGACACGACCCAGATGTGCCCCGAGGGAGGAGGCTCGATAATGCACGCCCCTTCCTTGCTCTCGACGGTCCTGAGTGGGTTGATCGGGCCATCGTAGGACCACGTCCTGCGGCGCTCAATCGGTGTTCTTCTGTCAACCTCAAGAGCCAGCGAGAATCCAGCGATCCGTGTTCCGCGCTTGCCGTCAACAGCCTCGACCTGCAGAGTGCGCTGCGCTGGACAACCGCCCAGTGTGCTCCACCAGGCAGTAACCACAACTAGCAAGGACTGCCACATCACTGCCTATTTACTCCTCTGGGTGTGGTCGTGCCAACACCGTACGGAATCGACCGTACCGCCGTATTCGGCAGCGGGTCAATGCGGAAGAGCAACATCATCAACACTCGCATTATCGGCGGTTTCATCGACATCGATACCCATCGGCGTGGGCTCATCGTCCACCCGACACCGTCAGCACCGGACGAAAGCCGGTGTCGTAGGACATCCAGTCGAGTCGAAGGAACGTCGACTGACACTCCTTCCGCGGCCGCTGGGACTTCGTGTAGCTACTTCCGGCGACGGCCTTGCGCCAGAAAGCCGACTGGTGGCGATCGATCGTGCGGACATCGATCCGGAGACCGTCCCCCTTGCGAAGTTTCGCATGAGCAAACTGCAGAGCGTCGCGGCACCACTCGCTGACGTTCCCAGCTTGATCGTGAGTCCCAAACGGCCCAACCCCATCAGGGAAACTGCCGACCGGCGCTGCGAGCACGTACCCGTCGCCCTCCCACGCCGCGACCGCATCTGGCTCGAAAGGTACTCCTCCCCAGTAATGCCGTGAAACGTCGAGCCCTCCTGTCGAGTTGAGGCGTGTCACGCTCCCTCCCACCGGTTCGTTGCCCCATGGGTGCTGCCGTCCATCCGTTCCGTAGGCCGCCATGTTCCACTGTGCAAGCGTCGGCAAGGACAACCCAGCCCATTCGCAATACGCCTGCGCGTCCTCCCAGCTGACCTCTCCTGCTGGCAAGTCTGGGCTCTCTGTCTGCTGTTGACACAGCGTACGCCGTTTCAGAAACGGCATAGGCCGTCTTGATCGGTGCCCAGTCGCAGCGCGGAACCGTTCGTACTGCGCGTTGGTGATTTCGTACTCGGAGATCAGGAACGGGGACAGCTCGACGCCGTCGACCACCGCGCCCGGAACGCGCACGAACACGACGGTCGGGTCCATGTCCAGGGTGTACTCATCGAATCCCTGCGCATTCTTCCCCCTGGTAGTCACCGCCCCTGGGGCGGTGACCACCGAACCACCGTCGGCGCAGGACGCAAGCGCAAGAGCAGCGCAAAGGCTGACCGCGCTGGCCGCCGTCAGTCCAGCGCGGCAAATCCGCCTACTTGGCGAGACTGGAATCATACCCTGCGTCGAATCGACCGAGGGCACGCCCCGCAACGAACGGAGACGGGTGGGTAGGGGTTCGCGTTTCCGCCTACATCTCGAATCGATCGCGTGCTCGTGGAGTTGCACCGGGGTCGTAGGCCCGACCAATCTCAACTCTATCGAGGTGCCCACGTTGGATTCTCACCAAGACCGAGGTCAACCTCCGCGCCCGTCTCCAGTTGGAGAATCACGACGTGGCCATCGCGAACGTAGGCAAGCCTACGACCATCGGGGGACCATGCAGGCTGGCTCCCCTTGCCGAGTGTGACCAGCTCCTGGTTCGATCCGACACCAACCAGCGCGAGCACGCCGTCATCGTGACGCACGAATGCAACGCGGCTCCCGTCTGGCGATAGCACGGGCGGTTCCTCCGATGCAGCGCCTTCAGCGATGACTCTGCGCTCAAACGTGTTCGGATCGACCTGAAACACGCGCTTCGGGCCAGGTGGCCATGTGTACTCCAGAGCCACGATGGCGGAACCGTCCGGCGCATACGACGGCCATGAGAGGCTATCACTGACCCTTCGGAGGCCGGTTCCATCGGCAGATACCTCCCACATGCCACTCTCATACACGTCATGGAATCCACGAAACAGGATGTGTGACCCGTCGGGCGACCAAACCGGCTCCCACGACTTGAAGAACCCGCCGGCAAGTAACGACCTCTGACCCGTGGCCACCTCAACCTTCCATAGCCCCGAGTCCCACCGCGTGTAGGCGACCCACTTCCCATCCGGCGAGGGTGCAAACCCGACCGTTACGCCAAGGGTGACTAACTTCTTTGGCGTTCCACCGTCACCGGATACCAACCACAAATCGGGAAACACCCTTAGCGGTTCGTATCGCGTCCGCCGCGTTTCCTGGCACACGACGAAGTGTCGCCCGTCGGCCAGCCACGCTACGCGTGGTGGGCGCTCGCGAATGCCGACTACTTCGCCGAGGGCGCGACGTCGGTCTTGTCCGTCAGCTCCACTGACCCAAAACGCAAACTGGCCCGGCGGCAGTGGTGCGAACGGCAAGTCGTCATTTGTTGGAGGATCCGATCTTGGGATGTCCGGACCGAACCACGCGAGGCGCGGCGATTGGCAGCTTGAAAGAGCCACCCCGAGGGCCGTGACGATGAAAACGGCGCACCGCATTCGTCCCAGAACGTCAGCAACGAGTGAGTGGTTCACAAACAGCGTAGGGTCCGGAAACTCGAACGTGCGTCTGCGTAGCGACTTGCAGATAGCGGCGATAGGCTTCCCCTCGCCATGGATCGCCTCCTCGTCCTCCTGCATCTCGTCGCTGTTTCCCTCGCTGGTTGGCTGAACAAACAGCAGCAGCAGGCGATCGACCACCTTCGCCAAGAGAACCGGGTTCTGCGCGAGCAGCTGGGCAAGAAGCGTCGTCTCACTGATAGTCAGCGGCGCCGACTCGCGGGCGCTCGGCAAGACGTTGCGCCGGGTCGGGAGTCGCTAGAGCAGCTGACGGTGATGGTGACTCCGGGTTCGCTTCGGCCGGAGAGAATCATTGGTCGTCATCTCCACAGATTCTGGTGTTTGTTTGATTCCTACAGCTCATTCGACAATGCGTACACCCATGCCACGCGCTCTGAGGAAGCCTGGCAGGTGGAACCATGTTGGCTCTCCGACAGCTTGTCCGGTGGCATCGGTCGCCTGAAGTAGGACCCAGGATCCCTCGAGACGATGGACCTTTCGGGTCTCAACCTCGACACCTTGCGCGGTGACGAACACGAGTTGTCTTCCCGGCAGGACTGCGGACGACGGCAGCAAGGGCGGGAGGTAGTCAGCCTCAGGCTCCATTTCCGCGCCCAAGACGGCAGGATCGGCCATGCTTGACGGGAGGAACCGGTCATCTGATTGGTCACCGGACGAGCAGCATGAGCCCAGCAGCGGACCAGGCCACAACACACAGCCGTGGTCAGGTGAGGTTTCATTGAAAGGGCCTCCTCTTTGTGAAGAGCGAGCACCGGGACGTTCAGCAATTTCGGAGCTGTCCGACGTCCACTTCGGCCTTCGTAGCCTTCCGGCCTTGTTGGCACTCGGAACGTACATCTAGTCCTTGAGGGATGATTGCCCGATCTTTGCCGCACACGTTCCTATCCTTCTTGAGCTTAATCATCGGTCTGTCGCTCGATTCCACGCTTGGCTGCAGGCCGAGCGAGCATGTGATCTCGATGACCATGCGTCGTGCCCGAAGACCTCGCCGCATCGATCGACCTCCCATGAGATCCAGACCATCAGGGAGATGGTCACATCGACCCGGTTCCGACACGTCCCGACGGGAACGTTGGCCATCCTTGCCCAGCACATGGGCCGTGTCTTCGTCTTCGAATCCCACTCAGCATAGGGACTTGCGACGGGCGGCGATAGGCTCCTCCTTCTCGCCAACACGGGGCGGTTATCTGCCGTCTCATGTTGTAGGAGATGGGATTAAGCGTCCCCGTATCCTCGGCTCAATCAGACCCGGACTCGCCGCGAACCGCGTGAATTGGCTCCCGCCCTCGGCAACAGGTTCATGGTGTAGGCTCTCATGCCCTGCGTGACCGTCACCTGGAGCCGTGACATGTGCGGCATCAAGTGCATTCTGCTGGGCGTGGTCCTTGCGCTCTGCGCCTGTTCGAGCCGGCCCGATCCTCAGAGGTTCAAAGTCGATGGTGTGGATATATCGGTCGAGGAGATCCGCTACTTCGACGAGTGCACGAAGGCGGCGCCCCCAACGACAGACAGCCGAACGGTGGGGTGGGTCGTGAACTTCGGGCAGTTGATATCGAACTGGCGGGAGATTCAAGAGCGGTTTGCCGCAGAAGGCGTGAGGGTGGGCTGGGGATCGTCCATGGGTGTGTACCTGCTAGTTCCCGCCACCCAGTCGCGGGCCGCGAGCGTCATCTGGCATCGCCTGTTGATCGACCGCCAGATCGGTGGGTGTTTCTGTTGCGAGTAGATCGAGGGAAACTCGTCAAGCAGACACCGCCGGAGTTGTGAACAGCCCCCGCAGCATCAGCACGCTCGCGCTCAGCGGCCTCCCGACGTCACGAGAGACAGCGCCGCAGGCGTTCACTGTGTCTATCCGTCGGATGCCATGAGCGGAATCCAAGTTCCGCCGCCTTGAGCCCCTTCGATCGCAACCGATGATCGTCCGCTCGCGTCCATCAGACGCACCCCGTGGGACGCGGATGCCACCGCAGCGATTTCACCGCATGGAGAGATCGCGAACCAGTCACAGTTCGGGACGACCTCAGCGTTCGCAAACGCCAGTGTCGCCCCCCAGCGGACGAATCTCCCCGCCATGCCATCAAAAGCAGGCTCACCGCTACGACGTCCGGACTCAGCATCCCACACGGCGACCGTCGACCTGCCGTCACTCCACTCGGCCAGGCTCAGCAAGCGACCTTCAGCGTCCCAGCTGATATCCGTATCAAAACCACCCACGTCGGTTGGAGGTGCTGTCACCGTGAACTGAGAAACCCGCCGCCAGTTCTCAGCTTCCACCACGGTTACGACGGTATTATCGCGCAGAGTGATCGTTGACCACGATGAAACAAGAGCCAGCCGGGTGCCATCGGGAGAGAGAGCGCACCGCCTCTTAACTGCTCGTCCGGAGGCGATGGGGCGGGCGTACTCAACCGACCCGCCTCCTGGGCCCACGTATTGATCAGCGGCGTCGGATCGGCGGCGACCGACGAAGAATCGCGGATTGCCGCGATCATCAATCACAACCTCTGCATGGTAGCCTCCCTCCAAGCACTGGACCGTCACTTCGGGACCAGGGCCAATTATTATTGCCCACAGGGCAGGCGGTTCCACAGTCGTGACCGTCAGGACTCCACCCCTTGGATGCCCCTGCGCGGAGTTCGAAACGTGGCCGGGGAACACCGCAACTTCCTTCCTGCCGACGGTGATCGCAGTGTCTGAGCTTCCCACCTGGTGAGCACAGATCAGTTGCCCATCCGCTATCGCCAACGGCCGACATCGCATGCCGTGGTCGCCAGACTGATCAACGCCGTCCGGAGTCGCAACCATGACCATTCCGTCGTTCACCTCGCAATACGCGAAGCCCGAATGGTGCAGAGCAGTCGGCAGAGGTTCAGCAGGTTTGACGTAGACCAGCCACCCGATCGCGCACGCGGCAACGACCAACACAGCCATCCAAACAACACGTGTCGGTGGTTTCAGTGCAGGTCTCGACAACGTTCCACTCGAAACGTCAAGGCGCGAACATCAGAAGATTCCGATCGACCCAACCGGTCCATGTTGCAACACCAGTCCGCTACCGATCCTGGACTCGAGTGACAGTTCTGGCTGTGGGCGACCTCAACTCCAGGGCCCCCGATGCTGCGTGAGCGGTCAACAGCACTCGAGCCTCGCCGTGGGCTTCAGCCATCTTCATCGCTCCGGCACCCTCGATACCCGCAACCAGGGTGATGACCTCATGACCCTCTGGATTCAAGAGGTCGATCACTCCGCCGCCGCCTCCTGTCGCGTGCATCCGGATGGCCACTCGACCTTCGTCATCAACGATCTCCAACAGCGTCGTCCGCACGGCGTCGACCGATTGGGGGGGTGACTCCTGAGGAGCGGATGAGGCGCACGCCCCAACCAAGACTGCGGCAAACAACGCAAGCCACGACGCTCGTCCGTGGTCACTGCGCCGCTGATGTTCGTACTCGTTCACGGACTAGCTCCTTGCAAGACTCTCGACAGACTTCGGGTGGGCTGAACCGTCGCCACTGCATGGGCGCTTACTGAGACACCTTCGGAACAAGGGGCATCCCCTGCTCCGTCCGAAGGAGCCATGGCTCGTTCTCGTAACGTGCTTTCAGTGAAAACGCCCCGCATTCAGAGCATCGTTCATCCAGGCTCGCATCCAATCCGACAACGGCCGCATGGCTGCATCGAAGGCACCGGACGTTGGGATTCCGGCCCTCTTCTTGGCCACGAGCAGTCTGGTTTTCTCGCGCCGCATCTCGTGCAGCCGGACGCGCCCCTCCTCGGCGACAGCACGCAACTCATCCAGGTTGCGCTCCAGGACATCCACCGCAGCGGCGTGAAACGAACGGTCACTCTCGCGTTCGCCAGATGGCGCACCGTCATCGGAGGCACACCCAAGCAAGGCTACGATCAACGGTGCGTCGAAGTCGGCAAGCCCGAGATGCGTCTTCACTTCACAACCTCCAAAGCAGCCGCGGCGTACTCCCTGATCCACGGGTGCTTCGCCACAAGCAGGCCCTGGATCAGGCGACGAGCCTCAGGCGCATCACGAACGGCTTCGAATGCCAGCGAATGCTCCAAAGATTCGCGACTGACGTCTGGCTCCCGTACATGATCGCTCGGCAAGTGATCTCCGGTTAGCCAAACGAGAGTGTCCAGGCACGCGATCACGTCGTTTCCCGTAAGCGTCGTGAGACGCTCTTCCTTTGTCCTCAAGTGTACGCTCGGCCCACACTCCGGGTAGCTATGGCGGTAGTGGAACGATCCACAGACTGCTTTGCCGCTCGCGTCCTCCGCCCTAACGGTCACGAAGTAGTCGTTGATCAAGGTGTAGAACAGGTGAAAGTCGGGCTTCGGCGCAGGCTCGTCATCCTCCTCAAAGAAGCCCCCAACACCAGGGCCCACGGGGTCAGAAGACACACGAAGCAAATCCTGCCCGGCCATGTCGTCACGGACGATTCCTATCCCACGAGTGTTGAACCCGTACCCCGTCGGAAAGGCGCTCCTCGCCACGAGCTCCCAGTCACGGCTGAAAACGTGAACACGAACCCCGGGAATGTCGCGATTGCTCCCCAGCCCCTCATACGCCTCCAACAGCATCCAGGCAGCCCGGCCCGACCTGAACGGTCTGACCCATCGCGCTTCAAGATGGCCAAACATCCACTCCGTCTCGCCCCGCTTTGACCCAGTGAGCTCTTCCACGTCCTCCCAGAGCGCATCCGAATCCCGGAGCGGTTTGCCAACGTAGTCCTCAAGGCCGCGCGACTCGGCCGGGCCCGAGAGCGACGGATCTGCGGAACACGAGACGGACATCAAAGCACAGGCCATCACGATCCAGGCGCTGTTTCGCAAGAGACTCGGGCAGGCCTTCATCACGAGTTCTCCTCAACAGAGAGCGCGACGCCGAGTTGTGCCATCCACCGATACTATGCTCCCGGCAGGAAGCCCGCGGAATCCGTCACGGCATTTGACGATCGTCACCTATCATAGATGGCATGCGTCTCTCCTCGGCCGCTCTTCTGATCTTCCTCTCGGGCGTGGTCACGGGCCAGCCGACAAAGCCCGAGATCATCCGGCTCATTGAGCGCGGCTGGGACATCCCTGACGCCGAAGCGTCCCGAACGGTCGATCTCTTGCTCCCTCTGTTTGGCCAGGAGGGGCAACCCACCGAACTGCTGGATCTCAGGTACCTCATGGGTGGGGATGACCTTTCCAGGTTGCTCCTCACCTTCCCCCGACCTCCGCGTTCGTTGTCCGCGAAGGAGATCCTGGCGCAGTGTCATCGGCAGATGCGAGCCGACCACATTCCTCTCCTTGCGGCTTTGGCCCAACGTAAGGACGACCCTGAACTCGTCGAGGAGGCGCGAGCCACGATCCTGTTTCTTGCGTCGTACACAGATCGATTCCGCGACGACGTCGTGATCGCTGCCCTGGGCCCTGAAGGAACGACCAAGAGCCCGGCCGCTCCTGGGTCTGCGTTGCCCAGCGGTCTGGCCAGAGTTCTGCGCGCGTACTATCTTAAGCCATCTGATGCTGAGCAGTCGCGAACCGGCAGCCCAAGCGACGGCTGGCTCATGCGGTGGCTCACGCAGGTTGAGCCTCGTGCAGGCGACGCCCCACTTCTCCTCGAGGTTGGGAAGGTATGCGCGCGACACGGGTGGAGCTACGATCTGGCCGTTGTCATCGACCGTCTTGGTTGGACGAATGACTCTGGTGTGGCCGCGTGGCTCGCCACCCTAGATGCCGAGGCGCTGAATGTGGCACCCGCGGTGCTCGCCGCACAGGCGCGCCTTTCCCACCTTGGTGCTGCCGATGCGCTGCGCGCCCGCGCTCGGCGTGACGCCACCGCACTCGCGAATCTGTTCGCACTCGATCCCGGGCAAGCTAGGAGCAGTGTGTTGAGTGCGCTATCCAAGGGGTCGGTTTCTGCCGTCGTGGATCTTCTCGTCAAAGCTCGCTTCGAGGCACTCCGATACGGGCTCCCTGAGGTCGACATCGACGCCGATGGAGTGTTATCAGCCACGCGATCCTCACCCGAAGCTGTTGCCCTGACGAAGCTGGGGCACTCTGTTCCCGGTTGCCGGACCCGGAGGCTCGCTCATCGAGCACTCGAACTATTCCGGCGTGGCTCCTCGGGCTTCATCAATCTTCCTGACGAGGCTCACGCCTTTCTTGAATCTGCCGCTTCCCCCGCGTGGAGAGCGCTGATGCGACAGGAATTGAGGCACGCCGCCCCTGAGGACGCCAAAAGGGCCACATCTCTGCTGCTCCGCGTCGCGGACCCCGTGATTGTGGAACACGTCGTCGAACTCCTCGACGACGGTGCCGATTTGGGTTCAGATCTCTATGACCTCGCAGCTCGTGGCGACACCGTTCTAGTTGCCGCGCTGCGCCGACGAGCCGAGAAACACGGCAGTGCCGCCAAGACATGCGCTGTCTCCCTTGCGGTCGCCGCTGGCCTGCCACCGACCGCAGGCTCGTGCCTCCGCAATCTGCTCTCGGACCGGAGCAGCTTCACCAACTTCCAGGCGTTGGTCCTTGAGGAGGCACCCGAGGCCGTGATTCAGGGGATTCTCGCACTGTTTCCTGACGAACGGATTCACGATATCTCGCGCGCTCGCAGGCCCGAGGTGAAGAAGTACCTTCAGAGGCTCAGAAGCCGGTATCCGGCAGGCGGCACCTACGCCTGGGCGACCGGCGAACTCGCCCGCATGGGCGACTCGGATGCACTGCGGGAGCTCATCTCGGTCCTGGGCAATGGGCGCAAAGAGTGGGTCGACAAGGCCGAGCCGTCACACCTGACTCTCAATGATGACCCTACGCTGGTTCGGCTGCAGATATCCCGCCTCGAATCTCAATGCTGCCTCATCTCATCCAGCGGCGCGGGCGACCTCTTCGCGGAGCGATGGAACCTGGAGCCCTTTTCCTACCAAGATGCGCGGCCAACTCCATGGCGTGTCGTCGACAGGGCTTTCCGGCGATGGCGTGGTCAGTTTGTGCGGAGTCCGATTCTCCGGTCGTACATCCCTGAGCCAGCGCAGTAGGCGACACATGCGTGCGTTCACCCGCATGCCAGCCGTGACCAGGGTCGTCACCGCCAGGTAGCGATCGGGCCCAGCGGCCTGCGGACCTCATGAATGCGCCGGGCGGCAGTCGGATCCGAGCCGCTGCCCCTCCAGGATCGGCTGCCGGGTCAGCGCATGAGCATCAGGGCACATCGCCAACGGGCAACTTCTCAGCACGGCCAACGAACGGAGCGGCGTTCACTCGATGATGTGTAGCCCAAAGCCATGCTTGCTCATCAAGGCCGGCAGGTGGAACCAAGCGGCGCTTCCAGGCTCCCGCCCCGGGGTCTCGACAGGCCGAAGGAGGACCCAAGGGCCTTCGATCTTCAGCACGGTGCTCGCCCGCATCGTCGGCCCCGTATTGCCGATACCTCTCAACAAGACCTTGTTGCCGACCTCCAAGTCAGTGGGCAACCACTGAGGCAGGGCTGCGGAATCGAACGGCGTTTCGTATGCGGGATCCACCATGCTCGAGGGCAGGGCATCCGGACTAGACTCCGACGCTGACGAAGCGCATCCGTTCAGCCACACACTCACGCTGCACAACAACAGACACAAAGCAGCTTTCACGAATAGGCTCCCGAGTGACCCTGGCCGCACGTCTCCATCGGCGTCCCCCAGTGATGGCAAGGCTGCGCAGTGCTCGCCAACGGGCATCATACAGACCATCCGGCAGTCGTCCCCCGGCGCCCCGACCGGAGACGGGGGCCGGCACGCGATGGGGATCATCGCGACTCGCCGAAAACCGAGTCAATCAGCGCTGGGTCTCGCTGACACCGCGGACTGCCCGTTTATCCACGCTGGGTGTGGCATGATGTTGGTGGATGACACTCAGCATGCGAACGCTCACCTTCTTCTACTCTGCGTGTCGAACGCCGCACAGACGGTCGACGTGTTCATCCCCGACGACCAACCCGCCCTGGGGTCGTACACACCGGTTCCGTTCGGCCCGAGTGCGCAAGTCGTGCGATGGTATCTGCCCGTGACGAGTGTCGGTGCCCAGGCGGGATTGATCATGGACGTCGCCGTGGCACCGCGCGCCACAAACACACTGTCGATCCCGTGGCTCTACTTGTTGATCGGACACCTGAGGGAGCCGTGGACACGGGACCCCGCGCGTTTCAGGGCGGTCGTCTACGGCACTGGGAGCTTCGACGATGTCGTCGCCCTTCACAGCTGCTTCCAGCAAGGCACGTTCTCCTGGTCCCACGTCCAGGACGAGTGGTCTCCCCTCGGATTCGGGTCTCAACCGGCCGGGACCGGCTTCGTGTGGGACGGCCAACGCGACGTCGGGCTCTACATGCTCTCGCTCAGCGGAGTGCACGGGGGTGCTGATGATGTCGCCGCAGTATTCGGCGCGACGAGCGACGGGGCTGTTCCCGTCGAGAGCGATGTGAGGCCGCTGGTTGTAGTAGGCGACGAACTGAACCAGCGCACGGAGGGAGATGCCTCACTTGAACTCGATCAACCCGATCAGAGATGCGTTTGTCGGGCACCCGTGCACGAGCAGGAATGCTTGGCACGGGACCTTCAGGCGAAATGACTTGCCGTCGCAGCGCAGGTCAACGTTGTAGTACTTGGGATCTGTTTGTCTGACGATCATTCGGACGGACGTCGCGCCCTTGTGCACCGGGATCGTCCACCGGATCGCCATGCTTCCGTCGGTGGACCCCGTTGAGGCGACGTTGACTTCCGCGCGTAGCATCTTCGAGAGGGCGCGCTTCAGCCCTCCTGCCTCAAGATCGTCGAGGATATGCACCTGCAGGACGTCGGGCGGGGGCGGCGGCGGGCGACGGGCTTTGCCAAAGTCTAATCCGACCTCACTCATGAACCCGAACGGCGGCAGATACCACGATGCGCTGGCGACCGGGTCGTCCACACGCTTCCCGGCCAAGGGAGCAAGAACGCCCCGCTCGACCGGGGCGCCACCAGCGAGCTCCCGCCGAAGGTTGTTGAGGATCGTCTCCATCTCGCGATGGGTGTCCTCGGAGGCGACGGCGACGATCTGCCCGCTGGATGGCTGCAACGAAGCACCTTGGACGTCCCAAACACCCGGCTTCGACCTCTCGCGGATCATCCGGATCAGCGCGAGCAACTTCTCGTCCCGAGGAGGCTCCGAGCGGATCGTCAGGTCACGCACCTCGTACACGCGAGGATACATGCGCTGCGAGGTGATCCGTCCCACCGCACCGTCATCGCTCTTGGACGACGGGGATGTGCAGGCTGCCAACACGAGCGCGAGAAGCGAGAGGACTCCCCTGATCCAGGTCATCGGGCCGCTCCTTCAGCCGAGAGGGCTGGCGAGGGATCGTCAGACTACCGCATCGTGAACGGCGCTGTCGCGACGGGTTGCTTCACCAATCCTTCACCGCAGAAACCCCCTTTAGCGGCGAAGCTTGAGAGGCGTCGTCGACGTGAATCTAGTGTTTGTAATGGGGTTAGGACCGCTACCACCACGATGAGTTTCTGTCATCAGTCGCGATTTGCAGTGGAGTTTTGAATCTCGGCCCCCGGGCGGCTCAGAAACCCGACGCGACTGGCGCATAGGAGCTGCCGATCGTCGCCGTCACGGCTTCGCTCGCCTGCCACCCCGTTGCGGCAGACACGGCAAACGCCTGGGCCGTGAGAGTCACGCCGACGAAACCCTCAATTGGGACGTCACCGAAGTAGTGGACCCAGTTGCCAGTCGAATTGACCATCCCGCTCCCGACGGCGACGGCTGACGATGGATCTAGGTGCAGAGCACAGTTTCCTAGGATAGGGACCGGGGGTGCGGCGGCTCCCAGGTAGACGGTGGCGGCCGCGAACGGCGTGGCACCCGTGAGCCGGAAGCTGACGAGCTGCCCCACTACGGGACCGCCTTGCACGACCAGCCCAGGGTGCGGCCCAGGGCATGCGGGCGTCGCGCTGGTGCTCGGAAGCTGGATGACGGTGCTGAACACGTGTGCGTCGTTGCCACCCCAGCCAGAACTCCCCCCGATCGCGAAGTCCCTGACGCCGTCGCCGTCGACATCCGAAAGGACGAAGACCTCAGGCGACTGCGTCGACGTTAGACCGAGCCCAAGATCGTACCAGATCGAGCCAGAGAACAAGCGATAATCGCTGCCTCCAACGCAATCGCCATGGACGCCGAGCCAGTCGTCGCCTCCGTCCCCATCGATATCCCCTAGTCGTCCGACCGGAAACAGATTCGCGTCCGGCAGCGTGTTGCTGACAACGCTGCCGTCGGGGCCGTAGACAATCCACGTGAAGTCCTCGCACCAGCTCGACACCTGCTGCCTGACCAAGACGTCAGCGTAGCCATCGCCGTTGACATCCCCCACGGGACCCGGAGTGCCCATGAAGGGTGCCAGGACGGCGCCGGTCGTGCCCGAACGCACGCCCTGGTCGGTCAGGATGTCCGCTCGCCCATCACCATCGAAGTCACCACACGTGTCCCGGACGACAAAGGGAAGGTTGTACGCAAGTGCACCGGTCGCTCCACTGAAGATGTCCGTGGAAGGTCCGACCACCCGCCAAAGATCAGCGATTCCGTCGCCCGTCACATCCTCCATCTGCGCAAGACTGGGCGGCCCCGCCCACTGAAGCGATAGCGAAGCCGCAGACACCACGCCGGTGTCACTGTTGGGAAGCGTCACCATCACGTCCGTCCACCCATCGCCATCGACGTCGTCAAAGGACCGCGGGGTCTCGACGCCTGTGATCGTCGTCCACACGCCTGCGCAGTCTCGAATCTGCCATGTCGCCGTTGCGATACGGGTCGCCGCTGCCCACGTCCCTGGGCCCACTGGATCGCGAAGGAAGATCCAGTCGCCTTGCAACGTGCAGATAGACACCTGCGCGGGGAGCGCGACAACGAAGGCGAAAACGAATGCAAGGACTCGCATCTGGAGCTCTGCTCATCACGGGAGCGGGCACACTTCCTGCCATCGTACACGGCTCACTTGATCAGCAGCATCCCGTTCGAAGGGACCCCGAGAACCCTCCGAGTTTCGCGAACGTCCAAGACCCTGGAGGACTTTCGATGCAGCGCACTTTCAAGCGCCGCCTGGCCGCTCTCGATCCGCACCGTGAGGGCGAGGAACTCATAGCTGCACTGGCCGTCATCCGCACTGGCGAGTCCCCGCCCACCCACGCTGATGAACGCGCCGCCGAACTCTGGGAGTCCATCTCCCGAGACGAGAAGGACGACATGATGCGCCTGCTGTCGTTCCAGCTGCGGGAAACGGGGATGTCGCTTTCGCTTTCGGCGCGTGGGCTGAGAGCGGTCGACGGCACGGGCAGTGCAGGTTCGTGCACGCAATCCGGCGTCGCGACCCACATGAAGTACGAATGCTCGTATAGCGCGATTCGCTCGCCGTTACTGCCTCGTTACAACTGCGAATCGGGGCGGACGGCCCATTCAGGCCTTTCACTCTGCGGCCAGGATGGCGAGGAGCTTGTTCCTCTGGATGCGGACCAACACTCCTTGCCCCTCTCTGACGCGGACGCAAAGTGGCTCCTCATAGAAACTCGGAGCGATCAGACGAAAACCGCTTCCTGAATCCAGGAACTCAAGCCGCACATCGTCAGGCCAGTCCGGCGGGAACCCGACAGCCATCATCCCAGGTTCGACGCAGCGCCGTTGTTGCATCAACCGATTGATGCTCGGGTCGCCCCGGAAGGCAACCCGTCGAAAGGCAGCCGCCTCAACGGAGTCGAGCTGTGCCACGGAACGTGGAAGGCCGCTGCGCACAGGCCCTGCCTCACCCAACGGGCGGAGGTCCGGTGATACCACGGACACCACCCCGGAGTCATCGAGCAGGAAGAACTCGAACCTCTGTGATGTGCGGTCTGAGTCCGGGCTACCTCCACCGCGGTCAGTGAACACGCGCTCTCCCAGGACCCACTCCCCCGCGGGCTCGCCGTTGTTCATGCGGAACGAAACCAGGACGGTGCCGTTCGTCGCCCACACGACGATCGGCCCGGCCATCACGTCATCGACGTAGACGCACTCGATCGCGATCCCGCCCCCCGGATGGAAGTAAGTCCACTCTCCGTGCTTCTTGCCGTCGAGGTATGGCCCGATTCCGCTCCCGTGATCGACGGCGCCAAAAGCCGATTCGGTCTCCACAGACAGCCAGGTCAACTCCTCGACCAGCCCGCCCGCACTGCACGACGAGAGTATCAACGCGAAGACGAGGGCCGCGGCTGCGACCCTCCAACTAGCAGCGAGACCTGACACATTCTCTCCGAGCGTTCTCACGTTTGGACCTTCCGGGCAGCACCTGAGAGTGTACTACTCCAAGCCAACTCCCGAGATGCAGCCGATCCGTCGTCCGGACGGGGCCATTTCAGCTCTATCAGTCCGATCAACGATGCGTTGGCCGGGAGCCCACGAACGAGCGAGAACCCCCAAAAGGAGCCTTCAAGGGAACTAGTTCGCCATCGACGCGCACGCGGGTGTCGCAATGCTGCCGGTCCGATGCCAACGTCGCCACGAGGCTCAAATGTGAGAATCTCCGGCGTGCCGGACCTGACCGTGCTCACTCCGCCGCAGTGGACTTGGTATTGCTCTCCCGCGTTGGGCCCTTAACTGTGGGGCACTCCAGCTTCTCCATCGCGCCCCTGAAACCGCCAACCTCCAGGTCATCGAGGATGTGAACCTGGAGCTGATCTGACGAGACTCGCACAGGCCGCAGGCCCCCGGACCAATACCGGCGGCGCTCGCGTAGCTGGGCCGGGCGCAATCGAACTGAATCTCGCCGCCTGATCTGCCTTCTGCGGTCCTCCCCGTGACGCTAGCGGTGCGTGTCCGGCTCTGCACTGCGCCGGAACGACGACCGTCTCGTCCGAGTGCTTGATCTGATGCGAACTTTGCGCCGTCGAGCCGGCGTTTTGGCGTCACGAAATCGTCGCCAAAACGCCATCCGAAACTCGGTGGACCCCTTCGGCCACTGAGATCTACCTGACGAAGCCCTGATAACTCCCACTCGTGCACTCAACTTCGTGGCCGTCGTCCCACACCTGCAGATCGACCGTTGCGCGTGCCGAATCAGCCTCGAGGCTGACGGTCAACCGAACCTCAACGTAATAACCGACCTTCAGATCGCCGCCGACACCCAACACGTCACGCGACCGAAGGCGAATCTCACGGAGGATCGGATAGTCGTCTGCCTCCGGAGCCTTGACGCGGATCGAGCGCAAGATGCGCCCGAGGCACGTCTCCTCCGCGAAACGCGGTTCGGACAATGCACGACCAAGACTTCGATCGACAACGATCGTCCTCGTGGATTGGTGTTTGTGTGGCCGCGATCGTTCTTCTGACAGGATCTCCCTCGCCCGAGCCGCGTCTTTCCTCGCGACCATTACACCGTGGATCACCGACCCTTCCAGGAACGAATCGATCCCGTTAGCGGCCAACAACCGCGTGATGTGTACGCCCTCGAGCCTATCGCTACCGCCTACCAAGTGAACCCCTACGGCCCCGCTTCGAGGCTTCGTACCTTCGTAGCCGCAAGGCGAAGTGCAGCTCGTAAGTAGGAGAGGGAGAACCGCGCCGACCAGCGCACGCATCTCGCTATGGTAGCACGCTCCGCATCGTGTCCCGCTTCGAGGCGTACATGATTCAGACGATGGGATCTCCCCCACCGGGCCCGCTCAGGGGTTCCAGCGGCGACATCATCAGCACGCCGGTCTTCGGCGGCCCCCATCACACCTACCAGGCTCGTGGGGTCCAGAAACTCGACTCGCCCCAACCCCGCTAGCGACTCACGGAATGACGCGCCCGATGGGTTCGAGTCCACAGAAGTGGCGAGCGGTGCTGGTAGCCGAACGTGACGGTTGCCACGGACCTAGACTGTCGGCTCAGTGTCGCCGATCTTGCCTTGTCCGAACCATCGTCAGTGTTCAGGCAGCGCGGCGGTAGTAGCGGAGCATGCCACCGAGTCGTTCCTCGCACTCGATCTTCCCAGCCGTCGAGCCGACTTCATCACCGGGTTCGATGATCGCGTTTGCGATGCGCTGGTGGTTTCGCTCCCGATGATAGTGGGCGAGGAACTCGCGCTGGGCCCGGCGCAACGGTGCGATGCCGAAGAAGATCATCCGGTTCAGGCACTCATGCTTGATCGTACGGACGAATCGCTCGGCGTAGGCGTTCGCGTTGGGGGCCTTGTAGGGAGTCCGGACGACGTCAATGCCTTCGTCTTTGAGGATGCCGTCGAACCCGCCGCTGAACTTGCCGTCGTTGTCGCGAATCAGGAAGTGTTTCCCAACGAGGAAGCCATCGACTGGGTCGGTCAGGTTCTTGGCGATCTGTGCCATGAAGATGCCGTCCGGCGATGGTGTCGTGCCCGCGATCTCGACGCGCCTCGTCGCGAGGTGTATCACGAGGAACGTGTAGATCGTGACGAGACCACGAGGTGTCCAAACCTCGGCCGTGAAGAAGCCGCAGGCCGCGATCGATTGCCAGTGCGCCTGCAAGAACGTCCTCCACGAACTCGTTTTTCCGCGTTCGGGAGCAGGGACGATGCCGTGGCGCTTCAGGATGTTTGCGACCGAGGTCGCGCTGATGACGTGGCCCAGGTTCTCGACGGTTCCCTGGATCTTGTCGTAGCCCCAGGTCCGGATGGGACAGTAGATGCCGATGTGCGACCTGGGCTCGGCCCGCCAGTGGCGCAGCACAAGAACCACCTCGCCGGAATGCGCATCCGCAACAACCCGCCCAACGATGTTCGCAGGGGCGGCCCCGGTCTGCGCCACGACATTCTCCGGGCGTGGCTCGTCCTTCTGGGGGCAGGCGGAGCAAAGAACCACCAAGCACACGATGCTTCCGGCCCTGAGTGTGCTCATCGGGGAGTCCCCTGTGCTGTGACGAGGGTTCAGCCGCGGACCTTCCCGACAGCCGGCAGCAGGTCGCATGTTCAGGCCATGGGACCTCCCCCACCGGGCCCGATCAGGGGTTTAAGAACCCCTTCCCATACTTCACCGCTACTTCACCGCTGAAACGCCCGTTTGCGGTGAAGCTTGAGAGGCGCCATCGACGTGAATCTAGTGTTTGTAGGGGGTTACGACGACCGCCGCGACGATGAGGTTTTGTCATCGGTAGCGGTTTGCGGTGAAGTATGAAACTCGGCGTTCTCGCGCGGTGGCGGGCACCGCGCGCCTTCGTGCGTTGCTCTCCATGGCAACGGCCGCTGCAATGCGGCGATGGTCCGGGCATCTCTGTGCGGGCCGCGGGAGTTCTGATCGTGCGCGCGCGATGCAATCGAGTCGAAACCCTCTGATCCTTCTCGTAGTCCGCGGGGTGTATCAGATTGGGGCAGGTCTCCGCCCCCGAAAGCTCATGTCCTACCCCGATCCGGAAACACTGTTGCGACACGCCACATTCGTCAGGTCGGTCGCGCGAAAGCTGGTCGGCGATGAGCACCATGCGGACGACGTGCAGCAGCAGACCTGGCTCAAAGCCCTAGAGCACCCCCCGTCAGGACGTCTCAGCTCGTGGCTCGGAACCGTCACACGGAACCTGGCACTGAAGCTACGGCGAGGCGAACGGCGTCGTGCGCGCCGTGAACGCACGGTAGCCCGGCCGGAAGCCCTCTCGCCGGAGCCGACCCCCGCGGAGCGAGACGAGGTCTTTGGATCACTCGCCAACGCGCTTCTTCGTCTGCCAGAGCCCCACCGCACAGTGATCTTCCTTCGCTTCTATGAAGCGGTGCCGCCTCGCGAGATCGCGCGGCGCCTGGACATTCCGCTCGCGACCGTGAAGTCCCGACTCCGCCGGGCCTCCGAGCTCCTGCGACATGAACTCGATCGAGAGTATCGCGGGGACCGCCAGACCTGGAGGCTGGCTCTTCTGCCGATGGCCCTGCCGGCGCAGGCCACCGCGACGAGCGCAGTTGCTACCGCAGAGTTGACCGCAGGAGCCATCCTCGTGAAGACCAAGATTGCCATCGCGGCGACGATACTCACCGTTGGTTCGGTCACAGTCTGGCACGCCGCGCGGGAACCGGTGCACGATGTGACGACCCCGACGGAGAGCAAGAGTGCACCGACCCACAGCGCTGAAGCGGAGCGCGATGCAGCAGCGCCTGCATCCGTCGAGGGTCGCCTCATCGACACACGGCGCTTCGTACCGGCACCAGACGACCGGACACTGCTTGTGAGGGTCGTGGATCACAACCGGAAGCCCCAGCCGGGGATACCCGTTGCGCTCAAATCGCTGGATGATCGCCGACGGGGAGCGTATTGCCGTGCGATGACGGGATCGGACGGAAGCCCAGCACGTCTGCGTCTCGGGGAGATCCTGATCCGCGACACGAAGGAAGTCAAAGTGACCTTCGACTTCCTCGGCGTGGACTTGCCCGAAGTGCCCATCAACCTCGAGGCACTCCCCCGAGAGCCCGTGACTCTGCTCCTGCCCCCGACCGGCGCGGCAGAGATCGCGATCGTGGATCCGGCCGGCAGCGCGTTCTGCCCTTCCGACGCCAACCTGAGAATCCGTTGGCGCAAGGCCCGACAAGACGATGCGCCCTGGCCCAGGAGACCGCGTCATCGGCCGGGCATACCGCAGGACGGCGTCGTCCGGCTCCCGATCATAGAAGTTGGATTGGAGCTTCTCGTCGAAGTCATCCCGTTGGGAACGCAGAATCCCGTCGCGCCTGCGCGAGTTGTCGCGAGGGGGCCGGATCGCATTGGCGAGACCCGACGCATCGAGGTGACGTATGGAGACGCTACCTATCCGATCGTCACAGGTCGTCTTCTTCGCGAGGACGGTACGCCCTGGCCAGCCCGCGAGCTAGAAGCGCGCGCCATCCTCGAGCCACGTCCGGACAGAGTGACGTTGGTCCCTGTGTCCGTAGCGCCAGGGGGGCGATTTCGCCTGGTCGTAAGGCACCCCTGTCCACCAGGAGGGCGCAGGGTCTACGAGATCTTCGACCGCGTCCGACCAGGAGGGGCGGCTCTACACAGGGTACAAACAGATCTCAGCCGACCCCTGCGACAAGGTGAGACCGACCTGGGCGATCTCGTCCTGGGTCGCGGAACGCTGCTCGTCGCCGGCAGCGTCGTAGACCGTAATGGGGAGCCCGTCGCCGGCCTGCGGCTAAGTGTCCTGCGCGAGGATCCGCTCGCGGGCAACTTCAGCGGCATGAACCGTCTCCTCGGCCATCGGACGCAAGAGGACGGCACGTTCGCCATCTACCTGCAATCCGGGGAGATCGCCCTGGATAGGCAGTACATCCTCGGGGTGAGGGCTGATCCAAAGCCTCGGTTCCGGGCCGGCGATCGCAACCTCAGTGTCGTGTACATCGGAAAGACGACGGGTTCGATCAAGGGTTCGATCAAGCTCGTACCTGGCGTGGATCCCGGGGACTACAAGATCACGGTCGTCTTGGATCGGGGGCGTTACTTCTCCACGCGCGCCCACGACGACGGAGCGTTTCGGCTCACGAGCCTCCCGGCCGGTACTTGGCCGGTTCTCGTTCAGTCATCCTCGGCGGAAGTGCGCTCGGAAGAGGCTCTTCAGCGCTTCGAGAGAGTCGTGGTGAAGCCGGGCGAGATCAACCGTGATCCCCGACTCCAGAATCTCGTCGTTCCGAGGGGCGGACTAAGCGCCTTCACGCTGACGGTCGTTGACGAGAAGGGCCGCCCCGTCCAGGTAAGAATCGGTGTTGGCGAAGGCAAGAAGACCTCTTACCGCGTCAGCCGCAACGGGATTGTCCGGATAACGACACTCCGCCCTGCCGTCGATGTCAGCATTCAGGCTGACGGCCACCGCACGGTTCGATTGAAGGGTGTGTCCGCCGACAGAAAGGTGACGTTGCGCATGGGGCTGAAGGTTCGGTTCACGACCCGTGCCCTGGCCGGAGGCAACAACCCGCTCTGGCGCTTGGGTCTCTTCTTCGGCAAAGGAGCGGTTCCTGAGGAGCACGGCTCCATCGAGTCGAAAGCGCGTCCGTTCACCCGACATGGGGAACTTGACGTTCTGCTACCCGGGCTCGGCATCTATCGGCCGACAGTTTGTCTCATCGAGCACAGGAAAGGAGAATCTGTCAGTCATCCGCTTGTTGGCGTCAATCCCGTGAACATCGACGTCGTTGATCAGGACGCCCGCCAGTATTTTGAGATCAATGTCCCGGAGCAGCTGCTTCTGAGCGTCATAGACAAAGCACGTCGGGAAGGTCGATGATTCGCCTCGTGAAAGCGCATCAACGGATCGTCTCTGCACGCCCAGCATGCCGGGGGTGACCGGCTACTTCTCGCCTCGATCCTGAAAGGCTTGCCCGCGACCGCCGTGCCACACTTGAGAGCCAGTTGCCGCGAAACCGCTTGGCCATCCGCGCAATGGAGTCTGCAATCGGCAGTCGTGCGAAATGCGCTACCTGATGACTCATTTGAACATCCGATCGTGCAGGGTTACGACATTCGACTTCCCGCAACGACTCGCGTCGCACCCTTGATCACGGGTTCAGCACGCGGGATCTTCGACGGAGCGATCTCGTAGCGAACTCTTCCCGGGTCCACGACGTACGGACCACCCGAGATATAAGTGGACATCCATTCATCGTTGATCTTCACGGCGAAACGCTGGTGACGTCTCCGGAACTCGTCAAGGAGCTCGAATCGAATCACTCCTACGGGCGAGGACGCGGTCAACAAGGGCGATGTGTCGGCGGCGCGGTTCGTGTTTCGCCCTGGTCGGTCAGGATGTCCGCTCGCCCATCACCATCGAAGTCACCGGGCGGCTCTCTCCGCTCATCCCCGTCGCCACACAAGGATCGCCATTGGACGCTTACTCCAAGGCCGGACTTTCCCGCAGGTGCTCGCCAACGCAGCAGCTGTGACGTTGGCCTGCTGCGCGTTTCCTCGGCCAAGTATCCGGGGCATGGCACCTACCGCTTTGCCTTGGCGCGGTAGTAACCCAGCCGTGCCCTTGCTTCGTCGAGCTCAAGCCCACGCACGTCCCCGCCATTCATGAGACCGATCGCCGTCTCCTGCGCCTCTATGGCGGCAGCGGGAAGACCGGAAGCGAAGAGCGCGGCCGCGAGGACGTGGAACGGGACGGGCCGTTTGCCGTCGGTCAGCGTCACCGCCCGGGACGCGAGCGACAGTCCCGACGCGGGATCCCGCAGCTTGTTAGGAGTCGCTTCGTCGACGCGGATGGCGGCGAGAGTCGTCAGCGCGAACGCGTCGTCCGGCGCGAGTTCCAGGATCTCGCGCCAGAGCGGGATCTCCTTCTCCGGGTCGCTGTCGAGGAGGCCGACGGCGTGGAGCCTGAGCGCCCTCAAGAGCCACTGGTCGGACGGATACGGCCAGCCCTGTCTCATGGACCCGAGCTCGTGGCCCTTGCGGATGTGTTCGACCGCCTTCGCGTACTCGCGACGTTGCCGGTGCCAGTCGCCGAGATTGCAGTGTGCTTCGGCGTACTCGGGATCTGCGGCGATCGCCTGACGGTAAGCCTCCATACAGTCATCGATCCTGTTGAGCTGGCCGTACACGACCGCGAGTCGGTAGAGCGATTCGGCGCTGCCTGTGGCAGCGGCCTTCTCGAGGTGGGGCAGCGCACGATCCGGCTCGCCGTTCGCACCGTAGTGGTTCCCGAGGTTGTGGTTGACCACCGGATCGTCGGGCGTTACGGCAAGAGCCCTCTCGAATATCGCGAGCGCGTCGTCGTTGCGTCCCGTCCGCGAGTACAGCAACCCCAACAGACTGAGGGCATCGCCGAACGCCGGGTCAGCATCGAGCGCAATCTTGAGCTCTTTCTCAGCGCGTTCAGGATCGTCGTTCAGCACCAGATAGAACCGTCCGAGATTGGTGCGAACGTGCGGGTTGTCGGGTTCGAGCGCGATTGCCCGTGCGGCGGCTTCCAGGGTGCCTTTCTTGTCCCCGGCGGCCATCCGCGCCGCGCTGAGGTTGTTCCACAGCTCCCACGTGTCTTGTCCGAGGCGGGACGCCTCCTCGAGATACGGGCGTGCCGCCTTCGAATCACCGACAAACAGGTAGTCCGACCCGAGGGCGTCGAGCAGCGACGGCCTCGTTCTGGCGGGAGCAAGATCGAGAGCGCGCTTCCGCGGTTCGATCACCTCCGCATAGCGTTCCGCTTTCTTCAGCACGCGTGCGAGGGCCTCGTGCGCCTTGAAGTTGGAAGGATAAGCAATCACCAACTCGCGCGCGACGACCAAGGCGTCCTCCGTCTTGCCCAGCTCGCTGAGTGCTATGGCGACCGATGATCGGAACCCGCGATTGTCGGGTTCGAGCGCCAGCGCTTGCTCTGCGACCTCGAGAACTTCGTCGTACCGCTCGAGATTCAGCAGGACCGGCACCAGGTCTCTGTATCCATTCGCGTCGTCGGGTTTCTGATCGATGCGTTCCCGGATCAGGGTCTCGGCTTCCGTGTGGCGCCCGAGCCGCGTGAGCACCAGTGCGTGGTCGAGCTGGTTGCTCACGCCGAGTTCCCGAGCGCGTTCGCAGTGCTCAAGAGCAGTTTCCAACCGACCGCTCTCTCGCATGGCACGCGCCGACCAGTACCAGGCGCGCCCGTCCTCGGGCCACAGCGCCGTGATTGCGAATGCCGCTGCCGGAAGCCTGCCGTCCGGGAGGTGGCTGGCGGCGTGGACGTACGAACCGTAGTACAGGGAACGCGCGGACTCAGAGAGCGCATTCGCCCGTTCGAACTCCCTCTGCGCCCTGCGGAACGCATCGCGCCCTTCGGCCGTGGATTCGCCGAGCTCATGTCCAACCAACAACTCGTCAGTGCCCGCCAGGAACGCACCCAGCGCGGACTTCGGTGTCGTGAAGCTGGCTTCCAGTTCCGCAGCTTCCTCATCCTTCTGGAGTGCTCGTAGGACCCTTACGCGCAGGCGCTCGAGCTCAGGTCGAACGGCTACCGTCCGGTCGAGGACGTTCCTTGCGGACTCTGGGCTGTCCTGCTTGAGCAGGGTGAACACGAGTCCGGCAGCGGCTTCTCCGGAGTCTGGCAGCAACTCCAAAGCCGCCTCGAACTCGGCCCGCGCACGATCCAAGCTCCCGTGAGTCAGCTCGTAGTAGCCCTGCGAAGTGATTCTGGCAACGCGCCTCTCGAGACGGACCTGCGCCTGGGCCTCGATGTCCTCCCGGTGGGCGTAGATGTATCCCGCGAGGCCCGCGAGAATCGGCGTGCCCAGGATCAGCAGGGCCACGAGAGCCGCACGGGCAGGACGGCGGCGAGCCCAGCGCTTCAAACGGCCGAACATCCTTACCGGCCTGGCGGTGATCGGCTTGATCTCGCGCGCGGCGCACACGTCGTCGGCGAAGGCTTCCGCTGTCGCGTAGCGCTCGTCGCGGTTCTTCGCGAGCGCCGTCTCCAGGACGACCTTGAGGTCACTGGAGATCCGGGAATTGAACTTTCGTGGGTCGGGCGGCTCCTCCGTCATGATCACCTGGTAGAGCGCCTCGCGCGTAGCCGCTTCGAACGGCCGGTGCAGCGTCAGGCACTCGTACAGCGACGCACCGAGCGAGTAGACGTCGGTCCGACGGTCGAGCCGGATGCCGCCACGGGTGAGCTGCTCCGGACTCATGTACGCGGGCGTCCCAAACAGGTCGCCGGTGCGCGTCAGCGTTTGGATGTCGAGGTCGTCCGCGCGCGCCAGCCCGAAGTCGAGGATCACGGGCTGTCCGTCCTTGGACACCATGATGTTGCCCGGCTTGATGTCGCGGTGGACCACGCCAGACTCGTGCGCTGCGTGGAGCGCGCGCGCGGCCTTCTCGAAGACCGTCAGGACCGCGTCCACCTCCCGCCGTGAGGTCGACGACGACGACACGGACTTAGGGTCGCCGTGGTCCGCGGCGGTGGGTGGATCACCCACATCGTCCTCGTCGAAAGTGACGAACGAGTGCTCCGGCGTGGTCGCGTCCTTACGGGCCTTGGTGATGCGTTCGGCCAGGGACTCGCCGTTGACGAGCTGCATGGCGATGTACGGGACGCCCGACTCGACACCCGCGTCGTGGACCGAGCAGATGCCCGGATGCTCCAGTCGCGACGCCACTTGCGCCTCGCGCTGGAACCGCTGCACGAGGGCTTCCGAGTCGGGGCCCAGATGCGTCAGGACCTTCAGCGCGACGTGACGGTTCAGACGCTGGTCTTCGGCGAGGTACACGACGCCCTGCCCCCCGCGTCCGATCTCGGAGATCGTGCGGTAGGGACCGATGGAGCTTTCGTCCGAACGCGCCGAGTCCTCTGCGCGGCCTGACTCCTGCAGCATGACGTACTCGCGGACGATCGCGTCATCGTCGCCGGGGAACAACTCGAGGTAGGTCCGGATGGACTGCACGTGGCCCGACTCCCGATCCTCCCAGTACTGATCGAGAAACGACTCGAGCGGTGGTCGCTCCGGTGTGGGTTGCCCGGCCATCGGCATTCATCGTACGCCAGACCGCGCACCAACGGAGAGGTCCTATGCGGTCTATGCGCGAAACTGCGCCCAAGGGCTGATGATCGATCGGGGACGACACGTCGAATCGATGTTACGCGGGCGGTGATGCGTCGATTCGATCAGCATTCTGGGCCGGCGCCTTCGTCACACTCCTCGTAAGGGTGCCGCATCAGTTGTTCTCGGGCGATGAACCGAGAGCCGGCAATGCGTTTGAACTGAGCGGGCGCACTCAGTCGGTTCTTGGTGACGACTCGTCCGCACCGTCTGCATAGTTACGTTATCGGATGCTAGCATCTGGCCGGGTGTCATCATCGGCCCGGATATCCTGATCGATCTCTTTCGAAAGGCCACTCGGGCCCCGACCGATCTTCAAACCAAAGACGCAGCCTGCGTCGACGAGCAGTTCCGCCAAGCGTGAAACGGTCTCGACCGTCTCTCCAGTTGCATCCCAGAGGAGCAGGCAGGCGAAGTGACGAGACGGCACTCGGGACACGGCACCATGTCTGCACTCGCAGCATGAACAAGAAACAAGTCGCGACTCGACAGGCTGTCGTGGCCAATCCGTTCTTGCGGCTTCAACGAACGCTCCTCGTGCCGTTCACCGATTGTTCGACGAACGTCACCGAAGAACCACGATTCCTGCGCGCTCCCTCACTTCCCCCAAGAGTCTCTCTTGTGTCGGCGAGGGAGATGGTGGCGCTACGAGCCGGAACTCAGCCCTCTTCTCCGGCTTACGTCGATCGTCGGGCTTGCCCGAACTGACGAACGCATCGACGTGCGCCAGAATGACATCTCCGTCGCTTCGAAGCCGATACCAGGGCAACCCATCGTCACCAGCGCGCACGAAGTCCAGCCCTTCGAAACGCGGTATCTCATACTCAAGGTAGAGGTGGAAGGTATCCAGCTCATTGAGCGTGGGCGGCCCGACAACATCTGGAAACGGTCTTCCCTCTTGTATCGCTTGGACGGCCGCGAAGTAGTCGCGCGCGAACAACTCTTCGTCCGTCAGTCCCGGTAAAGGCTCTGGCGGCCGCGGCTGCGTCATGGCGGCCCAGACCGTGATCCCGGTCGCCGCCAGCAGCAGGACTCCCAACCGTGTCCGCATGTCTCCAACCCTACAGTCCTGACGCGGCGAAACGAAGACAGACTGGCGCAGCTGAAGTGTGGGGTCGCTGGCGGGTGGGAGCCGGGTTGCCGGGGTGGTTGCGAAACGGCGAAAGTTGGATCCAACAGGCGCCCGCTGCGACTCTGTCAGGCTCGCATGTAGATCCAGGCGAATACCGACGCAATCAGCAGGCCGACTGCCGTCCCCGCAGTTGTCATTGAGCTGCGCCCCTCAGCCTTTCGACGATTCCGACCCTCACGCCCGGGACGCACGTACTCACGCTTGAAGTCCACGATGGACTCTCTTCTGCCAGCGATGAGATGACGCTCACGATTGGTAACTCCCCACCGAGTGCTTCCTGCAACAGCGGTCAGGGCACCTACCAGGCTGGTGTGGACGTGGTGACGCTCGAGGCCTCAGCCGCTGACTTCGACGGGGATGTCGTTTGCTGGACCTGGTCCAACGGTGCAACGGTGCTGGCGTCTGGGATGCAGGGAACAGCGGCAGGAGGAGCCCCTGTCGCCCTCCCCCAGGTGATTCTGAGTACAGGAGTAGGGGCGGACCTCGAAGTGGATCTCCATACCCTGACTTTGACCATTGACGATGGCGCGAATGCCGTGGCCAGTTGCACAGTCGAAGTAAACGTCGTAGACACGCAATCGCCAAGTCTCGCCCCCGTGAGCGACTGCTCGATTCTCTGGCCTCCGAATCATCAAATGGGGCCGGTCACGATTCAGGCCAACGCCAGCGATAGCGGAGGCGGACCCGTGCTCCTCGGGGCCACTGTGACGAGCAACGAGGACCCCAAGAAGAACGGGTCTGGCAACACTGTGCCGGATTGGACCGAGCCCCAGATCGACCAGGCAACCGGAACGATCACCCTG